>CAIZRK010000013.1 GCA_903935355.1 uncultured beta proteobacterium | reverse complement strand
CCTTTGGCGCTTTGATCAGCCACAGACCAATCAGGTTTTAAGCGTTTTAAAGTCTCTTTCAGAGTGGGATTATTAGCATCTAATTTTTGCCCTTGACGCCAGATATCTTCGGCCTCTAGAGGTCGATTCATCATCCAGAGAACTTCCCCAATGTGGGCGGCAATATCTGCTTCTGGTTTTAAGTTGTAGGCTTGCTGTAATTGTTCAAGAGCCAGAGCATTTTTACCCATGCGAAAATTCACCCAGCCCAAGCTATCCAAAATAAAGCCGTCTTTTGGGGAGAGCTGGTGTGCCTTAGTAATCAACTTAAATGCCTCTGGGAGATTTTTATTACGATCGGCAAGTGAGTAGCCCAAGGCATTTAAGCTGTTAGCGTCATTGGGGTTAGTGCGCAAAATGGCCCGTAAAGTTTTTTCCATTACCTCAATATGGCCGGATTTTTCGGCAGCCATGGCATAGGTATAGAGGGTGCCAGGATCTTTTGGTAATGGATTGACTGCTGAAACGATTTCATAAAAAGCACGTAAGGCTTCGGTCTCATCCTTGGCCTTAGAAATCAGCGCTTGAATTTGTTGCAAGGTAATTTCGCGTTGAGCAGGAGTTTGTTGATTCAATAGTGAAATAGCTGGCTTAACAGCATCTGACCAGCGTTGATTCAGAATCAATAGCGTGACAAGGACTTCCTTCGGTTTAGTTTGGGATGGACCGGCCAAACTTTCCCAAGTTTGTGCTGCTTGTAAGGCCAAATCAGGCGAGCCTGCTGTAATCGCAATTTCCATGGCACGTTGGGCCAAGCGAGGGTCATTAAGCTGGCGAGCGAGCTCTAGATAGGTGCTATATGCAAGACCGGCTTCACCGCGCTGTAAAGCAATTTCAGAGGCTAGCACCTCAAAGATGGCCTCTCCACTCGTCAGACTATTGGCTTGGGCTATTGCCAAGGTACTCGATAGGCCTAAACCAATCGATGTACTTAGGAATAAGCACTGCAAAAGCGGTTTTAGTGCAAATTTAATCATAAGCACATTCTAATCTGCGAATCTACAATCCATTGATGCCTGAACTCCCTGAAGTAGAAGTGACCCGCCGTGGAATCTTGCCTTATATCGAGGGGCGAAAGATTAGCGCAGTCCAAATCATTGATGGTCGCTTGCGTTGGCAGGTGCCCAACAATTTAGTAAGGATACTTCCTGGTCAGAAAGTATGTAGCATTGAGCGGCGGGGCAAATACTTACTCTTGAAAATGGATACTGGCTATCTTTTACTGCACCTAGGCATGACAGGAACGCTCCGGGTGCTTCCTAGCACCAATCCGCTCAAGATACATGATCGCGTTACTTTTGAATTTGGCGAGCTTAGTTTGCGCTTGCATGACCCTAGAAAATTTGGTGCGGTTTTATGGCATCCCCAGTCTAAAGGGCCAATAGAGCAATTGTCTCTTTTACAAAGGTTAGGGGTTGAACCTTTCTCACCTGAATTTAGGGGTGAACTCGGGGCAGAGATCTTATATCGGCTTTCTCGCAATCGGAGCGTGTCGACAAAGCAATTTTTATTAGCGGGCCAAGCCGTTGTGGGGGTTGGCAATATTTATTGTTCTGAAAGCTTATTTGAGGCAGGCATTCATCCGGCAAAGTCGGCGGGAAAATTAACGCGTCCTCAGTGCGCGCGTTTGGCCGCAGCAGTCCGATTAATTCTCAAAAAAGCCATTGATGCGGGTGGCAGTTCCTTAAAAGATTTTGTGAAGAGCGATGGAGAGCCTGGGCATTTTATGCTTCAGACTAAAGTTTATGATCGTAAAGATCAGGCTTGCAAAGTTTGCAAAACGCTGATTAAACAAATCGCCCAAGGTCAGCGATCCACTTACTTTTGTCCTCAATGTCAAAAGCGTTGATTACGTCCTTCTCTAAAAAGCTCATTGCTTGGTATGGCCATGAGGGTCGTGAAGGCTTACCTTGGCAGGGGGTTCAGGATCCCTATGCAGTTTGGGTTTCTGAAATTATGTTGCAACAAACTCAAGTGGCAACAGTTCTAGAGCGTTACCCGCGGTTTATGAAGCGCTTTCCAACCGTGAAAAAATTAGCTGCTGCATCAATAGACGAGGTATTGGCTGAGTGGGCGGGCTTGGGTTACTACTCGCGCGCTCGTAATTTACATGCCTGTGCAAGTCAGGTGCTTAGCCAGTTTTCCGGAAAGTTCCCAAGTGATCCACGAATGCTTGAGCAACTTAAAGGGATTGGTAGATCAACTGCTGGTGCAATTGCGGCCTTTGCATTTCATGAACGAGCACCTATTCTAGATGCGAATGTTAAGCGAATCTTAGCGCGCCTATTTGGAATTGAAGGTCAAATTACACAAAAGCAGGTAAGTGATCGGCTCTGGGCTTTAGCGCACGATTTATTACCAACAGATTCTCAAGATATGCCGGTATATACGCAAGCTCTAATGGATTTCGGAGCAACCTGGTGCACTTCCCGTAAGCCAGTGTGTTTGAGTGGGGCTCGAAAATGTCCATTTGAACAGCATTGCCAGGCTAACTTAAGTAATCAAGTATTGGCGCTGCCTAAAAAAGTAGTGAAAGCCAAATCCCCAGAGTTTGATTGCGACATGCTATTAATGCGGCATGGAGATTTCGTCTTGTTACATAAGCGTCCTGACAAAGCCATTTGGGGCGGTCTTTGGTCTTTGCCGGAATCTATTTGGAGGAGAAAGGTAAATGGAGAATTGGGCATCTCCAATCTTCAGCTCATGGAGCTTTTACAACTGACCTTACCAAAAGAAAACATCAGTACCATTTTGCAATATTGCGCAGTAGCTATTTGTGGAGAGAAGATTCGGCATATCTTTACTCATAGGCGTTTAGGGATGCAAATTTGGCATGTCAATGTGCAGCATGCCTTACCATTTTCAAATCCTCATTTAATGTGGGTGCCACTTCGTCAATTAGGGCGCTATGGCTTGCCACAACCAATCAAGATACTTTTACTGGAATTGAATCTAGTTCGCGGTGACGAGTTAAGAAATTAATTTGAAGGTCAGCCAATTCTTGGTGCTTAAGAAAGTATTCGCTAATCTGTTTGACGAGATAGACCGAGCGGTGCTGGCCACCAGTACAGCCAATTGCAACTGTTAAATAGCTACGTCCATCAGCAATATAGTGAGGTAACCATTTTTCAATAAATTGAATAATGTCAGATTCCATGCTAACGACTTCAGGAATTTTTACTAGAAATTCTTGAACAGGCTTGTCATTGCCAGTAAGAGGCCGCAACACTTTATCGTAGTGAGGATTTGGTAGGCAACGTACATCAAATACTAAATCGGCATCGCTAGGTAAACCCTTCTTAAAGCCGAACGATTCAAAGATAACCGATAAACCAATAGCCTCATTTTTGAGTAGATCCTGAATCCAGGAACGCAGAGCATGCGCAGGTAAGTTGCTTGTGTCAATACTATGTGCTTGGCTACGCAAGGGCTCAAGCAGGCTGCGCTCACTATCAATCGCCTCAGTCAAGGTGGCGCAACTAGCTTGGTCTGTTTGCGCAGAAAGAGGATGGCGACGCCTAGTTTCAGAAAAGCGCGCAATTAATGTATTCGTATCGGCGTTTAAGAAAACAATTCTGACTTCATGATGGCGGCGAAGATTTTCCAGGATGCGTGGTAGTTCGGTAATAGATTTACCGCGCCGTGCATCAATAGCTACAGCAGCCTTCTCACTTTTTTCATTTTCGAGGGTGCTGATTAAGCTTTCCAATAAGGTAACCGGAAGGTTGTCAACACAATCGTATCCTGCATCTTCAAAGGCTCTCAGTGCAACTGATTTACCTGAGCCTGAAATGCCGGTAATCAGATTAATTTGCATATTAGAGTAAGCGGCCCTGGGTTTTGGTTGAATCGTTCTCAGCGTTCATTTGTAAACGTTGGCGTTCGATAAATTCTTTTAAAGTATCAATACCGCGTAACTGTAAAATTGTATTGCGGACAGCAGCCTCTACAAGTACCGCTAAGTTTCGTCCTGCAGCCACCTGAATTTTTACAGTACGAATACCAATACCTAAGACATCAATATGCTGGGCTTCTAATGGCAAACGCTCGAACTCACCATCAGTTCGCCGCACCAATTGAACAATTAAGCGCAATTTTAATTTACGGCGCACAGCAGTCTCACCAAATATTGTCCGAATATCGAGTAAGCCTAAGCCACGCACTTCTAACAGATTGCGCAAGATCACTGGGCAGCGCCCCTCAATATAGTCAGGCCCAAGCCGGGCAAAATCAACCGCATCATCAGCTACAAGACCATGCCCCCTCGATATCAGTTCGAGCCCCAACTCGCTTTTACCTAAGCCTGACTCACCCATAATTAATACACCTAATCCCAAAATATCCATAAAGACACCATGCATAGTAATTTGGGGTGCGCCAATCTTCGTGAGATAGGTACGTAAATGATCAATGACTTCAGCTGCAGAGATAGCGGTTGTAAATAATGGTGTAGAAGATCTTTGACAGAAGAGTTGCAGGTCTGGGTCAACTGACTTACCATCGGCAACAATCACACAAGGGGGAGTTTTTGAGATCAGGCTTGATATTTGCTCTTGTTTTTGCTTATGCTCTAGGGCTGCATGGTAATCGACCTCTTGATCACCGAAGATCTGAATGCGGCTGGGGTGTATAAGGTTTAAGTGACCTACTAAATCGGAACTAGCTGCAGCTGCCTTAACAGCCGCGGCTGGAAAGGTACGATCTGCCCCCTCTAAGCCGCCAATCCAAGATAGCTTGAGATCTGAAACATTGTCATCAAAGATCTGTTGAGCTGTGACACCTTCTAAAAGTAACGGCTGGGTCATGAAGGTGCTCCCCAGCTCCGAAGTAGTTTACAAACTGCTTCAGAATTATTTTCAATGCCCAGAGACTTTCGTGTATCTGGGTCAGACAACAATTGCGCAATTGATGACAGAATTTCTAAATGCTGTTGCGTAGCTTTTTCAGGAACCAATAGAAAAATCAAAATAGAGACTGGCTCACCGTCAGGAGCGGCAAATTCAATTGGATCTTTTAGTTTGAAAAAGGCAGCAATCGGTTGCTTTAAGCCTTTGACTCGACCATGGGGGATGGCTACTCCTGCACCAAGGGCAGTTGAGCCTAGATCTTCACGAGCATTGAGAAAGCCAACGATAGCGCTAGCATCTAAGTCAGTATGTTGGGAAAACAGCACCCCAGCAGCTGCAAATACGTCAGCTCTGCTTTTGGCAGGGTTATCTAACGCAATGCAGTCAAGGGTGAAAAGATCAGTCAGGGCATTCATGTCAAATGATTATAGGTGTCCTGACATAAGCAATTATTCAAAATGCTTGTCGTGATAGTGATCTTGGATTTTTTCTTTATGTTTTACAACCTGACGCTCGAGTTTATCGACCACTGCGTCCATGGCGTGATAGAGATTAGCATTGTGTGCTTCTGCAAAAAGTTCTTTGCCTTTCAAATGAATAGTGATCTCAGCACTTTGGCGCAGAGACTTTTCCTTGGCATTATCGACAATCAGGAAGGCTGAGGCATCTAGCACATGATCAAAGTGCTTACGAACTTTAGCTAATCCTGCCTCGAGGTGAGTGCGCATTGCTGGAGTAACTTCTACATGACGGCTATTAATTTTCAAATTCATCAGCAGCTCCTATTCAATATGCTTGCGCAAACAATGGCCGGGGTGCGCAGCAAGCCCCTTTTTAATGCGTAGAGTCGTTTCTTTAGGAAATGAATATCATGAGCCTCCAGCGTATCAGCGATTTTGCTGAAAACCAAGGGGGCAAGGTCATTTTTTAAATAAAATTTTCCAAAAGGAAGGTTTTTACATCCGGAAGTTTTCACCCAAATAGACCCTTCGAACGGCATCGTTCTGAATAATCTGGTCAGGCTTACCTGAGGCTATAACGCTCCCCTCACTAATAATGTAGGCATGGTCGCAAATTCCTAGGGTTTCCCGAACATTATGGTCGGTAATCAAGACCCCAATTTGGCGATCACGCAAGAATCGGACAATGCGCTGAATTTCACCAACGGCAATGGGGTCAACACCGGCAAACGGTTCATCTAGCAAAATAAATTTTGGCGAAGATGCAAGGGCTCTGGCGATCTCTACACGACGACGCTCTCCGCCAGAAAGAGATAGCGCGGGATTATCCCTGAGGTGGCTAATTTGCAATTCACCCAAAAGTTCATCTAGGCGATGTGCAATTTCTGCTTTGCTCAGTCGCTTACCGCCATGCACCTGTAATTCCAACACTGCTTGTATATTTTCGGCAACATTGAGTTTTCTAAAGACAGAGGCCTCTTGTGGAAGATAGGATAGGCCCATGCGGGCGCGTTCATGAATTGGTAGATGGGTGATATCTGTGCCATCAAGGTTAATATCACCGCCATCTAAGGGCACTAACCCCACAATCATGTAGAAAGAAGTGGTTTTGCCAGAGCCATTAGGACCCAGCAGTCCAACTACCTCCCCGCACTTAACTTCAATTGAGACATCCCGAACGACAGTACGTGAGCCGTAGCGTTTTTGTAGATGGTGGGCGCTGAGTGTGGCTGCACCCTTATTGCTTACTGTATCCGTGGTCATTTCTCTAATGTAGCTTTTCGTCTTGGTGAAAGGATGGCTCTCGCTAAAGGGAGATCTTCTGGCTTGGCATTACTTGGGGGGAAGACACGATAGGTTTGTTTTATATCATCGTATTCAATTTTCCAGCCACGTAACTGATCAATCATCTGCATATTGAGGAGTCGTTTTAAACTAGCTTCACCGGTTAGGGTTAGTAACTCAGTTTTAGCGTTATAAGTCACTACACTCCCGCGGCCTTGCATAAACTCATCGGCAGGTCCTTCGCGCCGCTGCCTAAAGCTAGCTACAAGCTCAGGAGTTCCTTGGACATCTACATACTCATAGCCCTCAGGATCAACTTTAATATTCCCTTTTTCACCTGTGACGAGAATGCTACCTTTGGTTAATAACACATCGCCATTTAATTCATAGACTTGTTGCACATCATTTACTGATACCTTTTCTGCCTCAAGAATGATCGGTTTATCTTGATCAGCATTTTCTGCATAGACAAAGGCGATGCTATAAAAACTGAGTGCCAGCGCTAAAAAAGTAGGCGTACGAAGTATTTTGGGGTGCACAAAGGTCATGGTTGCGTACCTTGTTGTGAACGCTCAATACGACCGCGTACCTGTCCAGAGAGCACCAAACTTTGCTCAATATTATTAAATATGCCACCATCATTCGAATGCATCACTGACATTCCTTGCTCTAATGTAATTGGCTTATCAGTTTCTATAACATCATCGTTAATTAGGACTTTGAAATAAGAAGATCGAGCTAGCATGCGTGGCCTCGCAGGCTCAGTTTCTGTAGCGGCTTGAGGTGGACGAAAGATTTCAGCATTACCCAATAAATCTAAAATAGTAAGGTCGCCATCTAAATGCCCAGTGTCAGACTTGACTGTAACAGGAGATTTTTCAGGGGGGAATAGGCGCATACGCGGCTTCTCAATATCGATGGATGCGTCATCATCATAGTGAATTACCTTCTTTCCCAAGACACGGTATTTGGTGCTACCTAATTCATTTAAAGCAGAAAGAGAGCCATTCACAATGGTGTAGTCAGGTTCATGCAGCCGCACTCGCTCGATTGCAGATTTTTCAGCGGGAGTATTTTTCTTTACGAGCCAAAATGTGACGAGCGTAAGGGTGCCCATCAAAATTAAGGGCATGAGGCGTAATATGCTCCGTAATAAGCCAGTTTTGATTTTATGGGCATTTAATTGCATTACTCAATCCCTTAGGCGCGAGCATGAGCGAGTAATTCTTCATAGCGATTTTGCGCTTTAAGAATCAGGTCGCATACTTCGCGAACCGCGCCATTGCCGCCGGCACGCGAGGTAACAAGGTGAGATGTTTCTTTAACTGCCTCGTGAGCTTGAGCAGGACATACTTTAAAACCAGCAGATTTCATCATTTGAAAGTCTGGCCAATCGTCACCCATGACTGCGGCATCTGGTGCATGCAACTTTAGCGACTTCAAAACTTCAACTAAAGCCACAGCCTTATTTTCTACGCCCATATGGACATGTTTGATGCCCAGTTCTTCAGAACGAGCTAAAACCATTTTAGAATGTCGTCCAGTAATAATTGCCGTTGGGATTCCAGCCAGTTCTAAAAGTTTAATGCCTAAACCATCTTGAATATCAAATGCTTTCAAGGATTCCTTGCCATCGGCTCCAATCCATACTTGCCCATTGGTTAGTACGCCATCGACATCTAAGACCAATACCTTAACTTTGCTGGCTCGCTCCCAAGCTTGTGGGTATTGACTCAAAGGGTTGGTGTTCAGGGTATTGAATGCACTAGACATGAAATTAATTAATCAACAGAATTAAATTACTTTGGCTGCAAATAAGTCATGCAGGTTAAGAGCTCCCAAGAGTTTGCCTTGCGGATCGGTCACCACTAGGTGATTAATACGGTGTTTTTCCATCATCTCAATTGCTTCTTCAGCTAGTAACTCAGGTGGGATTGTGCGTGGTGTGGCAGTAGTGGCAGCCTGTAATGTTAAGCCATCAAGATTGGTGCTCTTTTCTAAAAGACGGCGTAAGTCACCATCAGTAAAAATGCCTGCTACTTTCTGGTTCTGATCTAAGGTCACCACCATTCCCATGCGTTTGGCGGTCATCTCTAATAAAGCCTTTTGTAATGAAGCTTGCAGAGAAATCTTGGGGGTGTCGTCAAAACTACGCATCACTTCACTCACATGCATCAGTTGTTTTCGACCAAGCCTGCCACCTGGGTGGGAGCGCTGAAAATCTTCCGCCTGGAATCCTCGGCTATCTAGCAAAGCAACTGCAAGAGCGTCGCCCATGGCAAGGGCTGCTGTGGTGCTAGATGTGGGGGCCAGATTAAGGGGGCAGGCCTCTTTTTCAACGCTGGTATCTAAATGGGCATCAGCCAAGCTCGCTAAAGAAGAGTTGGGCGCACCTGTCAGTGCTATCAATTTAGCGCCAGTGCGCTTGACTATGGGCACAATAGTGAGTAATTCGTCAGTTTCGCCAGAATTGGATAGGGCAACAAAAACGTCATCACGTGTCACCATACCTAAGTCACCATGACTGGCTTCAGCAGGGTGAACAAAAAAAGCTGGGGAGCCAGTGGAGGCGAAGGTCGCGGCAATTTTGCGGGCAATATGACCCGACTTACCAATCCCAGAAACCACAATTCGGCCTTTACAGGCATGCAGGAGCTCTACTGCAAGCACTAGGGCATCGGCATTGGCGCCTTCTAGTCGATCGCGCATAGTGTGCAGTGCAGCAGCCTCAATGGTGAGGGTGTCGCGCGCAAGCTTTAGGGTTCGTTCACGAGTCTTAGCTATCATGGGGTGAGTATATGCCGTCAGTCCTTCAGTTAACTCTCATCTTGCTGGCCTCTGGGGTGGCCGGGGTAGTTATTTTCCGCTATTTTGGGCTTCCCCCTATTTTGGGCTATCTAGCCATTGGTGTCCTTATCGGCCCCAATGCCCTTGCTTTGGCTAATGATTCTGCCACCGTCAAATACCTCGCAGAGTTTGGGGTGGTCTTTTTGATGTTCTCGATCGGCCTAGAATTTAACCTCCATAAGCTTCGGGCCATGCGTTCCATTGTATTTGGCTTGGGTGGTAGCCAAGTCATTTTGACGATGTTATTGGCAGTTCCCGCTAGTTTATTGATGAACTGGATCTACCCTATTTCTTGGCAGGCGGCGATTGCTTTAGGCGGTGCTTTAGCTATGTCTTCCACAGCCATAGTGACCAAATTGATTGCAGACCGATCCGAGCTAGAAACTGAGCATGGGCGCAACATCATCGGTATTTTGCTTTTTCAAGACTTAGCAGTTATTTTTCTATTAATTTTGCTGCCATCCCTAGGTAAAAATCCTGGCGATTTATTCATTGCCTTAACTACTGCTGCCATCAAGCTTACGGTTGCCTTGATTCTCATTTTTGTGATTGGTCAGACCTTAATGAGTCGCTGGTTTAGGTTGGTTGCCAAATTGCGCTCTCAAGAACTCTTCATGCTCAATCTTTTATTGATTGTTTTGGGCATGGCAGGCCTAACTGAACATTTTGGCTTGTCCTTAGCCTTGGGCGCCTTCTTGGCAGGGATGCTGATTTCAGAAACACCTTATCGACACCAAGTGGAAGAGGATGTAAAACCTTTCCGTGATGTCTTGCTTGGCCTATTCTTTATTACAGTTGGAATGCTGCTTGATTTTGATGTGATCTTACAACAATGGGTGCTGGTCTTACTATTGTTAATCGGACCATTGATATTTAAGTTTGGACTAATAGCGTTGCTCTCTCGTGCCTTTGGCTCGAGTACGGGAATTTCTATTCGGACTGGCCTATGCCTAGCCCAGGCTGGTGAATTCGGATTTGTATTACTGGCACAAATTGATGGTCTAGATCTCATTGATCCTGCCTTAAGCCAAGCAGTATTGGCTGCGATGCTGATCTCTATGTTTGGAGCCCCATTCTTGATTCAATATAGCGATCGCTTTGCATTGCGTTTTTCTAGTAATGAGTGGCTATTGCAGTCACTTGCTCTAACAAAGGTCGCTGCTAAAAGTGTGCGCACCGAAAACCATGTAGTGATTTGCGGATTTGGTCGTTCTGGACAAAGTCTTGCCCGTATGCTCGATCAAGAAAAGATTCCTTATATTGCTTTGGATATGGATCCTGATCGCGTTAAAGAGGCTGCTGCGGCTGGTGACAACGTGGTATATGGCGACGCTAGTCGAGAGAATTATTTAGGTGCTGCTGGCTTAGCAAGAGCAAAAGCGGTAGTGATTACTTATGCCAATACTCCAGCCACTTTAAAGATATTGTATCAAGTTGAGCATATGCGTCCTGGTATGACGATTTTAGTGCGCACCAAAGATGATGCAGATTTGGCAAAGTTGCGCGCTGCAGGTGCTACTGAAGTCGTTCCTGAATTGATAGAAGGAAGTTTGATGATGGCCTCACATGTGCTGCTCATCATGGGCGTACCAATGCGCAAAGTGGTTCGACGGATTACGAATGCGCGTGAAGCACGCTATAGTTTGCTACGGGGTTATTTCCGCGGATCGGCAGATGATGACTTTGGGTCAAACGAGTCCTGGAGATTGCACTCAGTTACCCTGTTGCCCGAGTCTGCAAGTATTGGAAAAACATTGGAGGAACTCCATCTAGAAAATGAGGGTGTTAGTATACAAGCGGTTAGGCGAAAGGTTGGTGGTGCAGATTATGTGAAACTAGATCTCACCCCAGAATTGCGTCTACAGGCCAATGATATTTTGGTGCTCTCAGGTAATTCAGAGGCGACTGATTTAGCCGAATCTAAATTACTCTGATGAGATTAAGTATTTACTCACTACTTTTTCTTTTTGCTAGGCACGGGTTTGCGAGATAGTAAAGGGGCTAAGTAGTGACCGGTAAAGCTAGCTTCATTCTTAGCAACTTCTTCGGGGGTGCCGGTCGCTATGATTAAGCCACCACCTGCACCACCTTTGGGCCCAAGATCAATAATCCAATCTGCAGTCTTAATTACATCTAAATTGTGTTCGATGATGACAATCGTATTTCCTTGTTTCTTGAGTGTTTGTAAAACGGTTAGCAACAATTGAATATCATGAAAATGTAAGCCGGTTGTGGGTTCATCTAAGATGTATAAGGTCCTACCAGTGTCGCGTTTTGAGAGCTCCAAAGACAGTTTGACACGTTGCGCTTCACCGCCAGAAAGGGTCGTGGCGCTCTGACCTAGCTTGACATATCCCAGGCCGACATCGAGCAGTGTTTTGAGTTTGCGCTTAACAATAGGAACTGCTCCAAAGAATTCATGTGCCTGCTCGATGGTCATCGACAATACTTCATGAATATTCTTACCTTTGTAGCGAATATCTAAAGTTTCGCGGTTATAGCGCTTGCCATGACAAACATCACAAGGAACATAAACATCAGGCAAGAAGTGCATTTCTACTTTAATTACACCATCACCCTCACAAGCATCACAGCGCCCTCCCTTGACATTAAAGGAAAAGCGGCCAGCTTCATAGCCACGTTCACGTGCTGCGGGTACCCCACAGAAGAGCTCTCTAATGGGGGTAAAGAGCCCCGTGTAAGTTGCAGGATTAGAGCGTGGCGTTCTACCAATCGGGGACTGGTCTACGCTAATGACTTTGTCAAAGTTTTCTAAACCTTTGATGGCATCATGTGCAGCCGGCTCTGCATTAGAGCCATAAAGATGTTGAGCTACCGCGTGGTGTAGGGTGTCATTAATGAGAGTCGATTTTCCAGAGCCTGAAACACCGGTGACACAAGTCAGCAATCCTACTGGTATCTGTGCATGAACAGATTGGAGATTATTTCCGCGTGCCCCAAAGATTTCTAGGAACTTATCGTTCACTGGAATGCGCTTTTCTGGAACGGCAATGCACTCGCGTCCTGATAGGTAAGCGCCAGTCAATGACTTGAGATTGGCTTCCACCTCAGCAGGCGTACCTTGAGCCACAATTTCACCACCATGAACCCCAGCACCAGGGCCAATGTCAATCACATAGTCAGAGGCACGAATCATATCCTCATCATGCTCAACCACTAGAACGCTATTGCCCAAGTCGCGTAAATGTTTGAGGGTGCCAATCAAGCGGTCATTATCACGTTGATGTAATCCAATCGATGGTTCATCTAACACATACATCACTCCAGTTAAACCAGAGCCGATCTGCGATGCCAAACGAATTCGTTGAGCCTCGCCGCCAGATAGAGTGTCTGCACTACGTTCAAGTGAAAGATAGTCTAAGCCCACATCATTTAAGAAGCGCAGGCGTGAGCCTATTTCCTTGACGATCTTGTCAGCGATTTCTCGTTTAGCGCCTTTGAGTTCAAGTGCTTCAAAATATTCTTTAGCCTCTTTGAGTGGTAGCGCACTGATTTCATAAATAGCGCGAGATTGTTCTGCGTCGCCTACTTTGACAAAACGCGCTTCTTTGCGAAGACGACTGCCCTTGCATTCTGGGCAGATCTGCATATTTTGATACCGCGCTAATTCTTCACGCACCGTCATGGAGTCGGTTTCTCGATAGCGCCTTTCAAAATTAGCCACAATTCCTTCAAAAGCATGTTCGCGAATACTATTTTTACCGCGCTCGTTGATGTACTCAAATGGAATGGTGACATCACCAGAACCCAATAAAATGAGATCTTGCTGTTTCTTGCTTAAGGTCTCAAAGGGTTTCTCCACATCGAAGCCCCCATGCTTTGCTAGTGTCTGCAGTAGCTTGAAATAAAACTGGTTGCGACGATCCCAACCTTTAATGGCACCCGATGCCAAAGAGAGGTCGGGGTGAGCAACAATACGTTTTGGATCAAAGAAGGATTGATGGCCTAAACCATCACACGAAGGGCAGGCGCCCATCGGGTTGTTAAAAGAGAAGAGGCGGGGCTCTAGTTCTTGCAAAGAATAGGAACAGACAGGGCATGCAAACTTGCTCGAGAAAATCATCTCTTTACCCGTATCCATATCCACAATCATGGTTTTACCATCAGCAAGACGTAGAGCAGTTTCAAAAGACTCTGCAAGGCGTTGGGTAATATCAGGCCGAACTTTAATACGGTCGACCACCACCTCAATTGAGTGCTTATCGTTTTTCTTAAGTTCAGGCAATTGATCGACTTCAAAGATTTCTGCTTTAGCTGTATTAGTGGTGCCGCCACCTGAACGTACACGAAAGCGCACAAAACCTTGTGCCTGAAGATCTGCAAAGAGATCCACAAACTCCCCTTTACGTTCACTAACAACGGGGGCTAAGATCATCAGCTTGGTATCTTCTGGCATAGCCAAAACGGTATCAACCATTTGGGAGACGCTTTGTGCCTCTAGCGGCAGGTCATGATCTGGACAATGGGGTGTGCCTGCGCGCGCAAATAGCAAACGCAGGTAGTCATGAATTTCGGTAACCGTCCCTACGGTTGATCGGGGGTTGTGGCTGGTAGCCTTTTGCTCAATTGAGATTGCTGGTGATAAACCCTCAATTACATCAACATCGGGTTTTTCCATTAATTGCAAAAATTGACGAGCATATGCAGAAAGTGATTCCACATACCGTCGTTGACCTTCGGCATATAGGGTGTCAAAAGCGAGCGAGCTTTTGCCTGAGCCAGAAAGGCCAGTTAAAACGACCAATTTTTCTCTAGGAATATCTAGATTGATGTTTTTGAGGTTGTGGGTGCGTGCACCGCGGATCTTAATTTCGTTATTCATGATTTTTTAGCGTAACTTGTTAATATAGCCCTTTCCCATGAATCCTTCTGAACTTCGCTCCACTTTAGCCTTAGCAGGCATCTTTGGCCTTCGTATGCTAGGCCTTTTTCTGCTATTGCCGGTTTTTAGCATCCATGCTCGGGGCTTATCAGGCGGGGAGCATGCTTTATGGGTTGGCCTCACTCTTGGGATCTTTAATATCGTCCAGGCCTGTTTTTATATACCCCTAGGTCGCTTATCTGACCGTATTGGCCGAAAACCGGTGGTTTTATGGGGACTTTCCTTATTTGTCGCTGGCGCTTTAATTTGCGCAGCTCAGGATGACCTTTTGTGGATTGCCATTGGCAGGGGCGTAATGGGGGCTGGCGCAGTTTCAGCGGCTATTTCTGCTTGGGTTGCCGACTTAACCAGAGAGCAAGTGCGTACTCGCGCTATGGCCTTGGTGGGAGGTAGCATTGCCCTGTCTTTTGCTTTGTCTCTCGTGATTGCCGCCCCAATTTATCGGTTCATTAATTTGAGTGGTATTTTCGTAGTTCTGGCCACCCTTGGGGTGATAGCCATGGCTGTGACATATTATGTACTCCCCACTTCCAAACCTGCAATCAAAGTACAGCAGGCTACCTTGAAGGAGGTATTTTTTCGTCCCGAACTCATGCGCTTAAATGCGGGTGTTTTTGTTCTACATGCCACTCAAGTAGCGATGTTCTTAGTGGTACCTCGTTTATTAGAGCAAGCCGGGTTACCACTTTCATCACATTGGCAGGTCTATCTCCCAGTAGTATTGCTCTCATTTGTTTTTATGGCGCCAGTACTCATTTTTGGTGAAAAGAAGCAGCAACTACGTGCAGTGATGTTGCTCGCAATTGGGCTACTCTTAGTGGCAGAGTATTTCTTTACTAAGGCCACTTCAGTGCTATTTATAGCCTTTGCTTTGTTGATCTACTTTGTTGGGTTTAATTTATTAGAGGCATTGCAGCCCTCTCTAGTTTCTCGATTCGCCAAAGAGTCCAAGGGTACTGCCCTTGGCGTTTACAACACCACTCAATCCATTGGCTTGTTTACAGGCGCTGTAATCGGGGGGTGGTTAATGGATAACCATGGTGATTTATCAGTCTTTAAAATGGGCGCCGCACTTCTTTTATGCTGGCTTATAATTGCTTGGTCAATGCGCGAATTGCCTGCGAAAGTAGCAGATTCAAAGGATGTAGCAGCAAAGGCATAGCTTTACTTTAAATTTAATTCATAGCATTATTTTTCTTCGGGAGACAACATGGCTTCGGTAAATAAAGTCATCATCGTAGGTAACGTAGGGCGAGACCCTGAAACACGTTATATGCCCAGCGGCGACGCTGTAACCAACATTTCAGTGGCGACTTCAGATCGCTATAAAGATAAGCAGTCTGGCGAAATGAAAGAAACCACAGAATGGCACCGCGTTGCTTTCTTTGGCAAGTTAGCTGAAATCGCTGGTCAGTACCTCAAAAAAGGTTCACAGGTTTATGTTGAAGGTCGTTTGCGTACACGTAAATGGATGGACGCTAGTGGCCAAGAAAAGTATTCCACTGAGATCGTTGCAGAAACAATGCAAATGCTTGGTGGAAAGCCAGTAGGCGGGAGTGGTGATGGTGGGGAAAGCTACAGCCGCTCAAAGCCGGCGGAGCAATCTACATCAGCCCCAACTAATGCCGCATCGCTTGGCGCAATGGACGACGATATTCCTTTCTAAGTAATATCAACTAATGTGGTGAATGCCACAATGGCAAAAACCCCTTCTAGAATTTTTCTACTAGGGGTTTTTATTGCCTAGAGTGTCGCGTGTTATCTGGCCATGCAGAATTATGATCAGTCCGAAAAGGATTGATATCTAAGCCACCGCGCCTGGTATAGCGCGCATAAACCGATAATTTCTCAGGCTTGCATTGGCGTTTGATATCACAAAAAATTGTTTCAACGCAATGCTCATGAAACTCACCTAATTGTCTAAATCCAATTAAATATCGCAGCAAGCCCTCCTCCAAAATAGGACGTCCTTGGTAACGAATTTGTATGCTTGCCCAATCAGGTTGGCCGGTGACGGGGCAGTTAGATTTGAGTAAGTGGGAGACTAAGCATTGCTCGATAGGTCCAAAAGATTCGTTGACTGCAAGAAGATTGGGGTCGGCAGGCAGTTTAGGGTCAATTTCAATATCGAGTCGGTCCATTAATACCCCGCTCATTTCTTGGATACCCTTTTTAGCAATGGCTTCTGTTGGGTTGATACGTGTGCTAATTTTGCTACCAGCGACTGCTGATAAATCAGCATTTAATCTTTCGCGCACTGTATCTTCGCTTTCAAAGCGGGTGTTATTCAAACTATTGAGATAGAGTTTGAAAGATTTTGATTCAATCATATTTTGTGAATCTGCTGGAATCTGAAATTCAGCTAAAGCAATTTGGGGCTTACCTTTGGTATTGAGCCAGCTCAGCTCAAAAGCATTCCATATATCTACACCCACAAATGGCAAAGATTGCCCTTCTTTGAGGCCTAACTTAAGACGGTTCTCTGTTCGTGGAATTGGAAATAGCAAGCTAGGATCATATTGATCTGGGTATTGCGTAGCTTGACCGAGCGGTAATGTAGCCATTAAATAAACTTAGCTTTGATATAGGTATTTAATCTTTTGGTCTATTGGATACGCCAGATACAACATGACCAGTTGGCGCAACAGACGCTGCCGATTGGCAATGACCGGTTTGATCATCAAAGAAAAAATCAGGCTCGAACTCACGCAGGAATTCACTTTTGGATAAGCCACCGAGAAACATGGCTTCATCAACATCAATACCCCAAGCCATGAGCGTGCGAATTGCGCGCTCATGGGCTGGTGCTGAACGGGCAGTTACTAAGGCAGTGCGAATCCGCATGCCTGTTTCACTGGTAGAGCGCTGAAGTTGATGTAAGGCTTCCAACAAGGGCTTAAATGGTCCTGGCGGCAATGGAATAGCAACTTTCTTGCTTTCATGATCGACAAAGGCAACTAAACCTTCGCTCTGAAAAACTTGCTCTGCTTCATCTGAAAACAGGACGGCATCTCCGTCAAAGGCGATGCGGATTTCATTGGGATGAGATTCAGCTGTTTTGCTTGACTCAGGGTAGACGCGAGCAGCGGGAAAACCAGCGTCAATCGTTGCTCGCACATCATCTTCGTTAGCTGATAAAAAGAGGTTGGCATGTAATGACCGGAGGTAATGATAGGGAGGGCGACCTCTAGTAAACACACCACGCTCTAAATGGAGGCCATGATGCTGCGCAGAGCGGAATACGCGAAGGCCACTTACCGGATCATTGCGAGAAAGGATGACTACTTCTACGCGCTGCTCACCTTCTTGATTAAACGCTAATAGTTTTTTAACCAGAGGAAATGCCACCCCAGTGTGGGCTGCGATTCCGAGGCGCTCTAGTTGTAGCTTCATATAAGCGCTGTCATCGGTGGATTCGAAGATGCGATTCTCTTCTTCAAAATCGAACAAGGCGCGCGAAGAAATTGCTACAACCAATTTTCCGGTGAGGGTATATGACATTACGAATTACATCTCATTTAAGAAACAAGCGATAAGCAGGGTTATCGGTTTCATTCCAATGTGGATAACCGAGGGTTGCTAAAAAGCTCTGAAATTTCTTCTGTTCATTTTTTGGGACCTGTAGACCGACCAAGATCCGGCCATAGTCAGCGCCATGATTGCGGTAATGGAATAAGCTAATATTCCAATTGGGGGCCATGCTGGTCAAGAACCTCATTAAGGCACCTGGACGCTCGGGGAATTCAAAGCGATATAAAAGTTCATCTTTCGCAAGCGCAGAGCGGCCGCCAACCATATGGCGCAGATGCGCCTTGGCTAATTCATCATGCGTGAGATCAATAGTGGCAAATTTTGCTTTGCTGAAATGTTTTGCAATGGCTGTACTATCGGCGGCCTTCTGAGTGCCGATACCAACAAAAATATGGGCTTCACTTTGGTCGGCGATACGATAGTTAAATTCTGTGACGTTTCGTTTACCCAGCAACTCACAAAAGCGCTTAAAAGAGCCACGCTCTTCGGGAATGGTGACGGCAAAGACAGCCTCACGAAATTCACCAACATCAGCGCGTTCAGCGACAAAACGTAAACGGCTAAAATTCATATTGGCACCACAAGCGATGGCTACCAAGATTTTCTTTTTGAGGTGATGCTTATCTACATATTTTTTCATGCCAGCAATGGCAAGTGCGCCTGCTGGCTCAAGAATGCTGCGCGTATCAGTAAAGACGTCATTAATGGCGGCGCAGATCTCATCGGTGTCTACAGTAATGATGTCATCCACCACGCGTTTACAAATCCGGAAGGTCTCTTTACCAACTAACTTGACCGCCGTCCCATCAGAAAATAGTCCGACGTCTTTCATTTCGATGCGTTTGTTAGCTGCAAGCGATCTCCTCATAGCATCTGAATCAACCGATTGCACACCGATCACCTTGGTTTTAGGGCTCACCGCTTTGACATACTCTCCTATACCGGCAATGAGACCGCCACCGCCAATGGCTACAAAGATGGCATCAATGGGCTCTTGATATTGCTGAAAAATTTCTTGGGCGATGGTGCCTTGACCCGCAATGACATCTGGATCATCAAACGGGTGAACAAAGGTCAATCCCCGTTTTTTCTCTAAAAGCTCGGCGTATTTAAAGGCATCACTGTAAGACTCCCCGTGCAAAATGACCTCTACCCAAGACCCACCACGCGCTTTTACGGCATCAATTTTGAGGCTAGGCGTGGTGAGGGGCATCACGATGACGGCTTTGCATTTCATTTTGGCTGCTGAAAGCGCTACGCCCTGAGCATGGTTGCCGGCGGAAGCTGCAATGACCCCCCGTTTTAAGGCTTCAGAGGATAAATGGGCCATTTTGTTATAGGCGCCACGCAATTTAAAGGAGAAAACCGGTTGGTTATCCTCCCTTTTGAGTAAGACCTGATTTCCTAAGCGCTTAGTGAGTTCGGCGGCTAACTGCAGCTCAGTTTCTCGAGCTACGTCATAGACTCGGGCCGATAAAATCTTCTTTAAATAGTTCGTTGCCATCTTATGAGCGTACCACGGATGGGCTCTAAGCCCTTAGATTTGAAAGGGTTTATCCCTTTGACCAACATCTTTTCCAGATTCCTGCCAATATCAAGATCCCTCAATTAAAATGCATATTTATCAATTATGACGCTATGAATGCACCATTAGCCTTGAATCAGTTGTTAGACGCCGAGGCGGGCTCCCCCCGTCTGCGTGAAATTCCTTACAACTACACCTCCTTTTCCGATCGTGAAATCGTTATTCGTCTATTGGGCGAGGAGTCATGGCGTGTGCTTAATGACTTGCGTGGTGTCCGTCGGACGGGCCGTTCTGCGCGCATGTTATTTGAGGTGTTGGGTGATATTTGGGTTGTCCAGCGTAACCCCTTTTTGCAAGATGATCTTTTGGATAATGCCAATCGACGGCAATTGATGATCGATGCTTTATGGCATCGCTTGGGGGAAGTTAAAAAACGCTCTAGTGGAGATTCTGCTGGGCAAGTTGAAATTTTATTGAATGCTGCTCATCGAGCAGTTGAGAGTTTTGAAAATGGATTTAAGGAAGTAGAGCAAATTCGTAAGCGAGCCCGCAAAGATTTGGGGCGCCATACTGCCTTAGACAATATTTGCTTTGATGGAGTTTCTCGTGCTGCTCATGTGACCGATGCAACCGATTGGCGCGTGGAATTTCCACTAGTGGTCATAAAGCCTGATTATGAATCAGAGATTCCAGGTTTGGTGAAGGCATGCGTTGAGCTAGGGCTGACCATCATTCCTCGTGGAGGAGGCACTGGTTACACCGGTGGCGCGATCCCGCTGTATGCCATGTCAGCAGTGATTAATACGGAGAAGCTCGAGCAAATAGATGGCGTAAAGAGTAAGCGCTTGCCTGGAGTTGACCATGAAGTGCCTACTATTTTTACTGGTGCAGGTGTCGTAACACGGCGCGTGTCTGATGCAGCAGAGCGCGCTGGCTTAGTGTTTGCAGTTGATCCCACTTCTGCTGATGCGAGTTGCATTGGTGGCAATATTGCCATGAACGCAGGTGGTAAGAAAGCAGTTCTCTGGGGCACAGCGCTGGATAACCTAGCTAGCTGGCGCATGGTTGATCCCGAAGGTAATTGGCTGGACATAGAGCGTCTTGACCATAACCTAGGAAAAATTCATGTTGCTAAAACAGTCCAATTCCAGTTGACTTGGTCCGATGGCACAAGTGAACCGGGTGAACGTATTCTGAAAAAAGAAATTCTCTCCGTAGAAGGCAAGCGTTTTCGTAAGGAGGGTTTAGGTAAGGATGTGACTGATAAGTTTTTATCAGGCTTACCAGGCGTTCAAAAAGAGGGTTGCGATGGTTTAATTACTAGCGCAACTTGGATATTGCATCGTATGCCTAAGTACATGCGCACGGTTTGTCTAGAGTTCTTTGGGCAGGCGCGTGAAGCAATTCCGAGCATTGTGGAAATTAAAGCTTACCTCGATGGCTTGACTAAAGAGGGCGGACCTATTTTGGCTGGGCTTGAGCATCTAGATGATCGCTATCTAAGGGCGGTTGGATACTCAACTAAATCCAAACGCAATAGTTTGCCTAAGATGGTCCTGATTGGCGACATTGCTGGTGATGATGAAGCAGCAGTAGCTGCTGCAACTAGCGAAGTAGTTCGTATGGCCAACTTGCGTGTCGGCGAAGGCTTTGTGGCAGTAAGCGCTGAAGCGCGAAAGAAGTTTTGGCTAGATCGCGCGCGCACAGCTGCCATTGCTCGACACACTAACGCATTTAAGATTAATGAAGATGTGGTGATTCCCTTGCCGCGGATGGGCGAATATACCGATGGTATTGAGCGCATTAATATTGAACTTTCTTTGAAAAATAAATTACAAGTGCTGACTGGTCTTGAATTGTTTTTAAAGAAGGGCGCACTACCTTTAGGTAAATCTGAAGACGATTACGAAATTCCGATAGCAGAGATATTGGGCGATCGGGTTCAACAAGCGCTTGAATTAATTGACAAGGTTCGGGCGCGCTGGTCTGATTGGTTAGCGCAGATGGATATCCATTTTCCTCAGCTCCAGAATTACAGCTTGCGAGCATCCTGGAAAGATGAGGTGCGCTCTGAACTCCGAATTATCTTTGGAGGACTAGCCTTTGAAGCTATTCTGACTGAATTAGAGGCGATTCATAAACAGATCTTACGTAAACGCGTGTTTGTGGCCTTACATATGCATGCGGGGGACGGAAATGTTCATACGAATATTCCAGTGAACTCTGATGACTATGAAATGCTGCAAGATGCACATCATGCTGTAGCCAGAATTATGAAATTAGCGCGCTCCTTAGATGGCGTGATTTCTGGTGAGCACGGTATTGGAATTACCAAGCTTGAATATTTGACTGAGGAAGAGTTAAAAGATTTCCGTAGCTATAAAAATCGAGTTGATCCAGAGGGCCGCTTTAATAAAGGCAAGCTCATGCCCCATGCTGATCTGAGTATGGCTTACACACCTAGCTTTGGATTGATGGGACATGAATCCATCATCATGCAGCAAAGTGATATTGGTGCGATTGCTGATAGTGTCAAAGATTGCTTGCGTTGCGGTAAGTGCAAACCAGTTTGCTCTACCCATGTCCCCCGTGCAAATTTACTCTATAGTCCGCGTGACAAAATTTTGGCAACATCTTTGCTAATTGAAGCATTTCTCTATGAAGAGCAAACGCGTCGTGGAGTGTCGATTCGTCACTGGGAAATGTTTGACGACGTGGCAGCGCATTGCACAGTTTGTCATAAGTGTTTAGCGCCATGCCCAGTCAATATTGATTTTGGTGATGTGACGATGAATATGCGTAACCTATTGCGTAAGATGGGGCAACAGCGTTTTAATCCTGGCACTGCTGCCTCTATGTTTTTCTTAAATGCCACTAGCCCTGAGACCATTCACATAACTCGTAAAGTCATGATTGATTGGGGTTATAAATTACAGCGCTTTGGAAATGATGTGTTTCGCAAGCTAGCGCGTAAACAAACTGCGCATCCGCCTGCAACAGTAAATAAACCCAATCTTAAAGAACAGGTGATTTTCTTTGTAAATAAGAAGATGCCGGGTAATTTGCCTAAGAAAACAGCCCGTGCTTTGCTAGATATTGAGGATGCTAACTATGTTCCCATTATTCGCGATCCTAAAACAACCACAGCGGATACTGAAGCAGTGTTTTATTTTCCTGGTTGTGGATCAGAGCGCTTGTTCTCCCAAGTCGGCTTGGCAACGCAAGCAATGTTATGGAATGTAGGAGTACAAACAGTCTTGCCTCCAGGATACTTATGTTGCGGCTACCCACAGCGCGGTAATGGTGACTTTGATAAAGCAGAAAAGATGATTACTGATAATCGGGTGCTCTTTCATCGCGTGGCCAATACCTTAAATTACTTGGACATCAAGACGGTAGTAGTTTCTTGTGGTACTTGTTATGACCAGTTAGCAGGTTATCAGTTTGACCAGATATTTCCTGGCTGCCGGATTATTGATATTCATGAGTATCTGCTCGAGAAGGGCTTAAAACTCTCTGGCGTTGCTGGCGTCAAATATATGTACCATGACCCTTGTCATTCCCCCATGAAATTGCAAGACCCCATGAAAACGGTGAATGAGCTCGTTAAACAAGAAGATGGCAAACCTATTTTAAAGAATGATCGTTGCTGTGGAGAATCGGGAACACTTGCGGTGACTCGCCCAGACATTTCGACTCAAGTGCGCTTTCGTAAGCAGATCGAAATGGAAAAAGGTGCTAATGAATTACGAAAAGGTGACTTTACTGGAGAGATTAAAGTGCTTACTAGCTGCCCATCCTGCTTGCAAGGCCTCACACGCTTTGATGCTGATAGTGGGACTACTGCTGACTATATCGTTGTAGAAATGGCTCAAAAAATATTAGGTGAAAATTGGATGCAAGATTATGTTGTCAAAGCTAACCAAGGTGGAATTGAAAGGGTATTGGTTTAATGATTCCTACAAATGTGGTGGTACATCAACAGTCCAAAGTTTTAGAGTTGGGCTATGAGAATGGAAAATCCTATCGTTTACCGTTTGAGTTTTTAAGAGTCCTCTCGCCCTCTGCTGAAGTACAGGGTCACGGCCCTGGGCAAGAGACATTGCAAACTGGCAAGCGAGAAGTGCTGATTGCCAATATTGAACCCGTTGGCCATTACGCCCTAAAACCTTCCTTTTCTGATGGACATGATTCTGGCTTGTACTCTTGGGAATTTTTACAATACTTATGTGAAAACCAAGAGCAGCTATGGCAAGCGCATTTAGATCGATTGATTGCGGCTGGCCTTGATCGGGATGCTCCAATGAAGGTTGCTGGTGGCCATGGTTGTGCTAGCCACTAAATCCACTATCCGCATTACTTAAGCAAAGAAGAGGCTCATGAGCAAAACCCATTTCGGTTATCAAAGTGTCGATGAGGCCGAGAAGGCTGGTAAGGTTGCCGAAGTATTTCATTCGGTAGCGAGTAAATACGATGTCATGAATGACTTGATGTCCTTTGGGCTACATCGCCTTTGGAAAAAAGTGACGATTGCTCGAGCGCAAGTGCGCCCTGGCCAAAGGGTCCTAGATATCGCTGGAGGCACTGGAGATTTAGCTGCCGCATTTGCGCACTCGGCAGGTTGGGGCCAAAACCCTGATGCTCAAGTGTGGCTCAGTGACATCAATGCTTCTATGTTGGGAGTAGGTCGAGATCGCCTTTTAGATCAGGGCTTAGTTATCCCTTGCGTACAGTTTGATGCAGAAAAAATACCTTTCCCAAATAACCACTTCGACGTAGTAACGGTGGCATTTGGCTTGCGCAATATGACACATAAGGAGCTTGCTCTTAGTGAAATGCGTCGGATCATAAAGCCAGGTGGACGAGTGTTGGTATTGGAGTTTTCTAAGCCAGATGCCTTTTTACAACCTATTTACGATGTATATTCGTTTAAGGTATTGCCTTGGTTGGGTGAGAAAATAGCCCAAGATGCTCAAAGCTATCAATATTTAGCAGAATCCATCAGAATGCATCCAGATGCCGACACCCTTAAAGAAATGATGTTGGAAGTGGGATTTGATGAGGTAGATACACATAGAATGAGTGGGGGTATTGTCGCTCTGCACATTGGCATTAAATACTGATAGAGAGTAGACTTTTGGAGTCTAATAGCGTGTAAGTGAGAAGTGGGATGAAGGTATATTGGAGACCAATTTGATGAATAAACATTTTTTCAAAGCAGTAGTAATAAGTATCAGCTTGTTATTTGCCATGGCGGGTCAAGTTAATGCCGCACGTTTAGGGGGTGGCAAAAGCATTGGTAAGGCACCTAGTGCGCCAATGCAAAAGCAGGCTGCACCTGTACAAAAACCAACGCAGCAAGCTCAACCAGCTGCCCCTACTCCTGCACCACAAGCTGCAGCGCCTAGCCGCTTTGGTGGAATGGGCGGGATCCTCGGTGGTTTAGCAGCCGGTCTAGGCATTGGTTATCTCTTATCCCATCTTGGATTGGGAGAAGGAGCATCCTCTTTGATTACCGGATTATTAATTGCCGCTTTGGCTGGCTTTGCGATCATGTTTGTGATCAGAAGGTTGTTGCCTGCTTTATCGGGCGCTGGTCAGAACAGAAATGTTCCGGCACAAGGGATGCAACGCACTGGAATTGATCAAACGCCAAGACAGGAGCCTGCATTTACTCCAGCAGCTAATGCCTTTGGAGGTCCAAGTGCTGAGCCAGAGCCTTTTCAGTCGACTTTGCCACCAGGGTTTGATGAATATGCATTCTTGGAGAATGCTAAACAGTATTTTATTTCTCTTCAAAAATCGTGGGACCAAGGCGATTTAGCTGCTTTGCGTGAATTTACGACCCCAGAAATGTATGCAACTATTTCACAAGATTTAGCAGGGCGAGTAGAAAGCGTTAATCAAACGGATGTTATCTCTGTTAATGCCCAGCTTATCGGTATAGAAACGGCTAATAACCTTTATTACTGTAGCGTGCAGTTTACCGGCATGATTGGTGAGCAACTAGGCGCCCCAGCTAATCCATTTTCAGAAATCTGGAATTTGAGTAAGCCTGTTGAGGGTCCAGGGGGTTGGGTACTAGCGGGTATCCAACAGTTAGTTTAAGCTTGAGGTACTTTCCAATGGAAACCCGCACTTGTGCGGGTTTTTTACACTCATGAGCACCATTTCTACTTCTCCCCATACCGTCGCAGCTAGCGCTGCTAGTCGAGGCATCAATCATGTCCTTTCGAGTGAGCCTTGGGCAATGGCTGAGCTTGCTCGGCATGCGAGCAAGACGATTTTGTTGAAG
The DNA here is from genome assembly GCA_903935355.1 of uncultured beta proteobacterium. Lineage (GTDB taxonomy): Bacteria > Pseudomonadota > Gammaproteobacteria > Burkholderiales > Burkholderiaceae > Polynucleobacter. Next base: position 80,236 of record CAIZRK010000013.1, on the reverse strand, counting down.
TTGCCAGTTGGCGATCTTAGTTTTGAGTTAAGCTCAGTCGGGCTATTAAAAGCATCGTCAGTGCTGTCTGAACCTGATTTAATTCTAGACATTTCCACAAAAGCTTTAAGTGAGCTCGCTGGCAGTTCTGGTAATTTACGCGAACAAGCTTTTAAAGCGGTCAAAATAACAGGTGATGCAGAGTTAGCTCAATTATTAGGGCGTCTTGCTGGACAAGTGCGCTGGGAGTATGAAGAAGATTTAGCTCGCTTAGTAGGGGATGCGCCAGCTCACTTTGCAGTGCGACAGGGTAAGAAATTTGTATCGGCCAGTAAATCTGCAGCAAATGATTTGCTTGGCAATATTGTTGAGTATGTCAGTGAAGAAAAGAAAGTGTTATTGAATAAAAGAGATTTTATGATTTGTAAGACTCAATTAAATGAATTACGTGATGCAGTTGATCGCCTAGAAAAGCGCATCCAATTACTAGAGCAAAAGGCTCACTAGATCGTGCGTCGTTTAACTCGCCTCTTTTTTATTTTCTTTACGGCTTGGCGCTATGGTCTTTTGCCCTTGCTGCGCGATAACTTAAAGCCAGGATTTCGTAGGGGATTTCTATCTATTTTGTGTTGGATGTCGCCTAACTCTGATTTACCTCGAGGGGATCGCATTCGTTTGACCTTAGAGGCGCTAGGACCAATTTTCGTCAAGTTTGGTCAGGTCCTTTCTACGCGTCGCGATCTCTTGCCAGAAGATATTGCAAATGAGTTGGCAAAGCTTCAAGATCGGGTGCCCCCTTTTTCCAATGAGGAATCACGCCGTTTAATTGAAAAAGCCCTTGGGCAGTCAATTGAAGATGTCTTTATCAGCTTTGATGCCACTCCTGTAGCTAGTGCATCTGTAGCGCAGGTCCACTTTGGTGTTTTACGGGTTACAGCAAAACATCCTGAATGGGATCAGCGCGCAGTAGCAATTAAAGTTTTACGACCTGGCATCCTTCCAGTGATTGAAGGTGACATTGCTTTAATGTATGACTTGGCCAAAATAATTGAAAAATTATCTGAAGATGGTCGACGTTTAAAGCCCCGTGAAAACGTTGCCGAGTTCGATACCTATTTGCATGACGAATTAGATCTCATGCGAGAAGCGGCTAATGCTAGTCAGTTACGTCGCTATTTTGTAGATTCCAAGAAACTCATGATTCCAGAGATGTATTGGGATCTATGTCATACCAATGTCATTGTGATGGAGAGGATGTATGGCATCTCTATTGGGCGCTATGAAGAGTTGCGTGCAGCCGGGGTAGATTTTAAAAAACTGGCAGCAGATGGCGTAGAAATATTTTTTACACAAGTATTTGAGTACGGATTTTTCCATGCAGATATGCATCCAGGAAATATCATGATTAGTCTTGAGCCACAGACTTTTGGCCGCTTCATCTCTCTTGATTTTGGAATTGTTGGCGCCTTGAGCGAGACAGACAAAAATTATTTGGCCCTTAATTTTCTCGCTTTCTTTAACCGAGATTACCGTCGGGTTGCCCAGCTCCATATTGAATCTGGTTGGGTTCCTGCAAATACTCGAGTAGAAGAATTAGAGGGTGCAGTGCGTTCGGTATGTGAGCCCTATTTTGATCGTCCTCTTAAAGAAATTTCTTTGGGTCTAGTTTTAATGCGCCTATTCCAAACCTCCCGTCGTTTTAAGGTAGAGATTCAGCCTCAACTCACCTTGCTACAAAAGACATTATTAAATGTTGAAGGGCTTGCTCGTCAGTTAGATCCGGATCTAGATCTTTGGAAAACTGCCAAACCAATTCTAGAAAAGTGGATAAGTCAGCAATTAGGATGGCGTGGACTAATTGATGGACTTAAGGCTGAAGCACCGTCGTGGGCAAAAATAATACCGACTTTACCTCGTCTAATAGCAGATAGCTTGGCTCATGGCCAAGCTTATGGCCAGAAAAAAGAGCAAAATCGGGAGCTGGAGGTCTTAAAAGCTCTTTTGCAAGAGGAAAGAAGCACTCACCGGCTCTTAGTAGGGGCATTACTGTTTGCAGGGGGTTTTCTGGCAGGAATGTTGATTATTGGGCTGGGCATTTATTAGTCTTTCTCTGTTCTGGGTCTATACCGCTAAAATAGCTCGTTAGACACAACATAAACACATGAAAAAATACTTTATCGCTGGCATTCTGGTTTGGGCTCCAATGTCAATCACTATCTGGGTGATTGCGTGGGGGCTAGGTTTGCTCGATGGTGTTTTTGGCTCAGTAATGCATGCCATTATTGCCGTATTCCCAAGCCAGTTTGGCGCAGATTTGCAGCATTTCCGTGAATTACCTGGGGTCGGAATCTTGATTGTGGTGCTAGTCATCATGCTTACTGGCCTGCTAGCCATTAGCTATGCTGGACAATGGTGGATGAAGGTGTGGGATGGACTGATGGGACGCATTCCCATCGTTCGATCTATCTATTCCAGTGTGCAACAAGTTTCATCCACCTTATTTTCTGGGAGTGGCCAAGCGTTCAGTAAAGCACTCTTGATTCGTTATCCTCATGCGGATTCTTGGGTCATTGCATTTCAGACGGGCATACCCGCTAAGGAAGTGACGGCAAAATTGGGCGAAGATTACGTCAATGTATTCTTACCAACCACCCCAAACCCAACCTCTGGCTTTTTTATGATCGTGCCACGCGCTCAAACAATTGAATTAGATATGAGTGTTGAAGAAGCGCTCAAACACATTGTCTCTATGGGGTCTGTGCCCCCTACAAGCCCAACTGGTTTGACTGCTCTACAGTCACCACATCATTTTGATTCATAGGAAATAGTTATGTCGATGCGAAGCCATACCTGCGGTCAGGTAACGGATTTACTGATTGGTACAGAAGTGACTCTTTCTGGATGGGTTAACCGCCGCCGTGACCATGGAGGCGTGATTTTTATTGACTTACGCGATCACCAAGGTTTTGTGCAAGTGGTTTGTGATCCAGATCGCCCAGAAATGTTTGCATTAGCTGAGCAAGTGCGTAATGAGTTTTGTGTGCAGATTAAAGGTTTGGTGCGTGCGCGTCCTGCTGGCACTGAGAACAATGATCTCGTGAGCGGTAAAGTAGAAGTACTCTGCCATAGTATGGTGATTCTTAATGCTTCCATTACACCTCCGTTTCAATTGGACGATGATAATTTATCTGAGACTACGCGCTTAACTCATCGTGTCTTGGACTTACGTCGTCCGCAGATGCAGAAAAATCTGCGTTTGCGTTACAACGTTGCGATGGAATGCCGTCGGTATTTAGATGCAGCAGGCTTTATCGATATTGAAACACCGATGCTCACGAAGAGCACCCCAGAAGGTGCGCGCGATTATTTAGTACCTTCCCGTGTGCATGACGGCCAATTCTTTGCTTTGCCACAATCCCCCCAGTTGTTCAAGCAACTATTAATGGTGGCTGGATTTGATCGTTATTACCAAATTACCAAGTGTTTTCGTGATGAAGATTTACGCGCAGATCGCCAACCAGAATTTACCCAAATTGACTGTGAAACTGCCTTCCTAGATGAGATAGAGATTCGTGAGCTCTTTGAAAATATGATTCGTCATATTTTCAAGACCACTATGAATGTAGAGTTGCCACAGCCATTTCCAACGATGCCTTATTCCGAAGGGATGGCTCGCTTTGGTTCAGATAAGCCTGATCTTCGAGTGAACTTCGAATTTACCGAGCTCACCGACTTAATGAAGGATGTGGATTTCAAAGTATTTTCTGGTGCAGCAACCCAAGATGGTGGTCGCGTAGTCGGTTTATGTGTACCTGGTGGCGCCCAGATTAGCCGTAGTGAAATTGAGGATTACACCCATTTTGTTGGCATCTATGGCGCCAAAGGCCTGGCATGGATTAAGGTGAATTCTGTTGCGCAAGGTCGCAATGGCCTACAGTCACCCATCGTAAAGAACTTGCATGATGCTGCTGTTGAGGGCATCTTAAAACGTACTGGCGCTAAAGATGGCGATATTATTTTCTTTGGCGCTGATAAAGAAAAAATAGCCAATGATGCAATGGGCAATTTGCGCTTGAAGATTGGGCACTCTGCATGGGGTAAAGAGCATGGTCTCTTTACTGAAGGCTGGAAACCACTGTGGGTAGTAGATTTCCCCATGTTTGATTACGACGAGGCAGAAGCGCGTTGGGTTGCTTGCCATCATCCCTTTACGAGCCCTAAAGACGAGCATATGCAGTATCTACAGTCTGATCCAGGCAAATGCTTGGCAAAGGCCTATGACATGGTGCTCAATGGTAGTGAGATCGGAGGCGGTTCGGTGCGTATTCATCAGGAGGCTATCCAAAGTCAAGTATTCCGTGCGTTGAAAATTGATGCAAAAGAGGCTCAAGCGAAGTTTGGTTTCTTATTAGATGCTCTACAGTATGGGGCTCCTCCACATGGTGGGATTGCCTTTGGTTTGGACCGCATTGTCACGATGATGACTGGGGCTGAATCGATTCGCGATGTGATTGCCTTCCCTAAAACACAACGTGCTCAGTGCTTGTTAACTCAAGCGCCTAGCCCAGTAGATGAGCGTCAGTTAAAAGAGTTACATATTCGTTTGCGCCAAGCGGCCTCTGCTGCTTAATTTAGGTCAGCACTTAAAAAGTATCTTGAAAATCCCGATTTCTGTTTTAGTAATAATCTACAAATCAAATGGGGATATCTTGCTGATAGAGAGGGCAGATAAAGCCGGTTTTTGGCAATCTGTCACCGGTAGTCTTGATGCGCTCGATGAAGAGTTGGTGATTGCTGCTGCCCGTGAAGTATTGGAAGAGACGGGTATTTTAGTTTCATCTTTGCCAGCTAGCGCCTTGAGAAACATGCACCATCAAATAGAATACCCAATTTATCCGGAGTGGCGCCACCGTTATGCTCTTGGAGTGCTCAAGAATGTTGAACACTGGTTTTCTTTAGAGGTCCCCAATGAAACCTCAATTATATTGGCCCCAAGAGAGCATGTTGCCTATCAATGGCTACCTTATGCCCAAGCAGCCGAGAAATGTTTTTCTCCAAGCAACGGCCAGGCTATTTTGCAATTGTTTTGTGCGTAGCACTAGATAAGTGACTAAGATAGAACGATGAGGCATTCATCGGGGCACCACCATCAAGGAGCAGATTCAAAACACTCGCAGAGTAATGACTGGAAAGTCATTCGTGATTTACTGCCTTATCTGCTCGAATATAAATTTAGGGTTGCAATAGCGCTAAGTTGTTTAGTTGCGGCAAAAGTTGCCAATCTAGGTATACCAATCTTGATGAAAGAGTTGATTGATACCTTAAATATTAAAGTTAATTCTCCCCAAGCTTTACTCGCTGTGCCAGCTAGTTTAATTCTTGCCTACGGTTTATTAAGAATTTCTGCATCTCTTTTTACCGAATTACGAGAATCCTTATTTGCACGCGTTACCCAAAATGCAGTACGTAAGGTTGCCTTGCAGGTTTTTGAACATTTGCATTCTCTTGCGCTTAGCTTTCATCTAGCCAGGCAAACTGGTGGAGTGAGCAGAGACATTGAGAGGGGTACTCGCGGTATCCAGTCTTTAATTTCTTATTCGCTCTACAGCATCCTACCCACTTTAATTGAGTTTTGCTTGGTACTGGGATACTTGGCTTATTCATACGATATTTGGTTTGCAGCTATTACTTTTGCCGCCTTAGTTTTATATATTGGTTTTACAGTTATTGTGACTGAGTGGCGCACCCACTTTCGTCGCACTATGAACGACATGGATTCAAAAGCGAATCAAAAGGCAATTGATTCCTTATTAAATTTCGAGACCGTCAAGTATTTTAGCAATGAGGCTTTTGAGGCTGGACGCTATGATGAGAATCTTGCGCGCTATCAAGTGGCTGCAGTGAAATCACAAAAATCCTTAGCTTTACTTAATCTAGGGCAGCAAACTATCATTGCCATCGGTCTGGTATTGATCTTATGGCGCGCTACTCTCGGCGTTGTAGACGGAACTATGACTCTAGGTGACCTAGTCTTGGTCAATACCTTGATGATTCAGCTTTATATCCCCCTCAATTTTCTGGGGGTGATTTATCGGGAGATTAAGCAGTCTTTAACCGACATGGATCGAATGTTTGCTCTGCTTAATACCGATAAAGAAATCGCCGACTCTCCCACCGCTCAGGCATTGCAGATAGATAACCAGGGCCATGGCCCAGATGTGCGTTTTGAACAGGTTTCATTCCATTACGATGCTAAGCGTGAAATACTAAAAGATGTCAGTTTTAATATTCCCGCTGGAACCATTACTGCTGTGGTGGGACAAAGTGGTGCTGGTAAAAGCACGTTAGCTCGGTTGCTGTTCCGTTTTTACGATGTCCAGTTGGGAAAGATCTTGATTGATGGGCAAAACATTCAAGACGTAACGCAGGCTAGTTTGCGCAAAGCGATAGGCATTGTTCCTCAAGATACAGTGTTATTTAATGACACTATTGGCTATAACATTGCCTATGGTGATCCTAATGCCTCTATCAAAGAGGTTCATGAGGCTGCCCGTGCCGCTCAAATTGATCGATTTATTCGTCATCTTCCTGAAGGTTATGAGACGCAAGTAGGTGAGCGTGGCTTAAAGTTATCTGGTGGTGAAAAGCAAAGGGTTGCCATTGCGCGAACATTGCTCAAGAAGCCTGCCATGCTGATTTTTGATGAAGCCACTTCAGCTCTTGACTCTAAAACAGAGCGCGCATTTCAGGAAGAGCTGCTCTGCCTAGCAAAAAATCGCACAACCCTAATTATTGCTCATCGCCTTTCTACTATTATTCATGCCGACCAGATTTTGGTCATGGACCATGGACAGATAGTAGAGCGCGGTACGCACCTTGAGCTATTGGCGATTAATGGTCGTTATGCAGAAATGTGGCAAATGCAAGAACGTGCTGCACTTGATTAAAATAGCTTAATGAGTAAGCAAGAAAATATTCTGAAAAGTGCTTTTGCTGCAGCAGTGGCGGTTGCCGATCCTCAAAAAATAGTCCCAGAGCATCTCGCTAAAATCTTTCGTGCAGGACATGAGCCAGTGGGGAAATGTTTAGTGGTGGGTGCAGGTAAGGCGAGCGCATCTATGGCTAATGCTTTAGAGGGATATGCCAAAGTACATTGGCCACACGTCAAATTAGATGGCGTGGTTCTCACTCGCTATGGCCACCATTCTCCAACGAGTCATATACAAATTATTGAGGCGGGACACCCTGTACCAGATCAAGCAGGTATGAATGGGGCCAAAATGATTTTTGAGCGCATTCATGAGCTTGAGCCAGGTGACGTGTTAATTGCCCTAATTTCTGGAGGCGGTTCGAGTTTGCTCACTTTGCCACAGGCCAATATCAGTATCGAAGATATGCGTCAAACGACAGAGGCACTTTTACGAAGTGGCGCCCCAATTGAAGAAATGAATGTGGTACGCAAGCATTTATCAGCAATCTTGGGTGGTAATTTAGCTAGGGTGGCTATTGCATGTGGTGCGCGGGTTGAGGCCTTGCTCATCTCTGATGTTACGGGCGATTTACCAGCCGATATTGCTAGCGGTCCTTGCGCGGCAGATTACTCTACCTATCAAGATGCTGTCGATATTTTGTCAAAGTACCGTTTAGGCCAAGAATCTATTCCAGCAGCAGTATTAAATCATCTTAATCAAGGAGTAGCGGGAAACATCCCAGAAACTTTAAAAGAATCTGATCTAGTTCAGGCTCAAGTTAACAACCATGTCATTGCTACTGCCTATAAAAGTCTTGAGGCCGCGGCAGAGTATGTTCGTAGCCAAGGCTATGACCCGATTATTTTGGGCGATACTATCACCGGTGAGGCACAAGCAGTAGGGGTTGAGCAGGCAGCGCTATCCCTAGAGTATGAACAAAGGGGGCAGATCGGTAAACCACTCGCCTTGATTTCTGGTGGAGAGTGCACGGTTACTTTACCCTTGGGGATTGATGGTCATGGTGGACGCTGTAGTGAATATCTACTCGCTTTATTTTTAGCGACAGAAAACATGGTCCATTTATCTGCCTTAGCCGCTGATACGGATGGTATTGATGGAAGCGAAAAGAATGCAGGTGCCTGGTTTACACCTCAATCTCGGCAAATAGTAAATGCCATGGGTTTGAGTCCTACTAACTTCCTAGCCGCTCATGATTGCTATGGATTCTTTGCGCAATTAGGCGGATTAGTGGAAACTGGTCCTACACTGACAAATGTGAATGATTTTCGTATCATCTTGCTTAAATAATGCGTACTGTTAATACTGATTAAAAAATCTATGCCTACTAGCCCTACCCAAATTCAATTGATTGAGCCAGATGACTGGCATCTGCATATTCGGGATGGCGAAATAATGAAGGATGTTTTAAGAGATACAGCGCGTCAGTTTGCCCGTGCCATCATCATGCCCAATTTAAATCCCCCGATTACTACAGTGGATTTGGCTACTGCGTATCACGCCCGTATTCAGGCGCAATTGAGCGCCCTTGGTGTAGATCACTTCACGCCTTTAATGACTTTATATTTGACTGACAATACTTGTGTCCAAGAGGTAAGTAAAGCTAAGGCCGCTGGTATTGCCGCATTTAAGCTATACCCAGCAGGCGCAACTACCAATAGTGACTCTGGTGTAAGTGATATCAAACATTGCTATGCCGTCTTAGAAGCAATGCAAGCGGTAGGTATGCCGCTTTTAGTACATGGTGAAGTCACACATCCTGAAGTAGATATTTTTGACCGTGAAGCTGTTTTTATTGATCAAGTTCTTGAGCCGCTTCGTAAATATTTTCCAGAACTGAAGGTGGTGTTTGAACACATTACTACCTTACAAGCTGCTCACTATGTTCGTGATGCTGCTACTGGTGGAAAAAATACTTTAGCAGCAACCATAACCCCACAACATTTGCTGATGAATCGCAATGCCATTTTTGCTGGGGGTATTCGTCCACATCATTATTGTTTGCCAGTACTCAAGCGTGAAAAGCATCGAGTGGCTTTGCTAGAGGTAGCTAGTAGTGGCAATCCCCGTTTCTTCTTGGGTACCGATAGTGCGCCTCACTCCAAGGGCGCTAAAGAAACTGCGTGTGGGTGTGCTGGATGTTATAGCGCGTTTAATGCCTTGGGTTTATATGCTGAGGCATTTGAGAGTGTGGGTAAGTTGGATAAATTAGAGGGTTTTGCGAGTTTCTTTGGGCCTGATTTTTATTCCTTGCCACGTAATTCTAAAAAAATTACATTAGTAAAGCGCCCTCAAAAGATTCCGATGGAGTTGCCTTTAGGTGATTCCACAATTGTGCCGCTACGTGCCGGTCAGACGATTGCTTGGTCTCTTGACTAACTCCCTATTACAGTCTTAAAACCCTTTTTTCAAGCCAAATTTCTGCGACTGCGTTAGACTTGGTTCGCAGAGTCAATTGGGCAATCGCCGCCTCTTTATTGAGGGGGAGGAAAGTCCGGACTCCATAGGGTAGGGTGATGGCTAACGGCCATCCACGGCAACGTGAGGAATAGGGCCACAGAGACGAGCGTATTTAGTTACGGTGAAACGCGGTAACCTCCACCTGGAGCAATCCCAAGTAAGCAGACGATGAGGCGACCCGCTGAGTCTGCGGGTAGGGAGCTTGAGCCGTCAGGTAACTGCCGGCCTAGAGGAATGATTGCCCCTAGATGCAAATCTGGGCGACAGAATCCGGCTTATCGATTGACTCTGCACTTATTCTGCAATCACTTCAATGCTGTAGGTCAGCTCTGCAGTTTTTGCGAGCATGTTGGTGGCTGAGCAGTATTTTTCATGGGACAGCTTTACGGCACGATCTACTTTAGCTTGATCAAGGTCTTTCCCCTTGACCTGAAAATGTAAATGGATCTTAGTAAATACCTTAGGGTCCTCATTAGCCCTTTCTGCCTGGAGAGTGACATTGCAGCCACTAATAGCCTGCCTAGACCTTTGTAGGATTAAAACCACATCAAAGGCCGAGCAACCTCCAGCACCGGCCAAAAGGAGTTCCATTGGCCTTGGGGCTAAGTTTCTGCCACCTGCCTCTGGGGCACCATCCATGTTTATGAGGTGACCACTCCCAGTTTCTGCGGAAAAAGCCATCCCATCAGTGCCCAACCATGAAACTCGACATTCCATCTTCATCACCTCTAATTTAATAAATTACCAATAATATCAATAGTTTATCAATTTATAAGGCAGTTTGCTTTGGTTAAAAAACATCAATAACTTGATTTTGGTCAATTTTCTTGCATTGCACCATATTTTGTGTGTAGAATAACCCTATTGGTAGTCAGTCTTATAGAAGACCTTGATTTACCTCCCAGTGTCTCCTCCACTTAAAACATAGGTGGATTCCAACCCAGGACTCGTTCCTGGGTTTTTTTTAGGATATAATTCAAGGCTTTACTGAATTACTGAACTAGTCAGCAGTAATTGTTTTACCAGTTCGATTGCACAATCTGCGAGCTTGCAAATATAAGCAGGGCCAAGGTGGACGTAGTTTGATTGGAGTATTTTTTTGACTATAACAATTTGAGAAATCATGAAAACTTTTTCTGCAAAATCCCATGAGGTAGTGCATGAATGGTTCGTGATTGACGCTACGGACAAAGTCCTCGGTCGTGTCGCCAGTGAAGTGGCACACCGTCTACGCGGCAAGCACAAACCCGAATTCACGCCACACGTTGATACAGGCGACTTTATTGTTGTCATCAACTCAGCTAAGCTGCGTGTCACTGGCACTAAAGGCTTGAACAAAATTTATTACCGTCACAGCGGATACCCAGGCGGTATTAGCTCGACAAATTTTGACAAGATGCAAGATCGTTTCCCAGGTCGCGCTTTGGAAAAGGCTGTGAAGGGTATGTTGCCAAAAGGCCCACTAGGCTATGCCATGATCAAGAAATTGAAAGTTTACGGCGACGCCAATCATCCGCATGCGGCTCAACAGCCAAAAGCGTTAGAGATTTAAGGAAACCAAATGGCTATTAATTACGGAAATTGGAACTACGGTACTGGTCGTCGCAAGAGCTCTATTGCTCGTGTATTCATTAAATCTGGCAAAGGCGAAATTACTGTTAATGGTAAGCCGATCGATGCCTACTTTGCTCGTGAAACATCCCGCATGATCGCTCGTCAACCTTTGGCTCTCACAGCCCACCTCACTACCTTTGATATCAAAGTAAACGTGACTGGTGGCGGTGAAACTGGCCAAGCTGGTGCAGTTCGTCACGGCGTTACACGGGCATTAATGGATTACGACATTACTTTGAAACCCGCTTTGTCTAAAGCAGGCTTGGTTACTCGTGATGCACGTGAAGTTGAGCGTAAGAAGGTTGGTCTGCACGGCGCGCGTCGTCGTAAGCAGTTCAGCAAGCGCTAATTTCTTTCAGTCGCTCAAGTTTTATCGAAAGGGTCGCGCAAGCGGCCCTTTTTGTTTCTACAATGAATGCAATTGTAAGAATCCAGTATTAAGATTCTTAGAATAAGCAATTTTCAGAAATTGGGAGAATCAGATGATTAAGGTTGGGATCGTTGGTGGAACTGGATATACCGGGGTGGAATTGTTGCGAATATTGGCGCAGCATCCTGAGGTTAAAATCCAAGCAATCACTTCTCGCACAGAAGCCGGCATACCAGTAGCTGAGATGTTTCCATCTTTGCGTGGCCACATTGACCTGAAATTTACTACTCCAGAGCAAGCCAAGCTAAATGAATGCGATGCAGTGTTCTTTGCGACACCACATGGTGTTGCCATGTCACAAGCAAAAGAATTACTCGCAAATAATGTGAAGATTTTAGATCTTGCTGCTGATTTCCGTTTGCAAGATGTCAAAGAATTTGCCAAGTGGTATGGCATGGAACATAGCTGCCCAGAAATTTTGGAGCAAGCAGTGTATGGTTTGCCAGAAATTAATCGTGAGGCGATTAAAACAGCACGCGTGGTGGGATTGGCAGGTTGTTATCCTACCTCTGTGCAATTAGGTCTTGCGCCTTTGTTGTCACCAAAATTAACTGGTGGCAAGCAGTTGATTGATGGCACGCATATTATTTCGGATTCAAAGTCGGGAACATCTGGCGCTGGGCGTAAGGCAGAGATCGGTACTTTGCATTCTGAATCGAGTGATAACTTTAAGGCATATGGCGTTAAAGGCCATCGGCACCTCCCTGAAATCGTCCAAGGTTTAAAAGCCATTGCAGGTCACGATCAAATTGGTTTGACCTTTGTGCCACATTTAACGCCTATGGTTAGAGGTATTCATTCGACTTTGTATGTGCGTTTAACTGAAGCCGGCAAAGGAGTTGATTATCAAAAGCTCTATGAGGATTACTACAAAGATGAGCCATTTGTTGATGTGATGCCAGCAGCTAGCCATCCAGAAACCCGCTCTGTCAGGGGGAGCAATAAGCTGCGAATAGCTATTCATCGCCCCGGAAATGGGGATACTTTGGTGATTTTGGTGGTTGAAGACAACCTAGTGAAGGGGGCATCAGGGCAGGGCGTGCAGTGTCTAAACCTGATGTTTGGCCTGCCTGAGACGATGGGGCTTACGCAGATTGCGTTATCGCCTTAAGAAGGGATAAGAGCAAATAAAGACCCTTGTGCAAGCCAAGCATTAAAAGCATAAAATAGATCATCGTCTTTTGATTTAGGAGTAAACCATGACCCAATTAGCTACGCAAGAAACAGTTCAAGCGCCCCAAGATTTAGCTGAACCACCAACACCACTGGTGTTTACAGATAGCGCTGCTGCAAAAGTGGCCGACTTGATTGCTGAAGAAGGCAATCCAGAGTTAAAACTGCGTGTATTTGTTCAAGGTGGTGGTTGTTCAGGTTTTCAGTATGGTTTCACCTTTGATGACGCTGTGAACGAGGACGACACGCTCTTTGAAAAGAATGGTGTTACTTTGTTGGTGGACTCAATGAGCTTCCAGTATTTAGTTGGAGCTGAGATTGACTACAAAGAAGATATCAATGGCTCACAGTTTGTGATTAAGAATCCAAATGCCCAAACTACTTGCGGCTGCGGCTCTTCCTTCTCTGCCTAATTAAGCGGGATAACAAGCACCCAGAATTCTAGGACCTTTGGCGCCTGTAACGGCCGGCAGATTTGCTGGCCGTTTTGTTTTGTAAGCCCATGCCAGCCAAGCAAACGCTAAACCCTCTACCAATTGTGGGTCAATTCTGAGCGTATCACTTGTCACGATTTCAAAAGGAGTATTGAAGAAATTCTTGACATACGTTTTAAATACATTCATCAGAGCAATGTTATGCGCACCACCGCCACAGATAATCAGCTTCTGGGTTTGCGGGGCGTGGCGCACCAGAGCTTCTAGGGCGCAGTGGGCAGTTAAATGTAGCAAGCTGGCTTGCACATCCTGAGCATGAATATTTTCATTGCCAATTTTTTCTTGCAGCCAATGGAGATGAAAGTCATCTCGGCCAGTACTTTTTGGTGGGGTTTTTGCAAAGTAGGGGTCTGCTAACATTTTTGTCAGTAGTGCCTCGTTCACTTTACCTTGTAATGCCCAGCGGCCATTTTCATCAAATGCACACCCCTGATGCTCTCCAATCCAGGCATCCATCAGCATATTGCCTGGACCGCAATCAAAGCCAGTGACTGCGCCATTGGTGGGCAAAATGGTAAGGTTGGCAATACCGCCAATATTGAGAACTGCTGTATTTTGTCCTGAAGAAAATTGCTGCGCATGAAAGACTGGGACTAAGGGCGCTCCATGCCCCCCTGCGGCCATATCACGACTTCGAAAGTCGGCAATCACGTCAATCCCCGTCCTTTCTGCTAAGAGGGCAGCATTAAGCGTTTGATGGGTATATGCCAGATCATCGGCAAGATTTGCTTGATGGCGGATAGTTTGTCCATGAGCTCCAATGGCAGTGATGCCTGAGGGTACAAGTCCAGCTTTTACCAGCAATTGCCGGACGATTTCGGCATAAGCTAGCGCTAAAGCATTTGCCGCTTGGTTTTCTCGATGAATTTCATTAGGACCAGGGGTTTGCAGCTCAAATAGGGATTTACGCAACGCGATTGAGAAAGGGGCGCTGACTGCCTCCTCAAGGCTTGTTTCCCCATTAGGGCCTATCTTTGCTAAGACGGCATCAATCCCATCTAGGCTGGTGCCAGACATTAAGCCAATATAAAGAGAATAGGGCTGTTTCATACGGTATCTTGGTTCTGTTCTCAGGAATGCGACAATTATGCTTTAGCAATCTAAACACTAATTTAACCGACTAAGTAACTTCAAACAGTATGACGGCTAAGCCAGACCAAAAATATCCACTCACTCCCGAAGTTTTTGCAGCACTAGAGGTCACCAAGCGGGGCTGTGATGAACTATTGGTAGAGGCCGATTGGATCCAAAAACTTGCCAGAAGCCTAGCCACTAAAGTTCCATTGCGTATTAAATTGGGTTTAGACCCTACTGCGCCAGATATTCATTTGGGCCATACGGTGGTTTTAAATAAACTGCGTCAGTTACAAGATTTGGACCATACAGTCATTTTCTTAATTGGTGATTTCACGAGCATGATTGGTGATCCATCAGGGCGCAACCAAACTCGTCCACCATTAACCGCAGAAGAAATTGCTGTCAACGCACACACTTACTATCGCCAAGCGAGTATGGTGCTTGACCCCTCTAAAACAGAAGTACGTTACAACAGTGAGTGGTGCGATCCCTTGGGTGCAAGAGGCATGATTGAGTTGGCCGCCAAATATACCGTTGCGCAGATGCTCGAGCGTGATGATTTTACGAAGCGCTACCGTAGTGGGGTGCCGATCTCAGTTCATGAGTTTTTGTACCCCCTGATGCAAGGCTATGACTCGGTTGTACTAAAGAGTGACTTAGAACTTGGTGGCACGGATCAAAAATTTAATCTTTTAGTTGGACGTGAACTCCAGCGTGAATATGGTCAAGAGCCTCAATGTATTTTGACGATGCCATTATTAGTAGGGCTAGATGGTGTTGACAAGATGAGTAAGTCCAAAAGCAATTACATTGGCATCAGTGAACCCGCTAATGAGATGTTTGGCAAACTCATGAGCATCTCTGATGATTTAATGTGGGACTATTTAACATTGTTGTCTTTCCGGCCAATGTCTGAAATTGATTTAATGAAGCAAGAGGTTGCTAGCGGACGCAACCCACGTGATTGCAAAGTATTACTCGGTCAAGAAATCGTTGCGCGCTTTCATTCACAAGCTGCTGCAGAAAAAGCGCTTGAAGACTTTAATCACCGCGCTAAAGGCGGCGTGCCTGACGATATTCCAGAAATCACGCTAGAAGGCGCCCCCATGGGAATAGCCAATCTTCTCAAGGCTGCTGGCCTTGCGCCTACTACTTCAGAAGCCAATCGCAATATTGAGCAAAATGGTGTGAAGATTGATGGCACAACTATTATCAATAAGCAATTAAAAGTAGAGGCAGGTTTATATGTAGTGCAGGTTGGCAAACGTAAGTTTGCGAAAGTGATCTTAAGCTAGGCGCTTACAATTCTCGGTTAGCTGAGCCACTGGGTGGTATCAGCCCAAAATGCTCATAAGCCTGTTTTGTTGCCACTCTGCCTCGCGAGGTTCTTTGTAAATAGCCTTGCTGAATGAGGTAGGGCTCAAGAACATCTTCTATGGTGTCACGCTCTTCACCAATTGCAGCTGCTAAGTTATCAATGCCTACTGGGCCACCATCGAACTTGTGCAAGATGGCTTCGAGTAGTTTTCTATCCATGACATCAAAACCGCTAGGGTCAACATCAAGCATTTTTAATGCGGCATCAGCCATCGCTTTGGTGATAGTGCCAGTGCCCTTTACTTCTGCATAGTCACGTACACGACGAAGCAAGCGATTGGCGATACGAGGAGTGCCGCGGGCGCGTTTGGCGATTTCTACAGAGCCTTCTGGGTCAATGGCTGCTTTGAGTAAATTTGCAGATCGATTGATAATTTGGGTGAGCTCTTGCGTGCTGTAGAACTCCAGTCTGGCAACAATACCAAAGCGATCACGCAGGGGGTTGGTAAGCATACCAGCGCGCGTTGTGGCGCCAATCAAGGTAAATGGCTTCAAATCAATCTTGACGCTGCGGGCGGCTGGGCCCTCGCCAATCATGATATCCAAACTGTAATCTTCTAGTGCTGGATACAAAATCTCCTCGACTACAGGCGATAAGCGATGGATCTCATCAATAAACAGAACGTCATTGGTTTCTAGGTTAGTCAGGATAGCGGCAAGATCACCAGGTCTATCCAATACGGGGCCGCTCGTTTGGCGAAGGTTGACACCTAGCTCCCTGGCAATAATGTGAGCTAGGGTGGTTTTACCAAGACCTGGAGGACCAAATAAGAGAACGTGATCGAGTGCTTCTTGGCGAGCTCTGGTGGCGCTAATGAAAATCTCTAGCTGGGCGCGCGCCTTGGTTTGACCTACATACTCATCGAGCTGCTTGGGGCGCAAAGCCCTTTCAAAAACAGCCTCAGCATTGCCTGCTGCCCCACTCACAATGCGGGCAGAATCACCCTCCGGTAAATCTTCAGGTATAGAGCTCAGATCTTCAGTATGTATTGCCATGCTGCAAGTGTAGTGCTTCTCTTAAGCCTTAGATAAATACTTCAAACCGCTTCGAATACCATCAGATACATTGCAGTCAGGGGGGATTTGCTGAAGCGCTAGTAGAGCTTCTTTTTCTGAATAGCCAAGAGCTAAAAGTGCCTGCAGAACTTCGCTAGTCGCTTCAATGACATTTGTCTTGCCGGCAATAATCCCTAGGTCTGGCGCCAACTTGCCTTTGAGTTCTAGACAAAGTCGTTCAGCAGTCTTTTTGCCGATACCGGGAACTTTGGTAAGTCGCCCTGCTTCTTGCATGGTTATCGCTTGCGCTAATTCAGGCACACTCATGCCTGAGAGTACTGCGAGGGCTGTACGGGAACCAACACCACTAATCTTGATGAGCTGTCTAAATGCTTCGCGTTCAGTCTCAGTAGCAAAACCGAAGAGTTGCTGAGCATCTTCACGAACCTGAAAATGGGTAAGCAAAGTGATATGGTGATTTATTTCTGGCAGCTGGTAAAGAGTGCTCATGGGAACGTCAATCTCATAGCCTACCCCTTGGCAATCAACCAATAGTCTGGGAGGATGAATGGAAACTAAAGTTCCTTGAATGCGACCAATCATATAAAGATCTTAACCTGTTTGTATTGTTATTGAGGGTTGCTTATGAAAGCGACCTACTCCGCTTTTTAGATGCTAGTACTGTAGTCGTTACCTTCGGAACTTGGGCATGGTGTGCAGCGCAAATAGCCACCCCTAAAGCATCTGCCGCATCCGTTCCGGGAGCGCGACTCAAGCGAAGTAAGCGCTTTACCATTTCTTGTACTTGGGGCTTAGTAGCTCGACCTGTCCCCACAATCGATTGCTTTACTCGAAGCGCACTGTACTCGGCAACCGAAAGATTTTCAGAAACTAGCGCTGCAATGACTGCCCCTCTAGCTTGTCCAAGCATTAGGGTAGATCGAGGATTGACATTGAGAAAAACTTCTTCAATCGCCGCTGCCTCGGGAAGATAGGTCTCTAAGACTTCTTTTACACCAGCGTAGAGGGTGCCCAAGCGTTCTGGCAGGCCCTTAGCCGGATCACCGCTTTCAATTGTCCCAGAGGCAACATAAGTCAGTTTTTGCCCATCAACATCAATCACACCAAAACCCGTTGTTCTGAGACCTGGGTCGATTCCTATCCAGCGCATGGGGATGGTATTTTCTGCTTTGTAAGTAAATTAATGGCGGAAATGACGGATGCCAGTAAAGATCATCGCAATCTGATGCTCATTAGCCGCTGCAATGATTTCATCATCACGCATACTTCCACCTGGTTGAATGGCGCAGCTTGCCCCGCCATTGACGACTACATCTAGACCATCACGGAATGGGAAGAAAGCATCACTCGCTACCGCAGAACCTTTAAGGCTTAAACCAGCATTCTCGGCCTTAATGCTTGCCATGCGCGCAGAGTCTACGCGGCTCATTTGGCCGGCACCAATACCGAGTGTCATCCCATTAGCGCAATACACGATGGCATTAGATTTCACGAATTTGGCAACGCGCCAAGCAAACATCATGTCATGCATTTCGCTTGGAGTCGGTAGACGTTTGCTAACTACACGCATTTCATTTTCTAGAACGTTCTTAGCATCTGGTGATTGAACTAACAAACCGCCACCCACGCGTTTAAAATCGAAATTATTAAAAGCGGTACCTAGCGCAATCTCTAGCAATCGAACATTTTGCTTGCCAGCAAAGATCGCTTTTGCTTGATCACTAAAGCTTGGGGCAATCAGTACTTCCACGAACTGTTTAGAAATAGCCTCTGCCGCAGCGCCATCACATGGCACATTGAGTGCGATGATGCCACCAAAGGCTGAGCTTGGATCCGTTTTAAATGCTTTTTGATAGGCTTCAAGGGCTGTGGCACCAACGGCTACGCCGCAGGGATTGGCATGCTTTATGATCACGCAAGCAGCTACGCCCCCAGCATTACCTCTAAAGCTTTTTACACATTCCCATGCGGCATCAGCATCGCCAATATTGTTGTAGGACAACTCTTTACCTTGCAGCTGTTTGTAATTAGCAAGCGCACCCTCAATGGGATAGATATCTTTGTAGAAAGCAGCTGATTGATGTGGGTTCTCACCATACCGCATCTCTTGTACTTTTTCAAAAGCAAGGTGTAGTGTTTCTGGAAAAGGTGAGCGCGCTTGGTGATCTAAATCGTTGCCCAATGAGCTTAAGTAGTTTGCAATTGCACCATCGTACTGAGCAGTATGAGCAAATACTTTTTTAGCTAGACCTAGATTAGTTTTATATGAGACCGTGTTGTTGTTAGCTTTCATCTCCGCCAATACTGGCGCATAGTCTTCAGGAGAAATCAGTACGGTGACATCTTGATGGTTTTTAGCAGCAGCGCGAAGCATTGCTGGCCCACCAATATCAATGTTTTCAACTGCGTCCTCAAACGAACAATTTTCTTTGGCTACCGTTTCATTAAAAGGATAAAGGTTAATCACGAGCATATCGATGGTATCTATACCATGCTCTTTTAATGCCGCCATGTGTTCTGGAAAATCCCTGCGAGCAAGTAAACCGCCATGCACCATGGGATGCAATGTTTTTACGCGACCATCGAGCATTTCTGGGAACTTAGTTAATGAAGATACTTCTACTACTGGTAAGCTATTTTCAGCCAAGAGTTTTGCAGTACCGCCCGTAGAAAGTAATTTAATCCCCTGTTCATGAAGTGCTTTTGCAAAAGGCACAATGCCATTTTTATCGGAAACGGAAAGGAGGGCTGTACGGATCATAAGGTTTTGGTAGGTAAAAAAGCGATAGTAAGGAGGTCAAGATTTAGGTTTAAGTGAATCTGAAGCGTTATTTTAAAAGCTGATGCCCCACTAATTTTTTATGTAGGGTATTGCGATTAATACCAAGATATTGCGCAGCTAAGGATTGATTTTGTTTGGCGTGTTGCATGACTAACTCTAGCATCGGTTTTTCAACAACCTCTAAGACCATTTGGTATAGATCGGAGGGTGGTGTACCTTTGAGATCATCTAGATAGCGCTGTAATTGCGTCTCAATACATTCGGTAATGGGGTGTTTATTTGTCATGGATCAATTAAAGATAAAAGTTAGGCTGCTTCTAAAAATAGCAGGCGGTCAGAATGGGATTTCATTTCATCGAAAAAATCATTGACCATTTGCAATTGGGTTTTGCAATCATCGGCCGTATTCATTCTTTGGCGAAAGGCATGCGAATCTCGCAAACCCTTACAGTACCAGCCAATATGTTTGCGAGCGGTCCGCAGGCCAATATATTCACCATAGAATTCATAGTGATCTAGCAGGTGGGTATTCATAATGGATTGAATCTCACTGATTTCTGGTGTGGGAAGCTTACCTCCAGTTTGGAGGTAGTGGTTCATCTCTCGAAAGATCCAAGGTCGACCTTGAGCCGCACGGCCAATCATGATGGCATCTGCCCCGGTTTCTTGTAATACAAATGCTGCTTTTTCGGGGGTAGTGATATCCCCATTAGCCACCACCGGAATACCCACACTATTTTTGACGGCGGTAATAGTTTCATACTCCGCTTCACCGTGATATAGGTCCGCCCTAGTACGACCATGAACAGTGAGCATGGAGATGCCGATCTTTTCTGCCAACTGCGCTATAGCCATAGCATTCTTATGTTCGCGATCCCAGCCTGTACGAATCTTTAGCGTAACTGGCACTGCGTCAGAGCCTATGCCTACGGCTTGCACCACAGCTTCTAATATTTTCTGGACTAGAGGCTCATCACGTAACAGCGCAGACCCGGCAGCAACATGACATACTTTTTTTGCTGGACATCCCATATTGATATCGATGATTTGAGCGCCATGAGCTACGTTGAGCTTGGCCGCTGCTGCCATCATAGTGGGGTCAGCACCCGCAATTTGGACTGCGATGGGTTTAAATTCACCCTGATGATTGGCCCGACGTTGAGTTTTTTCACTCTTCCAAAGTAGGGCATTGGAAGCAATCATTTCTGATACCGCATATCCAGCACCAAGTTTTTTACAAAGCTGTCGAAAAGGGCGATCTGTTACTCCCGCCATCGGAGCAACGAATAGTTTATTGGCAAGAAGGTGGGGGCCAATCTTCATTTGCGGGGTATGTGGCTCGTGGGAGACATTCTGTGACGTGGATAGGTGACGTAACCTTTTACTTTAGCACAATTGGGGCCTATTTTGCCTAAAAATTAGGCAAATATATTGATTTAATACCGTAATCTAGATTAATCTGGACTGTGGGTGTTGGGGGCGGATTTAAGCCCCTTAACGACGCCCAAACATCATTTGGCGAGCTAAGGCTGTCTTAGCAGGGGGAAGCCACTGGAGAGTGGATAAAACGAGACCACGAGCTAATACGATTGGTAAAAAGTTTGAGGTGAAAACTCTTGCCATTAAATCCGTGAGGCCGATGGTGGTGCGCCGATCTATTTTGCGGCTGTAAGCGTATTCTTCAAGCGTTTGGAAAATATCTGCCGCTGTTGCGCATTCTGTCTTTGAAAAGAGCATGCTGAGCTTTTCAGCCAAAAGATAGGCATCTCGCAAGCCTAGATTGAGCCCTTGTCCTGCAACGGGGTGCAATGTTTGAGCGGCATTACCAATCCAGACCTCATTGCCATGGACGATCTCTTTGCGGTAATTTAGCCCTAATTCATAAATCCGACGATCTTGTATTTTTAGAAACTGACCAATACGTGAGCCAAATTCTGCTTGTAGGCTTTTCAGAAAATCTACCTCACTCAATTGCAGTCGCGCTTGAGAAGATTGTGGGGAGCCGCACCAAACTAGATTGAGAATATTTGGACCATAGTGACTTGGTAAAATTGCTAAAGGGCCTTCGGAGGTAAATCGCTCCCAAGCTTGATGGGGCGTTGCATCTTTAACCTCAACTAAGCCAACTAGGGCTGACTGTTGATAGTCACGACCAGATTCAACCCAATCTTGCTTTTTAAATAAACCACCTTCTGCATGCACTATGCACTTTGCTTTGATTTCATTAGATGGCGTATTTGCATCAATGTGATGCCATTTAAAGTTGGGATGATCTAATTGAATGGCTCTCAATGCCTTACGAAGCGTGAGGTGTATATCACGATAGCGGATGATATGGCCTAAAGCATCTTGCTTGAGTTCTTCGCGGGTCATGAGTGCGCGACCAAACCGCCCCGCTTGTGAAACATGTACGCGGTGAATATCAGCACATTGCGTCGGCCATGCATTAATCGTATCAAGTAAGATTTTGCTGCCGTGAGAAAGCGCAATTCCTCTACTGTCAGCTGCTACTAAATCAGCATCATTGATGGGATTGCGATCTAGTAAAAGTATTTTTACTTTTGGAAACTTTTGTAAACACCAAGCTAGGCAGGCTAGGCCAACTGGCCCACCCCCTTGAATCAAAATATCATAGTTCTCTGTGGACATTTTTGAGTGCGTATTAATTATTTTTCATCAGGGCTTCGATTTCATCAGCATTGACTGGTACGCCACGAGAAATCAACTCACAACCAGATTCATTAATAACAGCATCATCTTCAATCCGGATGCCAATATTCCAAAACGCTTCATCTACATCCTCTGCTGGCCGCACATAAAGACCAGGCTCAATCGTGATGACCATACCAGGCTTTAATACGCGCCATGGTTTTTCATCCAAAGCATTTTTTTCTGTAGCTAGTGGTTCGCGATAAGAGCCGACATCATGTACATCCATGCCAAGCCAATGTGAGGTGCGGTGCATATAAAAACGTCGATAAGCACCAGCCTCAATAGCGTTCGCTAGTGAGCCAAATTCAGTTAACTTGAGCAGCTTTTCATCCAGTAGGCCTTGTGTTAATACCTTGAGCGCTGCTTCATGGGGCTGCATAAATGTATTGCCAGATTTCGTTACCGCAATTGCCGCCTCTTGCGCTGCTAGTGTGATGTCATATATGGCACGTTGCGGCCCGGTAAACTTACCATTTACAGGGAATGTGCGAGTGATATCAGATGCGTAACCATCGAGCTCGCATCCTGCATCAATCAAACAAAGCTCACCACTACGTAACTCGGTAGAGCCAGCGCGGTAGTGAAGAATGCAGGAATTAGCACCCCCAGCAACGATGCTGTTGTAAGCCACACTTTGCGCGCCGCTATAGCGGAACTCGTGAAGTAGTTCTGCTTCGAGCTGGTATTCACGCATACCGGGTTTGCAGGTTTGCATTGCGCGGATGTGGGCACGGGCAGAAATGGCAGCAGCAGCACGCATGATGCCAATTTCATGTGCGTCTTTAAATAAACGCATCTCATGAATAAGGGCCTCAACATCATGCAATTCTGATGGTGGATTAACTCCAGCGCGAGTTTGCTTGCGAACTTGCTTCATCCAGTGGCGTAAGCGACGATCCGACTCAGCGCTTTGAGCAAGGCGAATATATACAGCTTCTTGATCTGCCAATAACTCACTAAGCTTAGTATCTAAATCCTGATTGCTATGAGCGTAATCCACACCTAATGTCTGAGGGGCCACTTCTGGTCCTAAGCGAATGCCATCCCAAATTTCGCGTTCCAGATCTTTTGGCCTGCAAAAAAGATGGGATTTTAGATCTAGCTTGTTGCCAATGCTCTTTACCTGCATGACTAATGTGGCGCCAGGTTCCTCAAAGCCAGTAAGGTAGAAAAAATCACTGTCATGGCGATAGGGGAACTCACTATCTCGGTTACGGGGAGTTTCTGGGGCTGTAGTGAGGATAGCGATCCCACGGCCAGTATTAGCTTGAATCTGCTTTGCTAATGCTAGTCTGCGTTCTTGGTAAGTATTGATATTATTCATTTGCTGCATTGAGCTCTTGTAATCGTTGGGGCGTCCCTACATCGTGCCATGGTCCTGTATATTTTTCACCAGAGACCCTATTTTCAGCCATTGCCTCTCTTAGTAGAGGCGCTAGCTTTACAGGAATATCTAATTCTAGTTGTTTAAATAGGCTTTGGTGATACAGGCCGATGCCCGAGAAAGTCAGCTTTTCAGCACCATCTAAGGGATGATCAGAGATCTGAGAATCTTTGAGATAAAAGTCCCCAGCAGGGTGTGCAATGGGATTTGGGACCATGACTAAGTGAGCCAACAGGGTATTTGGATTCTTTCGAATCGCAACTAGTTTGTCAATCAGCTCAAAGATCGGAAAATTCGGGCAAAAGACATCGCCATTGATTACTAAAAAATAATCGCTTGGATTTATCAAAGGAAGCGCCTTGCGAATGCCCCCTGCTGTCTCTAAGGCCTTTTTTTCGGGAGAGTAGGTGATTTTGAGTCCATATTGATTGCCATTACCTAGGGTCTCTTCGATCTTTTGTCCTAGCCACGCATGATTAATCACCACTTTATTGATTCCCGCCTTTGCGAGAGCTTCTAAATGCCAAGCTAGCAGAGATTTATTGTTAACCAGCAGCAGGGGTTTTGGCAGCTCATCAGTTAGTGGACGCATGCGCTCACCTCTACCTGCTGCAAGCAAGAGACAGGGGGGTGGAATTAAGGTGGCGCTCTGAGTCATTTTAGGTAATGCGAGTGGATTCTAAAATTCGCGCTAGAGGTTTTAATTCAATATAGCGATTCGCAGTAGTAATGGCGTATTGCAATACCAAGGGGATATCTTTGAGATAAGCGTCTTTGCCATCACGATGATAAAGCCTTGCAAAAATACCTAGCACCTTAAGGTGACGTTGCAATCCCATCCATTCAAAGTCACGATAAAATTGACCAAAATCATCTAGCATTGGCAGCCCTGCTTTACGACCAGATTCCCAAAATTTAATCACCCAATCAATCACCCTTTCTTCTGGCCATGCAATATAAGCATCGCGCCATAAAGAGGACGCATCATAAGTGATTGGTCCATAGACCGCATCCTGAAAATCGAGTACTCCAGGATTATTTTTCTTAGTTACCATGAGATTGCGTGAATGAAAGTCACGATGGACGTAGACTTTTGCCTGAGATAGGTTGTTTTGAATAATGAGTTCAAACGCTTGTTTGATTTGAGAATTTTGCAGTTCTGTTAATTCGATATGTAAATGTTTCTGCAAGTACCACTCGGGGAATAAATCTAATTCACGTTGCAAGAGTGCTTGATCATAGTTTGGCAAGACATCTGGTTTGCTTGCTAATTGCATTTGCACTAAAGCATAGGTAGCATCTTGATAGAGGTGATCTGCAGTTTCATTATTGAGTTCTACCAAGTAAGTTTTATTGCCCAAGTCACTGAGCAAGAGAAAGCCATCAGCAAGGTTTTGTTCCAAAATTTGAGGGACGTTTAGACCGGCCGCAGCGAATAATCCATCAACCAGAATAAAGGCATCTAAGGGCTCATGTTGGGGTGGGGCATCCATCACAATGAAAGTCCCAAAATCAGGGTTTTTTGACTCAACCCTAAAATAACGTCGAAAGCTGGCATCTGCCGAGGCAGGGGCTAAAGTGAGGAGATCTAACTGCCAGCTAGGTTTGAGGCCTATTAGCCAATTACGGAGGGTGTCTAAGCGAGAGTCAATCATGGTCGATTCGTATAATAAGGCGGGTCTGGAACTATGAGTCATTATCGCCGTCGCGCCGGCTTTTGCGCCCCTCTTTTTTTAGCTGTCACCCTGCGCTTCATGATGGGGGTTGTATTGTCGCAATTTGCTCCCTCAGTTGTTGCCCAAGCACCCGCTCCTTTGCCTGCCCTAAGCGATCCCAATAAAGCACAAAATACGGTTTTAATACCAGATCGTGGTGGGGTAACGGTTCTTAAATTAGACGATCAATTACGGGTTGGTCAACCGATTGCTGATGGTAAGGCGCTGACATTTACCTCAAGCGATTCGATTGATGGAATCGTTGATCGCGAAATGCGTTTAAAAGGGCGCGCACAAATTCGCCGTAATGGGGCAGTGATGAAGGCTGATGAAATTAAATATGATCCAGATTCTGATGTAGCAAATTTAGTGGGCAATGCAGAGCTATCAAAAGGTAATGCCACCTTTAAAGGGCCAAAGGCCAAGTTTAAAGTCGATGCACGTGAAGGTGAAATGGAAACGCTTACTTATGAGCTTCGAGATAATCGTGCCACTGGTAATGCGAAAAAATTAACGATTGAAAATTCTGATGTATTTGTTTTTGACAAAGCGACCTATACCACCTGCACTCCTGAAAATTTAGATTGGTATTTCACGGCCAACACGCTAGAAATTGATAATGAACAAAAAGAGATGGTTGGAACACATGGTGTGATGCGGTTTTTTGATGTGCCAATTGCCTATGCTCCGTACTTCAGCTTGCCCACTACGAGTCAGCGTCGCTCCGGGATACTTTCACCAGTAGCTGGTTATAACTCCAATAACGGGATTGATGTAACTCAGCCGTATTACGTCAATATTGCGCCCAATCGAGATTTACTTTTAATCCCTCGAGTCATGGGTCAACGGGGTGTTCAACTAGGGGCCAAATACCAATTTTTAGACCCTTTATATACTGGCACGATAGGGGGAGATTACTTGCCTTATGATAAGAAAGCAGGTACGGATCGCTGGCGTTACGACTGGCAGCAGCGTCAATCCTTTACTGGCGGACTAGGACCTGGCGGAATACCTTTGCCGGGCTCTTGGACGGGATATGCGAACGTCGCTCGCGTCTCAGACAATCTGTACCCCACGGACTTTTCTCAAAGTATTGCTGGTGCTGTCACTAACCAGTTCCGCCAAGAGATTGGAACGATGAAAAATTTGACGGGCGGTTTGGGCAACTGGAATGTTTCTGCAAAAGCGACAACCTTTCAGACCTTGCAACCAGATCCTACGGTAACTGTGCAATCTCCATACAATATTTTGCCCAATGTAAATGCGAGTTACAGTAGCCTACTTACGCCCACAGTCTCAGATGCAAGCGGTAAGTATCTAGCATTACCAACAGGTCCAGTCACCACTTTTTCAACGGATTACACCCGTTTTGCATACAACATACAGAGTAATTTAGCTGCTACAGCCCCTGGCGCTTATAGTCAAGCCGATAGAACGGTAGTGAAGGGTGCCATGTCTTTGCCGAAAATTACTCCGGGCTACTACATCACCCCAAAAGTGAGTTTTCAGTCAAATACCTACAATGCCACCCCCTTTGCCGCCAATAACGGCACTCCACCAGCCCAAGGCTTCACCATACCAACGTTTAGTTTGGATTCTGGCTTGGCCTTTGAAAGAGAGGCGGCTGAGCTAAAAGGTTTCTTTGGGCGGGATATGTTGCTCACCATGGAGCCAAGGGCATTTTATGTGTTCACCCCATTCCAAAGTCAGGCTAATACCCCTTTATTTGATACTGCCGATGCCGGCTTTGGCGTGAGTCAAATCTTTAGTGAAAATACCTTTGTTGGTAATGATCGAATAGCGGATAATAATAAGATAACCGGCGGCATTACGAGCCGTATGATTGAGGCCAATACAGGGGCAGAGCGAGCAAATGTGACCGTGGCTCAACGTCAAGACCTTACAGGGCAGCGGGTCGGTTTAAATGGCACGATTGCCAACCCAACCACCTATTCAGATACCCTGGGCTCCGCTTCAGTGCGTTTGCTCGGTAACTTTAGTGCTGATATGTTTGGGCAATACAACACCCAATTAAACAAGTTTGTGCAAACGACTGTAGGCGGGAGCTGGCGACCCACCCCTGGTAGAAGCTTGAACTTTGGATATCGCAATGTTTGGTCTCCCCCAACCCAGCCTTCCATACAAAACAATTCCACAGGTACTTTAGCTCAAACCACCACTGACCAGTACAACATCTCTGGGCAATGGCCGATAACTCGAGAAGTATCAGTATTGGGCCGTTGGGGTTATGACGCTTTAACCACCAAAACCTTAAATACCCTAGTAGCTTTAGAGTGGATGCGAGATTGCTGGACCTTTCGTGGTGCCTACTCTCAGGTGATGAATACCACCCAAATTACCACCACCCAAGTGCTCTTCCAAATAGAATTTAGGGGCTTTGGTAGCGCTGGAAGCAATCCAGTTGATATCATGAAGCTAAATGTTCCCGGATATATGCCTACTTCTAAGCCTATACCACCTTCAACATATGAGAACTATCAATGACGCGTAGGAATATAGACAGACAAACGCTTGCTTTTATCCTATTGGCGGGTGCAACTTTGTTATCAAGTTTTGCTTTTGCGCAAGATAGCTCTAAAACGCCTATTAGCACTGATAATAAAATACGAAATATTGATGGGGTAGCAGCAGTAGTCAATACGGGCTACGTTACCCGTAAAGAAATTGATGATCGTATTGCTGCATTACAAAAGCAAGGCACAAAACTGCCTGATGGTCCTACCTTGCGTAAGACGGTGATGGAGCGGTTAATCCTTGAAAAAATACAATTGCAAAATGCAGAACAAGACGGTGTCATTATTACCAATAAAGAGTTAGATAGAATCATTGGAGATATTGCTGCAAAAAATAAATTGAATCTTGCTGAATTGAAGGTAAAGATTGAAGCTACTGGAAGTAGTTACGAGCGCTATCGGCAGATGTTGCGTGATGATATTGTGATCAGCCGTTATCGTGAGCGTGAGGTAGAGGGCAAGATTAAAATCTCCGATGCAGAAATTGATAATTTCATTACCGACCGTAATCGTGCAATGTCAGGCGGCGGGACTCCTCGCTCAGTTCCTGCTGTAAAGGGTGCCCCAGAAGAAATTGATGTTGCACAAATCTTTATTCCTGCTGATGCTAATGCAGGTGCAGGAGCGCAAGCTGAGGCCAAGAAAAAAGCAGAGGCGCTATTGCGAGAAGCGCGTGGCGAAGTTGACTTCTTGCAATTAGGTTCAATCGCAGCAAAAGACAATCCAAAAATTAAGTTTCAAGAGTTGGGTTATCGCACCCCTGATCGTTTGCCACAATTATTTTATGAAGCCATTCGTAATACGGGTAGCGGACAAGTAGCCAATGCGGTGGTGAAGAGTCCTGCTGGATATCACGTGCTTAAGGTCTTAGATCGCAGGGCTTTAGTTGCTGGTGCACCCGAAGTGCAGCAAGCACCACCAGAATCTGTACCAACAACCCCTCAAAATATTATGGTGACACAGACGCTGTCGCGCCATATTTTGTTGCGAAGCCGGGCTGGCTTATCAGATCAAGACGCAGAAAGACGCTTGGCGGGTTATCGCGATCAAGTGCGCGTTAAGACGGCTGATTTTGGTGAATTAGCAAAAAAATACTCTGAAGATGGGTCTGCTGCTAATGGCGGTAATCTAGGTTGGATGGGGCCTGGCGATTTAGTTCCTGAGTTTGACCAAGCTATGAACCGTTTGCAAATTGGAGAAGTCAGCAATCCTGTTAAAACAGAATTTGGTTGGCATCTAATTCAGGTTCTAGAGCGACGCGAGGCACAATTAACATTAGAGAAGCAGCGTCAATTTGCCAGAGCTGCTATACGTGAGCGTAAATTCGAGCAAGCTTATCAAGATTGGATGCGTGAATTGCGTGATACCGCTACGGTGAAGATTATTAACGCTGATGATCCCGCAACCGGACCTCGTTAATTTAGTTATTAGCTCTGGCGAACCAGCGGGTGTTGGTCCAGAGGTATCTGTTGCAGCTGCAATCACCTTTTTAAGTGAACAAGCTAGCGCTCACATCACCTTAATTGGTGATCCGGCTATATGCACATTGCCGACAGTAAACGAGGCGGTATTTAATAGACTACGCATTGAGCCAGTCAAACTCTTGGCACCAGTCATTGCTGGCCAGTTAAACCCCGTTAATGCTCCATATATCTTAACCATGCTCAATACTGCTATTGATGGTTGCTTAGATGGACGTTTTGATGCAATGGTGACCGCACCAGTTCAAAAGAGTGTGATTAACGATGCAGTTACAACCGCTAACAGTTTTTTTACAGGCCATACTGAATATCTGGCGCAGCGATGTGGCGTAAATCATGTCGTCATGATGTTGTGTGCTGTGTTACCCACAGGCTTTCTGGGTCTAAATAAACATACCCATCTCAGAGTGGCATTGGTGACAACCCACATCCCTTTAAAGGAGGTGCCTGCAGCTTTAAATCAAATACATATCTTAGAAACTATCCAAATAGTTGACCAAGATATGCGGAATCTATTTGGTATTCCTAGCCCGGTTATTCGGGTGGCTGGACTTAATCCGCATGCAGGCGAGGCGGGGTATTTGGGTCGTGAAGAGATTGAAGTGATTGCTCCGGCGATTGAATTGGCTAAAGATTTGGGTATTAATGTCAGCGGGCCTTATCCTGGAGATACTCTGTTTGATGCCGAGGTTTTAGAAGACGTAGATACATTTATCACTATGTACCATGATCAAGGACTTGCACCATTTAAGTTTGTCACGTTTGGTGGGGGAGTAAATGTAACTTTAGGATTGCCCATTATTAGGACATCAGTTGATCATGGCACCGCGCTTGATATTGCTGGTAAAGGTATCGCAGACTCCGGCAGTATGTTGGAGTCTCTTCGCTTAGCTTATCAATTAGCAGTGCACTCCAAGAAAGCAAGCGCATGATGCATCGCGCGCGCAAGCGTTTTGGACAAAATTTTCTCCAAGATTCTGGAGTCATTTATTCGATTATTGCCTTAATCAACCCTACTGCAAATATGCATGTGATTGAAATTGGCCCAGGCCTAGGCGCTCTGACTAAGCCCTTATTGGGCAATCTGGATCACTTGGATCTTTTGGAGATTGATCGAGATTTGGTTGCGTATTGGAATCAAGAAAGCCTCAAAGGTTTAAGGGTAATTGAGGGAGATGCTCTTAAGTTTGATTTTCTGGCATGGGCAAAATCTGGCCCAGAAAATAGTGGCCTATGCAAAGTAGTTGGTAATTTGCCTTATAACATTTCTTCGCCACTGCTGTTTCATTTGGTATCTGCAGCGGCTGTTATTGATGAGCAGATATTCATGTTGCAAGCCGAAGTCGTTGAGCGCATGGTATCTAAGGCTGGGGGTTCAGAGTTCAGCAGGCTCTCTGTGATGTTACAAGCACGCTATCACATGGAGTTAGTTTTAGAGGTTCCGCCAGAAGCATTTGAACCTGCACCCAAGGTAAATTCAGCAGTAGTGCGAATGATTCCACGAAAAGATTTTAGTTTGAATGAAAAGCAGTGGCATGCTTTAGAGAAAGTAGTTGCAGCAGCTTTTTCTCAGAGAAGAAAAATGCTTCGGACAAACTTATCTGCTTATGCTCAAAGACTTTCATTAAGCGAGCCTGAATTAACAGCGCGTGCCCAGGATATTTCGGTGGAGCGCTATATAGAGTGGGCTAAGATCTTATCAGCTTAGGCTTTATAGGCCTTTGGATCTATCACTCGCATTTCGGCTTCAATCCATTTTTCAACCTCTTGATGCAATTGTCCGCCAGTTTTTCCAACAGAGTTGATGGCAGGACCAATTGAAAAAATAACAGTACCAGGGTATTTTAGAAAACTATTTTTAGGCCAGCACCGACCCGCATTATGGGCAATCGGAATGACCATCGCTTCAGTAGCGCTTGCAAGTCTAGCGCCACCTTTGTTATAGGGTTGATGGGTCCCTGTGCCAGTTCTAGTTCCTTCTGGGAACAGCAAAATCCATTTACCCTCACTTAAGCGCTTGCGCCCTTGACCGACTACAGAGAGCGCAGCAGTTTCTTTGCTATTGCGATTAATGTGAATCATTTTTAGTAAAGCCAAAGCCCAGCCAAAGAACGGAATCCAGAGTAATTCTCGTTTAAAGACAAAGCAAACTTGTTTTGGCAGTAAAGCAATATAGGCAATCGTTTCATAAGCAGATTGATGTTTACTCAGAACAACTACAGGTTGATCTAAAACTGCTTGCATATTCTCCATCCCCCGAAATTCATAACGAATTCCACAAAGGGGCTGCAATATCCAAATGACAACCTTATTCCACAGGCCAATAAAACGGTAGCGATTTTCAGGGTTCAGAAAGGGAAAAACCAAGATACATAGCACTGACCAGATCGGTGTAAAGATCAGTAAAAAAAGGACGAAAAGGGAAGATCGTAGATAAATCATGTGTGCTCTAAACCTTATCTTTTAAAAGCGCATTAGCAAACGCCATTAAATCTTTATGAATATGTGTACCTTCTGGTAAATTTCCTTTTACCAAGGTTTGCTTGCCTTTTCCAGTTAATACTAAATGAGGAGTGGCGCCTAGTACGATGCCAGCTTGAAGGTCGCGTAAAGAATCGCCCACAATTGGCACTCCTAGGAGCGGTGTAGTGCTGTCATTTTTTTTATACCTTAATGCAATTTCTTTCATGAGCCCAGGTTGAGGTTTACGGCAATCGCAGCCGCTGGCATCAACATGAGGGCAAAAGAAGATGCTATCTACATGACCGCCCAATGGTTTTAGCAGCTTTTCCATTTTGCTATGCATGGCATGTAGATCGTTGATGCTGAAGTAGCCACGCGCTAAGCCAGATTGATTGGTGGCAATCGCAATTTGATAACCGGCTTGATTAAGTAGGGCAATGGCCTCTAAGCTGCCAGGCAAAGGAACCCATTCTGCGCAAGATTTAACATAATCGTCCCGATCTTCATTGATCACACCATCGCGATCAAGAATCACTAGTTTATTAGAGCTAGAGCTCATGCTAATTTGCCGAGATCGGCAATCAGATTCATTTTCTGGTGAAGTTGCTGCAAGAGGGCTAGGCGGTTATCACGCAACTTTGGGCTGGGATCCATCACCATGACATCAGCAAAAAATTGATCGATTGGTTTACTTAAGGTTAGCAGTGTTTTTAAAAGTTCCACAAACTGACGCTTCTCATAAGCCAAACTAAGTGCTGGTGTAATCGTTTCAAGTACTTGATACAGTGAAATTTCAGCGGGATCTAATAATACTTTGCTTGAGCAGATTGTCGGAATGGCAGTGTTGGTTTTCTTCAGAATATTACTAATCCGCTTGTTGGCAGCTGCAAGTTGAGGAGCTTCTGCCAGTGCATTAAATTCACGCAAAGCGCTTAAGCGATCTATTAAATCATTTAACTGGGCTGGAGATTGGCTCAAGACCGCATCAATTTCTGCGCTAGTAAAGGGTTTGCCAGCAACTGACTGTTCGCGCAAATAAGCACGTAAGCGATCAATGATGAAGATGTAAATATCTTCTGGCAGTGCCTTATCTTGCACTTCTTGCTGGGGAAATTGCTTACGAGCTAAGGTGATTAACTCAGGTAAATTTAAAGCAAGATTTTTTTCTAGAAGAAGCCGGCAAATACCCAAGGCATGTCGACGTAGTGCATATGGGTCTTTGTCACCAGTTGGGGCTAAGCCAACACCCCATATGCCAATCAATGTTTCTAATTTATCGGCAAGCGCAAGGATAGTGCCAGTTTGGGTTTGAGGTAAAGCATCGCCAGCAAACCGTGGCATGTAATGTTCACTACAGGCAAAGGCCACTTCAGAATGTTCGCCATCATGATGGGCATAGTAGCGCCCCATGATGCCTTGTAACTCAGGAAACTCGCCAACCATATCGGTTAGTAAGTCAGTTTTTGCTATCTCTGCAGCTCGGCTAGCAAGAGTTTGATCAGCGTTTAATAGTTTTGCGATACTAGCCGCAATTGCCTGCACTCGCTTCATTCTATCGTGCTGATTGCCTAGCTGATTGTGATAAACCACTTTACCTAAATCGGCTACTCGAGAAGCTAAAGGACGTTTTTGATCTTGTTTGAAAAAGAAGCGTGCATCGGATAGACGGGGGCGAACCACACGCTCATTTCCGGAAATAATCGCTTCTGGTTGATTAGTTTCAATATTAGAAACGATCAGAAAGCGATTACGCAATTTACCTTGACTATCAGTTAAAGCAAAGTATTTCTGATTGGTTTGCATCGTTAAAATCAAGCACTCTTGAGGCACCTCCAAGAACTCTTGATCAAAGTGACATTCATAAATTGCCGGCCATTCTACTAAAGCCGTAACTTCGTCTAGCAAACTATCTGGCATCAATACCAGATCATCCCCAGCAGCTTTTAACAATGCGGTCTCGAGAAAAGCGCGGCGCTGATCAAAGCTAGGCATCACCTTTGCTTTAGCTTGTAAGGCAGCTTCATATAGATTAGCCGATTGAATCGTTATCACTCCGGGTGCTAAAAAGCGATGACCTTCAGTCTGATTACCAGCATCAATGCCTAGCGCGCTGATAGGTAATATCTGGTCACCATGAAGGGCGATGATGCGATGCGCAGGTCGCGCAAATTCCACCTCAGCTAGCTGACCATTTTTTTGAAGCACTTGGTAATGCATCATTTTCGCAATAGGTAGCTTATCCAATGTTTGCGCTAGCGCAGTCTGGGCGGTAGCTTGAAGTGTGCCGCCTTTGGCAATGACGTTTAAAAAGAGCGCTTCATTTTTGCCTTCGCCTGATTTCTCTAAGCTGCTTAAGTCTAGATCGGGATAACCCAATGCCGCTAATTTTTTTAGTAATGGAGCGGTTGCTTGGCCTTGTGCGTCAAATGCAATACTGGTCGGTAATAACTTTTCACGTACAGGGTAATCGGGGGCTTGGCTTAAGACATCACTTACTAGCACTGCTAAACGACGCGGAGTGGCATAACTGCTTGATGTCGAACTTGCATTTAAAAGACCGGCGGCCTTTAATGATGTGTAGATACCGTCACTAAAAGCCTCACCTAAACGACGTAAGGATTTAGGGGGCAGCTCTTCTGTAAATACCTCAATCAATAAATTAGCTGGCTGAGCAAGAAAATGGGGTGTACTCATCTTTTTTAAGACCCAGATGTGTTAGCTAGGCGTTGGCACATGGGGAAACCCAACTTTTCTCGAGACTCAAAGTAGGCTTGAGCTACAGCACGAGAAAGATTACGAATGCGACCAATATAGGCTGCGCGTTCAGTAACCGAGATAGCGCCACGGGCATCTAATAAATTAAAGGTATGCGCTGCTTTGAGAACCATTTCATAAGCGGGCAGGGCAAGCGGAACTTCCATTAAGCGTTTTGCCTCGCTTTCATAATTGCTAAAGTTAGCAAAGAGCAGATCGGTATTGGAGTGTTCAAAGTTATAGCTAGACTGCTCCACTTCGTTTTGGTGATACACGTCACCATAAGAGATGCCTTCAGCCCAGACCAGATCATAAACGTTGGAACAGTTTTGAATATACATGGCCAAGCGCTCGATGCCGTAGGTAATTTCACCAAGCACAGGTTTGCAATCAAGACCACCGACTTGTTGGAAATACGTAAATTGCGTTACTTCCATACCGTTTAACCAGACCTCCCAGCCAAGACCCCAAGCCCCAAGTGTTGGGTTCTCCCAGTCATCCTCAACAAAGCGAACATCGTTTTTTTGTAGGTCTAGCCCTAGAGCAGCAAGAGAGCCTAGATACAGTTCTAGAATATTTTCTGGGGCAGGCTTGAGTACAACCTGATATTGATAGTAGTGTTGGAGTCGGTTGGGATTCTCACCATAGCGCCCATCTTTAGGTCTTCGAGAGGGTTGTACGTAGGCAGCTTTCCATGGCTCAGGACCAATGGCACGTAAAAAAGTAGCTGTATGGGATGTACCTGCTCCGACTTCAAGGTCGATAGCTTGCAATAGGACGCAACCTTGTTGGTCCCAGTAATCTTGGAGTTTGAGAATAATTTGCTGAAAAGTAAGCATGATTAACCTAGCTAAGCCCTTGATTTTACATGGCTCGTGGAGGACGTAAGCAAATAGCTATTTAAAACGTTTTTGACGAATCAGTCCAAAAATCAACAAGAGGCAGGAAATGCCCAAAATAGGGATATTTCCCCACTGGACAAACGGTGTTTTGCCAGAATGGCCCTGCACTAAGGCGCTCAGGGTGCCCTGTGTAAATGGGGGCAATTGCGCCACTACTTTGCCATCGGGACCTAGTACTGCGGTTATTCCCGTATTTGTGGCTCGAATTGCTGGCAACCCGGTTTCTAGAGAGCGTAGTTGAGAGAGGCGTAATTGTTGAGTGGGCGCCTGAGAAGCTCCAAACCAAGCTAAGTTAGTCATATTGACTAGAAGATTGGCAGGCTCTTGACTAGTGCGTAAACGAGTAGCGAGCTCACCTCCAAATACATCTTCATAGCAAATAGTGATGGCCGCATAGAGCGAAGATTGTCCTTCTCTATTAATTAAAAAGAATGGTTGATCTTGTGAGCCACGTGAAAAGTCACTTAACGGGACGCTAAATGCATTTACAAACCAATGAAATCCAGGCGGAATAAATTCTCCAAAAGGAACGAGGTGAGATTTGTCATAGCGATAGGGTGGGTTTGTTGGACTAAGGCCAAGGGCTCTATTGGAAAATTCTCTGCCATCCAAAGGGTTGAAGTGTCTACCAAGGATGCCAAATAGTAGAAAAGTCTTCTTAGAGCTAGCGAAGGCTTGTAAGTTCTCAAGCGTACCTAGAGGGATGTTTGGCTCTGGCCAAGGCAAAGCGGTTTCTGGAGAAACTACGAGATCTGCATTGGAATCAAGCATCTTCGATTTATAAAACTCAATTTGCAAGAGCATACCCTCTGGCTTGAAAACTAAACTTTGGGCAAAATTACCTTGGATGAGCTCTACACCTAGGGGATCGCCAATAGGCTTAGTAAAGACCCAAGTGCTTAGGAGCTGATTAAGACCGACTAAACAAATAATCAAGAGACTTGTTGTCTTGAAGTTTTTTTGTAGGGAAAGTGCTAGCCATGAAACCCATACAACCATAAAGGTGCAACCCAGACCACCTAAATACGGCGCTATAGAAGCAAATGGGCCATTGACTTGGGCTTCGGCTAAACCCATCCAAGGAAAACCAGTAAAGATGATTCCGCGAAGATATTCAATTACTACCCAGCTTGCCGCTAGTAAAAGACCTGCTAGGGGGGCACGTTTAAAAAGTGGAATAGCAAGACTAGCGCAAGAAAAATAAAGTGCCATGTATCCAGCAAGCAAGAAAACGGCCATACCAGAAAGTAGTACATTCATACCGCCCACATCATGAAGGCTTATATAGGTCCACCAAAGCCCAAGAACAAAGTAGCCTAGGCCAAAAGCTATCCCTAAAAGAAAATGAGATTGCAGAGAGCCAAAATTATTATTACTTAGTAAAAAGAAAATGAGACTTAAAACTGGAATCTGAATCCATCCACCGTAGGGGAGTTCAGCTACACCGGCTAAAAGGGCGCCTAAGAAAAATAGAAGGAATAAGCGCAGGGTACGATCAAGCTTGCGCGTAACCCGATTAGTCAAGATAAGTCTTTGTCAGATTTTTTGGAGAGTTGGCGCGCTAACAAAATATGAATTTGTCTTGGGTCTGCACGTTGTACTTCAAATTCAATTCCGTCAATTTGAATGCGCTCACCAATTTTTGGCACGCGTCCCAAATGCTGAATAACTAAACCAGCAACTGTTTCAACATCTTCGAGCTCAAACTGAGTACCTAAGGCGTCATTAAATTGCTCTAACTCAGTAATGCCTTTTACACGAATATCCCCGTTATCCAAAGAAATCAGATTATCTGCTTCTTCATCAACATCGTGCTCATCTTCAATGTCACCCACAATTTGCTCAAGCACATCTTCAATCGTAATGATGCCAGCTACGCCACTGTATTCATCTACCACGATGGCTAGGTGGTTACGATTATCTTTAAAATCGCGCAATAAAACACTCAAACGTTTTGATTCGGGAATAAAGACTGCGGGGCGCAACCAATCTCGCACTTGAAAATCTTTTTCAGATGAATGGCGCAAAAGATCTTTTGCTAGGAGGGTGCCAATCACGTTGTCGCGACTACCTTCAAATACTGGAAAACGAGAATGGGCAGCGGCGATCACGCTTTTAATAATTTCTGGAAGAGCTTGGTTGATATCGATCCAGTCAATTTGGGCTCTAGGTACCAAGATATCTCGTGCGCATAGTTGCCCCACCTGAAATACTCCCTCAATCATCGAGAGGGCATCAGCATCAATTAAACCTTCAATTTGCGCTTCTCTTAAGGTATCAATCAGTTCTTGGCGAAGTGCAGAAGGATTGACGGGCTGAGGGGTTACAAAGTCAGCTAGGCGTTCTAGTAGGGATTTTTTGGGGTCAGGCATATGACAAGAATAGCTTAGAAAAAAGTAATTTTAGTGAATATAGGGTTGGTGGCTTTAAATTTCTTAGTAGGGGTTATTAAAACCGAGAGATTTCAAGATCTTGACTTCTTGTTTTTCCATTTTCTGGGCATCGCTTTCGTTCCTATGATCAAGTCCTTGGGCATGCAAGCATCCATGAATAATGAGATGGGCAAGATGTGCCTGCAACTCTTTACCCTGTTCGCGAGCCTCCTTTTTGATTACTGGGAGACAAAAAACGATATCGGCAGCGACTGTTTTTTTAGTGAGCTCATAGATAAAGGTCAAGACATTAGTCGGCTTATCTTTTTTTCGAAAGGCGAAATTCAGTGTTTTTGCTTCGGCGGCATTAACAAAACGTAGGGTAATCGTACCGCCTTGAGTAATGGTTTCTTTTACCCATTTCTTCATGAGTACCGATGAAGCTATGCTAGCCAATGACTGCTTAATAGCGGTGCTGGTAGTTTGAATTTCAATCACCAATTTGAGACTTGGCAGAAGCTTGGGTTTAGTTAGGCTAGGCATGTGCAAAAACTAACTCGCCGCGAAGAGTGTAATTTAATACCTCAGTAATCTGAACATCAACCATCTGTCCAATTAAAGAATCAATATCTTGAGCGGGTACTGAAAAATGAATGACGCGATTATTAGCAGCTCGGCCTTGTAAGTTAACACCATCTTTTGCTAAACCTTCAATCAATACACGTTCAGTATTGCCCAGCATATTTTGGCTAATCTGATTAGCCTGAGATTCCACTAAAGCAAGTAATGTTTGCAAGCGTTGTAGTTTAATTTCGTAAGGGGTATCGTCAAAGAGATTGGCTGCCGGGGTACCTGGGCGCGCACTAAAAATAAAGCAAAAGCTGTTATCAAAATGCAGGTCTTGCACCATTGTCAGTAGTTTCTCAAAATCTGCATCCGACTCTCCGGGAAATCCAACGATGAAGTCACTCGACAGTGTAAGGTCAGGGCGGACAGCGCGCATTTTGCGAATAATGCTTTTATATTCCAAGGCGGTATAGCCACGCTTCATACTAGATAGTATTGAATCAGATGCATGCTGCACGGGGAGATGTAAATGGCTCACCAACTTCGGTACTTTGGCATACACATCAATTAAGCGCTGGGTAAATTCCTTAGGATGGCTGGTAGTAAAGCGAATGCGTTCAAGTCCTGGAATTTCGGCAATGTATTCAATCAGGAGTGCGAAATCTGCAAGCTCTTTTGTACCTCCCATTTTTCCTAAGTAGGCATTAACGTTTTGCCCAAGCAATACAATTTCTTTAACGCCTTGCGATGCAAGATTGGCCACTTCGGTAAGAACGTCATCAAAAGGGCGGGAAACTTCCTCACCACGGGTATAAGGTACTACACAGTAACTGCAATATTTAGAGCAGCCTTCCATGATCGATACGTAGGCTGAGCCTCGTGTTTGACGTGAGAGGGGTAGGTGGTCAAACTTTTCAATCTCAGGAAAAGAAATATCTACTTGCGCTCTACCGGTCTCACGGCGTTGCGCTAGCAAGTCAGACAAGCGATGTAAAGTTTGTGGACCAAAGACCACATCCACATAGGGCGCTCTACTGATAATTTGCCGACCTTCTTGACTAGCTACGCAGCCACCAACCCCAATTAATAAATTCGGATTGATTTTCTTGAGTTCGCGCAAACGGCCTAAATCAGAAAAGACCTTATCTTCCGCTTTTTCACGAATCGAGCAAGTATTTAAAAGCACGAGGTCTGCATCTTCGGGCCTGTCTGTCATTACCATGCCTTCATTGGCATGGAGGAGGTCGGCCATTTTGCCCGAGTCATACTCGTTCATTTGACAGCCGAAGGTTTTGATGTAGAGCTTTTTCATATGCCGTTCTCAGGTTTATAGCTGGGGGCGAAGCGCTGATTTTACGGCATAAGCTTTACTACATCAGGCGATAGGCCAGAATAGCTACGAGAGTGGGCGGCAATGCCCCTAGGAGCAAATATAGCGCTGAGACTGCGCCATTAGGGAAATAGCTGCGCAAAATGGCAATACCCGCTGGGTTAGGGGCATTTGCAATCACCGTTAATCCTCCCCCAGCAACTGCGCCACCGACTAAGGCAAGCTTAAATTCAGGGGAGGTACCCGTTACTAAGGACCCTAAATAAGTTAAGGCAGCATTATCAGTAATGGCTGTGAGGGCTAAGCTGCCATAAAACACCGCTGTTGGACTCATGTTTTGCAAAATTGGCTGCAACCACCATCCTTGTAATGCGCCTAAGACTACCAATCCACCCAAGAAAAACCCGACCAAGAGAGCCTCTTTCAAAATGAGTGGGCTTTGGTGCATTGGATACGCAATGGTATAGCCAATAAAAAAGAGCAGTATCCACATAAAAATGATGGGGTCATGCGCAAATAGGACTACGCCCACTAAGAATAATAAGTGCATACAGATGACCGTTAGGGGTACTCTGGATTTTTCTTTTACAAGTTCTGGCTCAATTAGTTGATGATGAAAGAGCAGCGTAGCGCCCAGCGCATTTATAGCAATGGCAACACATGATTCAATGCCAAAATTGGCGAACATGAATGCCGAGCTCCAGCCCCATGTGCTAGCCACCATGAGGACGGGCGGGGCGGCAAAGTTAGTCAGTGTTCCGCCAATTGAAATATTGACAAAAAGTACCCCGAGCGTACCAAACAGCAATG
Organism: uncultured beta proteobacterium; assembly: GCA_903935355.1. GTDB lineage: Bacteria > Pseudomonadota > Gammaproteobacteria > Burkholderiales > Burkholderiaceae > Polynucleobacter. The sequence goes on along the minus strand of CAIZRK010000013.1, from coordinate 39,820 downwards.
CTTTAGAGCATGGATGTTTGTAAACAAGATCGCGTAATAAAAAGGCAGCCAAGGTCATTGCCGCTGGCTCGGTGATCAGCGATCCTATGAGGGGTGTCAGGCCTAATGTTAAAAAATAAAGAACAGGGGCACTGCGCACATGGAGTAAAAGCTGCAAGCCCTTTCCAATGGTGTGCAATATTTGAGTGGAGATATACAAAATGGGTTTACTTCCAGCAACTACCATAATGGCAAATACAAATAGGGGTTCGGTGAAGTTGCGCTTGTTGGCATAGTCTTTTGCTGTCGTTAAGTCATTGATAAATCCAATGTAGACTATTAAGATAGCCGCCCAAAAGCCAAAAACAATCTCCACTTCGCCTAGTAAATGCCATAAGCCAGCATGCCTAGGTGAGTTTTTTGCAAGCACCTCAAAATAAGAAGTGCAAAAGGTGTGAAGTATGGCTATTGTGAAAATAATAGTTGCGCCAAGTTCTGTAGGGGTAAAGTTCATTCAGACATATTATCAGGCTGTCTCTTGGAGCAAATAGGCTTACGATTAATAGACAATAATGTCAGTAAATTAGGAGATTTTGATGAAATTGAAACTAGGCTATCAAGAGTTGATCGCGCAAGCCATGGCTCAAATTGAGACGGTGCCTTTAGAGCAGGCCCAATTACTCTTGGACGACTTAAATACTGTATTTGTGGATATCCGAGATGTCAGAGAGCTTGAGCGTGATGGGATGATTCCCAATGCCTTGCATGCCCCTAGAGGAATGTTGGAATTTTGGGTTGATCCTGAAAGCCCTTATTACAAGCCTATTTTTGGGGAAGGCAAGCGCTTACTGCTCTATTGCGGATCTGCCTGGCGATCTGCCTTGGCAACGGAAGTGCTGCAAAGGATGGGTGTCCCTGAGGTGTGTCATCTTGAGGGCGGCTTTAGCGCATGGAAGAGGGCTGAATTACCTATTGGCCAGAAGGTGTCTAAACCACCTTCTGCTTAAATTTTAAAGCACTATGCCCATCTTGAAATTCAGAAAATGAACCCCATATACAGGGGGTTAAGAACACTTATTTAGAGGGTATTAGTATGACTGTAGCTAGCAAAGAAACCTTAGGTTTTCAGGCCGAAGTAAAGCAACTATTGCAATTGATGATTCATTCTTTGTATTCCAACAAAGAAATCTTCTTGCGTGAACTCATCTCTAATTCATCAGATGCTGCAGATAAGCTTCGTTTTGAGGGTATTGCACATCCAGATTGGTATGGGGATGATCCTGATCTCAAAATTGCAGTCAGTTTTGACAAGGAAAAGCGAACCCTGACTATTTCTGATAATGGTATTGGCATGAGTCGTGATGAGGTCATCTCTAACTTGGGCACGATTGCTCGCTCTGGAACTAAGGAGTTTTTCTCAAAACTATCTGGCGATCAGCAAAAAGATGCCGCCTTGATTGGGCAGTTTGGTGTTGGGTTTTACTCTGCCTTTATTGTTGCTGATCGCATTACGGTGGAAACCCGCCATGCTGGGTTGCCAGCTTCAGATGGTGTGCGCTGGGAGTCTGATGGCTCAGGCGAATTTACCGTGGAGACTATAGATCGTCCCGCACGTGGCACTTCTATTACTATGCATTTGCGTGAAGGTGAGGAAGACTTCCTCTCAAGCTATAAATTAAAGTCAATCATTCGTAAATACTCAGACCATATCTCATTGCCTATATTAATGAATAAGGAAGAGTGGAATGAGGAAAAGAAAGAGCACGTCATTCAAGATGAACTAGAGAGCATCAATCAATCAAGTGCTTTGTGGGCGCGTTCTAAATCTGAGATTACACCAGAGCAATACAACGATTTTTACAAACATCTTTCCCACGATTATGAAAACCCATTGTGTTTCTCATTAAATCGAGTGGAAGGCCGTAGTGAATTTACTCAATTGCTATACGTCCCTGCTAGGGCCCCTTTTGATTTGTGGGATCGTAATAAGCGAGGCGGTATTAAGTTGTACGTAAAGCGCATCTTCATCATGGATGATGCAGAGCAGTTAATGCCAATGTATCTTCGTTTCGTTACAGGTGTAATTGATTCGGTTGATTTGCCTTTAAATGTTTCTCGTGAAATTTTGCAAGAGTCACGCGATGTGAAGGCGATACGTGAAAGCTCCACTAAGCGTGTGCTTAGCATGCTTGAGGACCTAGCTAATAGTGAGGATGAGACAAAGAAGGAAAAATATCGCACTTTCTGGACCCAATTTGGACAAGTGCTAAAAGAGGGTGTTGGGGAAGATCAAGTAAATCAAGAGCGGATCTTAAAGCTCTTACGTTTTGCTAGTACGCATACTGACTCTGCCGATCAAATAGTTTCTTTGGCTGATTATGCAATGCGGATGAAAGAGGGCCAAGACAAGATCTATTACGTTACTGGCGATAGTTTTAATGCTGCAAAAAATAGCCCTCACTTAGAGATTTTCCGCAAAAAGGGCGTTGAAGTATTGTTACTTTCGGATCGGGTAGACGAATGGATGCTGTCTTTCTTTACTGAGTTTAATGGCAAGCAAATGACTTCGGTTGCTAAGGGTGGCCTAGATTTAGGTAGTTTGAGTGATGAAAAGGAAAAGAAAGAGCACGAAGAGACTGAAAAGAATTTCAAAGATCTACTCGATCATATGAAAACGGTATTGTCCGACCAAGTGAAGGATGTACGCGTCACTTTCCGATTAACAGACTCCCCAGCGTGTTTAGTAGCTGATGAAAATGAGCTGTCTGGCAATTTATTGCGCATGCTAAAAGCGGCAGGGCAGCAAGCTCCAGATAGTAAGCCTATTTTGGAAATTAATCCGGAGCACCCTTTACTTCTGAGGTTGAAATCCGATGACAAGCAATTTGATGAGTGGACCAATGTTCTTTTTGACCAAGCGGTATTGGCCGAAGGTGGGCAGTTAAATGATCCCGCTAGTTTTGTGAAGCGAATTAATCAGCTACTGCTTGCTTAAACTGACTGGGAAAGAATTAAGCTAAATAAAAAACCCAGCTTGTATTTCAATACAAGCTGGGTTTTTTTGTTGCAGACTGTTAAAGCTTAAAGCACACAATTACAGTAATTAATTAGGCGCTTTGGCTGGTTGATTGTTTTTACCAGCGTTATATCCTGCATTGTAGTTTGCGCCTTCATTTTTCTTGTAGGCATCATAAACATAACCGGATGCAGCGCCAACTGCTGCGCCACCAACTGCACCCCAAATTGGGTTGCCGTGGAAAATAGCTGTACCGACTGCACCAGCGGCAGCGCCGATGCCAGCACCCGATAAAGTACGTTGCTCGGTATTACTCATGTTGGAGCAACCGGCGATAGCCAAGGTTGCTACTGTTATGGCGATAATTTTTTTCATATCAACTGTTCCTTATATTTGTTGAATTGCCTAAGTTTGCCCGATTTATTTTCTGGCGCAAGGAAAGCGTGAGGCTAAGAATCCCAAGAACACGCCAGCTGCAGGCTTATCCGACAATTGCTGATTGGCTTGCGTAAATTTCACATACTCACTAATCAGCTCGTCACGTGTAGGAGCTGGTTGTTTTACGCAAATAAATGGCTTGGCACGCTGTGGATGGCGAGTAGCTAAGTAGGTGTCATAAATGGCGGTTGTATAGCCAATACAAAAACTACGAGACTCAGGGCTTGCTGGCAATTTGCAAACGGTCGTGAGCTCTTGGGTACTCAGTACCTGAATTTTTTCTTGTGCCTGAGCAAAGCCACAAAATGCGCTGAGCGCTGCAAAAACAACTAAGACTTTTTTCATGGGTTCTCCCTTGGGTGTATGTAACTCCATCATAAACCATATGCTTAGCCATGAATTGCACTAAATTAGTGCATCTTGCCCTAAGAAGGATTCATTGATTCCCCATAATGATGCAAAAAATATCAGGAGAAATTGCTATGGAATCATTTAAATCAGGTAGTGATGCTTTATTTATCTTGCTAGGTGCCATTATGGTTTTAGCAATGCACGCTGGTTTCGCCTTTCTGGAGTTAGGCACCGTGCGCAAAAAGAACCAAGTTAATGCCTTGGTCAAAATCTTGGTAGATTTTGCTGTTTCTACAATCGCCTACTTCTTTATTGGTTACAGCATTGCTTATGGAGTAAATTTTTTCTCCGGAGCAGAGTTGCTAGCTGAAAAAAACGGCTATGAGTTAGTGAAGTTCTTTTTCCTGCTCACTTTTGCAGCTGCTATTCCTGCGATTGTTTCTGGTGGCATTGCTGAGCGTGCTAGGTTCAATCCCCAGTTGATTGCTACATTTATCTTGGTGGGCTTTGTTTATCCCTTTTTCGAAGGCATTGCCTGGAATCAGCATTATGGTATTCAAGTCTGGATCAAAGGCCTTACGGGAGAAGAATTCCACGACTTTGCTGGCTCCATCGTGGTTCATGCTGTTGGAGGCTGGATTGCCTTACCGGCAATTTTGCTGTTGGGTGCTCGCCGTGGCCGTTACACCAAGGAGGGCAATATTGCAGCCCATCCGCCTTCAAGCATTCCTTTCTTAGCATTGGGCGCTTGGATTTTGGCGGTAGGTTGGTTTGGTTTTAATGTGATGAGCGCCCAAACCATCGACAAAATTAGTGGCTTAGTTGCGATGAATTCTTTGATGGCGATGGTGGGCGGCACTTTAGCTGCCTGGTTGGCTGGACGAAATGACCCTGGTTTTACGTATAACGGCCCTCTAGCAGGTTTAGTTGCCGTTTGTGCTGGTTCTGACTTAATGCATCCGATGGGGGCATTAGTGGTAGGGCTGATTGCTGGGACTCTTTTTGTCTATATGTTCACCTTGGTGCAGAACCGTTGGAAAATTGATGACGTATTAGGCGTTTGGCCATTGCATGGTTTATGTGGTCTGTGGGGTGGTTTGGCAGCCGGCATCTTTGGAAGTAAAGCCTTGGGTGGAATTGGGGGCGTCACTTTTACCGGACAGTTAATAGGTAGTGCGCTTGGTGTGGGGATAGCTTTAGTCGGCGGTTTTGTAGTTTATGGCCTTTTAAAGCTAGCGTTAGGCATTCGGATGTCACAAGAAGAAGAATATGAGGGAGCTGATTTAAGTGTGCACCGGATTTCTTCCACGCCAGATCGCGAGCCCAATTGGTAGGCTGTTTAATTTAGAGCCATTACCTATAATGGCTTATGGCTATATTTGAACTAGATGGAATTGCTCCGCAGCTCGCTGCTGGGGCTTGGGTTGCCCAAAGCGCTGAAGTCATTGGCAGGGTTGAGATTCATGCAAATGCCAGCGTGTGGCCTAAGGTAGTTGTCCGTGGCGATAATGATCTGATTCAGATTGGTGAGGGCAGTAATGTGCAAGATGCCTCCATCTTGCACACTGATTTGGGCTACCCACTGATCATTGGTAAACACGTCACAGTTGGCCATCAAGTGATGTTGCACGGGTGTCAGATAGGTGATGGGAGTCTGATTGGAATTGGTGCCGTTATCTTAAATGGTGCGCAGATTGGTAAAAACTGTTTAGTCGGCGCTGCTTCCTTAGTAACTGAAGGTAAAGAATTCCCCGATGGAGCCATGATTTTAGGATCCCCTGCAAAAGTAGTAAAGATGCTAACGCCCGATCAAATTTCCGGCATGAAAGAGATCGCAGATCGCTACGTACAAAATGCCCAGCGCTATCAAAAGACGCTTAAGCAGATAACTTAATTAGAGATTGCTCTCCATTGCTCTACGTATTTAATATCGTTCTTCCCGTTTTTGCCCTAATCCTGATTGGCTATATTTGCGCTAGGACGGGTAAGCTTGGTAAAAATGCCTCAACCGAGCTTAATCGCTTTGTCGTATGGCTCGCATTGCCTGCCCAATTGTTTAGCTTTGCCTCTAACAGTACTTGGGAGACCTTGTGGCAGCCAGGCTTTATAGCAGCCTTTTTTCTTAGTTGTTTAGTAGTTTTTCTTCTCATACTGCTAGTGACTTGGTATCACAAACGTGATTTAGCTGCTGCGAGCTTTGCCGGTTTAAGTGCCTCCTATTCAAATACGGGATATATGGGCATTCCTTTATGCGTGCTTGCTTTGGGTCAAGATGGTTTAGCGCCAGCAATCATTGCCACTTTTATTGTTTTTGTGATGTTTGCTTTAGCCACGGTATTAATCGAGATAGGGATCTTATCTCATAAAAAATCCCATGAAATTTTCTGGAGTGCAAGCAAGTCGCTTTGTACAAACCCATTGATGATTGCCCCAGTTGTAGGCTTATTGTGGTCATCAAGCGGTTTGACTCTTTACGATCCTATCGCACAAGTAATTTCATTTTTAGCAGACGCAGCAACCCCATGTGCTTTGGTATCCATTGGCTTATTTCTGATGCAAAAAGAAAAGTCAGCTCCCCAGCAGGCATGGGGAATCAGTTTTGCCAAACTGATTATTCAGCCAATGCTTGCCTGGTGTATTGCAGGGCCAGTCCTAGAATTACCAACCCTATGGGTCAGTGCGGTGGTGCTCTTAAGTGCAATGCCTACTGGGACAGGACCATTTATGTTGGCTCAGTATTACAACGCAGATGGCAGGATTATTTCTCGAGTGGTACTCATTACTACAGTAGGCTCTTTAGTCACGCTATCTTTATTCTTGTGGTGGAGTAAGGGGGTTTAATCCCTGGGCATCGATTTGTTTTTCCCAAGCGGCATCGATAAATGCTGGTAGTTTCATGCACTCATGAAAGATTCTCATTAGCGTTGGATAAGGCCTCACATCCATCTGTGCACTGCACGCATTAAAGATTTGCGGTACCAGGCAAATATCTATTAAGCCCGGCTGGTTGCCAAAAGCAAAGTTACCAACTCTAGGTTCAGAGCAAAGTTGTTTTTCAAGACTCTCCAGTCCTAGCGCTATCCAATGTTGATACCAGGCATCTTTATCTTTGACGCTAATTTCCAACTTTTTCACTAAATAACGCAACACCCGCAGATTACTAATTGGATGGATATCTGCTGCAATATCCATGGCAAGAGAGCGCACCCATGCTCGGTCTATGGGCGAGATTGGTAATAAGGGGGGGTTAGGGTGGATCTCTTCAAGGTATTCAATGATGGCAAGTGATTGATGAATAGGCTGTTTGTCATCAATCAAGAGGGGTACTAATCGAGTCGGGTTTTTCTGGGCATATTCAGATTGCAATTGTTCGCCCCCGTTTTTATTGAGGTGCACCGGAATTACTTCATAGTCTAAGCCCTTTAGATTTAAGGCTATACGAACACGGAAGGCGGCAGAACTGCGCCAGAAGCTATAAAGCTGCATTTTCATTGTGGAATCCTTCTAGTCAATACCCTCAGTATATTAAGGACTTCAATGGCTTGTAGTAAGAGTGATTTAGACTGAGCGTTATGGATCAGATTCATTTTTGGATTGGCATTATTGCTACCGTAGCATTTGCAGTTACGGGTGTATTGGCTATTGCGGATCGTGGCGTTGACCTTTTTGGTATTTTGGTGCTCGGGGTAATTACTGCCATTGGCGGCGGTACTTTGCGAGACATTATTTTGGATGTGCCCGCTTTTTGGTCCATATCTTCAGTTTATATCTGGGTTGCCTTGGGCGCCTGTGTGCTGACATTTGTTGCTGAATCCTTTTTTACTCAACCACAAATTTATAGATGCATGCTTTATATCGACGGACTAGGAGCAGCTTTGTTTGGTATTCAAGGTGTGGATAAGGCATGGAATTTAGATTTTGGTTTGCCCGTTGCGCCAGTAATATTAGGGTTAGTAACGGCCATTGGTGGGGGCCTTTTACGTGATATTTTGGCAGGCAAAAAAACCTTATTAATGTCCCATGAGTTATATGCTATTCCAGTAACCTTAGGGTGCTGTATTTATGTTTTGATTCTGAATTTTTTCCCGCAATACTCGCTACAGGGATCAGCAATCTGCATGCTAGCTATTTTCGGATTACGCTCAGCCGCCATACGTTGGGACCTGCGTGTGCCTAAATTGTTTATTACTAAAACGCGCTAACTGCTCCATCACTCCGAGGATCCCAGCCACCATGAAGTGTGCCTGAGGGCTCACGAATAATGCAACCAGCGTGCCCTACGGTTTCATCAAAAGAATCGAGCATTTCTATTTCATGACCCATGCCATAGAGCTCCTTCGCAATCCAAGGGCTAAAGCGCGACTCTATTTTTAAGCTGTCGCTAGTTTGCCCCCAAGTTCGACCTAGCAACCAACGTGGGCGACTAATCGCATCTTGTGGATCTAGTCCGTACGTGGCTATGCGCGTAAAGAGGGCGCATTGTGTTTGCGGCTGCCCGTCTCCGCCCATCGTGCCATACACCATGGAGCTTCCCCCTTTAAGCAGTGCTAGTGCTGGATTGAGTGTGTGAAACGGTTTTCTGTAAGGCTCAAGATGGTTAAGCGTTTTTGGATCTAAAGAAAAACTACATCCCCTGTTTTGCCAATTGATGCCTGAAGTAGGAAGCACAATGCCCGATCCAAACTCATGATAAATACTTTGTATGAAAGAAACGCTGTTGCCATCACCATCAATTACCCCCATCCAAATGGTGTCGCTAGGACCATGTCCTTGACCCCAAGGTAAGGCTTTTTGTGGATTAATATTCTTCGCTAGTTTTTTTAAGAAAGTAGGCGCTAAAAATGACTGAGCATTTTTTTTCATATAAGCAGGATCGGTGACAAATTGATCGCGTACCATAAAAGCCTGTTTAGTAGCCTCAACACAGTGATGAATATATTGCGCACTATCCACCTTAAAGCGTTTTAAATTAAGTTGATCTAGGATGCCTAGGATCATCAAAGATACAAGGCCTTGTGTTGGCGGTGTCATGTTGTAAATATTGCCCATGCTGTGCTTTAACTCTAGAGGATCTATAAGCTTGGCATGATGACGCTGCAGATCACTTACTCTGAGGGGGCTGCCTAGGTCGGTTAATTCTTTTGCCAGTAGATTGGCTAAATCACCGCGGTAATAATCCTTTGAGCCTTTTTTAGAAATTTGCTGCAAGGTTTTAGCAAGCCGCTCTTGTTTAAAGATGCTGCCAACAACTGGCGCTTTGCCGTCGACTAGAAAAGTTTGTGAAAATCCAGGGATGGTACTCAGTTCATCACGCTTCTTTTCAGTCAGGCTAGATTGGCTATGGCTTACAGGTACACCGTTTTTGGCATAGTAAATTGCATCAGCTAATAAGCGCGACCAAGGGATTTTCCCACTCAAGCCTTGTTTGGACAGTTGGTACGCTGCCCCCCACCCTGAAACTGTTCCCGCAACAGTATTGGCTGCCAGTGCACCTCTAAAAGGTATGGCTTTAGTGATGTCTCGTTCTGCATACCACTGCTTAGTTGCAAGACCAGCGGCTGCACCACAGGCATCAATTGCACCCATAGCTCTTCCTGGGGCATGAATGACCCAGAAGGAGTCACCACCTATAGAGTTCATGTGGGGGTAAACTACCGCGATAGTGGCCGCCGCTGCAATCATGCCTTCTAGGGCATTGCCGCCCTCTCGCAAAATAGCTAATGCAGATTCCGATGCGAGGGAGTGGGGAGCTACCGCCATTCCTCTAATTCCCCACTTTTGTTGCATGGTTATTTTTCCAGTTTTCTATTTAAGAATGTGGCTATTTGTCACAAAGTATCCAAGATGTTGTATTAAGTCACCCACTTTTGGCATTTTTCGGGAAAACCCCGATTCGATTTGATGGGGAATTACCCTAAGTAGTGGATTTCTTCGCTTTTTTTCAAAGCATAATTGCCTCGTTGTTAATTTTCTATAAAAATTGTTAGGAGCTTCTGATGTCAACATCAACTAAAGCAGCACCAATGTCAGCTGGAGAGCGCAAGGTTATTTTTGCCTCTTCTCTGGGCACGGTGTTTGAGTGGTACGACTTTTATCTTTACGGTTCATTGGCTGCGATTATTGCCAAGCAATTCTTCTCAGGCCTTGATGAAGGCTCTGCATTCATTTTTGCTTTATTAGCTTTTGCTGCCGGTTTTATTGTTCGCCCATTTGGCGCTATCGTATTTGGTCGCCTAGGTGATTTGATCGGTCGTAAGTACACCTTCTTGGTCACAATCATGATCATGGGGTCGGCAACCTTTATTGTGGGCCTACTACCTTCCTACGGCACTATCGGTATTGCTGCTCCTGTAATGCTGATTTCCTTGCGCATATTGCAAGGTTTGGCTTTAGGTGGCGAGTATGGTGGTGCAGCGACTTATGTGGCAGAACATGCGCCTCGTAATAAGCGCGGTGCTTATACCTCTTGGATTCAGACCACAGCTACTTTAGGTCTTTTGCTCTCTTTAATGGTCATTTTATTTACTCGTGAAGTGACTGGCCCAGATTTTGAAGTTTGGGGCTGGAGAGTACCATTTCTTCTCTCAATCGTCTTGTTAGGTATTTCTGTGTGGATTCGCTTATCCATGGCTGAATCACCTGCCTTCCAGAAGATGAAAGAGGAGGGCAAGTTATCTAAAGCACCTTTGACAGAATCATTCGGTCAATGGAAGAACATGAAGATTGTTATCTTGGCATTGTTCGGCTTGGTTGCTGGTCAAGGTGTAGTTTGGTATTGCGGTATGTTTTACGAGTTGTTCTTCCTCACCCAAGTATTAAAGGTTGACGCAAAGACAGCAAACTTGATGGTTGCAGGTGCGTTAGTTCTAGGTACCCCATTCTTTATTTTCTTCGGTTCCTGGTCTGACAAAATTGGCCGTAAACCAGTGATCATGGCTGGCCTCTTGTTAGCAATCATTACGTACATTCCTAACACTCCAGTTTCAATTTTCAATGGTTTAACTCACTTTGCTAACCCTGCTTTGGAAAAGGCAATGGCAAATTCACCAGCATCTATCACTGTTGATCCAGCAGAGTGTTCATTCCAGTTCAACCCAACAGGTACTGTGAAGTTCACTAGCTCTTGCGACATTGCTAAGCAGGTGATGGCAACCAACTCAGCTAGCTACTCCACTATTCCTGGTCCAGCTGGTACAGTTGCTCAAGTGAAAATTGGCGACACTATCATTGATGGCTATACCTCCAAAGGTATTCCACCAGCTGATGCTAAAGCAGCAGATGCGAAGTTCAAAAAAGAAATTCGTGAGGCGCTTAATGCTGCAGGCTATCCAGCCAAAGCAAATCCAGCTGAAATCAATATCCCGATGGTTGTGTTGCTTCTAGTGATCTTGGTGATTTATGTAACGATGGTTTATGCCCCAATTGCGGCAGCGTTAGTTGAGATGTTCCCAACTCGCATTCGTTACACATCCATGTCCTTGCCATACCATATTGGTAACGGTTGGTTCGGTGGCTTGTTGCCAACGATCTCCTTTGCCTTGGTAGCGCAAAACGGTAATATTTACTACGGTCTGTGGTATCCAATCATCATTGCTGCAATGACATTGGTAATCGGTACACTCTTTGTTAAAGAGACAAAAGACGTAGATATCTATGCACGTGACTAAGAAGTTCGACTAAGAAGCTTTAGTCTGCAATAAATAAAAAACCCGATCACTTAGTGGTCGGGTTTTTTTATTCCCACAAATCATTTTGATTGCCGCGTTTCAAAAGAGATCTATTCTGATCGGCGATAGAAGTATCTCTCTTGCCAGAAATTAGCTGTATGCTTGCCCCTGCTGATACAGTCCCCACCTGATTTACCCGTAAATACCAGCCACTTTTTCCTGACTGCAACATTGCCTTTGCAGCACCGTTATAGCCCATCTTGGCATTGAATTTAAAGCAGGGTTCACGCAATTTGACTACAGAGCATTCCAGCTCACCAATAATCAGGCCGTCACCGACAAAGACCTCGGTTTCTAAGAGGCCTTCAATAGTGAAGTTTTCTCCAAAAGCACCTAGCGCAAGATTAACTGGCTGCTTTGTTTCTCGCTCAAGAAGTTCATTCCAAAAAGCATAGTGTTCGATTGGATAAACATAGATTGCCTTTTCAATACCGCCATGAACGCTTAAATCAGCCTGCTCATCACCCTTAATGCCAAGTCTGGTGATTTCTATAGGGGCTGGCGTCTCTAGATTACTAATAGATTGTTTATAGATGGCCGAGGCAACTATCGAGTAGTTGGGGTGGTGAGACCCAAATAAGGGGGCAACTTTGCCAGAGGAAATGGATAAGAGGCGCATAAGATTAGATGGCTGATAAGATCAAAGTATCAATAAAAGTTAATTGCGAAGAAAGTAAATGATGCGCCTTTATAAGGTATTACTAGCTATAGGACTCGGTATTTTAGTAAATCAGACCGCATTTGCTAAATGGGACGAGGAGCGCGACCTCACTACTAATGGCAAAGATGAGTTGGTTTACTACTACAAGACCAATGATCAGGGTCAGAAGCTAGTGCTTGATAAGTATGTGAAGCGCCTGATATTTATTCAGCCAGACCGCCTTTATAAGCGCTCTATTAGGCAAATAAAGATTGATGGGAATGTAGTAGATGTGATGAGCGATCCTTTTTCTCGTTACCCAGAGCAAACTGCTATTACCTTTGAAAATAAGGATGAGGTGCTCAAGAAGCTATTTTTAGCTAACAAAATTGAGGTTTATGTCCGCTTTAACCGAGATGAGACAGTGAGCATTTTTCAAATAAAGTGAAGGCTGACTGTCTCAAGCGCTCAATTTCCTCATGCCGATTTAGACAGGCGCCCCATGATCATTTACAATTACCAGTTCGGCGAATTAGCTCAGCTGGTTAGAGCGACGGAATCATAATCCGCAGGTCCGGGGTTCAAATCCCTGATTCGCCACCAAATCAAGAGGCCATTGCCGACCAGCAGTGGCCTTTTTCATAAGCGGTATAGCTTGGGTTTGTTAGATGGCTAAATTTTGGAATTTTGTGCTCTTCCAGGCTGGCTGGTTTGCTTGCGTCATCGGGGCTGCCAATCACCAAGTCTTTTGGGCAGTGCTGGCCACTTTGGGCTATCTCGCTTTTCATGTTTGGCGATCATCTTCACCCTTATTGGAGTTTCAGTTATTAGCAAAGGCAGTTATAGCCGGAGTGATTGCGGACACACTTATTGCTAATTTAGGCTTTTTAAGCTTTCAAGATGCTTGGCCTAGTGTTTATTTATCACCGGTATGGATGTGGGCTCTATGGGCTTTAGTTGCTAGTACTGTCAATGGCTCTTTATCTTGGTTGAAGGGTAAGCCTATTCTGGGAGCCTTTTTAGGCGCTATTTTTGGCCCTATATCGTACGAAGCTGGCATTCAGATGGGTGCTGGTGCTTGGGGCCCTAATGGCCAATTAGGGGGTCTAGTAGTGATTGCAATCATCTGGGCGATAGCCCTCCCTTTATTCTTTTACTGGAATCAGACACCTATCGAATAAGGCCTATGCACAAATCCGTAATTTCCTATAAAAAGCAGCTTGCAAATAGTACTGTTTTTATATACAGTAACTCCTAAGCAGTAAGAAAGCTTCAGAAACTTCGGGAAATAGCCCAATACATAGCGAAAAGGAATAAAAAATGGCCTTGGATGAAAAGAAAAAATCAGCCTCATCAGAGTTTGAAGGAATGAGCGGAGACAAGCAAAAGGCGTTAACAGCAGCCTTGGCGCAAATTGAGAAGCAATTTGGCAAAGGCTCAATCATGAGATTGGGTGACGCAGAGATAAATCAAGACATTGCGGTGGTTTCTAGTGGCTCCCTTGGTTTGGATATTGCTTTGGGAGTTGGTGGTTTGGCGCGCGGGCGCGTGATTGAGATTTACGGTCCTGAGTCTTCAGGCAAGACAACCTTAACTCTTCATGCTATTGCTGAAATGCAAAAATTAGGCGGCACTTGTGCATTTATTGATGCCGAGCACGCCCTAGATGTTCAATACGCATCTCGCTTAGGTGTTGATGTGAATAACCTCTTAATCTCCCAACCAGATACGGGTGAGCAGGCATTGGAAATTGCGGATGCCTTAGTGCGATCGGGGTCGATTGATTTGATCGTGATTGACTCAGTGGCAGCATTGGTTCCAAGAGCTGAGATCGAAGGTGATATGGGCGATTCTTTGCCCGGCCTACAAGCCCGTTTGATGAGCCAAGCTCTACGTAAATTGACTGGTGCTATTAAACGCACAAACACCACAGTCATCTTTATCAATCAGATCCGTATGAAGATTGGTGTCATGTTTGGTTCCCCAGAAACCACTACTGGTGGTAATGCCTTAAAGTTCTATGCATCTATGAGGTTAGATATTCGTCGGATTGGTAGCATCAAAAAAGGCGATGAGATTGTTGGCAATGAGACTCGAGTCAAGGTGGTAAAAAATAAAGTATCTCCACCATTTCGTGAAGCTATTTTCGACATCATGTATGGTGCTGGTATCTCAAGAGAAGGTGAGATTATTGATATGGGCGTTGAAGCTGACCTAGTTGAGAAAGCGGGTTCTTGGTATAGCTATAACGGTGATCGCATTGGACAGGGTAAAGATAATGTTCGTGAGTTCTTAAAAGAAAATCCAGCGATAGCTCAAGATATTGAGGCGAAGATTCGCGCAAAGCTAGGGGTTAAGGCAGGTACTGCTGTAGTGAGTGATGTGATCAGCGAAGAAGAGGTCGAATAACTTCATGTCAGAGTTAGGCGATAAAATTAAAAATAACGCCAAACAAAGCCCGAGTCTAAAAGCTCGGGCTTTGCGCCTTTTGTCGGTCCGAGAATACAGTCGTAAGACCCTAGGAGCAAAGTTAGCTGAGTCCTTGGCGCGTTCCGCAAAGTTTGCTAGGCTTGGAGAGGCGCAAGAGCTAGCGCCAGCCCATGGCCCTTCAGAGCAAATTGAGGCAGTTTTAGATGATTTTGAGGCCCGAGGCTGGCTTTCTGATGAGCGTTTCGCACAGGCCTTAGTTCGTCGTAGAAGTGAGCGGTTTGGTATACGAAAAATACAAGATGAATTACAACGTGCCGGAGTAGATTCTTCCAAGACGGAAGATCTCCTTAAGGCCTTAAAAGAAACAGAGCATCAGAGGGCGCAGGAGCTTTGGCTCAGGAAATTCGGGGTGCTAGCACGGGAGCAGAAAGAACGTGCCCGACAATACCGTTTTTTGGCGTCTAAGGGCTTTAGTTCTGAAGTCATCTCTAAGGTAATCGCCGGCCGCCCTCACTAGGGCAATTACGGATCGTAATATAGTAAATGCCGCGTTGCAACATGATAGACTTATAAGGTCGGTCTAATCCTCACATTTATTCTATTTAGCTTAATTTAGCAATTTCAAGAATGGATAGAAGATTGAAGTTGACACTGGCTTTATTAACCCTCATCGCTTGCTAAAAAAGACACCGTTTCGGGAGTAATTATGAAAATTCACGAGTACCAAGGCAAAGAACTTCTGCGCCAATTTAATGTGCCTGTTCCAAATGGCATACCTGCATTTAGCGTTGATGAGGCAATTAAAGCCGCTGAACAATTGGGTGGACCTGTATGGGTCGTCAAAGCACAAATTCATGCGGGCGGTCGCGGTAAGGGTGGCGGCGTGAAGTTGGCAAGAAGCATGGATGAAGTTAAAAAATACGCTTCAGAAATCTTGGGCATGCAACTCATAACCCATCAAACTGGTTTAGCAGGTCAAAAAGTAAATCGTCTTTTAATTGAAGATGGCGCAGATATTAAAAAAGAGTACTACTTTAGTATCGTGACTGATCGCGGCACTCAGAAAAATGTGATCATGGCTTCTAGTGAAGGCGGTATGGACATCGAAGAGGTTGCCCATTCTCAGCCTGAGAAAATTATTAAAGTATTTGTTGATCCATTGATTGGCTTAACAGATACTGATTGCATCATTATTGCTAAAGGTATCGGCGTTCCAGAAGCATCAATTCCAATGGCGAGTGAAGTATTTAAGAATTTATACAAAACCTATTGGGATACCGATGCTTCTTTGGTTGAGATAAACCCATTGATTCTTGAAGGTAGCGGCAAGATTAAAGCGCTTGATGCTAAATTTAATTTCGATCCTAATGCTTTATATCGTCACCCAGAAATCGTCGCTTACCGAGATATTGATGAGGAAGACCCTGCTGAAATTGAAGCCTCTAAGTTTGACCTTGCTTACATTTCATTAGATGGCAATATTGGCTGTTTAGTCAATGGCGCCGGCTTGGCAATGGCCACCATGGATACCATTAAGTTATTCGGTGGTGAACCAGCGAATTTCTTAGACGTAGGTGGTGGAGCTACGGCGGAGAAGGTAACGGAAGCATTTAAGATCATGCTCAAGAACAAGAGCGTAGCAGCGATTTTGGTTAATATCTTTGGCGGCATCATGCGTTGTGATGTGATTGCTGACGGTGTGGTTACAGCATGTAAGGCCGTGAATTTAACTGTGCCTTTAGTTGTGCGCATGAAGGGTACAAACGAAGAGTTGGGCAAGAAGATTCTTGCGGACTCTGGTTTGCCAATTATTAGCGCCGATTCAATGGCTGAAGCTGCTACTAAGGTAGTAGCAGCTGTTGCCAAAAACAAATAATCAAGGAATTTCAATATGTCTATTTTGATTAATAAAAATACCAAAGTCATAACACAGGGTATTACTGGTAAGACGGGTCAGTTTCATACTGAAAAATGCCAAGAGTACGCAAATGGTAAGAATTGTTTTGTTGCGGGCGTAAACCCTAAAAAAGCAGGCGAGTCTATTTTTAACATTCCTATTTTTGGGTCTGTGAAAGAGGCTGCTGCACAAACTGGCGCGACAACTTCTGTTATTTACGTTCCGCCTCCTGGCGCAGCAGCAGCAATTTGGGAGGCAGTAGAGGCTGACCTTGATTTTGTGATCTGTATTACTGAAGGCATTCCAGTGCGTGATATGTTGGAAGTGCGCAATAAGATGACAGCAAAAGAAGCTGCTGGCGGTAAGAAAACTTTCTTGCTCGGACCAAATTGCCCGGGCATCATCACTCCAGAAGAGATTAAGATCGGCATCATGCCAGGCCATATCCATAAAAAAGGTCGTATTGGTGTGGTAAGCCGTTCAGGCACCTTAACTTATGAAGCAGTGGGTCAGTTGACTTCAATTGGCTTAGGTCAATCTACTGCAGTTGGTATTGGTGGTGATCCAATCAATGGTTTGAAGCACATTGACATCATGAGAATGTTCAACGAAGATCCAGAAACTGATGCTGTCATCATGATCGGTGAAATCGGTGGTCCAGATGAGGCCGAGGCAGCCCTTTGGTGCAAAGAGAATATGAACAAACCCATTGTTGGCTTTATTGCTGGTGTCACAGCGCCCCCTGGAAAGCGAATGGGCCACGCTGGCGCATTGATTTCTGGTGGTGCGGATACCGCTGATGCCAAGCTTGCCATTATGGAAGAGTGTGGCTTTAAAGTAACAAGAAATCCGTCAGAAATGGCTGCTTTATTAAAAGCCATGTTGTAATCAAAAAGGCATGCTGTAATCTAGCATGCCTTTTATAGTTCCCTGTAGTGTAGTTAAAACATAAAAAAGTACGGAGACAATATGGATTTTTCAGCATTTTCTGATGCTACGTTTTGGGCGGCTCTACTCTCAATCATCGTGGCTAATATTTTGTTATCAGGCGATAACGCAGTAGTGATTGCTTTGGCGTCACGCAATTTGCCGCCAAGTCAGCAAAAGAAAGCAATTTTTTGGGGTAGTGCGGCCGCCATTATTTTGCGCGTCGTATTGACAGTGACTGCATTGCAGTTATTGACACTTCCTTATTTAAAATTAATTGGCGCCATTTTGTTGGTTTATATTGGCGTTCAGCTATTGGCTGATAGTGAAGGTGAAGAGGATATGAAGGCGGAGTCCAATATTTGGGGCGCTATTCGTACAATCTTGATTGCCGATCTAGTAATGAGCTTAGATAACGTTATTGCGGTTGCGGCTGCTGCACAAAAGGGCCCAGAAGAAACCCGACTTTTACTCCTCATCATTGGCTTAGCCATGTCTATTCCGCTGATCATCTTTGGTAGCACGATGCTTTTGAAGGTAATGGAGCGCTTCCCCATCATCATTACTTTGGGCGCTGGCTTACTTGGACTATTGGCCGGAGGTATGTTGGTTGATGACCCAGCAATTAAAGATAGTATTCAGGCTGCCCTTGGCGACGCTAAATTAGCCTTTGAAGTAATTGGGGTGGTGCTGGTAATCGTGATTGGCACCATCATGAAGAAAAGGAATGCAAAAAAACACGC
The DNA here is from genome assembly GCA_903935355.1 of uncultured beta proteobacterium. Lineage (GTDB taxonomy): Bacteria > Pseudomonadota > Gammaproteobacteria > Burkholderiales > Burkholderiaceae > Polynucleobacter. The sequence continues at coordinate 21,672 of CAIZRK010000013.1, read as the reverse complement.
TGCGTAGTTTCTGACAGCGTAAAAGAAAAAAGCCGGCAAACAAAGCCGGCTTTTCTGACTCCTAGATACCTTGAAATTGAAAGGTTTAGGCTCGATGATGGGGTATTACACCTCAGGAGTTAGACAATATGCAAGTTGAAATGAAACAGCAACATCAGAGCCAAGCAGACTCTGGATTTACCTTAATTGAAGTGATGGTGGTAGTAGCGATTATTGGCATTTTGGTATCTGTAGCGGTACCGCAATACCAAAATTACATTGCTCGTAGTCGTATCGTTGAGGGCATGAATTTATCTTCTAGTGCCAAGATAGCGGTTACGGAAGCATTTGCCACTCGAGGAACCATGTCTATGGACGAAGCCACTTATCACTCGTTTACCTTTATACCCACTCGTAGCGTGAAATTAATTGAAATCATGCCATCTGGTGGAATCGCAATTGATTATCAGATTACCGTTACACCCGAAGGAAAAAATACCCTGCATCTCATACCAACTAACGAGCCAGATGCTGCCCTGCCTACACCGCTTAATTTATCAAAGCCTGAAGGATCTACTTGGGCGGGCGGCTGGTCCTGTCGTGTATCAGCAAATAATATTCCGGCCCAACTATTGCCATCAGAGTGCAGGCTAGATGAATGAAAGGAAAGGTAGTAATCTTTGTGAGCTTATCTCACCAAAGTTCGATACCCAGTCCAAGCTAAGAGGTTCAGTTTATGAGGGAGCTAAATTAACTATTACGTTGTCTTCCACTCACCAGACTTGCCACCACTCTTCTCCAGTAGCTTCACATCGCCCATCACCATGCCTCGGTCTACTGCTTTGCACATATCGTAGATGGTGAGTAGGGTGATTTGGACTGCGGTGAGTGCTTCCATTTCAACTCCAGTAGGGCCTGTGGTTTCTGCTCTGACTTGGCAGCAGATACTGCTATCTTTCTCATTTAGTATGAATTCCAAACTAACATGTGATAGCGCTAAAGGGTGGCAGAGCGGGATCAGATCAGACGTTCTCTTCGATGCCAAAATACCTGCAATTCGGGCAATACCTAAGACATCCCCCTTTTTATGACTTCCTGACTCGATCATTTTGAAGGTTTCAGGGAGCATCGTAATCCTACCGGTGGCAATCGCAATCCGGTGGGTATTGGGTTTATCACCCACATTAACCATGTGGGCTTGACCGCTATCATCAAAATGAGTGAGTTTGTTCATGAGATAAGTTTTACCATATAGGGATGGAAGTGCAAAAGATAATAAATTACCCCTCTTTATTTCATCGATTTTTAGCTTGTCAGCTCATTTTGGCAATGGGTCTACCTAGTGTTGGCTCAGTTTATGCTGCTGGCCAAGCTAGTTCGACAATCGCTGGCGATGTCTCGGTCCAGGGGGATTCAGCTGCCTTGCAAAATCTGGGCAGAGCTGTGCAATCTCCCGAGGCTAGATCTTCTAATTTGCCTGCACGTCCTCAGAGTCTGACTCAACCTAGCTTTGTGTTGCCCGATATGGGTGATCCTGGGGGGGATAGCTTAAGCCGCTTAGATGAGAAGAAGTATGGCGAAATGATCATGCGTCAGATTCGGCCAGACCCCGATTACTCCAATGACTTGCCTATTTATGATTTTTTAAACCATATGGAGCGACGTTTATTGCAAGCTGCTAAAAAGCTGCAATTAGGGGGTGCAAATGAACAAGGGAGTGGAGCATATAACTTTGAAGTATTTGCTGTGAAAGATAGCAGTATTAATGCATTTGCACTCCCTGGTGGGTTCATCGGATTTCATACGGGTTTACTGACAAGCGCTGAATCAGACTCAGAGGTAGCTTCGGTCATGGGCCATGAAACAGGCCACGTTTTACAGCGGCACTTAGCACGTCAAATGGACCAGCAAGCCACTAATACAATGATTGCTTTAGCAGGCATTTTGCTTGGGGCATTAGCAGCCTCACGCAATCCTAGTGCCGCTTCTGGCTTAATACAGGGTGGTCAAGCTGTAGCTGTAAATAATCAATTGTCTTATTCAAGAGATGCGGAACGTGAGGCAGATCGGATCGGATTTCAGATCTTGGCAGCAAGTGGTTACGATGTGAACGGCGCCCCCGGCTTTTTTCAGCGCTTACAAAAAGCAACCGGAATTATGGATAGTGGTGTGCCATCCTATGTTCGTACCCACCCCTTAACCACCGATCGAATTGCAGACATGCAAGACCGAGCACGCAATGTCCCCACCAGAAATACACCTACGGCAGTAGAGTTTTATTTTATTAAAGCCCGCGCCAGGATGGAGCAATCAGGCTCTTCGAGCGGTATGTATGACCTGAAAAATACTTTTGAGGGGCTAAGCAAGCAAGCTGTAGTTGGCAAGCAGATGGAGGGCTTTTATGGCCTTGCACTCATTGCTCAAAAGCAGGGACGGATCGATCAAGCAGAAACCCATTTGCAGCAAGCGCGCAATCTTGCCAATAGCGTGAGTGCTCCAGGCTCTCCCATTCTGAGGCAAAGTCTTTCATTAGATATTACCGCTTCAGAGATAGCACTAGCTAAAGGTAAAAATGAAGATGCCTTACGAATAGCGCAAGCTACTTTACAAGCCTACCCTCAATCTTATGCTGCGGGTGCTGCCATGATGAATGCGTACCTCAAATTAGGCCGGACTAACGATGCGATCACTTGGCTTAAAGCACGTACTAGATCCCAGCCCAATGAAGTGGTTTGGTGGACCATGCTTTCTAATGCCTATGATCAAGCTAAAAATGTACCCATGCGGCATTACGCTCTAGGCGAAAAATATGCTTTGGAGGGCGCTTGGCCTTCGGCTATAGAGCAATTAAAAATTGCTAGAGCATCAGGCGCTGCTGATTTTTATCAGGGCTCGAGTATTGACGCACGTCTTCGAGAAATGCAAAGACAGTATCAAGATGAGCTTAAAGAGCAGGGCAGGAAAACCCCTAGTTAGTTGCTTGGATTTTTTATGAAGCGAAAGCGGGTACTTAGATCTTTAGAGTGAATTGGTTCAATCGCTAACTCTTGGCCATTCCAATTCCAAGACCCTCTAAAGCTACAGGCCTCTTCATGAAGTTTTGCTAAATCCGTAAACAGCCCTAGGTCATGGTCTAGCAATAAGGCAATACTCAAACTCTCTTTTTGTATGAATCGATCGTTATCGGTGTTTTCATTGATCGTTTGCTTAATGAGCCCATGGATATAAATATTGCCTCGCTCATCGCTCAGTGCGCCATAAGGCTCAATGGCTGTGTCACATTGTGTCAGAAGTTGCATGGAGGTATTACTCGGTGAGATATGCACTATCCAGGGCGTGGCATCTAGTGTGATGAAAACCCGTTGTGGACCATTTTGGAAAAAGTATCTTCCAGAACTATCGCAGGCATAGTTTCTAGAGATGTAGTCTTTTAAGAGAACATGTTCAATGACTTTGCCGGGTAGTGTATTTGCCCTGGCATATTCATCACGCATTCGCCATTGCCCACGACGATCTAATGCAAGCCAGCCAAAACAATGGGGGACATTAGGCCACGCAACTAGTGACAGTAGTACTCTTTGATCCATTGGGGAATCATTTTTAATGATAATTAGTGCAGGCCGTGTGCCGTTGAGGGGGCATCAAAAGTTTCCTCAGTTGAATGGCTAGCATGTAAATGTGCAATGCGCCACCCCTGACTATCTTGCAGTAAGACAAGGGTAATATTTAAAAAGAACTCAGCTTCAATTTGATCTGCTCTTAGGTGGACTGCTTCGGTGGTGTCATAAATTGCCGCTCCCAAGACTGAGTGACTAATGCATGCAATTGGCTCCAAAAAGAGTGCCTGCTTGGCTAGTAAGCGTTCAAGACCAGCGCGGATTTCTGTATGGCCACTAAGGCGCTGCCCTTCTGGCAGAACGCATGTAATAGAGTCATCATCTAGCCAAATTGCCAACACCCCTTTTACATCACGATGTTTTAAGGATTCACGCAAGGCATCTACTACTTCATCAGGGTTATGAAAGAGTCTGGCAAGGTTGGGCATAGCTCGCTTTCTGGTATTTTAGGGTGCTATAGCTTATGCAAGAGTTTGAATAATGCTAAATACATTTTCAGGCAGAATATCTTTTAAGCATTTGAGATGCCCTAAAGGGCAATCTCTTTTGTGGCAAGGACTGCAAGGTAAATGAAGCCAAACTACTTTGGCTTTATCAGATAGCGGGGGTGTATGAAGGGGGTCACTAGAGCCAAAAATCGCTACCTGAGGAATATGTAAGGCTGCACCAATATGCATGAGACCTGAATCATTGCTAACCATGGCTTTACTCATGCTAATTAAAGCAATTGCTTCGTCTAAAGAGGTTTCTCCACACCAGTTATGAAGATGGGGGTGATCTTTAGATTGGGTATTAATATTCTGAGCAAGAGCATGATCTCCTTTGCTTCCTAGGAGGATGATGTGAGAGTTTGCCTCACTAGCCATAAGGGTTTTAGCAAGCGTCTCAAAATGCTCTGTTGGCCAACGCTTGCTTGGGCCGTATTCAGCGCCTGGGCATAAAACATAAATAGCTTGTTGGTCAATGCCAAGCTTGCCCAATTTAAGAGTTACCGATTGCTTGGCTGTATCAGTAACTTGCAAGCTAGGATTAGCCAAGTTCAAGTTTAGGAGTGGGGTTTTAGGCTCTAGCAGTGAGGAAAGCGCAAGATAGTGTTGCGCCATTGGTGGTCGATTTACTTTACTGGGGTTGTTTAGTGAACAGTTAATCAAGCCAAAGCGCATCTCGCCACGATAACCGATTCGAAATGGGATATGGGCGAGCCAAGGAATGAGGGCAGACTTAAAACTATTGGGAAGAACAAAAGATGCTTCGTATTGTTTAGCCTGAATTTGCTTGGCTAATTCTTTTCGCATTTTCCATTGAAGCTGTCGATGTTCCAAGTTAGCTTCAATTACTTGATTAACTTGTGGACAGGCTCGGTAAATAGAAGCTACCCATTTACTAGCTAGTACATCAATTTGAACGAGGGGATGATCAGCCTTGATACTTGCCAATAAGGGTTGGGACATGACAGCATCACCAATCCAGTTAGGGGCAATAATCAGAATACGGTGCATGTCATTGATCCAAATTGAGCACCCCTATGGGATGCTCAATAGGCTTAATGGCCGTGGGGCTCTGTACCGGGAATGAGTTGATATTCCGTGCCGCAATAAGGACATTTTGCGTAACCCGTTTTAGCAAGGTCTAAAAATACCCGTGGATGTGAATTCCAGCTCGGGGTTTGATTGGTGGGGCAATGCAAAGGCAAATCATTGCCATTGATCATCACTACTTGAGCTTGACTCATTATCAATTCCTTTTACTTTACGTAAGTAAGCCACGACTTGTATTTGTCGTCTCTACCGTAGACAGCATCAAAATAGGTTTTCTGAATCTTCTCAGTGATAGGGCCACGCTTGCCATCGCCAATAGTGCGATCGTCTAATTCTCGAATAGGCGTCACTTCAGCTGCAGTACCGGTAAAGAAAGCCTCATCTGCAGAATAGACTTCATCACGTGTAATGCGCTTCTCACGCAATTCATAACCAAGATCTTTCGCGATCTCGATAATCGAATCACGTGTAATGCCATCTAGGCAAGAGGCTAGGTCAGGGGTATATACAATTCCTTCGCTCACCATGAAAATGTTTTCACCAGAACCTTCGGAAACATAACCTTCGGTATCGAGCAATAAGGCTTCATCGTAGCCATTGGCAGTAACTTCTTGATTAGCCAAAATGGAGTTAATGTAATAGCCCGATGCTTTGGCGCGCACAAGGGAGGAATTGACAAAGTGGCGAGTAAACGAAGAGGTTTTAACCCGAATACCTTTATTCAGGCCATCTTCCCCCAAATAAGCCCCCCATTCCCAGGCAGCAATCGCCGTGTGAATCGTATTGCCTTTAGGCGAAATTCCTAGTTTTTGGGAGCCAATAAAGATAATTGGGCGAATGTAGCATGATTCAAGCTGATTGCTGTTCACCACCTCAATAATCCCGCTAGTAATCTCTTCTTTGCTGTAAGGCATATTCATCTGGAAAATCTTTGTTCCATTAAATAGGCGTTTCACGTGCTCAGGAAGGCGAAAAATGGCAGTGCCTTGAGGGGTTTTGTAGGCGCGGATGCCTTCGAATACGCCCATGCCGTAGTGAAGACTATGGGTTAGCACATGAATATTGGCTTCACGCCAGGGAATAAGCTTCCCATCGGACCAAATAAAGCCATCGCGGTCGGACATCGACATTTTTTCTACCTTTTATGTCTGTTAAATCAGGTTAATCGGGGCGCCGAGCCAGCAAGTTTTAAGGCTTCTAGCTTGGTATGCGTCCAAGCTCTCATTGTAGAGCAGGCAGGGTAATTCCTTTGGGGTGAGTTCTTCCAGACGATTTAGAATGGAGCATTCCTCCTAAACTACCTTATTTATCTATCCAAATGCCGGAATCCTTATTTAAAGTTAAACGATTAAGTGAATTAGCCGAATCTGGGCTTTTGAAGGGAAGACGGGTTTTCATCCGTGCTGACCTCAATGTGCCACAAGATGATGCGGGCAACATTACGGAAGACACCCGTATCCGCGCCTCTATGCCAGCAATGCAGATGTGTTTGGATGCTGGAGCTGCCGTGATGGTGACTTCTCACTTAGGTCGTCCAACCGAGGGCCAATTTAAGCCTGAAGATAGTTTAGCTCCTGTGGCCGATCGAATTGCTACCCTCTTAAATCGTAAAGTCCCTTTGATTAGTAATTGGGTAGACGGCGAATTTGAGGTTAAACCAGGGGAGTTAGTTCTTCTAGAGAATTGCCGCTTGAATGTGGGCGAGAAAAAGAACAGTGATGAGTTGGCAAAAAAGATTGCTGCTCTTTGCGATGTGTATGTCAATGACGCCTTTGGGACGGCGCATCGTGCCGAAGCGACAACCTATGGAGTGGCTAAGTTTGCTCCGATTGCATGCGCTGGCCCTTTAATGGCCGCTGAACTTGATGCCTTGAGTCGTGCTTTGGCTTGTCCAAAACGTCCATTGGTGGCAATTGTTGCTGGTTCTAAGGTGTCCTCAAAACTTACTATCTTAAAAGCATTGGCAGATAAAGTGGATGAGCTCATTGTTGGCGGTGGTATTGCCAATACCTTTATGTTGGCAAAAGGCTTGCCTATTGGCAAATCATTGGCAGAGCCAGACTTGGTAGATCAAGCCCTCGAAATTATGGAGATCATGGAAAAGCGTGGTGCCCATGTACCCATTCCTGAGGATGTAGTGGTAGCAAACGAACTTTCCCCTCTAGCGCGAGCAAATCGAGTATCAGCAGATGAAGTCGCGGAAGACGACATGATTTTGGATATTGGGCCAAAGACAGCGGCGCGTTTATCTACTATGCTTGCACATGCAGGAACGATTGTATGGAATGGCCCCCTCGGTGTATTTGAAATTGATCAATTTGGTGGGGGCACCAAAATGTTGGCTGCAGCCATTGCGCATTCACCCGCATTCTCGATTGCTGGTGGTGGTGATACCTTAGCGGCAATTGCTAAATATGGAATTGAGAATCAAGTGGATTACATCTCCACTGGAGGCGGTGCCTTCCTTGAGTTTTTGGAAGGTAAAACCTTGCCGGCCTTTGCAGTGCTTATAGAAAGAGCGAAAGATTAAATATGTTAAGAGCTACTAAAATCATTGCGACTTTAGGACCTGCCTCAGAAAAGCCCGAAATTTTACGGGACATGATTCGAGCTGGGGTTGATGTGGTACGCATGAATTTCTCGCACGGCACTGTTGCCGATCATCAAGCACGTCACAATCTAGTTCGCAGTATCTCCGCTGAAGTAGGCAAAGAGATTGGCATTATGGCTGATCTTCAAGGGCCAAAAATTCGGGTTGGTAAGTTTGTCGATAGCAAAATTCTTTTAAAAGAAGGCGAACAATTTATTTTGGATGTGGCTTGTGAATTAGGTAATCAAGATCGTGTTGGTCTAGATTACAAAGAACTTCCTAGGGATGTCAAATCGGGTGATCGCCTATTATTAAATGATGGCCTAGTGGTATTGCTAGTTGAGAGCGTTCAAGGTGGAGAAATCTTTACTCGGGTAGAACAAGGTGGCCCTCTCTCAAATAATAAAGGAATTAATCGCGCGGGTGGTGGTCTGACCGCTCCAGCGCTAACAGAAAAAGACATTTCTGACTTAGATGCTGCGATTGCGATGGGTGTAGATTTTTTAGCCATTAGCTTTCCTAAAGATGGTGCTGATATGGCTTATGCACGCAAACTAGCTGATGCTGCTAGCGTTAAATATGGCGTTGGCAAAGTAAAGACTATAGCTAAGGTAGAGCGCGCTGAAGCAATTGAACCTGAGGCATTGGCTAGCATTATTGCCCAGAGTGACGGCATTATGGTTGCTCGCGGAGATTTAGCAATCGAAGTTGGTAACCCCGCAGTACCTGCTTTGCAAAAACGCATGATCAGCTTAGCTCTAGAGGCTGATAAATTTACGATTACTGCTACGCAAATGATGGAGTCCATGATTAATGCACCCGTTCCTACCCGCGCGGAAGTAAGCGATGTGGCAAATGCAGTTTTAGATGGTACTGATGCAGTAATGTTATCTGCTGAATCTGCTGCTGGTCTATATCCTGTGCAAACTATTAAAGCGATGGCAGAGATTTGTGTGGCAGCCGAAAAATCAGATCGTGTGAAATTAGATACTGACTTTTTAGATAAAACATTTTCTCGGATTGATCAAACCATCGCCTTGGGGGCTTTATTTACTGCACACCATTTAAATGCAGATGCTATAGCCGCTTTGACAGATTCAGGTTCAACAGCTATTTGGATGAGTCGTCACAATATCCATGTCCCGATCTTCGCTTTGACCTCTAAGATTGCTACGCAGCGTGCTTTGAGTACCTACCGTAATGTATTTCCTATTGGATTGGATTACACCAAGGAGCGTGATGCAGCCCTTCAAGAAGTTGAGGGTTGTATGAAAGCATTGGGGGCAGTAAAAAAAGGCGATATTGTTGTTTTAACTTCGGGGGAGCCCATGGGTGAGCCAGGCGGTACCAATACCCTGAAGATTATTCATGTGAAATAGGCCGCCTTCTTTCCGACTATTTTTAATTAATTATTTATCTACTCAGCATTAAGAGAATTAAGAGAACACTATGGCTTTAGTATCTTTACGACAACTCTTAGACCATGCCGCCCAAAACGGTTATGGCTTACCTGCATTTAATGTTAATAACTTAGAACAAGTAACTGCCATCATGGAAGCGGCTAATGAGGCAGATTCACCAGTCATCATGCAAGCCTCTGCTGGTGCGCGTAAGTATGCTGGCGAGGCCTTCTTACGCCATCTAATTTCTGCAGCAGTTGAGGCCTATCCTCACATTCCCATAGTCATGCATCAAGATCATGGTCAGAGCCCGGCTGTGTGTATGGCAGCAATTAAGAGTGGCTTTACTAGCGTGATGATGGATGGCTCGCTCGAGTCAGATGGAAAGTCGGTTGCGAGTTATGAATACAACGTAGATGTATCTAGAGAAGTGGTGAAGTTCTCACATTCGATCGGAGTAACTGTAGAGGCCGAGCTTGGTGTACTGGGCTCGCTCGAAACGATGCAAGGAGATAAAGAAGATGGTCATGGCGCTGATGGTCAGATGACTCGTGAGCAGTTATTAACTGACGTTGAACAAGCTGCTGACTTTGTTAAGGCAACCCAGTGCGATGCTTTAGCTATTGCTATTGGTACAAGCCATGGGGCTTACAAATTTACTAAAAAGCCTACTGGCGATATTTTAGCAATTGAGCGGATTAAAGAAATTCATAAACGCATACCGAATACCCATTTGGTAATGCATGGATCATCTAGCGTGCCCCAAGAGTTACTCGCAGAGATTCGAGAATTCGGGGGTAATATGAAAGAGACCTATGGCGTTCCCGTAGAAGAAATTCAAGAGGGAATTAAGTTTGGTGTGCGTAAGATTAATATTGATACTGATATTCGTTTGGCGATGACTGGTGCAATACGGCGCTATTTATTTGAGAACCCAGACAAGTTTGATCCACGGGATTACTTAAAGCCAGCGCGTATAGCTGCCAAGAAAGTGTGCATCGCTCGCTTTAATGCTTTTGGTTCTGCTGGCCAAGCATCTAAAATTCTGCCAATTTCTTTAGAGAAAATGGCAGAGCGCTATAAGAGCGGTGAACTTGCTCAGATTGTGAAATGAGTTCATGATGTCTGCTTTGTATGCTACCTCTATTCAGTCTCTGCCTTTGCTTTCCAAAGGAAAAGTGCGTGATGTTTATGCACTTGGCGATGACAAGTTATTAATGATTACGACGGACCGTTTATCTGCATTTGATGTTGTGATGGGCCAGCCCATTCCTGAAAAAGGCGTAGTGCTTAATCAAATGGCGAATTTCTGGTTCGATAAATTAGCCGCAGTCGTGCCCAATCATTTAACGGGGATTGATCCAACTACAGTAGTTACTGCCGATGAAGTTTCTCAAGTCCAAGGTCGTGCGGTAGTGGCAAAACGGTTGAAGCCAATTTTAGTTGAAGCAGTGGTGCGTGGTTACTTAGCTGGTAGTGCATGGAAAGACTATAAAGAAACGGGCACAGTTTGTGGAATTGCTTTACCAGATGGACTAGAGAATGCGCAAAAGTTATCAGAGCCTATATTTACCCCTGCCGCTAAAGCGGAAATGGGTGAGCATGATGAAAACATCTCGTTTGATAAAGTGATCGAGATGATTGGTGAAAAGCTTGCCAATGAAATTCGGGAGGTCAGTATTCGTCTTTATAAAGAGGCCTCTGAATTTGCTGCTACTCGCGGAATCATCATTGCAGATACCAAGTTTGAATTTGGTTTAGATGGTACAGGGCAGTTAGTCCTAATGGATGAGATCCTGACTGCAGACTCTTCTCGTTTTTGGCCTGCTGAAACCTATTATGTGGGCGCTAATCCCCCCTCTTACGACAAGCAATTTGTACGTGATTGGCTAGAAACGGCAATGGTTGATGGGAAGCTTTGGTCTAAAACTGCCCCAGCACCCACATTGCCCGTAGAAGTGATTGAGCAAACAGCCCAAAAGTATCGTGAAGCCTTAACTCGCTTAACCCAAGAATAAAAGACTGGGATAATAGTGTCTTATTTAAGGGATTCAGGTTTTTGGAGAGGTCAATGAGCAAGAAGCCAATAGTTGGGATAGTGATGGGGTCCAATTCAGATTGGGAAACAATGCAGCACGCCGCCCAGATGTTGGAGCAATTTGGCATCGTTCATGAAGCCAAAGTTCTTTCTGCCCATCGCATGCCTGATGATATGTTTCAGTATGCAGAAAATGCCCGCGCTAATGGCTTGCAGGCCATCATTGCGGGTGCTGGTGGTGCAGCCCATTTGCCAGGTATGCTCGCCTCAAAAACGATTATTCCTGTCTATGGGGTTCCCGTGGCTAGCAAATACCTTCGTGGCGAAGATTCTTTGTATTCGATTGTGCAGATGCCTAAAGGTATTCCGGTAGCTACTTTTGCCATTGGTGAGGCAGGTGCAGCCAATGCGGCCTTACATGTGATTGCAGGTTTAGCTTTGCATGATGAAAATTTAGCCAAGCAGTTAGAGGCATTTCGTGTAAAGCAATCGGATGCTGCGCGCTCTATGAACTTACCAGGATATTAATTCATGGTAGATCGTTTAGCGCCCATTTTGCCGGGCTCGTATTTAGGCATACTCGGTGGCGGTCAATTGGGTCGGATGTTTACTCAGGCCGCTCAAGCAATGGGATATAAAGTCTGCGTCTTAGACCCTGATTTAGATAGTCCTGCAGGATCTATTGCTGAGAAATTTATCCATGCTCAATACACTGATTTAGTTGCCTTAAAAGAGATGGCATCCCTTTGCGCTAGCGTCAGCACAGAATTTGAAAATGTACCCGCTCAGGCGCTAGATGAACTCGAATCTTTGGGAGTATTTGTTGCCCCTCGGAGTAGCTGTGTTTCATTAGCTCAAAATCGGGTTGCTGAGAAAAAATTCCTAGCCACCTGGAAGGTTGAGACGAATATTGGGCCAGTCCCGCACTGTGTGATTGAGCGTGAGGCTGATGTTGAACATGCACCAGTTGAGCTATTTCCAGCAATCTTGAAGACTGCTCGTATGGGGTATGACGGTAAAGGGCAAATGAACCTTGACACTGTGAATGATTTATTGGCTGCTTGGAATGAGTTTGGCAGAGTGCCCTGTGTGCTTGAAAAGCGGATGGATTTAGATTTTGAAGTGTCAGCCCTAGTGGTTCGAGGGTATGACGACGCAGTAGTTGCGTATCCCGTTTCTCAAAATATTCATCGCAATGGTATTTTGCATACCTCCACTGTCCCAGCACCATCACTAAAGCCCTTGCAAGAGAAAAAAATTATTGAGGCCGCAAAAGCGCTGATATGTAAGATCGATTACGTCGGGGTCTTGTGTATTGAGTTCTTTATCTTAAAGAATGGTGACATTGTTGCAAATGAAATCGCTCCACGCCCCCATAATTCTGGTCATTTCACGATGGATGCTTGTGTGAGTAGCCAGTTTGAGCAACAAGTAAGAAGCATGGCGCGATTACCTTTGGGTGATACTCGGCTATTAGCACCTGTCTCTATGCTCAATTTATTGGGCGATCTGTGGTTTGAGGGCAGCGAGGACCTCGCTAAAGAACCTGCCTGGGATAAAGTGTTGTCTCATCCTGATGCAAAATTGCATCTTTATGGCAAAACTGTGCCGCGCATGGGGCGCAAGATGGGTCATGTGAATTGCTTAGGTGAGTCGATCAACCAAGCGCGTCAAAACTGCGCCGCTGTAGCAAGTGAATTAGGGATCGAGCCTTAAGCTGATGCCCACTCATCGTTCCACCGTAATTGATGAAGCAGTAGACACTTTACGTAAAGGGGGTTTGGTTGCGTTTCCAACAGAAACCGTTTATGGCTTAGGTGCTGATGCCACAAACCCACACGCCATACAAAAGATTTTTAGTGCCAAAGGACGTCCAGCTTCTCATCCGCTCATCGTTCATCTAGCGGCCCCAGACAAATATGACCAAATTCAGATTGATTGGACGGCATTAGTCAGTCCCTGGGTTCGGGATTTATCTGAGGATGCCCTCAAACTCATCAATGCATTTTGGCCAGGACCTTTAACTTTGGTCTTTAAAAAAGATAAAAGTGTCTTAGATGAATTAACTGGCGGTCAGGATACGGTAGCCATTCGAGCCCCATCACATCCTCTTGCTCAAGAACTATTGCGTAAATTTAAAGGCGGAGTGGTAGCGCCATCAGCTAATCGTTTTGGAAAAGTTTCTCCTACCAGCGCGGCTGATGTGCGTAGTGAGTTTGAGGGAATCCTCAATTTAATGGTTCTAGATGGTGGCGATTGTGAGGTGGGCATTGAATCAACCATCATCGATTTATCCTCTGGGGATCGAGCTGTTCTCCTAAGGCCAGGCCTAATCACTCCTAGTGAAATTTTTACTAAGACGGGTATGAAGATATATCAGCCTACTGATATGAATGAAAATAAGGAGGCTGCTTCTTTGCCAAGAGTATCTGGAAGCTTGCATGCACATTACGCCCCAAATACGCCCTTAAGGATGTACTCACCAGGTAGAGTGCTAGATGCATTAAGTGAGTTCCCAGATATTAAGTCTCGGGTTGCGGTAGCGGTTTGGGACTCTGATTCTTCATTAAGTCACGAAGGGCATCCTTCGGCTCATTTTGAGGAAGTAATTATTCCAAGTGATTGCACTCTCTTTGCTAGTCGCCTATATCGTTCTTTGCGAGATCTAGATCAACAGGGCTGGGATTTAATTTTGTTTCCTGAACCTCCAGCTGGCGAGAAATGGGATGGTGTCCGAGATCGGCTTCAGCGAGCTTGCTTAGGTTCTGGACCATCCTCAATTAACCACGTGAGTAGTTGATCATGAGCCTCTAAACCTCTCCAAGCATTGGGATGGTTTATGAATGACGTTACAGCGTACATCTTTCCTGATTTACTAATTACATAGCCAGAGATGGCTCTGACATCGGCTAGTGAGCCAGTTTTAATTCTAGCCTCAGGCTTTTTCTTGAGATGAAGAAATTTTCTCAACTGAGTCATGAGTCGATTTCTCATAGTGCCATCGGTACCGGCAATAGGTAGGCTGTTGTAAAACGTTTCAGCTATAGGAAGATTGCGTGCAAGTACTAAGAGGTCATTCATATGCTCAGCAGAAATAGCTTCATTGCGTGATAAACCTGAGCCATTCTCAATGACTAGACCTGAAAATTGCATCCCCATTTGTTTAAGCCAACTCTGAATTACTAGATTACCATTTTCAGTGGTGGCAGGTTTTCCCATTTTTTCTAAGGCTAAGGTCAATAATAATTGACGAGCCATGACATTATTGGAGTACTTATTGATATCTACCACATCATCTGCAAGATTGATTCCTTCAAATTGAAGCAGGGGTCTTGCGGTAATGGGCACCACCCCGTCTTTACCAGTAGGAGGCTTTACCCAGCTCCCCCCTGCTAGTTCCCATGCTGCAGTAAATCCTTGAGTTAAAAAGGTATTAGCATCTAAGGCAACCACATTGTAGTTAACACTTCTGCACTGACTGGGGAATACACCCGAGAACTGGGCATTGAGTAATTGAGTGGTACTTGTATTACCAGCTTCGGGATCTAAGTTAAAGCGAATGCCAGTTTTCCAGTTATCACAGGGTGTATCAATCAATTGCATTTGATTGAGCACTTTAAGTTGTGAGAGTGCCGGGGTAAAACTAATGTCGATAAAATCTGCTGTGCGGGATTTTCCAAGTACAAAGGAGATCGTTCGAAATGCATAGAGCAGAGGATCGGGCGGGACATTATAGGCACGCAGAGATTCGCCATCGATCGTATTGTGTTCCATCACACTAGAGGCATAAGCACTCCGATCAAAAATTAAATTACCATCTATTTTCCCGATGCCTAAGTTTTTCAATGCCTTCATCATCTTCGCTAATTCCTCAGGAATCAGCTTAGGATCCCCCGTGCCTTGGAGATAAATATTGCCTTTAAGTAATCCTTGACGTATGACGCCATCGGTAAATAGATTAGTGCGCCATCGATATTGCGGACCGAGCATATCTAAGCTAGTTAAAGTCGTTAGGATCTTCATGGTTGAGGCGGGGTTCATAGCTGCGTCTGCGCGCCAATCTACCTGTGTTTTGCTGATACTTTTTCCAGGGCGCCCTAGTTCAATCTCCACCACAGAAATGCTAATGGATTCTTTAGGGATTTGGTTCTTATCCAGACTCAATGCAACTGCCTTCGGAATATACTGCAAAGCCGATTCTTGGGAGATGAGGTCTGCAGATATCACTGGAGCGCTTAGAGTGCACAGCAGGCAGAAAATCAAGGATAAAGATGGTAAATAGCACTTACGCATTGCCATAGGATAAACCTAGGACGGATGCTGCCATGGCTATCTAGCTTTATTGGCCGGAGCTCTTCTCTTTATATTCGGTAATTCTCCGATTCTCTGCTATTAATAGGGCGGAAAATTGTTGAATCTGGGCTCTTAGGTCCCCATCCTTTTCAAGCTCCTGACAGGAGGCAATGAGTGACTTGGCATTGATGAGTTGAGCACCACCTTTTACCTTATGAACTAGGCTTTTAAATTGCATATCATCTAATAGGGGCATCTCAGGTGAGCTTAATTCCAGTAGTACATCATCGTGTACCTGCTGGATTTCATCTAGGATGAGGTGTATTTGCTTGGGGTCATCCCTTAATAAATTTGAGAAAGCTTCAAATGAGTATTCTGCCGTCTCTTTCTCTAGATCGACATCCTTTGCTATGAAATAGCGCAAGAGTTCATTTTCAAGGGTTTGCAGGCTTAAGGGCTTAATGAGTACCCCATTCATACCGGCGGATAAAAATTGATGACGTGCATCTAATGCATAAATATCTGCGGTTACGCCAATAATGATGAGATCGCGATGTCCCTTGCTGCGTATTTTTTTTGCCAACTCAGAACCCTGCATTCCTGGCATGGAATGATCAGTCAACATGAGATCAAAACGACGTTCTCCTAGTAATTGCAGTGCTCTGTTGGCATCTTCACAGACCGCTGCTTGGATACCTAAGACTTCTAGTTGCAGAGAAAGAATTTGTCGGCTCGCAGGATGATCTTCAACTACTAATGCCTGAATGAGGCCTTCGCCCTGAGAACCCCTTTTGCGCATGAACTTTCTGAGGGGTGAAGCAAAAGCTTTTTCTCCCAAAGTACGTATCGCAGCAACACTAGTTCTTGGGAAGGCAACAGAAAAATGGACATTACTTCCAAAACCTGGGGCACTTTCAAAGTAGAGGTGACTATTCATAGAATCGATCAAATGATTGGTAATTGTTAAGCCTAAGCCTGTACCCCTTTGTTGTTCGCTGCTACGCAATTCTGCCGCAGATGGAACTTGCTCAAAGGCTTGAAGTGCAAGCGCAATTTGTTCCGTGCCCATACCAATTCCCGTATCGATTACTCTAAATTCGATGAGTTGCCCAGCATGATCATCAGCGAGAACAGTAATAGAAAAATAGATGTCGCCTTGATCAGTAAATTTAATAGCATTACTCAGCAGATTTTGCAGGATTTGTCTTAGGCGTAAAGAATCCATCATTAACACTTCAGCGATCCTAGGATCGGTCGAAGTATGGAGAGTTAATTTTTGCTTATCGGCAACGGTTGAGAATGCGCAATGAATATCTGTAATTAAACATTCAAGACTACATGGTTCTAAATTGAGAGTCAGTTTGCCAGCCTCAATTTTTGACAGATCCAGTACTTGATTGAGCATGCTAAGGAGTGACTCTGCTGAGGCATGTGCACTTTTTAGTAAGGGCTTTTCATTATTTGGAAATTGGGCGCTATTAAGCAGTAACTCCTGAACTCCTAAAATTGCGTTCATGGGCGTTCTGATTTCATGGCTCATCGTTGCTAAAAAGGCAGATTTGGCTGCATTCGCTTTTTCTGCTATTTCTTTTGAGGCGATTAATTCAACCGTCTTTTGTTTTTGTTGCCAATATTTTCTTTGTAAGCGCCAAGCAATACACCCACCTGTAATAAATAGGAGCAGAGAAAAACCCCAGGGCAAGACCATCGATGGAGGATTAGGGGGCGGAGCAATAGGGTCAATCTCATCAAATGCAAATAACTTACGAGATTCTATGGGGTCAAGTCTTTTGAGAAAATGTTCAAGAACATGGTGTAGGGGAGCATCTTCAAAGGAGATTAGCCAGCGATAAGCAAAAGGTTTGCGATTATATAAACCATCAACCTGAAGATTCGTCCCAGCAGAGCGCTTAATCAGTTGATGAGCCAAACGGATGGGCATTACCAAGGCATCAATATCTTGTTTTAAGAGCGATTGGAAGGCTTGGTCTGGGTAAGTCAAAGCCTTTTTTTGTGCTTTACTGGGTAAGGGAGGGTTTTCTAACCCTCGGTCGAAATAGGCTACTTTTAATGGGTTAATCGGAGTAGCTTCTTTGGTGGTAACGATGACATCGTATCCCCAAAAAATAGATTCAGATAGTGAGCCAAATTGGAGCACCCGATCAGTAATTTCTGGCGGATCAATTATGAAATCTACTTCGCCATTGGCTAATTGCTTGAGACCTTCATGGTCAGATTTTCTCCATCGAGGAACAAATTGCTGGCCAGTGATTTTTCCTAACTGCAAGAGTAGTGATAGAAAAACGCCACCTTCAATAGGATGGCTTGGAGCATTAAGATAAGGGGCATATTTTTCATGAATGCTAAAACGAACTACCGGATGAGCATCGATCCATTCCATTTCCGTCTTGTTAAAGGGGGTTGAGTGTGCCACTCCCCCTGTTAATATGCAGAAAATTAGCGAACCATTCAAAATGAATCGATGCATGCTCAGTGTTAGCCCTCGAAAATGCGATTAATACGACAGAACAAGATAAGATCGGCAATATTATTAATGCCTAACTTATCAAAAATTCGCGTCTTATAGGTGGCAACCGTTTTATGACTGATGTGTAGTAAGTCAGAAATCTGCTGGTTGTTATTTCCTTTACCAAGGTATTTCAAGACCTGTAATTCTCGATCAGAAATTTGCGCCAACTTGTCGTGATCGCTTAATGAGGTATTCCCTTTTTTACCATGTGTAAAGAAGCTATAGCCTTGAGAGACTGCAACACAGGCGGATAAAATTACTTTTGTTCCCGCAGTTTTGTTGACAAAACCATGGGCACCTAGCGAGCGAACTCTGCCTCCATAGACAGATTCTTCTAGGCTAGATAGGACTAATATCCCAATATGTGGGTACATAATTGCGATGCGCCGAATCACATCAAAACCATCTGTTTTTGGCATGTCTATATCAAGGATCACCATATTAGGGTTCACCTTCTTAATGGTTTTTAGGCATTCCTCTCCATTCTTAGCCTCTCCTGCTATTTCAAAAAATAACTCATCTTGCATCATACCTTTTAGTGCCATCAGCATAGCTGGATGATCATCTACCAACATCACGCGCATTCTCATTGTTTATCTCCATTGTGGTTTTTTGTGGGTGCAGCGAAAAAATTGCTTTAGCGATACGACTGTCGCTAATGTGTAAGATTTGGTGTCGACTGACTGGCGGCATCATAAGTCCGCCATAACTATGGTCCACATGTAACAGTGCGGCATTTTCTAAGTCCCTAACAAGGGTGATATTGCTCGCATAAATTTGGGCTTGCATTTTTTGCGTCTCTAAAATTAGATCAGTAGGAAGTTCTTTGGAGCGAAACTGACTAATATCTAGATGAATGGCTTCTAATTGCATTTCTTCTAACCAACGTATTTCTTGGGTCGTACCAGAAAATTGTATTAAATGGATTAACACCCCTAGTCTTCTAAGGCGTAATAAACCTTCTTTACAGGCATCTTCCAAATTAGGATCTGGCAGTTGGTAGATACCTAGATTTACTAAGCCTACTGGTAGGCGAGAGTTAAGAATGAGATCGCTAAGCGCATCAATGCAATGGCTTGATGACATCACGCGGCTAGGCACTGACAAAATACCAGGAATAAATCGCCCGCTACGATACCAGTAGGAAATCGTATCTAGGCCTTCCATAAATAAACGCAAAAGCTGCGTATCGTTAGAGCCGAGTAAAGGTCTAAATAAAGAGCCGGTCAGTTTTGTTCCCTCAGCGTTAAAAATGGGTTCGTTGCTAATCGCTTGGCGCTTGGACCAGGATTCATGTTCTTCACGGGCTTGGCTACTTAAGCCAAGCCAAGGTTCGCCACAGGCATCGCGAACCTCTTGGAAGGGTTTGTTCTTCCATGTCTTTACAAGCGTATAAAGCCGGGATTTCGGGCTCATCAGCAATCTCCAATCATTGAATGCCCAGTTTAGGCAGCTCGGATCGGGGTTGTAAGGACTTAAGGCGGATTTATCTGTAGGAATTATCCTACGCGCCATTCCCCCATTATAAGAAGGCGTTAAGTCCTTAAAGAATTTATGGCGATCGTGCCCTTGAAATTTAGCAATACGCACCTATATAATCAGCACTCCCTAGACACGAGTGCTAAAACGGGTTTGCAAGTATTTAAATCCCCATAGTATTCTGGATAGGAGATTGTAACATATTGATTTATATCGGTTTTTTAATTAGTTAACACTTACAAACATAGGAGAAGGAATGAATCTGCGTCCTTTACATGATCGCGTAATCATCAAGCGTTTAGATCAAGAATCAAAAACTGCATCTGGAATCATCATCCCTGACGCTGCTGCTGAAAAGCCTGACCAGGGCGAAGTTTTGGCAGTAGGTCCAGGCAAGCGTGATGACAGCGGTAAGTTAAATGCACCAGACGTCAAAGTAGGCGACCGCGTGCTGTTTGGCAAATATGCTGGTCAAACAGTCAAGGTCGATGGCGACGAGCTTCTCGTCATGCGCGAAGAAGACATCATGGCTGTAGTACAGAAGTAATTCGGTATCTAAGAAAGGAATTCAATCATGGCAGCAAAAGACGTTGTATTTGGAGATAACGCCCGTACCAAGATGGTCGAAGGTGTCAATATTCTTGCAAACGCAGTAAAAACAACTCTGGGACCAAAAGGTCGCAATGTGGTGATGGAGCGCTCATTTGGAGGCCCAACCATTACTAAAGACGGTGTTTCTGTAGCAAAAGAAATCGAACTCAAAGACAGGCTCCAGAACATGGGGGCGCAGATGGTGAAGGAAGTAGCTTCCAAAACTGCTGACATTGCAGGTGACGGTACTACTACTGCAACTGTTTTGGCGCAATCCATTGTTCGTGAAGGTATGAAATACGTAGTTTCAGGCCACAACCCAATGGACTTGAAGCGCGGTATCGACAAAGCTGTTACAGCTGCACTTGAAGAGCTTAAGAAAATTAGTAAGCCTTGCACAACTACTAAAGAAATCGCTCAAGTGGGTTCTATTTCCGCTAATAGCGATTACAGCATTGGTCAGCGGATTGCTGAAGCAATGGAAAAAGTAGGTAAAGAAGGTGTGATTACTGTTGAAGATGGCAAGTCATTAGAAGACGAGCTTGAAGTGGTAGAGGGTATGCAGTTTGATCGCGGTTATCTCTCCCCATACTTCATTAACCAACCAGAAAAACAAGTTGCTGTATTAGAGACTCCATACGTACTCTTGTTTGACAAGAAGATTGCCAATATCCGTGATTTACTTCCAGTACTCGAGCAAGTAGCGAAATCTGGTCGTCCATTGCTCATCATTGCTGAAGATGTTGAAGGCGAAGCCTTAGCAACTTTAGTTGTGAATAATATTCGCGGCATTATCAAGACCTGTGCTGTGAAGGCTCCTGGCTTTGGTGATCGTCGTAAAGCAATGTTAGAAGACATTGCTATCTTGACTGGCGGAACAGTCATTGCTGAAGAGATTGGTCTCACACTTGAGAAAACTACTCTAGAGCATTTAGGTCAGGCTAAGCGTATCGAAATCGGTAAAGAAAATACCATCATTATTGACGGTGCTGGCGATGCCAAGGCGATTGAAGCACGTGTGAAGAACGTTCGTGTTCAGATCGAAGAAGCGACTAGCGACTATGACAAAGAGAAGTTGCAAGAGCGCGTTGCCAAGTTGGCAGGTGGTGTTGCAGTGATTCGTGTTGGCGCTGCTACTGAAGTCGAAATGAAAGAGAAAAAAGCTCGCGTTGATGATGCATTGCATGCTACGCGCGCTGCTGTGGAAGAAGGTATTGTTCCAGGCGGTGGCGTAGCTTTAATTCGTGCGATGCAAGGTATCAAGGGCTTAAAAGGCGATAATGCCGATCAAGACGCTGGTATTAGCATCGTATTGCGCGCTATGGAAGAGCCCCTTCGTATCATCGTTTCTAATGCAGGTGACGAAGCAAGTGTAGTTGTTAATGCAGTTTTAGCTAGCACAGGCAATAACGGCTACAACGCTGCAACTGGCGAATACGGTGACCTTGTAGCTCAAGGGGTGATCGATCCTACTAAGGTAACTAAAACTGCCTTGGTTAATGCTGCCTCTGTTGCTGGTTTATTGTTAACTACTGATTGCGCCATCTGCGAAGCACCAAAAGATGACTCAGCTGGTGGCGGAATGCCTGACATGAGTGGTATGGGCGGTATGGGTGG
>CAIZRK010000012.1 GCA_903935355.1 uncultured beta proteobacterium | reverse complement strand
ATCAGGTTTGATAAAGCCAAAACCTTTTGCATCATTGAACCACTTTACAATTCCGGTCGCCATGCGAACTCCATTACATAATCTTAAAACAACCGTGATGAGGGTGAATACTTTTTAATCAGTCTCGCTCTACAACACGCCTAAATAGGACTTCAAATAAAGCCTACCGCCCGATTGTTAACCCTTTATGGTGGGCTGTCTAGGTTTAATTTAAAAGAAATGAGTTAAATTGCATCCTTAGGTAGGCCAGTGACGGTCCAAACCCCTTAATTGAGCACTTAAAGGCGGAATTTCTAGGGCTAGCTAGTTTGCTGGCGTGCTCAAATAGGGGTTCTTTGGGGGTCAAACAGTATTGGTACCCAAAACCCCCTTTAACTGGTAAACGGGTGCCTCTGCCTAGATCTTGCCCTTAAGTAGATTACGGGAATATTGCAGGGTAGGGCGTTGTAGGGGCGGGACCAAAAAAATCATCAATATTGTTAAGACGGGATACACCCGTGTTTGCTTGGTGATCCACTGCGCACTGCGTATTGAATCTAAGGAGGTGATTGAATAGCTAGCCGATGCCATGGTGATCCACGGCATTCCTAAATACATTCGATCGGACAACGTACTACGGCCCCGAATTTGTAGCTCAGGTCTTGCGGGGTTGACTAAGAGAGATTGGGGTTCAGACTGCTTATATTGAACCAGGCTCGCCTTGGGAGAATGGCTTTTGTGAAAGCTTCAATGGCACCTTAAGAGATGAGCTTCTCAATGGAGAAATCTTCTACAGCCTGAAGGAGGCCAAGGTTCTAGTCGAGCAATGGCGACAGCACTACAACCAAGTAAGGCCGCATAGCGCATTGGGTTACAGACCGCCGGCACCGCAGGTGATGTTGCCTAGAATTACCCAAACCAAACCTAGCTATATGCAATGATTTAATATAGAAAAACTCTCACTGGCAGTGGTACTAAATTGACAGCAGTTCACTAATGGAGCGGTGTCCAATAAATTGCACTCTGAGATTTTCCTCTTTGCCCTGCTCAATTATTCCCAAAGCTTAAATTTGAGCTGTAAAGACAAAGCTCCATGTACTCTATCCCCAATGGTTGGAATAATAAAAACATTGGCCCCAACCCAATCTCCTTCCCAGGTGAGCGCAGGAACGGCTGCTGCAAACCAACCCCCATTATTTGTTGTGGGGTAGCCATTAAAACCACCAAAAACTGCTCCTAATTTAATGGGGCCAATCGCAATGGGTTGGTAGTAGATTCCTGCGTAGTTAGAATACGCACGATCACTGTTATAAAAGCGACCAGCAGTAACTGATGCGACTGTATTGAAGCGGTACTCTAGTCCTGCCCCCCAATTGCTACTATTAAGATTTTGATCTTGTTGAAAGTGATAAGAGACCATACC
Organism: uncultured beta proteobacterium; assembly: GCA_903935355.1. Lineage (GTDB taxonomy): Bacteria > Pseudomonadota > Gammaproteobacteria > Burkholderiales > Burkholderiaceae > Polynucleobacter. The sequence continues at coordinate 15,969 of CAIZRK010000012.1, read as the reverse complement.
AGGGTTAATCCAAAGCTTGCTTTGGGATTGGGCTTTAATAATATGGAAAAAATCATCATTATCTGTAGAGGTATTTTGGGCTGATGCAATAGTAATAGAGCTTGCTATGAGCGCTATTAGGAAAAGAAAGGATTTGGAGATAGTCATTTAGGTCTGGCTATTTCTCAATCTTTGATTTGAAATTTCTTTTTTATTTACTCTTACTAGGGCTACTACTTTTATCTTTACCTGACTTGCTCAATTTAAAGTTTAGCCTTTGGCCTTGGTAAAGTAGGGTGGCTGATTCATCGCCAATGCCTTGTAAAGTAAGTCCCTTACCTAGAGATTCTCCAACGCTAATGGCATTAGTAGGCTTACCATCAATTTCAAAGATTGCAAACCCATCTAGGGCGCCATTACTGCTTTTTGAGGTGATGACGACACCTCGCAAATAAATATTGTCTGTTGCTAAAGGTTTGTTGCCAAACAGGCCATAAGCAGCTGCAGGATCTTGGTTGGAGTAAAGCGTACTACCTTTACTGATGCCATTAGCAGGCCCACCTGGTACTCCTGGAATTTGGGCGATTCTCATAAACCAATACAGTGCACTGACAATAGTGAGTAGCATGAGCAAGTAACTAAGCTGCTGGGCAACCGAGCTGGGATTGAAAACTTTACTGAGATAAAAGCCAGAATTGGCTCGATGAGCAGATTTTGATTTACCCTGTTTAGTAAAGAAGCTTAAAACATTTGCTAAAAAACGCTGCTCTACTGGTTTGGCTACAGTGGGTTGAGCGTGATTATCCCCTAGGGGATCTTTGCCACCTTGAGAATGCCCTTGTTTTTTTGCTTTAAGGCGTGCTTGTAATCGTTGGAGAAATTCGCTCAATCTGACAAAATCCCTATAATGTTTAAAACAGTTTAAATCATTGAAAGCGCTATGTTTATATCTCGCTGGCTAGGCCAAAAATTTACCGCTCTAGAGCAATCTGTAGTGGATTCTTATTCGATAAGTACTAAGCGCCAATTAAGGCCCGTGAGGGCAAAGTTAGCCTCTAGAGAGGCCGGCTTTACCTTAATAGAAATTATGGTGGTGATTGCCATTATCGGCATCTTGGCAACCTTAATTGTTCCCAAAATCATGGGCCGACCAGATGAAGCCCGAGCCACAGCAGCAAAGCATGATGTTGGAACAATTGTGCAGTCCCTCAAACTCTATCGCTTGGATGTGGGTCGTTACCCAAGTACAGAGCAGGGTATTAAAGCTTTAGTAGAAAAGCCAACTTCTGAACCAGTCCCACAAAACTGGAAAGCAGGGGGTTATTTAGATTCGATGCCCAAAGACCCTTGGGGAAATCCTTATCAATATAGCAACCCTGGCACTAAGGGTGAGATAGATGTGATTAGCTATGGCGCTGATGGTAAGCCTGGCGGAACTGGAACGGATGCAGATATTGGCAATTGGCAGTAAGAGGCTGCTAGTCGCATTCAATCATTCTGTGCCAGATGGACGTAAGGCTGGAGAAGCTGGATTTACTCTGATTGAGATATTAGTAGCCATCACAATTATGGCTATTGTTTTGGGTATGGCTGTATTAGCAATTCCTAACCATGATGAGCGCTATTGGCGTGATAACTTAGATCAACTCGTTGCCTCTTTAAATATGGCGCAAGAAGAAAGCGCCATGGCAGGTACTCCTATCGTGGCGCAGGTCGATAGCGTAGGGTGGCGTTTTTATACGCCTACTGCCAATAGCAACAACTCAAGTATGGGAAATGCAAGCCTTGCCAATCGAGGCATGCCCATTGCCGGCACAAGTGGCTTGATGCCTGATGTCTATCGCCCCCAGCTCTGGAACAAACCGGTCGAGATAGCCTCCTTGCAACTGACATTAGGAGGCGAGCAAGTAGTCCAAGCCTTGCAATTTCCCATTAAACAAGACAGCCGTCAAGCGGTATTGCAACGCAATTCTAATGGTCGATTTAGCTGGGTAAAGGGATGAAACACAAGGCTAAAAATGGGTTTGCACTGATTGAAGTCCTAGTTGGTTTAGCGGTATTAAGCATCGCTTTACTAGCTGGCCTAAGAGCTATAGCTAACGGGGCAGATAACCAATTAGCAGTATCGCAACGTACGATGGCTCTATGGAGTGCAGACAATGTCTTAATGGATTTGCGTATGGCTAGATCATGGCCAGAACTGGGTAGTACTAGCTTTAGCTGCCCACAAGCATTGTATGTATTCGTTTGTCAACGCAAGGTATTGAGTACGCCTAACCCTGCTTTTAGAAGAATAGAAGTGACGGTCTATCTCGCTAGTCAAAACAGCTCTACTCTTGCGAGTGGCCCGCGTTTAGCTTGGTTAACAACCATAGTAGCTAATCCTTCTAGCGGAGTAATGTGAGCCAATTTAATCGTGACCCTCATCCGCTTAGATACCATTCTGAGCAAGGCTTTGCGTTATTGGAGGTAATCGTTGCAATAGCCATCATGGCTTTAGTAGGTCTGATGGCATGGCGTGGAATGGATGCCATGATTTTAGGGCGAGAAGTGATTGAGCGCCGCGCTAATCAAGATGGTGCGTACTCGCAACTAGTTCGTCAGTTTGAGCGCGATTGCCAAGAGATCTTACGCCGTGATGAGTTGGTCGCTTTATCAGCATCAGTTGTGAGCTCTGTTGCATCAGGAGCAAAAAATATTTGGTGGATACGGCGTTATCAAGCTGACAATCAAGAAGCTTGGATGATAGTTGGATATGGGATGGCTGCTACTGGATTACAGCGCTGGACAAGCATGCCTTTATTTCGTAGAACAGAAGCTGGGGCATTATGGGCTGGCATTAGTCGCGACCCTGATTTAAATTCGAGTGAACTATTAATCAGTCTAGAGGCTCCGACGATTGTGCGCCAGGTTTTTCAGGTGCAAACTTCCATACTTAGTGGAGCAGGAAGCAGTGGTATCTCTGCTAGTGGAACGGGCTCACCGGCTACAAATGCAAATTCTGCTACCCCAAGCGCAGGCTCAGGCACCACCTCCGCCATCTCCAATGTCTACCCAGATCCACAAGGTCTGGTGATGCAGTGGTGGATCAAAGATATGCCATTACCGCTCACACGCTCTTGCTTGATGGGGGGTGCTTTGTAATGAAAAGATTGAACAAACGTTTATTTAAAAAAGCTAAGCAAGCAGATCCTCAAAATCCTGAAAAAGGCTCGGCAACTATCACAGCATTAATCGTTGTTGGCGTAGCTGCAGTGATGTTATCTGGACTCATGTGGCGCCAACAGATACAAGTGCGATCATTAGAGAATGACCGTGATCGAATTCAGGCACAGTGGTTGCAACGTGCGGCAATTGACTTTGCGCGCCTAGTTTTAGTAGAGGATCAGCGCAATAGCCAGATTGATCACTTAGGCGAGGCATGGGCTTTGCCTTTGGCGGATGGTAAGGTAGCAGATTTTTTAAAAAATGCCGATGTGCCCGATGAAATTGCGACAGTAACCCTACGCGGTCAGTTAATAGATGCCCAAAGTCAATTTAACTTAAGCAATCTTTGGGATAAAGACTTTAAGAGCATCCATCTTCCTGGTGTTCAAGAATATGGACGCTTATTAGATTCCTTGGGGTTGGATAAAAACCTAGCTCAGCTAACTGCACAAGGGGTTTTACAGACAGATATGCCGCTAGTTGAGCTCGAAGGCTTGTTGCGGTTGCCTGCCTATAACTTAACAATTTTAGAGAAAATAAGACCATTTACAACTATTTTGCCAACTTTAACGACAGTTAATGTAAATACCGCCTCTCCAGAGTTGCTCATGGCGGCGATTTCCGGGCTAACTAGATCAGCCGCTAGCAATTTAGTTCAGCAACGCTCGGTAGCTCCTTTAAAAAGTTTAGATGAGCTTACCGGGCTATTAAATAAGTTAGGGGTTAGTCAAGGGGTGACGATTGACGCCTCCTTAGTTGATGTTCGCTCGCGATATTGGGTCGCCCGCTCTGAAATCATGCTGGGAAGAGGTATATTTATTAGTTCCGCACTGATTATGCGCTCGCAAACCCCCTTAGCAAGCGGTAATTTGACCCAAGTAATTTGGAGTAGGACAGGAAAAATTTCTGCACAATGAATGTTTTATATCTGGTAACTAAAGTTCTATATTGAGTTTATTAATCGTCCGTTGTCCTCTTAAGCCATTTTCTGGCTCCTTATCTAGTTCACCTAGTGACTGGCATGACTTGGCTTGCGCCGAGCATTTTGAGTGGTGTTTAGTAGATGATCAGAGAGAGGAGTCTTTGCTAGATTTAGAATCTCTCACTCAGTTTAGTACGGGTACTACTGATTCTATGCCCTATGCTGACGAAGCATTGGTCTTGATGCCCACCTTAGACGTGCGTTTAATTGAGGCCAAAGTTCCCTTAGCGAATGCTAAAAAATTACAACAAATTTTGCCTAATTTAATTGAAGAGTATTTATTGGGTGGCGCAGAGTCTATTACGGTTCAAGCCCTTCCACCTGTCCCTGGTAAGTTAGCCCTACAAAGAACCTTGGCACTTATTGATCGGGCTTGGTATGCATGGCTTACTCAACAATTAGAAGGTCTGCTGTGCCAGCGGGTACGTTTAATTCCGGATTGCTTCTTACTTAGCTTGCCTACTTCATCCTCTCTTGCACCTATGCTTGCTTATATGCGAGTAGGGAAGAACATCGTTTTAACTAAGCGCACTGCAGAGCAATTGGGAGTTGCTTGGGTAGAACAAGAACATCTGGAAGCTATCTTGCAACTTCCTCAAGCCTTAGAAAATGATCAAGCGCATGAGTTTTCTTGGGACTGGATCCTGCCGAGCGCACAGGCTTTCTTAAAAGAGAGTGCAAGCAGCAAGTCAGCCAACTTTGCTCTGAATTTATTGCCTAAATCATTTAAGCGTCAAAAGATTACATCGAACCTATCGCGCCTTACTTCTATTCTTGCTCGGGCAAATGCAAACCGAAATGTAAACTCGCTGCTACCAGGCCGTCTTGCTTGGACTGATCCTGTGACCTGGCGCGAACCAAGTCGCTGGGCAGCATATTTATTGGGCATGATGTTATTGGGTTTTATCTTGCACTTAAGTTGGCTGGTATTTGATAACTGGCGCTGGGCTAGCCAAATGAACTTACTGGCAGCGCAATCCTTAACAACCGCATCGGTGAGCGAGTTATCAAAAAATACAGCAGCTTTTACAGTCTCTACTCCCTCATCACCGACGACGGTGACCGGTGCTTTTATCAAGCAGGTGACGCTAGATCAACGCCGCCAGGGTCATGTAGCTGATGCCGACTTTGCACCAATGGCGGCGAAGTTAGAACAACTTAAAGCGCTTTTTGGTAGTGAAATATTGCAGCAAATTGAATACGATGGATATGGCATTAACTTTGAATTTAAGTCTGGTGTGGTTAAAAACCCCGCTCAAGTTATAAAAGCAGCTAGGACACTTGGTTATATAGTCAAACCCTTAGGAGAGCAGCGGTATCGCCTTGAGCCCTATGCCGGTTTAGGAGCGGGCTCATGAGTGTGCAACCCCAATCTTCCTTGCAAGAAAAACTAATGGCTTTGCTAGTGAAAGTAAAAGCATTACTTAGTAAAGACTATTCCTTACGGGATCTTCAGAATCTAGGTTCATTGCGTACTGGCTTAAAAGAAAAGCTGAGCACGCTGAAAGAGGCCACCCAAGATGCTGCGCACGGCGTTACTTTTACTAGTGCTGTAAAGCAATGGAATCTTCAGAGTATTATTTGCGCCTTACAAGGATTTGCCATACGTTATCGCAATAGTTTGCTAACTCTTTTTGTAATTGGCTTACTTTTACTAATGAATACCTTTGTTATAAGCCCATATCGCCAGAAAATACAAGATCAATTGGAAATGCGCCCAGCACAATGGTCTTCACTCCAAAGCTTGATTAAATTGTCTAAAGCGGGCACTAATGCAGCGCCTGCTTCGGTAACCTTACTTGATGAGATGGAATTACAAAAAATTCGGGGTATCTTAAGCTCTCGTGGATTTAAGCTTGGAGTTTTTCGCTTAAGCACAGATATTCCTCCGCGCCTAGAGCTACAAGCAAGTGATGTGATGTTCTCAGTTCTGCTAGATGCCTTAGAAGAATTACGCATAACGTGGCGTTTATATCCAGAGCAACTCAAAGTTATTCCGACTGCTAGTGCTGGTGTGGTCGATGTCAGTGGCAGCTTTTTGCAATTTACTGGTCCGAGCCGCACCCCCATGAGTGGAGTCTTGCAATGAAACTCACGCTCGATCTGCGGCATCAGCACCTACCCAAGGTATTTTGGCTAGCGCTGGTATTACTGAGTCTTTATGTGATTGTTAGCCAATTACCAGCAAGCTGGCTTAGCGGTTCTTTAACTCGACAAACTGACTGTCGGGTAATGCTAGAACAACCCCTTGGGACGATTTGGCAGGGAAGTGCTGCCTTAGCTTTTTCCGAGCCTAATGCATCTGATGGGGGTTGCCGTGACCCTATGTCTTTGACAGAACGTTTTCATTGGGCAAGTTCATGTCAGTTTCTGGGAATGACTTGTACTACAGAAATTCAGTTTGCCTCGTTAGAAAAGCCTCAGCGTATTGAATGGCACTGGTCAGGGGTGAGCATAGCCGCTAATGAAATCAAGCTCCCAGCCAATGTTTTAGAGGGTCTAGGTAATCCTTGGAGTACTTTGCGACCCCGAGGCCAGTTAGACGGTCATTGGACTCAACTGCAATTTGGGGGTTTGGAGGGTAATTCTGGAGTAATTCGAATTATCATCAGTAAATTGACTAGTCCAATTAGTCCTGTAAAGCCCTTAGGATCTTATGAAATTCAGGCTAATTTAAGTAAAGCAGGGATGAATTGGCTTTTGAGTACAAGCAGTGGACCATTATTATTAAAGGGACAAGGAGAAGCGAGTGCTGACGGTACAAAACTGCAATTTGCTGGTGAGGCTTGGGCAGCTCCTGAAACGCAAGAATCTTTAATTGGTTTGCTGTCTTTGCTAGGTAAAAAAGAGGGCGATGTATATCGCTTGAAGTTTTGATGATGTTTAAGAAGTGTTCACTATAAAAAGTATGTCAAAAGTATTTAACCGTATTCATCAGCGACTTGCGCAAATCATAATTGTTTGCCTCGCTGGTCAAAGCATGTTTATGCCGCTGGTCTACGCGCAATCAAAAATTGCTGTACCAGATGAAGGTAGCGTGACGCTCTCGTTTTCTAATGCTGATATTGAATCGGTAGCAAGCGTATTGGCAAAAGCTACTGGCCAAACGATTTTGGTTGACCCTAAAGTGAAGGGCACGATTAACCTCATTAGTAATAAACCACTTAGCAAGGCCAAAGCATTAGATGCTTTTTCAACTGCTTTGCGTACTTCAGGCTTTGCCTTGGTCGATGTCAATGGAGTATATCGAGTAGTAGCAGAAGCAGATGCTAAATTAATCAGTAACTCAGTATTAACTAGTAATGGTAAGCAAGATGGCGATCAAATCATTACCCGTGTATTTAAACTGAATTTTGAATCTGCTAATAATCTCTTACCAGTATTACGGCCTTTAGTCTCCCCAAACAACACCATTAATGCTTACCCCGGTAATAACACTATCGTCATTACCGATTACGCTAGCAATATTGTGCGGATTTCTAAGTTAATCGAATCGATTGATGCTCCAACTTCAAGCGATGTGCAAAGCATTAAATTGCAATATGCCATCGCGACTGATATGGCAACGATTTTGAGTAAAGTGTTAGATACAGCCACTACTGGCGGCGCAGATCCTTCGCTTAAAACAATGATCTTGGCAGAGCCACGCAGTAACTCTATTTTGATTCGGGGTGCAAGTGCAGAGCGGATTCGTCAAATTCGGATATTGGTAGCGCGCTTAGATGTACCCACAGCGAATAACGGCAATATATGGGTCGTTCCTCTTAAAAATGCTGAGGCAACTAAATTAGCGGTGACCTTACGTGCTATTGTGGCAGCCGACGCCACTTTGTCTGCGCAAGTAGGGGGCAGTCCAGGGCAAGTCGGTTCGGCTAATCCTGCGTCCAATTTAAATCAGCCTCAAGCAAATCAACAAAATACTGCCCCAGGTGCAATGGGTTCAAGCGCAGCTACTTCTGCTTTAACGAGTTCTAGCAATCCAACAACTGGCGGCATTATTCAGGCTGAACCTGCTACAAATTCTATTATCATTACCGCTAGCGAGCCCTTGTATCGCAATTTGCGTCATGTGATTGAACAATTAGATCGGCGACGTACCCAAGTCTATATTGAGTCCTTGATTGCTGAAGTGAGTTCGACTAATGCAGAAGAGTTGGGTATTCAGTGGCAGGGTATTGTGGGCTCTGGCAACCAAAACGTGGGCTTTGGGGGCACCAACTTCACGAATGCTGCTGGCACAGCAGGCTCCAACATTCTGGGTCTTGGCTCGAATGTAAACAAGATTCTTAATCCCAGTGATACAACGTTACCTCTAGTCCCTCCAGCACAAGGCCTGAACCTTGGCCTGCTCACTAAATTTAATGGTGTTTATGGCATGTCTGCCTTAATTACCGCTCTAGCGACTACCCAAGGAACCAATATTTTATCTACCCCTAACTTGATTACTTTAGATAATGAAGAGGCTCGTATCGTAGTTGGTCAGAACGTCCCAATCATCACGGGCTCTTATGCTCAAACGGGCTCCACCAGTACGGTGACGCCATTCCAAACTTATACCCGTCAAGATGTAGGCTTAACTTTGCGGGTACGTCCACAAGTGTCGGATAACGGGATTGTGAAGATGCAGATTTATCAAGAGGTCTCTTCAATCTATAACCAGAGCTTTGCCGCTGGAATTATTTTAAATAAACGCAATATCGAATCCAATGTCTTGGTAGATGATGGCCAGATTATTGTATTGGGCGGCTTGATTGAAGATAAGTACAGCGATGGCTCTAGCGGTATTCCTTTTCTGAAAGATATTCCCATTATTGGAGCCTTATTTCGTTCAGATAGTAAGACCCGTACTAAAACCAATTTGTTAGTTTTCTTACGACCTTATATTTTGCGGGATAAGGATCAAATTGCCGATATCACGAGCAATCGTTTGAACTTGATGCAACAAACCGAAGATCAATTTAAGCAAGCACCTATGCTCTTGCCTAAAGAGAATCTAACAAAAATGTCAGATATTGAACCGCCATTAATTCCGCCTGGTAAACCGGTTATACCTGCACCTAAAAATAATTTACCCTCTTCGGGGCTAAGCAAGCCTATTTCGGTGAGACCTTCTTCGGCTCCTGCATCTGCTGCTCCCTTAGCACCAGTCCCCATTACTATTCAATAGTCTTCACCCTTAACTTATCAGCGCCCACTCTAGTGAGTACCTTGCGTCTACCTCGTATTCCTTTTAGCTTTGCTAAAGCAAATCAGATCTTGCTTATTAAAGGTGATGATTCAGAAGGCAGTGTGCCCAGTTTGATTCATAGTCCTGCAACCGATTTATCGGTATTGCAAGAGATTTGCCGCTTAGTGGGACCGATTCGCCGAATTGAGCAATCGAGCGAAAAGGTGCTTGAGGCCCTAAATAATGTTTATTCACAAGGGGATCTGAACGCTTCTCAAGTAGTTGATGAGGTCGAAGAGGCCGTTGATCTATCTCGCCTTTTGCAAGAAATGCCAGTCTCTGAAGATTTACTAGAGATGAATGACGATGCGCCTGTTATTCGGATGATTAATAGCCTACTGAAGCAGGCGAGTCGTGATGGCGCATCGGATATTCATCTTGAAGCATTTGAGCGTAAATCCTTAGTGCGATTTAGGGTTGATGGGAACTTACGCGATATTGTAGATATGCGTCGAGATCTCCATGCAGCTTTAGTCTCTCGTATTAAGATCATGGCGTCTTTAGATATTGCAGAAAAGCGCATGCCGCAAGATGGTCGAATTTCTTTACGGGTAGGTGGTCGCGCTATTGATGTGCGGGTATCAACTTTACCAACCTCCCATGGCGAGCGTGTCGTATTACGACTACTCGAAAAGAATTATGAGCGCTTAGATTTGCGTGCGCTCGGCATGGCAGAAGATACCTTCAATCAATTTGATCAACTGATTCATCGACCCCATGGCATTGTCTTAGTTACAGGTCCAACTGGTAGCGGTAAGACCACCACCCTTTACGGTGCGCTCCTGCGCCTACGCAATAAGATCAATAACATCATGACGGTGGAAGATCCGATTGAGTACAACCTTGATGGGATTGGCCAAACCCAAGTGAACCCCCGAATTGATATGAATTTTGCCCGTGCCTTGCGTGCGATTTTGCGTCAAGATCCTGACATTGTGATGATTGGTGAGATTCGTGATTTAGAAACCGCCCAGATTGCCGTACAAGCTTCTTTGACGGGGCATTTAGTTTTAGCTACCTTGCATACCAATGATGCTCCTTCCGCAGTGACCCGTTTAATGGATATGGGTATTGAACCCTTTTTACTATCTTCCACTCTTTTAGGGGTATTAGGTCAGCGTTTGATTCGTTTATCGTGCACTGCCTGTGGCGGTAAAGGTTGCTCAGTTTGTGGTGATTCTGGTTACAGTGGGCGTGCAGGGGTATATGAGCTGATGGTTACCAATGAGAAGATTCGAGAACTAATTCATCAACATGTGCCCGAGAGCGAGATTCGTAAGCAAGCCTTAATTGGTGGCATGCGTCCTATGGCCGATGATGGTAAGCGCTGGGTGGCTGAAGGCAAAACGACCCTAGAAGAAATTTACCGCGTGACAGGTTCAGTAGAGATTGATGGAGCATGATCTTGCTATCTTCAGTAAACCCTAAAGCCCTCTAAGCGCAGCTATGCCACGCTATCAATTTGAAGCCTTAACTTATGCTGGTAAAAGTGAGCGCGGTAGCGTAGAAGGGGAGAGTGAGCGTGCTGTTCGACAAGCGCTCATGGCTAAACAGTTGGTGCCAGTCACAGTAGAACTAGAAACCGAATGGAGTAAGCAACATTTTTGGAGCAGGTGGTCATCAGAAAATAAACCCCTGAGTCGTGCAGATTTAGCATTAATTACCAAACAAGTGGCGATCTTAGTGAGATCGGGCGTACAAATAGATGAAGCCCTTTCAGTATTGGCAGAAGAAACGACTCAAACCCATGTCAAGCGGGTTTTACAAGAGCTAGTTTCTGAGTTGCGCGCAGGCCTACCTTTATCTGCCGCAATTGCTGGTCAGCCACAGTCATTTGACCCCTTATATCAGGGCGTAGTGGGTGCTGCAGAGCAGTCTGGAAAAATGGGGCAAGTGTTAACGCAATTAGCCGAGTTCCTAGAAAAACGTCAGGCATTAAAAAGTAAGGCCATGGGTGCTTTAGCTTACCCTGCCATGTTGACAGGCGTCGCATTTATGATTGTGTTGTTTTTAATGACCTATGTAGTGCCACAAATTGCTCGGGTGTTTCAGAGTACTAGGCAGTCCTTACCATTTTCAACCCGTTTCATATTAGGTTTATCAGAATTTTTAGTCGATTGGGCCTGGCTCTTGGCTATTGTGATTGTGTTAATCATTTTTTATGCCCGTCGTGCGCTTGCAAAAGAAGAATTTCGCCTTAAGGTAGATCGAGTATTACTCAATTTACCGGTACTAGGACCCTTACTATTGGGGTTTGAGACTGCCCGCTTTGCTAATACGATGGCGATGCTCGTTTCTGCGAATGTGCCCATTTTAACGGCTTTACGTAGTGCTCGTAGCACCTTAAGTAACTCGGTACTGCGGCTAGCGATAGATTTGACTGAGGTACGTTTGCGTGAAGGGACAAGCTTAGCAAGAGCCCTGGGGAGCCAAGGAGTTTTTTCACCGATCTTGATTCATTTGATTCGTTCAGGCGAAGCTTCAGGTAAGCTAGCAGAAATGCTCAAGTATGGCGCAGAAAACGCAGAGCTTGAATCAGAGCAAAAGACCAAAATATTTACCAGTTTGCTCGAACCTTTATTAATATTAGTTATGGGCTTAATGGTTTTAGGCATTGTGATGGCAGTAATGCAACCCATCTTAGAAATGAATACAGGAATAAGGTAACAATATGCAAATACTCATCTTGAGCGGACCTCATAGCAAGGTTAGAGAAATTACCCTCACTACGCGCCATTTGGTATTTGGTGGGGCAACTGTCTTAGCCTTACTCTTTGGTGCAAGCCTTTTAGTGGGCTCAGTAGGGAATGAGGCCAAGGATATCTTGCATGCCATGGAGAAAAAGGAGCTTCTTGAAAAACGCTTTATTGCTCATTCTGAAGACGATTACGAAACCAAGTTGCTAGAGCTGCAAGCGCGCTTAGAAGATGCTCAGCGTAACTTAGATCAACTAGATGCCCTGCGTGCTCAGTTATTGCGATCTAATGGCCAACTTAATGTAGTCAATCTGAGTAATGCAGACTTTAATACGCCAGGACTGAATATGGGATCTGCCCAAGGCGGCCCCTTAAAGCCATCTACCGCTACTATCAATTTAGGTAACCAAGGCGAGCAATATGGGGCACGCTTAGACCGCACAGTACAAGATTCCTTTGCTCTTAATGCGCGAGTAGCAGAAATGCAACAATCTTTAACGCATACTTGGGATGCTGCTAACTCGATTCCAACCGCATCCCCATTAGCACTCATGCCCCAAGCCTCTAGCGGTCTAGGCTACCGACCTGATCCCTTTACCGGTAAAGTGGCTTGGCATGAAGGAACAGACTTTCCGGCGGCCTATGGCACCCCCATCCTTGCGACCGCGGACGGCACTGTTATCAGAGCAGCATGGGATGAAGAGTATGGCAATGTAGTAGATGTGCAACATAAAAATGGTGTAGTGACCCGTTATGCCCATGCCCAAGAAATATTGGTCAAACCTGGCGCGTTTGTACGTCAAGCTCAAATTATTGCTAAAGTAGGTTCCACCGGCAGATCTACTGGACCTCATTTGCATTATGAGATTTTAAAAGATGGCCAAACTTTGGCTCGCAATTAAGAAATTTTTATATTAAGTTGAAGTAATTGAGTTATAAATAATGGTAATTAGGGTGTCATTACCCATAATCTAATAATAGGAGATCCTCATGTGCCAACTTTGTATTAGCAAGAACGATAGTGCTGCGCATTTGGCACAAAGTGCCAGACGCTCTTTTTTGAAAATGGCTGGATCAAGCCCATTGTGGATGGGAGCGCTTGCTTCTTCAGGTTTTCTTACTAGTGCACTTGCAGCTGATGATTTAGTTCCAAAGCCTAAGAATGTTCTTTCTCCTGATGCAGCATTAGAGCGACTAATGGCTGGAAATCAGCGCTATGTGAATGGTAAAATTCAAAAAAATGAAGCTTATAAGGCAGTCCCTAATTCGCTCAGACTTGGGCAAAATCCTTATGCTTGTATTTTGTCCTGCGCTGATTCTCGGGTAGGGCCCGAGTTGTGCTTTGACGAGGGGCAAGGGGATTTGTTTGTAAACCGTTTGGCCGGTAATTACGTCAGTATGGATATTCTTGCAAGCTTGGAGTATGGCGTATTTGTTTTAAAGTCACCCTTGATAATGGTGTTGGGACATACTGAGTGTGGCGCTATTAAGGCAGCTCTTAAAGCTGAGCAAGATAATGCTGATTTTCCGGGGCATATTCAACTCATAGCATCGCGTCTTGATAATGCTGTGCGGCAAAGCAAAAAAAAGGGTAGCAGCTTTTATACTGATGTGGCTAAAGAAAATGTCAGGCTCAATGTTGCCGAACTCGAGCAATCCACCCCAATCATCAGAAAGTTAGTTCAAACTAATAAGGTAAAAGTGGTCGGCGGACTATACGACCTAGAAACTGGTAAAGTCAGTATCGTAGTTTGAATAGCGTTATTAATAATCCCCTTTGGCCAGAATTTAGCGCTCAATTAAAAGCGCTTTTTGGGGATCGTTTTAGCACTAAACAAGCTGTTCTTGAGCATCACGGTCAAGATGAGTCGCCATATCCCATGCTTGCACCAGATGGCGTGGTTTTCGTTCATAGCAATGAAGAGGTTGCTACTGTTCTAAAGCTGTGCCATCAATACGCTATTCCTGTGATCGCTTTTGGTGCAGGCTCTTCTTTAGAAGGCCATTTGCTTCCCATTCATGGAGGAATTTGCGTCGATCTGAGTGGCATGAACCAAATTTTAGAGGTATCGCCCAATGATTTTTTAGTTACAGTGCAAGCTGGTGTTAAACGCAAGCAACTCAATCAAGAAATCAAAGACCTAGGTTTATTCTTTTCAGTTGATCCAGGTGCTGATGCGACCCTCGGTGGCATGTGTGCCACTAGAGCATCGGGTACGAATGCAGTTCGGTATGGAACAATGCGGGAAAATGTGCTTGCCTTAACTGTGGTAATGGCGAGTGGACAAATTATTCAAGTGGGATCTAGGGCTCGAAAATCTTCTGCAGGATATGATTTAGCACGACTCTTTGTGGGTAGTGAAGGTACGCTTGGAATCATTACTGAAATTACCCTCAAAGTCTATCCATTACCAGAAGCTGTATCGGCTGCTACCTGTCATTTTCCATCGGTACATGAAGCTGTGACAGCAGTAATTGCCATTATTCAGTATGGCATTCCCATAGCCCGTGTGGAATTAGTTGATGAAGTGGCTATAGCAGCCATCAATCGCTATGACAAACTATCTTTAAAGGAAGTTCCTACTTTATTTTTTGAGTTTCATGGTTCTCCTCTAGGGGTGAAAGAGCAGGCCGAGATTGCACAACAAATCTGTCAAGAGCATCAAGGCGATGGCTTTGAATGGTCAAGCAATCCTGAAGACCGATCTAGACTTTGGCAAGCAAGACACAATGCTTACTTTGCCTGCCTGCAAATGCAAGCAGGGTGCCGCATTCTGAATACGGATATTTGTGTACCGATTTCTAAGTTAGCCCAATGTATTGATACGACACGCGATTTTCTGAAGCAATCTCACTTAAAAAGTGCCATCTTAGGTCATGTGGGTGATGGTAATTTTCATGCTTTGATCTTGATTGATCCTCATATTCCTGAAGATATGCGCGAAGCCGAAAGATTAAATGGCCTTATTGTTCAAGAGGGGCTTAAGGCAGGAGGAACCTGCACAGGTGAGCATGGTGTTGGAATGCATAAAATACAGTTTATGAACCAAGAACATGGGGAGGGTGCCGTTGAGTTAATGCGGATGATTAAGTGTGCCCTAGACCCAAAAAATATCCTCAACCCAGGCAAGATCTTGCCTGGGCACTCCTAAGTCTTTTGAATAGAGAGCTAGGTTTGCTCATCTAATAAAAAAGATCTTAGTTCATAGCTCGAATTTGAATTGTAGAATGATCTTTTACTAGATTTTATAGGGCGAGTTCAATTGAATATTCTGGGAATGTGCAAGGTGATGCTTTGCCTGACGCTAGCTGCATTTGCTCTATTGGTGGGATTAAATAATTTAGTTGACTACAACAGCAATTACGCATTTGTTCAACATACACTTTCGATGGATACAGTTTTTCCTGGAAATACCTTGAAGTCAAGGGCTATTGTCGACCCATTTATTTGGAGCCTTGCGTACGGCCTCATCATTTTTACTGAATTTTTGATGGGCGCATTGTTAATTATTGGATCTATTGGCCTGATTAAAAACCGGAATAAGCCACTTGAATTTATCCGTGCAAAGAACTGGGTTTATCTTGCCTGTTCTGTTGGCTTATTACTGTGGTTCTTTGGATTTATCGTAATAGGTGGAGAATGGTTTTGTATGTGGCAATCTGAGCAATGGAACGGTATAGAAGCAGCGTTTCGTTTTTCTGTCTTTATTTTGCTAGTCTTCATATTTGTGGCTATACCTGAATTTAGAAATGACAAAGAAATGAATGTGTAGTATTTCCTAGCAAACCGACATACTTCATGGATTATTTCCAGCGGTCTTCAAGCGCTTCAGCAGTAATTGATATGGCTAAGCTTGCAATCGGATAAAGAATCAGCT
>CAIZRK010000011.1 GCA_903935355.1 uncultured beta proteobacterium | reverse complement strand
CTTTTAATCCGTTGGTCGCGAGTTCGAATCTCGCCCGACCCACCAGTATCTATAAGGCTCTCAGGTTCACGCTTGAGAGCCTTTTCTTTTTTTATCGATTTTTGACCACTTTTTGCCTACAAAGTGTCAACCAAATAAGGCCAACGGATAAATTCCGGAATGATCTTGGTACACATACAACAGATCTAATGGGGCAGTTTCAAGATGATGAAGCAATGCCTTTAGCGCGCTGCTACAAAAAGATCTCTTTGAACTTCATACTAACTAGGTATTGCAGCTAAAAGGGTTACTCATCACCATCGGCTAGCCAGCCTGCCTTGTTTTGGTTGCGCTAATCAGGCAGCTATTCGTTGTTAAGTAGACTGTCGCATCGGGTGAGGCTAACAGTCAGAGTCCGACCCTTAGCCGCCACTTAAGCAATTCTCAGGTTACTCATTGACCCTGCCTAGATTCCTCAATGGTTTGCCCGTCTCGAATTGCATAAATGCGCTTAAATAGTGGGATAATTTTTTCATCATGGGTAACCACAATAATCGCAGTCTGATATTGACTGGCCATTTGATTTAAGATCCCCATTACCCCTAGAGCCCTCTCGCTATCTAGAGGCGCAGTAGGTTCGTCAGCCAAAATCACTGGGGGTCTATTTGCCAAAGCTCTTGCAATGGAAACTCGTTGTTGCTCACCCCCAGATAATTCAGATGGGCTTGCATTAGCCCTATGTGCAACATCTAGAGCCTCTAGCAACTCTCTAGCGCGCGCTCTAGCCTGAGCATTAGGCACGCCTGCAAGCATAGGCAATAGTGCGACGTTATCGGTAACGTTTAGAAACGGAATTAAATAAGGGGCCTGGAAAATAAAGCCAATTTTGTCTCTTCTCAGAGCCCTTAAGTCCTTAATCTTCCAACCATTCTCGTAGATCACTTCACCACCCAAAGTCATGCGACCTGCTGTGGGCTCAATGACTGCCCCTAGACATTTCAGTAGCGTACTTTTTCCGGATCCAGATGGGCCAATAAGCCCCACCACTTCACCTGGAGCAATTTGCATATTGACATTTTTGAGGGCATCTACAGCAGCGTCACCATGTCCGTAAGTTTTTCTAAGCCCTTCTAATTGAATGCTGTAAGTACTCATATCAGCCTCCAATTGCTTGGGCGGGATCTACCAGCAAAGCAGCTCTAATCGCCAAGGTACTAGCTAAAGCGCATATGACCATCACTAAAATGAATCCGATGATTGCGTCTACAGGCTCTAATAAAACATACTTTGGAAACAGCGGCGCCCAAAAAGTAGCAGAAGTTTTTCCCACAACAAAACCAATTAACCCCAAGCCAAGGGCTTGCTGCAGAATCATGCTGCCAATAGTACTATTTTGAGTGCCAATCAATTTCAACACGGCAATCTCCCTAATCTTTCCTAGGGTCATGGTGTAGATAATGAAAGCCACAATGGCAGCGCTTACTACCGCCAAGATCACTAGAAACATACCAATTTGTTTTGCGGAATTTGCGATCAACTTGGCAACAAGGATTTCTTCCATCTGCGCCCTTGTATACACCTCAAGATGTTTCCAGCGACGGATTGGTTTGGCTACTTCCTCTGGATTACTGCCGGCTTGGATTTGAACAAGGATGGCATTAACGCTGTGATTGGTAGATTGCGATGCTGTAATGGCATCTAATAAGCCAGGAATAGGGCGATTCAAACTGGGATTGGCTACGTTTCTGGCACGATCATTCAGAATCGCATCGTTGTCCTTTAAAAATTGCGCCTCTTGTGCGTCTTTAATGGGAATGAATACCATGGGATCGCCACCCGATGAGACCATACGGCGAGTTAAACCCACTACCCGATACTGATGGCGCTTAATTTGAATGAGGTCGTTTAGCTCAAACCCCGTTTTAACATCCGCCAATGCTTCATAGTGTGACTGAACAATATGTCGACCGGAAATCAAATAGGCCGGCTCACCAAGCTGCCCACTTTCTACCCCAACCACCATGACTCGAGTATCACTTTGTCCTTTACGAACCTGCATTGTGAGATAGGTAATGTTAGCTGCGCGTGCAACGCCTGGCATTCCCAGCACACCTCTTACATAGTCATCTCGAATGCTGGATGCTTCAGCATAAGGGCCTTGGGTATCTTTTTGTACCACCCAAAGATCTGCACCACTATTGTTTAGTAGGGCCATGGCATCATCCACCATGCCTCGATATACCCCTGCCATTGTTAGAGTGACACCGATTAGCAGTCCAAGACCCAATCCCGTTAGAGCAAACTTACCCCAAGAATGCGCAATGTCACGACCCGCTAGGCTAATCACGGTGATTTCTTCAATAAAGAATCAACTACCTTAATGCGCTGCCCTTCTTTAATTTCAGCATCGCTATAGAGAACAACTTCATCACCACTCTTAAGTCCACTCAGAATAACCACTTGACCATTTAAGCCGTTTTGTCCAATTTGTACCCGAGCAAAGTGGGGCTTGCCATCTTTGAGCACCCATACCCCAGTTTCATCACCCCTCTTTTTAATGCTTGCGTTGGGCAAGCTAAGGCCATATTCACTGGGGGCTAATTGCAATGTTACTTCTGCCATCTCTCCAATTGAAACAGTCTTAGGCATATCTATCATTTCAATTTGGGCGATGCGTTCTTCTGCAACACTATCACTAAGCATCTCAACGCGTACTACCTTGCCCGAGATTGGTTGATGTGCGTTAGAGCGCAATATTACATTTGCATCTAAGCCAACGGCTAATCCCATTGACTTACCTTGGTCAAAACGCGTCTTAATCCATAGGCTCGTTGGGTCGATTAACTTTAAAACTGCCTGACCAGCAATAACGGTTGAGCCTGGCTCGGCATCCCTAGATGTAATGACCCCATCTACTGGAGCCCTTAATTTAATATTAAGCTCTTGTTGTTTAAGCCCAGCAAAATCAGCAGTTGTTTTTTGAACAATCGCTTTTGCTGAATTGAGCTCTTGTGACTTTCCTTCAACAACAATTCGGCTAATAAAGTTCTTATTACCCAATTCAACATAACGCTTATGCGTTTCTGAAGCTAACAGTAAACGTGCCTTTGCATCAGTCACTTGTGCCTGAGCAGCAAGCATTTTCTGGCTCAAATCAATTGAATCCATCTCGGCAAGTAATTGCCCCTCTTTAACTGAATTACCCACATCCACATACACATTTAAAACGCGTCCAGCAACTACCGGCCCCATCAAATACGCCCGCCTGGCTTCAACTGTTCCTACCCCGAATAGCGTAGGCGCAAGCGATTGATCGCTAACTTTAATAGTCGTCACTTTAGTGGATGCTAAAGGCCCAGAATTTAAAACAACAAATCCAAATACGACTAATAAAAATGTAAGCATGAGACCCATCAGTAATTGACGACGGGTAATGTCCAATTCACGAATTCGGAGCAGAAGCGAACTTAAGAGTTCTTTTAATTTAACGGTGCTATTCATTTTTTTGAGCCATTAATGTACTTGAATAAAAGATGCCTATCTTTTGATCATGCTCCCTTTAGTTGTTTACGGGGTGATTTAATTACCTATTACTATTGAAATGAACGCAATCGTTATTAATCTCTAATATTGATCTTTTTGTACTACTTAGAGCTATCATACACTATATATTTTTATATAATGTATGATAGCCTAAACAACAAACTTGTTACATCGAACGATCCCTACTTGGGTAAAAAAAATATCTAAGCTAAGTGCAGCCTATTCCATCCTACAAAAACAATACAAGAACTGCTGGGTAGTTCCAATTGGAGTTTGATGTAGCTCTGTTGAGCTATTAATAAGCTTGAATGTCTTGCCAAACTGCCCATGAAGATTTTCTGAGTCATAGCGAACCACATCTAAGCCGCTACACTTCTCTGGGCCATCGGGTCCAAAGGTGGACATAATCACATAGCCACCATGCTTCACTGAACGCATCACTTGCTCTACATATCTGGCTCGCTGCGCTTCTTCAGTTAGAAAATGAAAGACGGCTCTATCGTGCCAAACATCAAAATAGCCTTGAGGTAATGTTGCTTGCGTAATATCAGCGCAGTACCAGTGAACCTGAACAGCCCGCTTACCAATACGATCTCTAGCTACATCAATTGCTTTTTGAGAAATATCTAAAACGCTGATGTCCTCATAACCCTCAGACAAAAGGTCGTCAACTAGCGTAGATTCGCCACCACCAATATCAATAATGACGGCATCTTTACTGTGTGCTGCTTGATGAATAAGACTGAGGGATGTATCAAGGTGTGGCGCATACCAACTCACCGCATCCGGTGCCTTGTCGCCGTAGACCTTCTCCCAATGTTCTTTTTTGTTCATTTGCTAGTGCTTAGGCTGTTTGTTAACAGCCTTCTTGTAAGCATCCATGCCACCTTTAGTTTTCCACTCTTCATAGCCACCCTGAAGAATGCGCAAATTCTCATAGCCAGCAACACGCAAAGCAAAGCCTGCCTGAGCTGAGAGACTGCCGGTATTACAGTAGATTAAGACAGGCTTGTTCTTAGGAATCTTATCCTTTTGTGCCAAGACTTGGCGCCACTCAATGTTGACTGCTCCAGGAATATGGCTCTTATCAAACTGAGCCTTATCTCTAGCATCAATCACCATCATCTTCTTATATTCTTCTGCGGGTATCTGCTCAGGAAATATCGTAGCACCGCCATAGTCCACAAACTCAAGATAACCCGCCATCTCATCAACAGCAATAGCTTTGTTATCAGCAAATGTAGGGCTTGCTATGAATGATGTGAGCGCAAGCGCAATGAATAGTTTTCTCATTTATTTCCCAGTCTTAATAGTTGATTTGAACTTATCGAATTCAGGTCTCACGCTATCGTTAAATAACTTACCTTGCTTCTTCTGCTTGGTGGTTCCCTCTAACTCCAGAATGTCCGCAATGATTTGATAGCTCACCATGCCATTGTGAGCGCCACCACTTGCCGCTATGTTTTGTCCGTTGTACCAAACTGAAGGAGCTGGCGTTAATGGCGGAACGGCTGTTTGGGGCAGAACCAAAATTGGTAGTCGATACGCATTAGCAATTTCTGCGGCAATTTGAACATTGGTGTTACATCTGGTCCCAGGAGGATCTTGATTAATGAATACCAAGGCTTTTTGCCCGTTAATCTCTAGCGGGACAGGGCTGTTAGCAAGAACGCTTAATGAGAACAAAGAGATAATGACCCCCACGAGCTTTTTAAGCATTTACACCCTCACTTATATTCAATAAAATCATTGAATGATTATGCCTAGACAAAAATCTACTTTCAAGCAAAAACTGTTCGAGCAATTTGCCAAACTCGGGAAAGCCCTTGGCTCAGAAGTGCGCTTAGAGCTGATTGAACTGATTATTCAGTGCCCTACAGCTGTTGAAGACCTAGCTAAAAAGGTTAAGCTGCCAATTGCCAATGTATCGCAACATCTACAAGTACTTAAACAAGTAGGCATTGTGAATACGATCAGACAAGGTAAATCCATTGTTTATGAGATAGCGGACTCAGATGTCATTGATTTGTTCTTAAAGCTACAAGGTGTTGGACAGCGCCACATTGAAGAAGTCGATAGCCTCGTCAATAAGTACCTCACCTCGCGAGATAGCTTAGAAGGCATGCCAGTTAATCAAGTACTTAAATTAGCCAAGCGTGGAGAAATCACGCTTTTAGATGTGCGGCCTAGTGAAGAGTACGCTCACTCCCATCTTGAAGGGGCACTCAATATCACCCTTGAGGAATTAGAAGAGAGATTGGGGGATTTTCCAAAATCTAAAACGATTGTCGCTTACTGTAGGGGCACGTACTGCGTACTATCTTATGAAGCTGTAAAGCGCCTCAGAGAAAAAGGATTTAAGGCAGTACGAGCAGAAGATGGCATACCCAATTGGCTCAATATGAATTTGAAGCTAGCTAAACAAGACGAGTAGTGATTGTTCCGTCTTAATCGCCTTATTCAAACGCCACAGTCTGCTTTTAAGTCGGCACTTGTACTTTCTTTAGCTTTACATGTCTGCTTTCTACTTTTATGGGCTCCATCAACAGTAAAGCCGCTAAAAACAGTTAAAGAAGATGTCGTTGTTATCAAACTGAACGAGCCGCAAGAAAAGCAAGAGCCCGTCAACATCCAGAAGAATCAGACGCTCATAAAGAAGGCCCCAGCAACACAAGCAGCTCCAAATGCCCCAACAGCAGAGGAATGGGCTTTTGCCTCAACCTACACATTAAAAAATAGTAAAGGCTACAGACACACCTGGGGCAAGCAAGTGCGTAGCATGATGGGAACAGCTGTTGAAGGTGCCGATCAAGGGCAGGTGAGATTCAGAATCGAGATTGCTCCAAATGGAAGCATCACTAAAGTTGAAACACTCTGGAAGACATCTGATAAGGCTGAAGCCCTTGCTCGTAAAGCAATTTATTCAATGCCACCGCCACCGCCCACGCCAACTGGCAAACCACTCATCTTTGAAAAGACAATTTCATTTACGCCATTTGCTACTGATGACACACCCATTTACAGTGATGACTGTTTACCTGATCCACCATCATTTAACAATCCATTCGCATGGGATGGCAAATCACCGCAAGGGATAAAACAAAATAAGCCTGCCGAAAAGCTCGGTCCTGAAGCATTAGCAGAGTGCCTCAAACAATTACCTCAGGATTCTATTGAAGGTGTGGCCGCTCATAATCAGCGACAGCTAGATCAATGGGGGTCAAGCAATCTAAATCAAAGAAAGTAGTTCACGTACATACGTCTATGCGCATATATTTGTAATGTCGTTTTAAACGATATTCCTATAATGGGGCAAGCAAAAACACTTAAGGCGTCTATGGCTTGGATTATTACTAAGTATCTCCTAACAGCAGGGATGGTTGTATTCATTTCTGAAGTTGCAAAGCGAAGCGATCGACTGGGTGGCTTTATTGCGGCATTGCCCTTGATGACGCTTTTAACTCTGGTGTGGTTGTATGTTGAAAACCAGCCCGAGGAAAAGATAGCCAATCATGCCTATTACACCTTTTGGTATGTAATTCCAACATTGCCAATGTTTCTATTGTTTCCACTGCTACTTCCAAAGTTAGGATTTTGGCTAACGATGGGGGCTTGCGTAGTGGCAACTATCATCTGCTTTGGCCTATTTGCCTTGATGATGAAGGGCTTTGGAATTAATCTGCTATAGGCAATGGCATTTATTGGCCGGACTGAGACGGTCAGGACCCTCAAAATACTCCGTTTTGAACGACTGTAATTGACTAGAGGGGGCCATTTCCCCCGCATAAAGCATCACCTATCGAGCAAGAAAAAGCGTGTCCACGCAATTGTTAAAGTGTCCACAAAAATAATGCCCACAAAGTGTCCACATAACTGCAAAGCAATGCAAATGTACTGCGAGCATGGTTGACATAAAATCCAATAAATAAAAGGCTTAGCAGATATATTGCCAATGTGATGCGAATTAAAAAAATGCTGTTTTAGGACTTTTAATCCGTTGGTCGCGAGTTCGAATCTCGCCCGACCCACCAGTTATACAAAGGGATCACAGAAAT
>CAIZRK010000010.1 GCA_903935355.1 uncultured beta proteobacterium | reverse complement strand
TTCATTGATAACAAAGAGAGGATTATCTTAATGCCTATAGCCTCATATCAATTATTGCAAATAGGCTGTGGTCGGGACCATGCCCTCGCACTTCTTTCCTCCGGAAAAATGATGGCATGGGGTGGAATAGGTAGCGGAAGACTGTTTGATAATTCAGCGGAGATCTGCACAAGCCCCTCCGCCTCAAATGGCCCAATAGAAATCAATACCACTCATAAGCTAAAACTGGTATCTGCTGGATTTGGCATCAATCTAGGTTTAACTGAGAATAATAAAGTTGTTTCTTGGGGCAATTCCTCGATAGGTATTGGTGGCAACAACCAATCGGTTGCATTATCAGCGCCGGAGCTTCAAACAAACCTACCAGATGCCTTGGCCATTGCGTCTGGAGAGCATAACTTTGCTATTGTTGACCTACAAGGTCAAATATATACATGGGGCATGAATGTGGATGGCGTTTTAGGACGTCACACATCTCAGTTAAATGCTACCCCAGACATCATTCATGATCTACCCCCAATTAAGTCGATTTTTATGAGTCAAGGTTCTGTATTTGCCCTGTCAAAAGAGGGGCAAATATTTGCATGGGGTAGTAATAGCGCCGGTCAATTAGGCATAGGAAATTTAGAGACTCAATTAAAGCCGTTACGTATCAGCACCTCCTTGAAGCCAGTGACCCTCGCAGCTGGTGCCACACACGTATTGGCGTTATCGCCAGATGGAGAAGTTCTTGCTTGGGGGAGCAATAATAAAGGTCAACTTGGTACTAAAACAGTTGACTATTCGCCAGTTCCATTAAAAATCAATCTCCCCGAGAAAATCACAGGCATTGCAGCTGGCTTACATTTTTCCTTAGCTTTATCGAGATCCGGAAATCTTTACGCCTGGGGTTGGAATGGGTTTGGGCAGCTTGGTCTTGGGGATTCCATTGATAGATCACAGCCAACTAGGATTAAAAAATTAGGAGTAGTGAAATCTATCTCTGCTGGTCATACATATGTTGTTGCGGCTACCTCAAATAAACTTTGGGGCTGGGGCAATAATAGCTCCGGTCAAATTGGTGGCACCAGCTCAAAACTAGACCGTCCCAATTCATTTCTTTCCATTGCTTAAGGGTTGATATGAGCTCGGCAAATAACAAACCCGTAACTCGGCGCAATTTTTTACAGCTTGGTGTTTCACTAACTGCTGGACTTGCATTACCCCAGCTACTCTCCTCTTGTGGAGGCGGGGGAGGCGATGGATCGACGGGTCCCGTACAAACCTTTGTGCAACCGCAGGTTCTCCAGTCTGCCAATGGATCGCTAGATGTCTCCTTATCAGTTTCATATCTCGATACGACCATCGGTAGCGCAAACCCAGCTATCACACAAAATGTATCCCTAAGGGCATATGGAGTTTCGGGTGGTCAAGCTGTCATTACAGGACCTACTTTAATAGTGAATGGGGGTGACACTTTACGAATTTTGCTAAATAACTTACTGCCGCCCAATCCCCCTATCAAGCCTTTAAACCCAAGTTATCTTGGTTACCCAAATAATACAAACATGCATACGCATGGTCTACATGTTTACCCGGGCATTATTGAACCCTCGCTTTATGGAGACTATGTTGTTGATGGTCTTGGGCAGGGTGTTGCACCAGGTCAAAGCCGTCAGTATCGGTACCAAATTCCATCAAATCATCCTGATGGACCTTTTTGGTATCACCCTCATCTTCACGGAGCAACTGCAATGCAGGTTGCAAGCTTTATGTCTGGAGCTTTAATGGTCCGCGGACCTATAGACAGTGAACCTGAGATGGCAGCGGCCACAGAGTTAATTTTTATGTTTCAAGCCCCCTACTACTCCGGTAATGGCAATAAAAATTATGGTGTAGCTACTGGTAAATTAGAGAGCTTCTCACAAGTTGCCGATAATCCCTCCGCGGGTAGCCCTGTACTAATCAATGGGGTGCGACGACCTAGGATCGTCATGCAAAGTGGTGAAGTACAACGGTGGCGTTTTATTAATACGCAAATTTTTAATCCGCTCAGTTTAAGTCTGGATAACCATACTCTTCATAGGTACACGATAGATGGTTATCCACGCGCCTTCTATCAAAACTTTCCTGCTGGCACTGGGATTAAGTTAGATGCCGGGGCTCGCTCCTCGGTGATTATTCAAGCAGGTGTTCCAGGCACATATTATTTGCGTACACTGACTGTTAATGCTTCGGCGCAAGGCATTGTTCCTGAGGATATTTTGGCTGAGATAGTAGTTGTTGCACCAATAAACCCCATGCGTATTCCCTCGGAACCACTTCCCGTAACCACCTTTCTGCTCCCTATTACAGATGCAGAGCTGGCAGCCAAAGGGGGCATGAAGCGAAATATTATTTTTAGAGCCATCAGTAATGCGCTATTAAATAACTCATTACCCCCGGCTCAGGCTAAACTCTCCCCCATCACAGAGGCGCCTGCAAGCGGCCTTCTTTCTCCGGGATCTGAGATAAGAGACTGGGTATACAACACTGATTTAACGTCGGTAATGAATACTGTCTTTGCTGTTGGATCAGCCGCAACCACCGCTTCGACAAATCCAACAACTCCAACAGGCACTACTAATCCAGAACAATACTTTCCATTCCAATCTGCGAGTGCGATTACCCAAACCGTACCGCTCGATAGCGTTGAAGAGTGGACGGTTTACAACATGAATTCCGTTGGGCACCCATTCCATATTCACGTCAATCCAATGTACGTGATTAAGATTAACGGGCAAGCTATAACCCCTTTTTGGTGCGATACCTTAGCACTGCCAGTGGGTGGAACTCCATCTGCCCCTACTTCGATTACCTTCCGCTCGCGCTTTAGAGATTTCACCGGACCCTATGTAATGCATTGCCATATGTTGGCTCACGAGGATCTAGGAATGATGCAAGGGGTCACAGTTGCTTAGCATTTTTCGATAACGTAGTGGATTACTAAATCCTAATGAGGTCAAATTGTTAACCCGTTGGTCGCGAGTTCGAAAACGAAGTTTCGGCGAAGCCAATCTCGCCCGACCCACCAAGATGTATAGGGCTTTAAAGGCACAATGCTTTTAATCAACTCAGTCAATGATTGCCGTTACAAAGGTTACTAAAACGCCAATACCAATCGTTGGAACGCCCCAGCGCTCTAAAATAGATACTGATTTACCCGCAATAATTTCAACCGGAATTGGCGTCAACTCAATCAATGCATTACTTGTTGAGTTTTCAAAAAAGCGGGTAAGTGAATTTTTACGAGCAGTCCCCATCACAATATGGTGGCAACGCAGACGCTTAGCCTCGTTGGCAATCACCTGTGCTAGCTCGCCAGATTTACATGACACAAAGTGAGGAATATTGTGGTTCTTTAAAAGATCCACAGCGGGCTTGAGCACTAAATCAGCTCGTTCTTGATGCCACTGATCAATATTTTGCTTACTCAAGAACCTTCCTATATGTCTAGAAAATTTCGGCTGGACATTAAGCAAGCAAATCTCCATCATTGCGCCATGAACGTATTCATTGACAAAATGCCGAATCGCCAAATTTGAGTTTTCGGAACCATCCACCGGTATTAAGATGCGTTTCATATTTAATTCTCCTTCACTTATGGGCATTACAACATTAGAACTACTAACTTCACTATTTAGAGGGGTGCTAGCAAGGGTAATTTTTTCTTGTACTTTTACTTGAGATTTCAATAGCCCTGTCAACAACACCCCACCAACCACTAGAACTGAGAAAAGACTCGTAATAATGGCGCTCTCTAGAATCGGCATCTGGCTTACGATTGGTTCGCTTAAGATCATCTTGGCAGCAGTCCATGCTAATACGCCAGCGCCTAAATAAATTATTGCTGGATAGCGGTCGACTAATTTAAGAATTTGAGTAGAACCCCACACAACCACTGGAATACTAATGAGCAAACCGAGCACTACTAGCAAGTAACTTCCATTTGCTGCTCCTGCTACAGCTAGAACATTGTCCAAACCCATTACGGCATCAGCAATCACAATGGTCTTCATTGCCGTCCAAAATGACGTAGTGGATTGATCATGCTCATCGCTCTTTTTATCCTCTTCTGGGCTCAACAAACGATAGGCAATCCAAATGAGCAAAAGACCGCCCACTAACATCAAACCAGGAATATTTAGTAGATAGACGACAATTAGCGTCATTGCGCTGCGGACAGCAATTGCTCCTACAGCACCCCAAATAATTGCCTTTTTTTGCAAATGTTTTGGCAAATTACGAGCTGCCATTGCAATCACTATGGCGTTATCCCCTGCCAAGACAAGGTCTATAACAATAATTGCAAATAGTGCCGAAAAAAAACTAGTTGAAAAGATATCCATTGATGTCTCCCTTAATAATTTATGAGTTCATTATCAAAAATAGGAAGGATAAATAACAATTAATTTTATGGATCATATTGATTCAGTTATCCAATACCAGAATTTAAAAATGAATCGTAATGATCAATAAATCCAATGGATCTTTCTTGCAATTTGCAATTTCCTATGATTAAATACAACCACAAAGTGGGAGTAGCTCCGGGGCATGTGCCCCGTTTTGAAATCGTCAATTCGTGCCATTAGGCTCCGGTTTCTTGAATGAAATAGCTAACTAGACAGCTATAAGTGAGCAAGACCTTTGTCAACATGACAAAGGATTTATCATGCCTCAGACCAATATTCGTCGTTACTTACGTCACGGAATGCTACCTCAGCTCTCTGTCTTTGAGACGGTGGCACGTCTAGAAAGCTTCACCCGCGCTTCAGAAGTACTTCATTTATCTCAACCGACCATCTCCACTCAGATAAAAAAACTTTCCGAGACGCTTGATGTACCGCTTTTTGAGCAAATAGGCAAAAAGATATACCTCACGCCAGCTGGTGAATGCCTTAATCAAAGTTGCCATGAGATATTTAGACAGCTATCAAAACTAGAGGATGATCTTGCAAATTTGCGAAGTTTAGAGTCTGGAAAGTTAAAGCTGGGTGTTAGCACCACTGGAAAATACTTTGTTCTACGGTTAATCGCAAAGTTTATTGAGAAATACCCTAACGCAAAAATACAAGTGCAGGCTCATAATCGTCAAAACCTAATACATCGTCTAGAAGACAATGATGACGATCTCTATTTGTTTTCTAATCCACCCGCGGAAATAGAACTTGTTAAGCAAGCTCTTCTAGAAAATCCAATGTGTGTTCTCGCAAGAAATGATCACCCCCTAGCTAATCAAAAATCGATTGCTTTTGAATCACTCAAATCTGAGCTATTTATAATGCGAGAGCCCGGATCTGGTACTCGGATTGTTGCTCAAGAAGTTTTTGATCAGTATGGCATTACCCCTAAAGTACGGATTGAGTTATCCACCAATGAAGCTATCAAACAAGCAATAATCGCTGGCCTAGGAATATCCATTCTTTCAAAGCATACCCTTGGAATGAATGCGCATTCACAAGAAATCATTGAGTTAAATGTTACGGGCTTTCCCATTATGCGAGAGTGGCAATTTGTGTATCCTGTTGGAAAGGTGCTCCCCCCAATTGCAGCAGCTTTCCTTAAATTTTGCCAACAAGATGCTGCCTTCATTTGTGCTAAAAATGAAGCCCCTGAATGAACTGATCTATCTAACCTTTAGAACAAATAGCAATAGGGGGTGATTTTTATTTTCAGCAAGTATTTAATCTGGCTGATATCCTACTGTATGAGTACAGCCAACGTTAAAACGACTGGGTAATGAATATTCATTCAGACTATAGCAAGCGGGTGGTCATTAATCATCATGACCTGCCTTGGGTAACTAGCCCTGAGCTAGGAGTTGAGCGTCGCATGCTCGATCGAATTGGGGATGAGGTGGCAAAGGCTACTTCTATAGTCCGCTACAAGCCTGGTGCACGTTTCAATACACATATGCATGAGCTTGGTGAAGAGATATTGGTTTTGGATGGCATTTTCAGTGACGAGACAGGGGATTTTCCTGCTGGCTCTTACATTATGAATCCACCAAGATCTTCACATGCTCCCTATAGTAAGTCTGGTTGCACTCTTTTTGTCAAGCTTAGACACCTTGGTATTGATCAACTAAAGCGAGAAGTGGTAGATACTCATTCTGCAAAGTGGCTTCAGGGGCTTGTTCAGGGTTTAAAAGTGATGCCTTTAATGCAACAAGGTACTGGATCTACCTTGGTTCAGTGGGCGCCACAAACATTCTTTAGCCCTCATAGGCACTATGGCGGGGAAGAAATCTTTGTAGTAAATGGTGTATTTGAAGATGAACATGGTCGTTATCCTGCAGGTTCTTGGATTCGAAGCCCACACATGAGCTTGCATCAGCCCTTTAGTAAAGAAGGTTGCACAATCTTTGTTAAAACAGGCCATCTATTTGAATCTTAAACATTTTATTCCAATGCCAACTGGTCAAAGGGATCTAAAATTTCTCTACCGATAATGTCAACAATGGCGCTCATCGTTTTAGTTCTGCAATTTTCAAAAGATTGGTTGAGCCCGGCTTTCCAAATGGGATGCCTGCACTAATGGCTATATTTTTCTTGGTCTTAAAACCCATATCCAAGCAGGTATCAATCGCCAATCTTTCCATTTCTTCAATATTTTTAGATTCTGCTCCAATGACAGAGCGAACACCCCAGACCATACATAAACGTCTTGCGGTACTAATATTAGGGGTGATACTAAGAATATGAGTATCAGGACGCTGTCTTGCAGCTCTCAGGCTGGTATATCCTCCACTAGTGTATGTAACGATAGCGGCTGCATTAATTGCCTGAGCAACATCTCTTAAGGCTTTACAGATCGCATCTGCTTCATTTAATACCTTTCCCATTAATTGATCTGCTTCGGCTGCATTAGTCTTGGCATAATTGGGATCACGCTCTACTTCGCTTACGATTCTATCCATCATTGTTACTGCTTCTAATGGGTATTTGCCACTAGCAGATTCTGCAGAAAGCATTACAGCATCAGCTCCATCATAAATTGCATGGGCCACATCAGAAGCTTCTGCACGAGTTGGCACTGGTGTATTAATCATCGACTCGAGCATCTGAGTGGCTACGACAACAGGGCGCCCATATTTCTTAGAGATAGCAATGATATTTTTCTGCGCTTGAGGTACCCTCTCAGGGGGTAATTCAACGCCTAAGTCACCCCTTGCCACCATGACACCATCAGAAGCTTGAATAATGGCATCTAAGCTTTTTAAAGCTGCTGGTTTTTCTAGTTTTGACATGATCCAAGCTCTGCCCTTAACTATATGCCTGGCCTCATGCAGGTCCTCAACTCTTTGTACAAAAGATAAGGCAATCCAATCAACGCCCAAGGAAAGTGCAAACTCCAAATCAATCTTGTCTTTAGAGGTCAGGGCTTTGATTGGCAAAATCGCGTCTGGCACATTGACGCCCTTTCGATTTGAGATTGTCCCGCCAACAATAACCTCTGTCTTGATCTCTGTTTTTGTAGAGCCTGTTACCTTTAGGCGAATCTTCCCATCATCAATCAGAAGATTTTGACCTTTAGTGACCACTTTAAAGAGCTCTGGGTGGGGAAGATAAACCCTTTGGGCATTACCAGGTTTATCTTTGCTATCCAAGGTAAAAGCTTGCCCTTCTTTAAGAACAGCCAAACCTTGTGTAAACGTACCTACCCTTAACTTAGGGCCTTGTAGATCAGCCAAAATAGCTAAAGGCTTCCTTAGCTTATCTTCCACCTTGCGGATGGTTTGATATCGCAATTTATGGTCATCATGCGTGCCGTGGCTAAAGTTCAAACGAAAAACGTCAGCACCTGCCTGCACTAAACTTTCTATTTGTTTTGCAGAACTACTAGATGGGCCTAAGGTGGCTACTATTTTTGCTTTACGCATGATTAGCTTTCTAAAATTAAAATTGCCCTGAAGTCATTTACATTGGTTCTCGTGGGACCAGTTTTAATCAGGGCACCTATTTGCTCAAAATAGGTATAAGCATCGTTACGAGCAATATAGTCTTTGATTGATAAGCCTTGTTTGATGCCAAGACTGATCGTCTCGGGGATACAAAATGCACCAGCATTATCTTCAGAGCCATCAATGCCATCTGTATCAGCGGCAAAGCTATAAATCCATTGATTCCCATTGAGGGTTTGAGCCAGACTTAGTAGGAATTCAGCATTTCTCCCACCCTTACCATTTCCCTTTACTGTTACCGTGGACTCCCCCCCGGTTAAGAGTAGTAAAGGTTTAGCAAAGCCTGCTTGATCAACATGAGATAAACCTAAAGCAATCGCTCCTAAGACCTTACCAACCTCCCTAGCCTCACCCTCTATACAGTCAGATAACACAACAGCGTTAATTCCCTGTTTCTCCGCAAAATCTTTCGCCGCTTCCAAGGATTGCTTTGCAGTAGCCATCACCACAGGTTTTGCAACGTTACTAAAGATGGGATTCGTTTTTTTAGGGGTTTCTAGCTCACCATTAGCAAGGGTATTTAAAATCCGCATCGGCAATTGAATACTGTACTTTTTAATGATTTGCAAGGCATCATGACAAGTTGATGCATCTGGCAAGGTAGGCCCACTAGCTATCACACCAGGGTCGTCTCCCGGAACATCAGAGATGAGAAAAGTGATTACTTTAGCGGGATAACAAAATTGCGCTAAACGCCCCCCTTTTATTTTGGAAAGGTGCTTGCGTACGCAATTGATTTCTGAGATCGAAGCCCCACAAGCCAATAATTGTTTGTTAATTTGTTTTTTCTCATTCAAAGTGATCCCGTCGGCAGGGACAGTCAATAAAGCTGACCCTCCCCCAGAAATCAAACAAACAACTAAATCATCCTCAGATAAGCCACTGACTCTTTGAATAATCTGGTGAGCCGCTTTTTCACCGGCCTCATCAGGAACCGGATGAGATGCTTCAAGTACCTCTATTTTTTCACAAGCTAAGCCGTGGTGATAGCGCGTAATGACTAAACCAGATATCTTTTGGTATTCGCTCTCTGGCCATCGCTCTTTGGCTACTCGTTCAAATGACAATGCCATCGATGCTGCCGCCTTACCCGCACCCACCACAATCACTTTTCCCTTAGGAGGGGCAGGAAACAAATCCAAGCATTTATGAAAATCTGGACTTGCTGCCTTAACCGCCACAGCAAAGAGTTCTTTTAGTAAATTCTGCGCTGAACTTGAGTTCATGAGGTGTTTACTAGTTAAGCAATTTGATGATTAGACATTATCTCGATTGCTCTACAAAGGGCAGAATGATCCATTTTGCTTAATCCATTCGCAGCGCATGCATTCATGAGGTCTTGGGTGGTTGCGGTATTAGGCAGTGAGATATTTAATTGCTTAGCACCTTGCAGGGCTAAATTCAGATCCTTTTGATGGAGCTCAATTCTAAAACCGGGCTCAAAAGTCCTCTTAACCATTCTCTCGCCATGAACCTCAAGAATTCTAGAAGATGCAAACCCCCCCATTAGAGCCTGCCTTACCTTGGCAGGATTGGCCCCTGCTTTAGAGGCAAAGAGTAATGCTTCTGAAACTGCTTGAATATTCAAGGCCACAATAATCTGATTTGCTACTTTAGTAGTTTGACCATCACCATTACCGCCAACTAAAGTAATGTTTTTACCCATTAATTCAAATAACGGTTTAACACGATCAAAATCTGCTTGAGAGCCCCCCACCATAATGGTCAAGCTGGCTGCTTTTGCCCCAACCTCACCACCAGACACTGGTGCATCCAAATAGGTTGCTCCGAGCTCATTAATTTTTTTAGCAAATTCTTTGGTAGCCATTGGCGAAATAGAGCTCATATCGACAATGATCTTTCCTTTGGCAGAAGATTCCAGGCCCTGTGCAATACCTTTCTCGCCAAACAATACAGCCTCAACATGCGGGGTATCAGGCACCATGGTAATAATGATGTTTGATTTACCAGTCACATCTTGCGAGCTAGCACAAACTATTGCACCAGCAGTGATGAGCTCTTGCGTTGGTGCCTTAAAGTCAAAAATATTGACCTCATAACCACCGTTGAGTAAGTTGAGCGCCATAGGTGTGCCCATAATGCCAAGGCCGATAAACCCAATTTTCTCTTTCATCTTCTTTCCTTTTTGTACTAAATTATTTTTAAATTACTGATGATGTAGGCCATGGGTATCTACCCAAACCAGGCCCATTACGGTTTCTTTAGCCGGCTTATATTCACAACCTACCCACCCTTGGTAATTGAGCTTATTTAAAGCCTTGAATATATTTTTATAATTAATCTCACCAGTACCTGGTTCATTGCGCCCTGGGTTATCAGCTATCTGTAGATGGGCAATCCGCTCAAAGTACTTGGTAATATTTCCGAGTAATTCACCTTCCATGCGCTGCGCATGATAAATGTCGTATTGCAGATAAATGTTGTCACTTCCAACAGCATCCAAAATCTCAATTGCTTTTTTGGTGGATTTAAGAATAAATCCAGGAATGTCATAGTTATTAATTGGCTCCACTAATAACTTAATATTTACTGCTTTTAATTTTTCGGCCGCATATCGTAAATTTTCAATCAAGGTATTTTCAGCTTGTGCATCGCTGACGTTTGCAAGCTTAATTCCTGATAGACAATTGAGTTGGTTTACTCCTAGTGCACTGGCATATGCAATTGCGAGATCGACGCCTTTTTTAAATTCCTCCACTCGGTCTGGATGACACGCGATTCCTCGCTCTCCAGCCTCCCAATTACCTGCAGGCAAGTTATGAAGCACTATTTTTAAGTGAAATTGCTCCAACTTTTCTAAAATCTCTTGCGCCTTGTATTCATAAGGAAAGAGGAATTCAACTGCAGCAAAGCCATTATCTGCGGCACGTTTAAAACGCCGTAAAAAAGTGTCTTCAGTAAAAAGCATTGATAAATTTGCCGATAATTTAATCACTTTTTGTCCTTAGTCCAGTAAGCCAGCTAATTCAAGACCCTTGATTCCATCTGGATGCTTACAGTCAATATCTTCAAATTCCATAATGTTGTCGATTTCAGTGCCCATGGCGATATTAGTTACCTTTTCTAAGATGACCTCTACAACCACTGGAACGCTGAACTCGCGAGCCATTTTTTGAGCTTTGACTAATGCATCTTGAATATCGCTTGGATCAATCACACGCAATGTTTTACAACCCAAACCTTCAATCACTAGTTGATGATCTACTCCATACCCCTTTAAATTGGGGTCATCGACGTTCTGATTATCAAAAGCTAGCTGCACGCAATAGTCCATATCAAAACCACGCTGCGCCTGACGAATCAAGCCAAGGTAGCTGTTGTTCACTAATACGTGAACATAAGGTAATTTAAATTGCGCGCCAACAGCCAACTCTTCAATTAAAAACTGAAAGTCATAATCCCCCGACAGACCAACTACTGTTCTAGTAGGGTCTGAAGCCACCACACCTAAAGCTGCTGGAATAGTCCAACCAAGTGGTCCGGCTTGTCCACAGTTGATCCAATTTCTAGGGCCGTATACATGCAAGAACTGAGCGCCTGCAATCTGCGATAAACCAATAGTAGATACAAAAATAGTGTCTCTTGGAAAAGCTTTATTCATCTCTTCATAAACCCTTTGAGGTTTAATCGGAACATTGTCAAAATGGCTCTTACGAAGCATCAATTGCTTACGTTCTGCACAGCGATCTGCCCATTCTTTGAAATCTGTTAGCTGACCCTTTGCTTTTCTCTCTTTTGCCACTTCTACTAAAAGTTTTAAAGCAGAGCCAGCATCCGACGCAATCCCAAGGTCGGGGGTAAATACCCGACCAATTTGGGTTGGCTCAATGTCGATATGAACAAAACGGCGACCCTTGGTATAAGTTTCTACCGAGCCAGTATGGCGGTTGGCCCAACGATTGCCGATTCCAATGACAAAATCACTTGCCAACATTGAGGCATTGCCGTATCGGTGACTAGTTTGTAAGCCGCACATACCAGCCATCAAGTGGTGATCATCAGGAATAGTGCCCCAACCCATGAGGGTTGGAATAACTGGAATACCGGTGATTTCAGCAAACTCGACTAAAAGATCAGATGCATCAGCATTAATAATGCCGCCACCTGCCACTATTAGTGGTTTGTTAGCACTCATCAACATATCAAGTGCTTTTTCGATTTGTTTACGTGATGCATGCGGCTTGTAAACCGGTAAGGGCTCGTAGGTCTCAATATCAAACTCAATCTCAGCTAACTGCACATCAATTGGAAGATCGATTAAGACGGGTCCTGGCCTTGCTGAACGCATTAAATGGAATGCCTGTTGAAATGCGCGAGGCACCAAGCCTGGCTCACGTACGGTTACAGCCCACTTAGTAACTGGCTTAGCGATTGACTCGATATCAACCGCCTGAAAATCTTCTTTGTATAACCTTGCTCTAGGTGCCTGACCAGTAATACACAAAATAGGAATTGAATCTGCACTTGCAGAGTACAAACCAGTGATCATGTCAGTGCCAGCAGGGCCAGATGTACCAATACAAACTCCAATATTGCCGGCTTTTGCACGGGTATACCCTTCAGCCATATGAGAGGCACCCTCTACATGTCGGGCTAAGATATGACTAATCCCACCGTGTTTTTTTAAAGCAGAATACATCGGGTTAATGGCCGCACCTGGAACACCAAATGCCTGCTCAACGCCTTCTTTTTCCATTACCAATATTGCTGCATCAATTGCGCGCATCTTTGCCATGTCGATCTCCGGTTAACGTTCTTATAGGATCGAATCATAGGTATACTTTTTAAAAATATCGACCATGCTTTAATCAACTGAATACTTAAAAAAAGTACCGAATGGACAAATTCAGAGAGGCAAAGGCACTCATTCTGGTGGCTGACTTTGGCAGTTTGGCAAAGGCAGCGATTCAGGAAAATGTCACTCCCGCAGTTATCAGCAGGCGTTTAGACTCTCTTGAGAGACGGCTTGGGGTCAAATTATTGCACCGCAGCACGCGATCTATTAAGTTTACTGACGTCGGTATTTCCTTCCTAGAAGACTGCCGTAGACTAACAAAAGAATGGGATCTTGTAGAAGATGGTGTCTCATTGGGGCCACGTGAAGTTTCTGGCTATCTCAATGTAACTGCACCAGCCGCATTTGGCCGCATTCATATTGCTCCACACGCCACCTCTTTCTTAAAGCAACACCCCAAGATAAAACTGTCTTTTAATTTCACTGACAAAGTCTTGGGTTTTGTGCAAGAAGGCTATGACCTATCCATCCGAATTGGCGCCAATATCGACCCTAATTTAGTAGCTACCGAGTTGGCCGAGAATAAGCGGGTTGTCTGTGCGAGCCCTAGCTATCTTAAAAAGATGGGAAAGCCCAAACACCCAAAAGATTTATTACATCATGAGTGCCTAGTGCTGAACTATAGGGATACCTCATCAAATGCTTGGCATTTTCAAGAAAATAACACCCCTTTTCAGGTAAAGACTCATGGCTCAATTGATTGCAATGATGGGGAAATATTAAAAAACTGGGCGATTGATGGCCTAGGACTCGTATGGAGATCAACTTGGGAAATACAGGACGAATTACAAGCCGGTAAATTAATTACCGTTTTAGATGAATTTAGTATTCCTGGTTACAACATCATGGCCGTATATCCACACCAACGAATAGTGCCTAGCAAGGTCAAAGAATTTATCAAATATCTTAAAAAGATTTATGAAGTTCAAATTCCACCCCCTCAGGCTTAATGAATATTCTTAAATAAATGAACAATCAATTTAACCGAATCCCGCCACTGCATTTACTTATTGCCTTTGAAGCAATTGCTCGCCATAGCAGCTTTGCTAGAGCCTCAGAAGAATTAGCCTTAACACCTTCAGCGATTTCTCATCGCATAAAAAATTTAGAAGAACTTTGGAATATTGAGTTATTTAGTCGAAATGCCAATCAGCTTAAATTAACAACCGCAGGGGCAAGATATCTGCGAGAAGTAAAAGAATCTTTGATCTCACTAAGCACCTTAGCAAGACCTGATTTTATTACAAAGAAGACTAGACTTCGAATTGCAACACCTCCCACCTTTGGAAGGCAGCATTTACTACCAAAGCTTAGCGACTTTACTAGTCTTCATCCTGAAATTGATATTGAACTTCATGTTCAAATTCCTCTGGTAGATGTCAATGCAGAAGAGGTGGATATTGAAATTCGCTTTGGGGATGGTAAATATCCAGGATATGAAGTCTCGACTCTGATTGAAGAACCTAGTGTTCCTGCATGCAGCAGAAATTATTTCCATAAAATTGGGGGCTCATCCGCATTTAATCCAATTGAAAAACCTGATGACCTTAAGGAATTAGTCTTATTGAGAAGTCCCTTATCACCATGGAAACCATGGTTTGTTGCAGCAGGCTTAGATTGGAAAGAGCCTAATATTGGACCTCAATTTAATGATCTAGGCCTAGTAATCGAAGCAATCATTGCTGATATGGGGGTGGGCTTGGTCAGACCAAGAATGGTGAGGCCTCTGATGGCAACTGGGCAAATCATTAAACTGACTGATATTGAGTCTGCTTCGCCATATAACTACTACATTGTCAAAAACCCGAATAAGAACACCCCTGAAATTAAAGCCTTTACTGATTGGTTAAATCTTCAGCAATGGTGAATTAATTTCATGATAGACGTGTAAATATTCCATCGCCTGCCAGCCCTTTTATCCGTAAAGTAAGCCAATGGAAATGTCATCTACTAATCTTGCAACGAATGACCTAGAAACTGCTGCTCTATTGAGCAGACAGTCATTACTGGTATCTGCCCTACGCCCTGTCCTTCCTGAGCATGCCCTGCTATGGGAGCCAGAAGACACCATCCCTTATGAATGCGATGGTTTAGCCGCCTACCGCAAAATGCCTTTAGCGGTTGCTTTACCTGAAACAGAAGAACAAGTCGCCAAAATCCTCAAGATTTGCTTTGAGATGGAGGTTCCGATTGTCCCTAGAGGCGCTGGCACTGGTTTGTCAGGTGGTGCAATGCCCATCTCTCAAGGTTTAGTGCTGTCCTTGGCCAAACTCAAGAAAATCGTCAGTATTGACTCCTTTACCCGCACTGCGGTAGTACAGCCTGGAGTACGCAATCTGGCGATCTCAGATGCTGTTGCCCATTTAGGGCTGTACTATGCACCCGATCCATCCTCACAGATTGCT
Source organism: uncultured beta proteobacterium (assembly GCA_903935355.1). Taxonomy (GTDB): domain Bacteria; phylum Pseudomonadota; class Gammaproteobacteria; order Burkholderiales; family Burkholderiaceae; genus Polynucleobacter. The sequence goes on along the minus strand of CAIZRK010000010.1, from coordinate 42,785 downwards.
TGCTCGATTGGGGGCAATGTAAATGAAAACTCTGGTGGAGTTCACTGCCTAAAGTATGGACTAACCCTTCATAATGTGTTGAAGGTGCGCGGTATCCTGATGAATGGCGATATCGTCGAATTTGGCAGTTTGGCCCCTGATGCGCCTGGTTTGGATTTACTTGCAATCGTCATGGGTAGTGAAGGCATGCTTGCAGTAGTGACAGAGGTGACGGTCAAACTTATTGCTAAACCAAAATTGGCTCGCGTCATCATGGCTAGTTTTGATGATCTTGAAAAAGGAGCGAATGCCGTTGCTGCCATTATTGCTGCTGGCATTATTCCTGCTGGTTTAGAAATGATGGATAAAGCCACCACTAGGGCAGTCGAAGAGTTTGTCCATGCCGGCTACGACCTAGAAGCTCAGACTATTTTGCTTTGTGAATCCGATGGCACCCCTGAAGAAGTTGCCGAAGAAATTGAGCGTATGAGTATCGTATTAGAGCAAGCCGGAGCAAGTGGCATCAAAATCTCTCAAAGTGAAGTCGAGCGCCTGAAGTTTTGGAGTGGGCGTAAAAATGCCTTCCCAGCTGCGGGTCGATTAGCCCCTGATTACTACTGCATGGATGGCACTATCCCCAGAAGAAACATTGCCACCTTACTCAAGCGCATTGGACTGATGGAAAAGAAATATGGCTTAGCGTGTTTGAACGTTTTTCATGCGGGTGATGGCAATATGCATCCCCTCATATTGTTTAACGGTGCAGACCCTGATGAATGGCATCGTGCTGAAGAATTTGGTACTGATATCTTAGAAGCGTGTGTTGAGTTAGACGGCACCATAACCGGCGAGCATGGCGTGGGCATTGAAAAGATTAACTCGATGTGTGTGCAGTTCGGTAAAGGCGAGCTGGAAACCTTCTGGGGCATTAAAAGTGCCTTTGATCCTCAAAAACTCCTTAATCCTGATAAGGCTATCCCCACCTTAAATCGCTGCGCAGAATATGGCCGTATGCGTATTACTGGCGGTATTCTTCCTCATCCAGAATTAGATCGCTTCTAATGGCTAAATCGGTTGCTAACGTTCACGCCAGCATCGCAGACTTTCGTGAACAAATCCTTACTGCTGCACAGAACAAGACAGCTCTTTCCATTGAGGGAGGTGGCACTAAGGCTTGGTATGGTAATGCCAACACGTACCCCAAGCTAGACACTCGCGCTTACTCTGGTATTTTGGAATACCACCCTGAAGAACTGGTAATCACTGCCTGCGCTGGTACCCCCCTCTCAGAAATAGAAGCTGTTCTGGCAGAGAAAAACCAAATACTGGCATTTGAGCCTCCCCATTTTGGCTCATCAGCAACCTTTGGCGGCACTGTTGCAGCTGGTTTAGCTGGCCCAGGTCGAATCAGTATGGGTAACTTGCGTGACTTTGTACTGGGTACACGTCTCATGAATGGCCAAGGACAAGATCTTACCTTTGGTGGCAAAGTCATCAAAAACGTGGCGGGCTATGACGTCTCCCGTTTAATACCTGGTTCGCTGGGTACGCTCTCTCTTCTACTAGAGGCATCAGTTAAGGTATTACCTAAACCCGCAGCCACCAGCACCTTGCGTTGTCGTATTGCTCAGGTGCAAGCGCTCCAACTTTTAAATAATTGGGCTGGCCAACCACTCCCCTTGTCAGCGAGTTCATGGATCGGCAACCATCAGGGTGAAGGTGAGCTCACTATTCGTCTATCGGGTGCCATTGCAGCAATCAAAGCAGCCATCCCTATAATCGGAGCAGCTGTCAATACCATTGAACTCGATCCCAAAGTAGCCGCCCTATTTTGGAAAGATTTACGTGAACACCAGCTAGCTTCATTTAATCAATTGGGAGCTGATCAGACCCTGTATCGCTTAGCACTACCAGCAGCGTGTGGCCCCCTCATAGTCCCGCAGATGAATGATGACTTGGTATTGGAGTGGCATGGGCAACAACGTTGGATCACAGCGCCTGGTGATGACGCCACCTTTGCTGCCATTAAACAAATGGCTAGTAGCAACGGCGGTCATGTGACCCGCTTTAAGCAAGGCAGCAATATCAATCCCGCCAATCAGCGCTTTACTTTACTTAGCGAGCAAGCGAACTCCAGGGCTTTAGAGCTAGTACAAGAGCGCCTGCGAAGCGCCTTTGATCCCGCAGGTGTTTTTGCTACTTCACGTCTTCCTTAAGTATCTCTATGCAAACTTCTCTTGCCCCCCAATTTGTAAACACACTTGACGGAATTGAAGCAGCCCGCATTTTGAGTAAATGTGTGCACTGTGGATTTTGTACTGCTACCTGTCCCACTTATCAATTACTCGGTGATGAGCTTGATGGACCACGCGGTCGTATCTACCTCATCAAACAAATGGCTGAGGGTCAAACCCCCACGGAAAAAACCCGCCTACACCTTGATCGTTGCCTTACTTGTCGCAATTGCGAGAGTACTTGCCCTAGTGGAGTGGAATATGGCAATTTGGTTGATATTGGTCGCAAGTGGGCTGAGGACAATACCCCAAAGCGTGCGTTCTCAGAACGGCTAACCCGTTGGGCCCTTAAAGAAGGTTTAACTAGTCCTAACTTATTTAATTTATCAATGTCATTGGGTCGCTTGGTTCGCCCCCTCATGCCCAGCGGTATAAAACGCAAGATCCCACAGGCTAAGAGCAAGGTATTAGCTCGCTCCACCGATCCGTATGCCAGACCAAAAACTACCCACACTCGCAAGATGCTATTACTAGAAGGGTGTGTACAACCAGGGATGCTTCCCAACATAAACTCAGCAACTGCCAGAGTTTTAGATGCTTTAAAGATCCAACTGATCAGCGCGCCCAATGCCACCTGTTGTGGAGCCCTACGCTATCACCTGAATGATCAAGCTGGTGGCCTAGCTAATGCCAAGCAAAATATTGATGCCTGGTGGCCATTAGTAGAAAGTGGTGTTCAAGCGATTGTGATGACCGCATCGGGATGTGGGGTCATGGTTAAAGACTATGGGCATTTGCTAGCCCATGATCCGCTATATGCCACTAAAGCCCAGAAGATCTCTGAGTTGACTAAAGACATCTCAGAAATCTTGCCCAATTTTCAAGAAGAATTAATTGCTTTAGTCGGTGCAGATCCCAAGTCCGGAGTGGTTTATCACCCCCCTTGCACCTTACAACACGGTCAACAAATCCGTGGCAATGTAGAAGACCTACTCACAAGCATCGGAATTGGAGTACGTCTGTGCACCGATAGCCATCTTTGCTGTGGTTCTGCAGGGACTTATTCGGTAACTCAGCCAAAACTATCAGAACAGCTTCGTCAAAACAAATTAACCCACTTAAATGCTGCTTGCGAAGAGTCAGGTGCCAAAGCAATTGTTTCGGGCAACATTGGTTGTATTACTCACCTTCAACAAGAGAGCACACCGGTGTTGCATTGGATTGAGATGGTTGATCAATTGGTTTATAAAAGAGAAATTCAGTAATAAAAAAGCAGCTCAAGTGCATTTTTTATCACCAGATAGATGCCCCATTAAGTAAGATCATAGCGATCTAGATTCATAACCTTATTCCAGGCAAAGACAAAGTCATCAATAAACTTCTGCTCAGAATCGCTACAGGCATACACTTGCGCCAAGGCACTTAATTGAGAATTCGATCCAAAAATTAAATCTACAATGCTTGCGGTCCATTTCAGTTGACCTGACTGACGATCACAACCCTCGAATACGCCTGCAGTTGCTGACTTACTCCAAGTAATATTCATATCCAAAAGATTAATGAAGAAGTCATTGGTCAAGGTTTCCGGTCTGTTGGTGAAGACGCCGAGCTCAGATTGGTCATAGTTGGCACTTAACACTCTCATACCGCCAATTAATACCGTCATTTCTGGGGCAGTCAATGTGAGTTGACTAGCACGATCTATCAAACGTTCTGCTGCCATATCCTCATGGCCTTTACCTAGATAGTTTCTAAATCCATCGGCTGTAGGCTCTAAGACTGCAAAGGAATGGATATCAGTCTGTGCTTGCGTTGCGTCAGTTCGACCAGGTAAAAATGGCACAAGAATATTTTTTCCCACTTTTATTGCTGCAGCCTCAATCGCAGCACATCCACCTAAAACAATTAAGTCAGCAAGCGAAACTTTTTTACCAGCAGATGCATTGCCATTAAACGTATTTTGAATTTCTTCATAAGTGTGAAGAGTTTTTTCTAGCTCAATTGGTTGATTCACAGGCCAATCTTTTTGTGGTGCCAGACGGATCCGCGCACCATTTGCTCCGCCCCGCTTATCGCCACCACGAAATGTTACTGCACAGGCCCATGCCGTCTTTACTAATTGAGCAATGGATAATCCTGACGCTAAGATACTGACCTTTAAGCTTGCAATGTCTGAAGCATTAATCAAAGGATGATCAACAGGGGGCACGGGATCTTGCCAAATTAGCGGCTCCTTTGGAACGAGTGGGCCAAGATAGCGAGAGAGGGGCCCCATATCTCGGTGCGTCAGTTTGTACCAAGCTTTGGCAAACGCATTCTCAAAGTCTTGAGGGTTTTCATGAAAATGCTTTGATATTTTTGCGTAACTCGGATCTATTTTTAGCGCCAAGTCTGTTGTAAACATCATAGGTGCATGCCTCTTTGACGGGTCATGTGCATCAGGGACCGTGCCCTGAGCTGATGCTTCTTTAGGAGTCCATTGGTGAGCGCCAGCAGGACTCTTTGTAAGCTCCCACTCATAAGAAAACAAATTATTAAAATAATTGTTATCCCAAACGATTGGATTAGTAGTCCAGGCACCTTCAAGCCCACTAGTGATCGTATCGTCACCATTGCCGGTGCCAAAAGTATTCTTCCAGCCCAAGCCCTGCTCTTCAATAGGTGCAGCCTCTGGCTCAGGACCGACATATTTAGCTGGATCCGCTGCGCCATGAGACTTACCAAAAGTATGTCCACCTGCAATCAAGGCCACCGTCTCCTCATCATCCATAGCCATACGTGCAAAAGTTTCGCGAATATCACGTGCTGCTGCTACAGGATCGGGATTACCATTGGGGCCTTCAGGGTTGACATAAATCAGACCCATTTGGACAGCTGCCAGAGGGTTAGCTAACTCACGATCTCCTTTATAGCGCTCATCTGCTAACCACTTGCCTTCTGGCCCCCAGTAAATGTCTTCTGCCTGCCAAACATCGACTCGGCCACCTGCAAAACCAAAAATCTTAAACCCCATAGATTGCATTGCAATAGTGCCAGCCAAGACCATCAGATCAGCCCAAGAGATTTTTTTGCCATACTTTTGTTTAATAGGCCAGAGCAAGCGACGCGCTTTATCAAGATTGGCGTTATCTGGCCAACTATTTAGAGGAGCGAATCGCTGCGTTCCAGCGCCTGCACCACCTCGACCATCGGCAATTCGGTAAGTGCCAGCACTATGCCAAGCCATGCGAATAAAAAATGGCCCATAGTGCCCATAGTCAGCAGGCCACCATTTCTGAGAATCCGTCATCAAGGCATTTAAATCTTCGATCACTGCATTTAAATCCAGGCTCTTAAATTGACTAGCGTAATCAAACTCCGAGCCCATTGGATTGGTTAATGGTGAATTTTGATTTAAGAGCTTTAAATCGAGTTGATTAGGCCACCAATCCTGATTGCTTGGGCTATTGGCATTAGCACCCAAGAATGGGCAAGCTGCTGCACTAGTCATATCTATCTCCCTTGGTGATTTAAATGAAGTTCATTAAGTACATCAAGCTTACTGCCAATTTCATAATGACGTATTTAGGACGTTAATAGGAATGGCCTATTGCTCACATAGCTAGAAGCGCTAGTTGTGTAGGGGCTCAGTTAGCTCAGACCTGATCTATTGGGTAGTCAGTAAATCTACTTGAATATTAGCAAAGCTCAGGCTAGACTGCCTACAAGTAAACCCAAAGCAATTTAGCATTCATTTACCAATAAGCGATTGATTTGTAAGAACACATGAACTTACCCCTTTTAAGATTTATTCTAGATACGTCCGACTACATGCTTAGGCTAGAGTTAATCGTAATTGTTTTATCACTTTGCTACTTGGTGTTTTATTTTTTCCAAATGCTCTCTCCCAAATACTTATTTGGAGATGATGCCCCCTATGCCGGATATATTTATAACGCCATGGGCGTGGTGTTTAGTATTGTATTTGCTTTCATAACAGTGCTCGTTTGGCAAAGCTATAACAATGTGAGCGACGCGGTTACTAAAGAGGCAAGCAATTTAAATAATATGTACCGTCTGTTTTCAGCTTTTCCCCCAGAGATCGATAAATCAGGGAAAGAGGTCCTAAGAAGCTATACAAAAACAGTGATCGATGATGAATGGCCACTCTTAAAAAATGATCAATTTAGTCTAGAAGCCTATAAAAAAATATTGCTTTTAGAAAATATCATCATTAAATACCAGCCACAGAATTACAGCCAATCAAATGCTCATCAACAAATGCTATCTCTGATTAATCAATACCATGAACTTCGTCGAAGTCGAATTTTTAGCGCCCGGTTTGCATTAGCTCCCCCTGCTTGGATTGGCTTGATTAGTAGCTCGTTTATATTTTTGTTCTTTTCTTGCTTGTTCAAAATGCAATCCAAACGCACCCATCTCATCTTGATCACATTTTTAGGCTTGACTATTGTGGGCGTCGTCTATTTTTTAATATTGTTTATTCATCCATTTTTAGGACCAATGGCCATCACGCCAGAACCCTTAAAGCTATTGCTTGATCTTGCCTGGACCCTTTAGGTACTTTGAGCAGTAATTTTTTTAATCTAATATTGAATAAATCGACCATGAATAGAAGAAAGGCTCTTGCTTGTTTTTGTGGATTAGCGCTCAGTCCATGGATTGCTAGATCGAAAACAGCGGTGTCACTCTCTGCAATCCCACTAAAAACGCATGAGCAAGTAATGCGAGTAGCGATGAAAGAAGCTCTTCGCAATAGCATGTATCCTTTTGCAGCTGTCATTACGAATGCCGCTAGTGGAAAGATATTAGCTAAGGGTGTAAACAATAGCGCGGCAAACCCCACCCTTCATGGGGAAATAGCCTGCGTAAATCATTATGTGGAGCAATATGGCAACAACAATTGGAGTAATCTGATTTTGTATACCACTGGTGAGCCCTGCCCTATGTGTATGGGTGCATTAATCTGGGCTGGTATTGGAGGAGTGGTTTATGCCAGCTCATGCAAAGCCATTGCTAAATCAGGCATAGATCAAATTGATATTTCTGCTAAAGAAGTCATTGCTGCATCGCATTTTTGGCGCCCAGAATTGCTAGGTGGGGTCCTAGAAAAAGAGTGTGATGCGCTGTTTATGAATCGAAAACGCAGCTAACCATTCCAGCTTTGAAAATGATTAGCCTGCAATCAAGCCATTATTCATTTGCTTATTTAGTGCCCCGATTATTGCACCACGATATTAGCCGTTTGTCTTAGCTTATTAAGGAGCTCAAATTGCTTCTTCTGAATTAAGCCATTCCGAATAGCCACCTTAGCCTGTTCAAAAGTTGGTGGCTTACTACTCTTTTTATCTTCCAACTTAATTAGGTACCATCCTTGTGGCATTTGAATTGGTGCTGGAGATACTTGCCCCTTATTTAGAGTAGTTAGTACTTGCGCAATTTGCGGCAAGGTTTGACCGGCCTGTACCCAGCCTACAGCTCCACCTTGTACCTTATTGGGAGCTAAGGACACGCTTCTTGCTACCTTATCAAACGACTCCCCTTTTTTAATACGAGCTAGTGCTGCCTGGGCTTCTGTTTCTGTGGCAACAGCAATATCACTCACCTTGTACTCCACAATCATGCCCTGCGGTCCTAATGAAGCTATCTCACGGTTGTATTCTGTCTGAACATCACTATCAGTAATGGGGTTTTGTGCAAGAAAAGTTGACAACTCAAGATCAGCTAGATAATTCTGACGAATAAAAGCTAGTTGACGGTTTGCCTTTTCAGAGTTGCCTAGACCATCTTTTTCTGCCTGTTGCGACAAAAGAGAAACCTCAATCAATTTGGATAAAACGGCATTGCGCAACTCAGGCGAATCTTTTTGCCCTTGGGCTAAAGCAGCTTGGATACCCTGCTCCACCATATCATTACCAATAATCAAGCCGTTGACCGAAGCTGCAGCATTGACAGGTAGACCACTTTGGGAATGGGCGGCATTCATTAAAGATGCCAAGAAAAGCATTGCTAAAGCCAAGCGCATAACAGATTGTTTCATTTCTTACTCTCTTCTAGAATTGATCCATAATCTTAACAGCTACGCCAAGCTGGTTAAAGCCAGCGACAAGACTCCAAGCCCCGCTCCAAAGCCACTTTTTGAAATCCCGACAATTAACACGCTAATCATCGCGACCACAAAGAAGGTCATTGAATGCGCATGAAACGCCTGAAAAAGAGTGTCTCCACTTAAAAAGAACTGGGCTAGGTCATCTTTATTTGCTATTCTGCTGTTAATACAAAGGAAGAATATGACTGACGAAACCCAAGCTTCAAACGATGAAGATTTTGACTATGGCTGTGAATGTGCCATGACGCTCTTAAATGAGCCAACAGAAGATTGCCTCAATGATCTGATTGATGAACTAGATGAAGATGGCATGATTTCAACTGAAGTGGTTTATGGCTTATTAGCCACGATTCTCATGAGCATTACCTCTGAAGAGGGCGACCCAGAAGAGCATTAATGGAAAACACCATGGAGTAGCTTAATTTAGCTGTTGCGCAAAACGCTCCATGGCTTGTGCCATCAAAATATCTAACTCAGACAGTGATTTCATTGAGTGCGTACTTAAGCTCACCTTGACACTATTGCCCGAGTTAGACCAGTCTGGATGGTGGTTAATTTCTTGTGCATATTGGGCGCTCAGTATCATGAAATCAAATGCGCGCCCAAAGTCCTTAAATATAAATTGCCGACTAATCTGCTGACCATCAGTACTCAGATGCCAATCTGGCACTGCCTTTGCAAAATCAAAATCCTTAGATAAAGCTTGAGCTTGACTCATGTTGAATTTTTTGTGGTGTCTACGCTTTTAGAGAGCAGCGCTAAATCATTTGGATAAAGCCAGCGCCATTGCCCTTGGGCTAAATCTAATGGCATGACATATTGACCAATCTGCGTACGATGAAGCTTGGCAACATGGTTACCTACAGCGGCCATCATGCGTTTGACTTGGTGGTAGCGCCCTTCAACAATCGTCATCGCTAGAAGGTTTTCTCCCAATTGCTTACATGCGCTGGCAAAGCAAGGCTTTGGATCATCATCTAAAAGAACGCCATTTAAAAGATGGTCTATTTGCTTTTGAGTCAGCGGATCAGGGGTGGTGATTTCATAAACCTTGCCAATATTTTTTTTAGGTGTCGTCATTTTATGAATGAACTGACCATCATCCGAAATCAAGATCAATCCCGTAGTGTCATAATCCAAACGCCCTACACATTGCAAACCACGCTCTACAAATGGTTTTGGTAACAGGCTATAGACGCTAGGATGATGGGTAGTCTTATGAGAGCACTCATAATTTAATGGTTTATTAAAAGCAATATAGGCTTTTTCATGAAACTCCCAATCTACACCCTGGACATTAAGAAGCAAGTTTTCAGTCAGAATCCGCTCTTGGGGATCTTCGGCCAATACCCCATTAACCTTAACTAAATCTGCAAATACTAGATCACTGCAGTAGCGCCGAGTGCCAAAGCCTTGACTAAATAGAATTTTTTCTAAAGAAATGGGTTTTGCCATATATGCTGCAAAGAATACTATAAGGAATGGATCTTTTTACAAGATGCCGCTCAATTCACTATCATTAAACCTTAATCTATCAGCACCCATTTAAGACCTTACTAGATCCCCTTACTAGACCCCCTTACCGATGCTCACCACACCTACCCCTCGCTCTCACCTCCATACTCGCTCGATCTCCTTTAATGGCTATGCTAGGGACGATGGTCTTTGGGATATTGAAGGCCACTTAAAGGATAGTAAATCGCATCCCTTTATAACCGGCAGTAAGACCTGGGATCCAGGCGAGGCATTCCATGACATGTGGATTCGCTTAACCGTTGATCGAGATCTCACCATTAAGGCAATTGAGGTAGCAATGGATAGACACCCTCATCCTGAATGCCCCGAAGTGATCCCACCAATGAATGCCCTGATTGGAGCCCAACTCGGTAAAGGTTGGCGCAAGATGATTGATACCCATCTAGGTGATCTTAAGGGCTGCACCCATTTACGCGAACTCTTAGCTAATATGGCAACGGCTGCTTTTCAGGCGATACCAGGCGCACTCTTTCCTGCAGAGGAAAACCAACCCCCGCTGTACTTAGGTACCTGCAAATCTTGGGATTTTGACGGGCCAGTGGTAATGCGCGTTTATCCTCAGTTCTATCAGTGGAAAAAGAAGTAGTCCCTTGAATTTTTTTAATCAAACCTTAAATTCACCACGATGCACGCTAAATGCGCCAAATGCTTGTTGAACGGGCATTAGTTCTAGTAGATTCACATTCATATGACTTGGTAAAGTGGCAGCCCAAAAAATTGCCTCGGCAATGTCATCAGCGCTAAGAGACTTCACACCAGAATAAACAGTTTGCGCCTTGGCATCATCCCCTTTAAAGCGTACATTAGAAAATTCAGTACCAGCACACATGCCTGGCTCTAGACAGGTGACTCGTACTGGAGTGCCAATTAAATCTGCCCGCAAGTTCAAGCTAAATTGCTGTACAAAGGCTTTAGTGCCGCCATAGACGTTGCCGCCAGGATAAGGATAGTTAGCCGCAACAGAGCCTAGGTTGATCACATGACCACATTGACGATCTACCATCCCAGGCAAGAACGCGCGGGTCATATGAACTAGTCCTTTGATGTTGGTATCGATCATCCTATCCCAATCTGAGAGAAGGGCCTTGTGTGCTGGCTCTAAACCCAAAGCCAAACCAGCGTTGTTAACCAAGATGGTGACCTGTGCAAATTGAGCTGGCAAGCAGGTTGCTAGTTCATCTACCCGTTGACTATCACAAACATCGACTGCCATAGTGAGTAATTTTTTCTGCTGCTCGGGAGGCAAGGATGCTTTTAAGGACTCTAGGCGCTCAACCCTTCTGCCTAAAGCGATTACTTGATGCCCATGAGCCAAAAATCGGCGTGTTGTCGCCTCTCCAAACCCGGCAGTTGACCCTGTAACTAAAACGGTATGCTCCATATGACCTCTTTGCTTATTTCATCTAAATTGATGAGTCATTTAATATTAATCCTTCTATGAAAGCGCTTCCCACTCTTCTTTGCCTTGGCTTACTTTTCACAGTTGCCTTTGCCATTGCAGACCAGAGTAAATACTCAGGTGAATACCTCGAACTCAACAGTAATCCAAACCCCTTCTCAGACCAACATATTTTAGAGTTTTGGGGCTATCACAATACCTACGAGCCACAGTCCCAAAGTGATACCCTCAAGCTACGCTACTACCAGCCTCTTCAGATCGATCAATGGCGCGGCACCATGCGACTAGATACTTCGTATGTTTCAGCTTATGGCCCACTCTTGCCCAACCAAAGTTCTGGCACTTATACTGCGGGCAATACCCTGCTGACCATTTGGGGCAATCACCCTGGAATACTCCAGCACTGGAATGGCACCTTGGGCGGAAGAATTGTTTTTCCCTTTGGCAACAATGGGCAATGGGCGGCAGGCCCACAAGTGGGTATGGTCTTTCATCCAACCCAAGCAAATAGGTCGCCTCTTGCAGACTTTTCTCCATTAGCGCGCTATATGTATGGTTTTTATTTAAAAAATACCACTTTGGCTAATGCCCTAAACCAGCCAGCCTTAGCTAGACGATTAGAGCTATACCCTACGATAGGATTAAATCTTGCACCACAAACTCAGCTTCGTTTTTGGGATGAGAATGGCATTGTTTACAACAGCGCTGGTGGTGGATGGTTTGTCCCGATTGATGCGATGGTGACCCATCGGCTTAATCAACATTTTTTATTTGCAGTAGGTGTTAGCAAACAAGTAGTGCAAACCTACCAACAATATGATTGGTCATTCTATGGCAAGCTCTCGTTTAACTTTTAAAACCATCTGATGAATCAGATTTGATTCTTAATGAGCGCCAAAATATTTTTAAACTGGGGATGATCAGAGCTTTTTAGCCACTCAAAAGCGAGCATCTCAGTGCTTAACAGCATGATCTTATTCTGGCCCAAGCGTTCAATAGCTATTAACTTATCTTGCAAGCTTCTACTACCGCAAGCTTGCGGCACTACTGCTACTTCGTATCCTAATGCCTGTAAGCCCAAAGCGGTTTGCATTAAACAGACGTGTGTTTCGCAGCCAGCCAATACCAACTGCTTAATCAGTGGATTGATAGCCGCAATTTGATTAGCCAAACCATCAGCAGCGGCATTAAAGGAACGCTTCTCCAAGGTGACAGAACAATATTTTTTAATACGCTCATCATTTGGCCCAAGGCCAGTAGGATTTTGTTCGGTTCCCAAAATCGGTACACCCAATATCTGCGACATTCTGGCTAGCAAAATACTCTGAGCAATAATCTTCTCACCCTCATAAATGCTGGGCAACAAGCGGGTTTGATAATCAACTAAGATGAGTGCGCTAGTGGCTTGATTAAACATATCTGTTGACTATGGGAGCTTTATTTTTTCTTGGGTAATCTTGGGTAATCGTAAGCGCTCAGCCAGGTTCAATAAGTAATGGGCCATTAATTCATCTGAGCCCTTACCAAACATCCGAATACGGCCCGTATGATTAAGCAATAGTATCCCAACAATATGAGCAAAGATGGCCGTTACCTCGGTATCTACCTCTTCTTGAGTAAAACCAAGCTTGGATAGTGCTCTTTCTTGGGGTTGCATTGCCGCCCTGAGGCGCGCATTAAGCTTTTGGTCCCACTCACTCGTCAGACCTCGAGCTTGAAGCCCCTGGAATAGATAAAACCCAAGATCCAAATCGCGAGGATTATCCCTATAAAATTGATAAAAGGCTAAAGCACTTGTGCGAAGTTCCTCCAACGCACTATCTGTCTTGCCTCCTATATCGTGGGCAGCCTTACTAACGCAAAGGTTTAAGCGTTCAAGCGATTCCATTAGCAAAGCGCCATATATTTCCTCTTTACTCGAAAAATAGCTATAAATAGCGCCAGCCGTATACCCAGCCCGTTTTGCAATCTCACGCATGCTGACAGCTTCTAGTCCAAGTTCAATAAATACCGATCTAGCCGCGTTCAGAATATGCTCTCGCCGAGCACCTGCCAAAGCTTGTTGGCGCAGATCACGAGGGGTTTTAAGAGCTTGAATCATGGGTTTATTATACATATGTATAATAAATTGAACACTGTTTATAATACGAGTGGAGATTCATTAATTACCTAGATGAGCATTACCCTAAGGACAGCAGATGAGCTTAAATACCACTCAATTCATGACAAGCAAAGACTATCAAGAGTCATTGCGAGCTTTAAAGCCAGTGGTTTATGTTGACGGGCACTTAGTAGAGTCGGTGGCTGACGAAGCTTCATTAAGGCCTGGAGTACAGGCTTTAGGAGTGACTTATGACATGGTTCATGATTCAGTCTTAGCCCCCCTCATGCTGGCCACTTCTGATGGTCGCACTGTACCGCGCATGTTGCATATTAATCAGTCCTCTAGCGATCTATTAAATAAATTAGAAGCGGTACGAGTGTTATGCCAAGAAACAGGATGTGCACAGCGGTATTTGGCACATGATGCATTAAATGCCATTGGTCAGGTAAGCGCCAGAATTGATGATGCAAAGGGTAGTAATGAGCATCGGGCTAAATTTGCGCAATATCTTGCCCACGTGCAATCAAATGACTTGGCTTTAGGCATTGCTATGACTGATGCGAAAGGCGACCGATCACGTAAGCCCCATGAACAAGAAAATCCAAATACTTATGTGCACATTGTTTCTAAGGACGCTCGTGGGGTAACTATCTCCGGCACAAAAGCCATTGTGACGGGCGCACCTTATATGCATGAGTTTTTAGTCATGCCCAGCCGTAATATGAGTCAAGCTGATGCTGCTTTTGCCATTTGTTGCGCTGTACCAGTTGACGCCAAAGGAGTGACGATCGTGGCTCGTCCGGCAGGTCGCCCAGGAGAAAAAGTGGAGCACGGTAAAGCGCTATTCTCTAGCAAATATGGTCAGTCAACGGGGGTAGTCATTTTTGATCAAGTGTTTGTTCCATGGGAGCGCGTGTTTTATGCCGGCGAATGGGAGCACTCTAGCGTTTTGACTTATAGCTATGCAACCCATCATCGCCATAGTTGCATTGCGGCACGGGCAGGTTTTGGGGATCTCTTAATTGGGGCTGGTGCTTTGATGTGTGAGGCCAATGGCCTTGATCTAGCAACCCAATCTCCTCTACGAGACTCAATGGTCGATCTCATTAAAATTGTCGAAGGATTTTATGCATGCGGAGTAGCTGCAAGCGTTTATGGCACAGCAGACCCCTACAGTAAATCATTTATGCCAGAACCCGTATTTGCAAATATAGGAAAGCTTTTATTGGCAACGCAAATTTATGACATGCATCGTCTTGCGCATGAGGTATCAGGTGGTTTGATTGTGGCCTTGCCAGGACCAGATGAAGATCACAACCCTGCAACTGCTGCTACTTTGGCAGAAGTCTTAAGGGCCAACCCAGCAGTGCCATACGATAAACGGATAGAAGTAGCTCGGTTTATTGAAGATTTAACCGCCTCCTATCAAGGTGGCTGGTATTCCGTGATTAGCTTGCATGGTGGTGGCTCACCAGCGGCCATTAAACAAGAAATTTTTCGGCAATACCCAATTGGTAATAAAGTGGAATTAGTCGAGCGTTTATTAGATCGCAACGTTCTCACTAACAGCGGGGAACGGGCTATTACAAAAAATAAGCAGCCGGGGCGCTGTTGTGACCAAGGTTGTAGCCCAGGTCAAGCAACCATGGTGCCACTACCAGAGCGCTAGCCATTGGGGAGAACCCATGATTATCTTAATTTTTTTGGGAAGTAGTCTCTAGCTTCGCAGTATCAAACTGCTGCTTTTGCAAGCGTTGCAACAAATCATCATAGACTTTTGGATCAAGTTGTGGTGTTCTAGACAGTACCCATAAATACTCTCTTCTAGGGTCGCTAACTGCGGCAACTTGATATTGAGAATCCAAATCAATTACCCAATAATCACCCCACACCATGGGTAAAAAAGAAAGCCATTCCGGGGCAAAACGTACCTCTAACTTAGGCGAATCCGTTGGACCTATTTGGCGAGCAGCACCCTGAGCTATCGATACTTCGCCACTAGCTATTTTGCAACTGTTAAGCACCTGTAAATTACCGTCAGCTTTAAGGGAATAGACAGCCTTGGTATTGCCAATGCATTTCTTCTGAAACCAGTTAGGAAACTTGGCAATTTCATACCAAGTGCCTAGGTAGCGTGGGACATCTAATGTAGAAATGGTTTTTACCGGGGCAGTATCGTTAGTCTGTGCACCTAGGTTTGAGCTACCTAAGATTGCAATGAGTATTACAAGGGAAAGCGGTTTAAATAAATAGGCTGCCATCTGCTTAGTGTATCTCGTTTTAAAGTCGTTTTAATGTCGTATGGAGGCGAGCATATTACGCACAGGAGTAATCCTGCAAGTGAGCAAAAGTGCCAAAACGACTGCATAGATCAAGACCGTATCAAAATCGTTCTTGCCTGATTTATGCCACCAATAATGCAATATCACCGTAACAGCGACAACATAGACTAAACGGTGTAATTGAGCCCAACGTCGCCCCAATTTCTTTTGAGCCCAATGATTAGAGCTCAGTGCTAGCGGAATTAAAAGCACAAAACTAGTAAATCCCATGGTGATAAAGGGTCTTTTAATCACATCCTTAGCCATCGCCATTAAATCAAAGTTCTGATCTAACCAAAGCCAAATAGAAAAATGCAGGCTGGCATAGAAAAAACTAAACAGGCCGAGCATGCGCCGATAATGAATCGGTCTGCTTGAACCCGTCACGATTCGCAGTGGTGTCATGGCTAGCGTTATACAAAGAAAAACCAAAGCCCAGGTACCTGTTGAGCGGGTAATAAATTCAATAGGATTAGCCCCTAATTGCTCAGTCATTGCCAACCAGATCAACCGATCTAAAGGCAGCAGCGCCAATAAAAAAATGAGTACTTTCATATGAGTGCTAGTCAATACTTCTTAAGCTAGACCCCATTAATAGAGTTTCTTCAGATCCATACCCGCATACATACTAGCTACCTGATCACCATAACCATTAAACATTTCTGTTTTGATCTTGGGTGCAAATATTCCTTTAGGATCGCCAATTCGGCGCTCGGTTGCCTGACTCCAACGTGGATGATCTACTAGAGGATTGACGTTGGAATAAAAGCCATATTCACGAGGAGCAATTCTTCCCCAACTGGTTTTAGGCATTTCTTGTGTCAAACGAATTTTGACAATTGATTTGGCGCTCTTAAAGCCATATTTCCAAGGGACCACAATGCGTACTGGCGCGCCATTTTGTTTTGGCAGCACCTCACCATAAAGACCAAAAGTCAGAAGCGTTAATGGGTTCATAGCTTCATCTAAACGTAATGCCTCTTGATATGGCCAGTCAATAATATTGTCGCCCAAGCCTGGCATCTGTTTTTTATCAGCTAGCGAAATAAATTCTACATACTTTGCCGATCCCAAAGGCTCCACCTGATTGAGCAACTTCGATAAAGAATACCCATCCCAAGGGATTACCATCGACCAGCCTTCAACACAGCGCATGCGATACACGCGCTCTTCCATGGGGGCTAATTTTAGTAAAGCATCAATATCTAAGGTAACGGGTTTTTTTACAAGCCCCTCAATCGTCACGGTCCAAGGTCGCGTTTGCAAGCTACCGGCATGGGCTAGAGGATCTGATTTTTCAGTCCCGAATTCATAAAAATTATTGTAACTAGTGATGTGTTTGTAACTGGTAGGCTCTTCTTTGGCCATAAAAGCGGGATTGGGAATAGCAGGCAGTTTTTGAGGATTGGCCGCTAAGGCATGACGTGAGAACCAAGGAGCTAAGGCCATCCCAAAACCCCCGGCCGCAGCGACTTTGATCAATTGGCGTCGATTCTCAAAAATGACCTGGGGAGTGATGTCTCTAGACGGTATTTTTTTATCAATAAAACCCATGGATTGCCTCTAATCAGTCATTTAATTGTAGAGTGCTTGAAAAGCAATCTATTTTCCTACGGTTCATGATTTCTTGCACAAGAGAGCTAATAGGGTTAAAGCGGATATCACAGATACCAAAAAAAGAGGTTAAATAAAAGATTAATCGTACAAAAGGCTAGCATGGCTTGGATTCTGTCTGCATCTGCTATTTTTCTACTTGGGATATTAAATACTCGCCAAGGTGATCATCTACGACCTGAAAAAAGGCTCCTGTCGATTTCCTGCATTGTACTTTTAGCCCTTGCCTGGAATCTTCGCGCACATCTTCCGAACACCAATTTTGATAACTTCATTGATCTTTCATTTCACTTTTTTGGCGCATCCTTACTAGTAGCTATGTTTGGCTTTTGGAGTGCGATCACACTCCTTTTCATAGTGGCCTTAGTTGGCATCTTTTTATTTAACGGAGATTTGGTAGAGACTACTAGGCACTATATGCTAGTTGGTGTGATTCCGGCTCTCTTTGCCTCAATTGTGATCAAGATCTCTGAGCGATTTTTTCCCAAACATTTATTTGTACTCATTATGGGCAATGGGTACTTAGCGGCCTTTTTAAGTACTTTCGCTACAGGTATAGTAATTTACCTCTTGCAGCAAATTTTGAACATTAACTCCCTAGGATCAAATGATCCATTAGGATGGTTTTTGGGCCTACTGATTTTGTCTTTTATGGAGGGCTCCCTTTCGGGAATGTTGCTTGCCATTCTGTTGGTTTATCGACCTCATTGGGTGAGCACCTATCAGGAAGAGGAGTATATGAATGCTTAGCGTCGCCTTATGACTCCATTGCGCGCATCTGGCTTAATAAATTAATTGCATTAAATCTTTGGGGCGCATAGTGTTAAAGGTTCCGTCAAAAGTATAAAAAAGGCAAGCTGGTTGGCTTGCCTTTTTTTAAGAGAATAACTAACGCTCTCCTTTTAAGCGTTAGCAGCTACCAAGATCCCATTTAATGTAGCGCTTGGACACATCACCGCTTTGAACTTAGCAGCATCAGGCATGAAATAGCCACCAATGTCAGCAGGCTTGCCTTGAACCGCTTTAAATTCAGCAATAATCTTTTGTTCGTTCTCCTCCAAGGATTTAGCTAAAGGCGCAAACTTAGCCCGCAAGTCTTTATCTTCAGATTGAGCAGCTAATGCCTGCGCCCAATACATTGCTAAATAGAACTGACTACCACGGTTGTCAAGCTCACCAGTGCGAGGCGAAGGAGACTTATTGTTATCTAATAATTTACCAGTCGCCTCATCTAGCGTGCGAGCCAAAATTTTGACTTTGGCATTACCTGTTTTATCACCAATATCTTCCAGAGATACTGCCAGAGCCAAGAACTCACCAAGTGAATCCCAGCGCAAATGGTTCTCTTCAACCAATTGTTGAACATGCTTAGGAGCAGATCCTCCAGCACCGGTTTCAAAAAGGCCGCCCCCAGCCATCAAAGGCACGATGGAGAGCATCTTGGCACTAGTGCCTAACTCCATAATCGGAAATAAGTCGGTGAGGTAATCACGCAAAATATTGCCCGTAACAGAAATCGTGTCTTTTCCACGTATGACGCGCTCTAATGTAAAGCGCATGGCACGGGTCTGCGACATGATCTGTATATCAACCCCTTCTAAGTCGTAATCTTTGAGGTAAGTATTTACCTTTTTAATCAACTCAGCTTCATGTGGGCGGTACTCATCTAACCAAAAAACTGCAGGAGTATGAGAGAGACGCGCACGATTCACTGCTAATTTGACCCAGTCACGTATTGGTGCATCTTTTACCTGACACATACGCCAGATATCGCCCTCTTCCACATCCTCTTCGAGCAATACAGTGCCATCATCGGCAACAATTCGGGCTACGCCCGCTTCAGAAATTTCAAAAGTCTTATCGTGTGAACCGTATTCTTCAGCCTGCTGCGCCATGAGACCCACGTTTGGCACAGTACCCATTGTGGTGGGATCAAAGTTACCATGAGTCTTACAAAAATTGATCATCTCTTGGTAAATACGGGCAAAAGTACTTTCTGGAATAACGGCCTTAGTGTCATGCAAGCGACCATCTGCGCCCCACATTTTTCCGCCAACCCGAATCATCGCTGGCATAGACGCATCGACGATCACATCGCTTGGTGAATGTAAGTTGGTAATACCTTTAGCAGAGTCCACCATCGCCAATGCTGGCCGATGTTCGTGGCAAGCATGCAAATCTTGAATGATTTCTTCGCGCTTCGATTCTGGCAAAGTTTTGATTTTTTCATACAAACTACTCATGCCATTATTGGCATTTACACCCAATTCTTCAAACAGCTTGGCATGCTTTTTAAACGCATCTTTGTAGAAAATCTTGACAGCATGACCGAATACGATGGGATGAGACACCTTCATCATGGTGGCTTTGACATGCAATGACAGCATCATGCCAGTCTTGTAGGCATCTTCGATTTCTTTTTCATAAAAATCACATAAGGCTTTTTTACTCATATACATACTGTCGATGATTTCACCGGCAAGTAAAGAGACTTTAGGCTTAAGAACAATGGTTTTGCCACTCTTAGTTACCAAGTCCATCTTGACATCACATGCTTTAGCAATGGTCATTGACTTCTCACCAGCGTAGAAGTCACCACCATGCATATGGGATACGTGAGTACGAGAAGCTTGACTCCATTCACCCATCGAGTGCGGGTTCTTACGGGCATAACGCTTTACAGCATTTGGAGCACGACGATCAGAATTACCTTCGCGCAATACAGGATTAACTGCGCTACCTAAACATTTGGAGTAACGCGTGCGAATAGATTTTTCAGCATCATCTTGAGGATCTTCAGGGTAATTCGGGATTTTGTAACCCTTGGCTTGCAACTCTTTAATGGCATTGAGTAATTGCGGAATCGATGCACTGATATTAGGTAATTTAATAATGTTGGTGTCTGGCAATAAAGTCATGCGACCTAGTTCCGCCAAATTGTCCGGAACCTTTTGCTCTGCAGTCAAACAATCAGAGAACTCTGACAAGATGCGTGCCGCTACAGAAATGTCGCTCTCCACTACCTCCACTCCAGCAGGTGCTGTGAAGGTGCGAATAATTGGCAGAAATGCACAGGTCGCCAAGAGGGGCGCCTCATCTGTCAGGGTATATATGATCTTTGATTTCTCTGAAGCCATGGATGTTTCCTCGGTATGGATAGATTTACAAGGTCCCTAGGACCAGTCTTTCATTTTAAATCAAGCACCTTTCTGAAATAAGTCGTTTGGGGGAGTAAAAACCATTAATTTGGGCAAGCTAAGGGAATCCACCAAGACGAATATGGTTTTTCAACCACCGTAAACTCCATGCATGCCTAACAGACACCCCTTACTAAATAAAAACCTTGTTTTACTGATCATTTGTCAGGGCTTGTTTCTGACCAATAACGTGACATTTATTGCCATTAATGGCTTGGTTGGCTTAAGTCTGAGTCCATCTAGTTGGATGGCCACCCTTCCTGTCATGGGCTATGTGGTCGGCGCAGCCTTCTCCACCTCCATTGTTGCTAAAACCCAAAACTACTTCGGTCGTAAGATTTCTTTTCAGCTTGGCCTCTTAGTGGCGGTCTTGTCAGCCCTACTCTGCGCCTATGCAGCCATTTCCAAGAACTTCTGGCTATTGGTACTAGGGACCTTTATTGCGGGCTACTACAGTGCTAATGGGCAACTCTACCGATTTGCCGCTGCAGAACTCACGGTAGCAAGCCAAAGGGATAAGGCAGTCTCCTGGGTATTAGCGGGAGGGATTCTGGGGGCGGTAATCGGGCCTAATTTGGCGTCTTGGACCCAAAATATATTTGAGACGGCCTTTTTGGGAGCCTATATTTCCCTATCTATTGCAGGAGTTATTGGGATTGGAGTGATGCAGTTTATTCATTTCCCTGATGAATTTAAAACCCATCACTCCTTAGGGGCGGGGCGCGACCTCAAAACGATTTTGCAACAACCGGTCTTTTTGGTGGCAGTCATCGGAGCATCCCTTGGTTACGGAGTGATGAACTTACTCATGGCTGCTACACCATTAGCCATGCAAATCTGCGGTCTGCCATTTTCTGATACCGCCTTAGTCCTTGAGTGGCATGTTATCGGCATGTTTGCGCCTGGCTTTTTTACAGGCTCCCTGATTCAGCGCTTTGGTGCACTCAAAATCATGGGTGCTGGAGTTGCTCTGAATTTTCTGTGTATTGTGATTGCCCTTACTGGGGTAAATCTTCATCAATTTCTGATTGCGCTCTTTGTGTTAGGTGTGGGCTGGAACTTTCTCTTTACTGGTTCCACTACCCTAGCCATGACCGCCTATAAGCCAGAAGAAAAAGATAAAGCTCAAGCAGCTATTAATTTCTTTGTATTTGGCACCATGGCTTTTACCTCATTTGGTTCAGGCGCTCTGATTACCTCACAAGGCTGGAATATCCTTAATCTAGGCTCATTACTTCCAGTCCTCATCACCGCAGCAGCCCTACTTTGGTTGAGTACCCAGAACAAGAATATCCGCACACCCTAAGAAGCTTTAGCGAGCGGTAAGTTGTATAAGAGATTTTGGGGTTTCAGCGTTAGCTGCTGCTGCTCGTTCATTGCCATGCCTAGATAAACAGGCTTACCCACTTGAGTTCTTGAGAGGGCAGCCTCATCTAGAAAATCCAGTCGAAAAAGGCAAATCATTTTTTCAAGCTCATCAGCTTCTACCAACTCTTTGTTATAGAGCTGATTAAGAATATGGGTAGCAGAAGCATCTAAGCCAACATGCCATGACCATTTTGGATCATTGATTTGCTGCATCGGCGTAATACGCACTTTTACACCTAAAAAATGGGCAAGCCATTTTTCAAGTACTCGACAAAAATGATGGATAGGAACTTGACCAAAGTTCAGCTGAATCGCAAAGTCATGATCTTCGTCTCTAGACCAATAGACATCGGCATTATCTTCATGCAACACATCAAGATCAATGGAGCGCATTGTCATCGGCTGATTTTTTAGTAAATCCATGATGTTGCCAGTTTCCCCAGCTTGGGCATTACGTGTCACTACCTCTTCATCAGCAGCCATCACTATGCCCCCTTCTTGCACGCTAATTTTTTGCGTCCTAAAAAAGAGCTCGCCTATGCGTGCATCTAAGGGATCGGCCTCATCGCCCAAAATATGGCGAATAAAAATTTGCGCAAGTTGGCCAATAAATAAAGGGGGAACATCTACCCCATCACCTTTAAATAATCCCATGTAAAAACTTTCCAGGGAGCTGGCCAACAAGAGCTTTTCTCGGTAGCGTAACCAAACTTGGTAGTTCACCGCAATATCACTATCAGCCATGGTGGCGATTTCTGTTGGGGAAATAGAAGCCCGCGGGTTATCAGTGAGGCGTTGATGTAAGGCTCGCTCCATCTGGCAAGACTCAGGCAATAAATTAAGCTCAGGCCGTAAGAGATAGGTGCGTAAGAATGCGTCCGTTACCAATAATTGATTATCTTGACCCACAAGTAGGGTCTTATATGCGCAATGGGGCCAGTAATTAGTCATCAAGCTTTAATTCAGAATCTTTAGATAGCTCAGAATATACTAGCCCTTCAAATTGTGCTAAAGAGGAAGAAAAACATGAGTGAACTGAAAAAAATAGAAACCCTTGTTGGTGATGGCAAAGAAGCTACTGCTGGAAATCAGGTTAATGTGCACTACACCGGCTGGCTCTTTGATGAAAATGCCCCTGACCATAAGGGTCAGAAATTTGATAGCTCCCTAGACCGAGGTCAACTGTTTAGCTTTGCTTTGGGAGCAGGTCAGGTCATCAAAGGCTGGGATGAAGGTGTCGCTGGTATGAAAATTGGCGGCAAGCGTACCCTCATTATTCCATCTGAGATGGGCTATGGAGCACGTGGAGCTGGTGGTGTGATCCCCCCAAATGCCACACTCGTATTTGATGTGGAGTTGCACGGAGTTCATTAATTACACCTAAGCACGGCACACCGTAAGCCCGTAGTTCTGTATTACGTTTAAGTTGAGATCAAATAAATAAAAGCCGCCGTAGCGTACCCTAGGGTGGCTTTTATCTTGGCAAAGGTATTCTTGACATCCCCCCTCCCTAAGACCGTAAAAGTCTTCGCCAGCAATCTAAGCGCTAAGCGCAAGATTACTGCGAAAGGAAGGGATTCCTACTGCTAGACGCTCTAGAGAGATAGCGCAATTCATCCTCCGCCTAAACGCGAAGGATTTCTTGCTTTAATTTTTGTTAAATTAAGAGCGTAACTCTTTGCCACTTAAAGTAGATTTATTAGATACACCCGTCTGACATAAAGCAATCAACCGATTTCTTTCAGCCAGAACCTTATCGGTATAGCCCCCATCATGCTCAGCATTAGCTGAGCCTACGTAGGACTTCAAGCCATTACGCAAGGAGCCAGACGTAGCAATGAGGTATTTCAGAATATATGCTCCAACCCGAATGTTCACTTCAGGCTTGACGGCATCAGCAGCGCCGCCATACAAAGCATACTTATCTTGATGAATAATCGTCATCACCTGCATTAAGCCTTCTGCGCCTGCAGGGCTCTTAATCAGCGGATTAAAGTTAGACTCAATTGAAATCACAGCCAGTAATAAGACTGGATCAATATTGACTTCTTTTGCAATCAATACGGTATTGGAAACATACTCTTCAATCTTCGCACGATCTAAGTTGTACTTTTTTTCAAAGAAGTCGGCGATGGTACGTTGGTTTTTAAGCGAGCCCATCAGATTGGTATCTAAGGCCTGTGGATCGATCTTGGATGTCGGAATGCGATCAGATAAATGAGAAATCGGTTTTACTTGAGCATGCGCCACTGAAGGCATCAATAAAGCAACTGTTTGCTGCTTGGCTGTATCTAGACTATTTTGATGGGGGTTAAAAGGTGCCTTACCGTAGATCACAGCAGCAATATCTTTGTCTGCAACTGGCCTTGGCGCCTCTGCTTGATATTGATCGAGCATGCCAAAGCCATTTTGCCAAACGATATGACGCGCTTCATCAGGAACTAGGATGCGCGCTAAATCAAAGGCGCCAGCATTGGTGCCGTTGCCAGATAACCAAAGACCCACAATCATAAAGACGGTAACAATGAGGATGCCATTGATGGCCCGATATAGAGGAGCCATAGCGTAAGCCAATAGTGATTTAGCACTTGCTGCATTAGGCTGCATCGCTTGTAAATCTTTCGAAACGGATGAAAAATATTTAATCATTTATTCTGTTGCAGTACCCCAAAAATCAAATAACGGATTCATGTTGCAATGCAATAAGTAAGAAACATGAGCCATCCTAAGAAGGTTCTTATATCAAGTCAAGAATAAAGAAAGTGATTTTGATAACTTTTAGATCTGATTATTCCTATAGTCCGTAATAACCCTCATACGATATCTATTTATTCCATATAAATCAATGACTTATATTAGTTAGGAAGCACTAATTTCATACTGTAAAAAAGTGGCATAAAGTAGACTTTTTTACGATATTGAAGGCAAATAATCTCCCCGTGACCCATACATTTAGTGCCTTAGCTTTCTCAGCTTCTACAGCTAGTGTTTGAATAGCACTTAGAGCTAATGCACCATGCTCGCTTTTTCCCTTGAGAGTTTGACGTAAATAATATTGATAGGTTAAGGCGAAAATCCTGATGAACACTAGCTCTAGAGCTAATTTTTTAATCAATATGCCTCTTTTAAGTAGTGCCCAAGAAAAAGAAAAGGGCTGACTGTATTTGCTCTGCCCTACACTGTCTGTCAATGAAAAGCATCGCCAAACTTCTCTTACTTCTAGCCCTTGCTAGCCCCTTAAGTGCCTTTGCCCTCTTTGAAGAATGTAAGGGCTTGTTTCCAAATCAAGCGGTTCCCACCACTAATCAAATTGGACGCGATCTTTGCTTTGATGATTTTGCGATCTATTACTCAGTGCTAGATAAGAAGCCCATCTACGCAGTAGAGGTACTAAATGGAGTACAACTCTTAGCCCAGCGCCCTCGCCGAACCAATCAATTTTATGAAGAGGCGAGGCTTGCCTTTCAGGAGCGGGCATTACTTTCTGACTACCGAGGGAGTGGCTATGACCGTGGACATAATGTGCCAGCAGGGGATATGAGTAGTGAAGGAGGAATGGCGCAATCGTTTTCCTTGGCCAATATAATGCCCCAGGCAAGACAAAACAATCAGGGCATCTGGGCCAAGAATGTAGAAGAGCCCACACGCCAATATGCTAAACGCACTGCGGGTAGTTTGTATATTTACACCGGTTCTACTGGCAGCATTGGCACCATCGGTAAAAGTGCTGTAACGATTCCGAGCCATATTTTTAAATTGGTTTATGACCCAAGCAAAAAAACAGCGTGGGCTTACTGGGTTGAAAATAGCAATGAGGCGAAGATGACACCCCCCATCTCCTATGCACAGCTTATGCAAAAAACAGGGATTGACTTTCATCTTCCCATTGCAATTACTGAAGCACCCACTGAGGCACCAAGCAACGCACCAGCAGCTCAAAAGACTAAAGTTGGTGGATGGTATCCGGTGTTCTTTGATCAATACTTAGGGGACAAAGCTGATGAAATTATTACCAAAATCAAAGAAGGTAAAGTGGCCAGCGTACAGATTCAGTATGACCGCAACGCAGAACTTGCCAAACAAATCGCCAAGCAAATTCAATCTCAAACTGCAATGATAGTTACCCTTATTCAAAGCAGCCCACCGCAATCTACTACTGTCAGTTACGAACGCAATCGCGTAGTAGTGATTATTCACTCTAAATAGATCGTAGCTGCAATCAAGCCTATAACGCTTTTTAGTCTTGATGCGAGCGGGCAGTGATGCCATGCGCCTTTTGAAGCGGCGCTAATAATCCTCGTAGGCCATTGTGATCTAGGGTATGCATCAACTCTAATAGCTGACCTAGCTCACTCTTAGGAAATCCCTCGCGCGCAAACCACGCCAAGTAGTTGCTCGGCAAATCAGCGAGATATCGACCAGCATGCTTGCCAAAGGGCATCTTCATGGTGACGAGTTTTTCAAGATCTTCAGAACTCATGGGGATTCATCTTACCAATTTCATGGCTACTCACATTAATGTGAGTGAGGTCTTTTCTCAAATGAGAATCATTCCTATTCATAGTGTATATTGATAACCATTCTCATTTACTTTTATCAACCATCCCTTCAAAATTTATGAAATTGACCATCAAAAGACTGATCGCCTTTAGCATCCTGCTAGCTACTGCCCTCCATTTCTCCTTTGCCCATGCAGGCGAAGGTGTTTTTGGCTGGATCTACACCCTAGACCTTCAGCCCAAGGGCAAACTTGAATTTGAACAGCGCCTACAACTTAATCAAGGGCAAGCGGCTGGTAAATACGATGCCTGGACAGCTAGAACAGAGCTTGAATATGGCTTGACCAATGATTTACAGATTGCGGGATATATTAATTCTTACTACACCAATGCCAGTCAGAACTACACGAACCCAGAAGCCTGTGGAGATAGCGCTAGTTGTACTGGTGGTTATGGCGTACCTTCAAGTCATGATCCTTCTACTGCTTATAAAAAGAGTGGTATTGAAGGGGGGTCTTTAGAGGCTATTTACCGTATTACCAATCCAGTTACTTCACCAGTTGGTCTAGGGTTATATCTAGAACCATCCTGGGGCAGAAATAAAGATGAAATTGAGGCCCGTCTCTTACTGCAATCGAACTTCATTGATGATCGTTTGATCTTGGCTGGTAATGTCGTAGTAGCCAATGAACGCTTGAAGTTTATTGAGAATGGCAATGTCCCAGAATCCATGCTAGATTTTTTAGTCGGCGCGAGTTATCGCTTTGCACCTAAGTGGTCGGCCGGGGTTGAGGCCCGCTTTCATAATGATTATTCAGAATTAAATTTACGTAATCAAGTTCAGCGCGCCACTTTTGTTGGCCCAAATATGCACTATGCCGCTAAGGATTGGTGGGTTACAGGTGCCTGGCGCTATCAGCTTAAGGGTGGCAATTGTATGGGTGGCGGAGAAGCTGAATGCTCTAACGCCCGCGTCTGGGATAGTCATTCAGTTAATGAATTCATTGTCAAAGTAGGTTTTCCTCTGAACTAAATAATCCTCGTCCAATAAATAGAAATAGAAAAAATCATGTTTTGGAAACACAAGCCCTATGCCCTGATTGGTTTAGCAATGATTTCTGCGCCAATAGCTGTGCAAGCAAAAATTTATGTGTCGGTAGAGCAAGCTCAGAAAATACTGTTACCCAATAAAGTACTGACAAAAAATCCCATCATCATTACCGATGAACTCCAAGAAAAGATGCGCGTAGCTTCTAGCATTCGCTATCCATTTCGGGGAGATCGTATATGGAAAACACGAGAGGGAGGCTGGTTTGTGGTCGATGAAGTAGTGGGTAAACATGAAATGATTACTTACGCTGTTGGGCTTAGCCCAACGGGAAAGATTATTGGTATTGAAATCTTGGAATATGTCGAATCCTATGGTTACGAAGTTGCCGATGCCCAGTGGCGTAAGCAATTTAATGGTAAGTCAGCGTCTGACCCAATCAAGCTCAATCAGGATATTCAAAACATTGGTGGCGCTACTCTTTCTTGTAAACACCTCACTGATGGCGTTAAAAGGGTATTGACCTTATATGACATAACACTCAAAGCTCAATGACAGAATCAATACCCAAACGAAAGAGCAAGATGATTCGCTGCAAACCCTTACTAGGCACCTATGTAGAAATTACTTTAACGGAGCCAAAATCTGATGATGACTCTATTAAAGTAATAAATGAAGCTTTTGTCGCCATTGAGCAAGTTCAAGAGTTGATGAGTTTTCATCATCCACAAAGCGAGCTTTCCAGAATCAATGCCCAATCTCATCAAACCCCTTTAGAAATACATCCATGGACAGAAGAGATCTTACGTATTGCTCAAGGACTTCACAAACACTCTGATGGTCTTTTCAATTGCGGAATTGGTCAACATCTGATTAAAGCAGGCTTATTACCAAAACATACCGAGCTATCACAATCTCACTATGGCGGCATAGAACACATCCAATTTTTAGAGCCCAATCTTATTCGCTCAGATTTACCTCTCTGCTTAGACTTAGGGGGCATTGCTAAGGGCTTTGCAGTAGATAAAGCAGTGATGTCTTTAGAGGCTGCGGGTGTGAGTTCAGGAATTGTGAATGCTGGTGGTGATATGCGCGTATTTGGAGAAATAGCTCACCCAATCCATATCCGCAACCCCATTAAACCAGATGAACTATTCCAGATTGGTTTTATGCATGATAAAGCTGTCGCAACTAGTGGGCTGTATTTTTCCAAAAGCGATGCTCAAAGTAAAAGCTATCTTGTGAACCCCCTTAATCTAGACCATGTGGATTTCCCAGAATCCTATTCTATATTTGCAAAGGAATGTGTATATGCAGACGCCCTATCTAAAGTAGTGGCGCTGTCGGGAGATCTCTTGCACCCCTGTCTAAATCACTATTCTTCACACGCTGTACGTACTCCAACATGAGTCGCTTAGGAAAAATGCCAGCCTGGCAAAAGAAATTAGTGCAGGTGGCTATGATTACTTGTTCACTGACGGGTTGCTTATATTTGCTAGACCAATGGTTTCATTTTAATAAGAACTTCTTGGGGTCTCATAGCATCTTAATATGGCATGGCATAAGTGCCATACTAGCGACTCTAGCTTTAGGGACAATTTTGCCCTTTCACCTCAAAGCTGGACTAAAAGCTAAAAGAAATTACATTAGCGGCATGAGTCAACTCTGCTTTTTAACAGTGTTATTGGTTTCTGGAGCTCTGCTCTACTATGGTCCAGAAGAATCTCGTGAGTTAGTAATCAATACCCACTCGATTGTGGGACTACTTTTTGCTGTATGCTTTATTTTTCACGGCATGTTTGTGCAAAATCAATTGGGAGCAGCCTAGCAAGCTAGGAGCGCATCACTTGCGCTCCTAGTTTTTCTTTTATTTACAGCAAGAGCCGCTATCGCCATCAGTGCCGCAAGAGCTAATACCCAATAATGGATATGCTGGGCAAAAACGGAAGATGCCGGTAGCCAAAGGAATAAAGCCTAACCAACCCCACCAGCCAACAATATCATTTGCCGCCAATACGATCAGGACAATTCCTACAACAATTCTTAAAGTACGATCAATACCACCTACATTGCATTTCATCATGAACTCCTTCTTGGTTAATTTTGTATCAATTTAAATTTTTTCGCCTACTTCTTGCAATACTGCTTGTAGAGTAAAGTCATTACCGAGCCCACTATCTCGCTTGCAAGGGAGTAATAAATTTGCTTGCCCTCTCGGCGTGTTTTCACTAGCTTTTCTTTGCGCAATACTGTTAATTGTTGGGACAGCGTTGGTTGATGTAGATCTAAAGCAGTCTCTAGCTCACCAACACACTTCTCACTTTGCCCTATCTCACATAACAGCAGCATACGGTCTCGGTTAGATAAGACCTTCATTAATTTACAAGCATCCTCTGCAGAGGCTTGCATTTTTTTTAATTCAGATTTGGAAAGTATGAGATTCATAATAGAAAGATTAAATTAGAGTGCGTTTAGTGGAATTTTTAAATAAGAAACACCGTTCGCCTCTGGATCTGGGAAGCGCCCCGCCCGAATGTTCACTGAAATAGACGGCAAAATCAGAGTTGGCATTCCTAAGGTCTGATCCTTAGCAGTACGCATCTGTACAAACTGCTCTTGCGTTACCCCATCATGCACATGAATGTTCTTTAGCTTTTGCTCGCCTACAGTCGTACTGCACTCTACCGGACGATCGCTTGGCGGGTAGTCATGGCACATATACAATTTGGTATCTTTAGGGTAGGACAATATCTGTTTAATAGACTGAAACAGGGTATTGGCATCGCCCCCCGGAAAGTCACACCGTGCTGTCCCCACATCTGGCATAAATAAAGTATCTCCAACAAAGATGGCATTACCAATCTCATAAGCCATGCATGCTGGAGTATGTCCAGGAACAAAGAGGGCTTTTAAGGAGAGATTGCCAAAGGCAAGGGATTCACCCTCTTTAATTAAGTAGTTAAATTGTGAGCCATCTACCTTAAATCCATCATCTAAATTAAATACGCCTTTAAATACGCTTTGAACACGGGTGATATGATCACCAATCACGAGTTGTCCACCTAACTGTTGCTGTAAATAGGACGCAGCAGTCAAGTGATCTGCATGGGCATGGGTTTCTAAAATCCAAACTACTTGCAGTTGCTGCGCTTGGACATAGGCAATCACCTCATCAGCAGACTGAGTAGAAGTTCTGGCCGATTTGGGGTCGTAGTTCAATACAGCATCAATAATGACGCAAGGACTACCTTGGCACTCAAAAACAACATAGGTATAAGTCGAGGTCTCAAGATCAAAAAAGTCTTTAATAATCATCTGTGGCTTTGAACTCATGGTTTCTTTAATATTGCTTAATATATGTATTTATATACTATATTAATATAAAATAAATTGCAATGGACTATTCAAACCTTATTAGCCCTACATTAGGCATCTTTGTAGGAGTGCTCATGGGCCTTACAGGGGCTGGGGGCGGGATTTTGTCAGTGCCACTACTCATCTTCTTTCTTCACCTTACGGTAGCCCAAGCAGCCCCAATTGCCCTGAGCGCAGTAGCACTAGCAGCTACTGTAGGGGCTTTTCTAGGCTTAAAGAGCAAAATCTTGCGCTACAAGGCAGCAGGTTTGATGGCTATTTTCGGGCTGATTCTCTCGCCTGTAGGGCTTTGGCTAGCCCCACAAATCCCCAATGCTCCTTTACTGATTTTATTTAGCTGCACCCTATTTTTTATTGCGAGTCGTCTGTATCTACAAGCCAGAAATGAACTCAAAGGTATCCCTGAAAACAGAGCTAAACCACCCCCTTGCCTGATTAATTCTGAGATAGGCAAGCTTCACTGGACCCTGCCTTGTGCAAGTGCATTGACATTATCTGGTAGCGTTGCTGGCTTTTTATCAGGACTACTAGGAGTAGGAGGTGGATTTATCATCGTTCCCGCCCTTAAACGCTATACCGACTTACCAGTGCAATCGATTGTGGCCACTTCTTTAGGAGTACTAGCAATAATTACTGGCGGTGGCGCGATCTTTTCTGCAGTTGCTGGTAATCTCAATCTAGAGATTGCAGCCCCTTTTTCTGTAGCTGCGCTTGGGGGTCTTCTGCTAGGTCAGGCCCTAGGTAAAAAAATGAGTGGCCCTAGAATATCTCAAATATTTGTACTGCTGACACTCGTAATTGCTAGTAGTCTCTTAGTAAAAGGCATCCTCAATCTGCTTGGGTAATCAACGACTGCTTAGTGTCCGCCAGCGCCACCTAAATAAGCTGCTTTAACTGCAGGATCGTCTTTGAGTTTACTAGCAGGTCCATGAGTAGCGATCTTGCCGTTCTCAAGCACATAGCCGTAGTCAGCTACGTTTAAAGCTGCTGCAGCGAACTGCTCAACTAGCAACATGGTTACACCTTGGGACTTCAGATTAGTAATAATCTTAAAAACCTCTTCCACCAAGATTGGTGCAAGTCCCATCGATGGCTCGTCCAAAAGAATAATATCGGGATTTAACATGACTGCACGAGCCATTGCCAGCATTTGCTGTTCACCGCCAGATAAAGTACCGGCCAATTGGTTACGACGCTCTTTTAGACGAGGAAACATTTCTAAGGCGCGCTCTAAATCATTCTGAATATCCCCTTTAGGGCGACTGCCTGTGAAACGGGGGAAGGCACCGAGCAAAAGATTGTCATTTACTGACATCGTTGTAAATACTCGACGACCTTCAGGACTATGAGCTAAACCTAGACGAGCAATTTTATGAGAGTCGTAGCCATCAATTTTTTCACCGCTAAGAGTAACTTCCCCACTCGTCGGTTTAATCATGCCGGTTATTGCCCGCATGGTGGTCGTTTTACCAGCCCCATTAGAGCCAATCAAAGTAATGACCTGCCCTTTTGGAACTTCGATATTGATTCCGTGCAAGACTTTTACTTTGCCGTAGCCTGCTTCAAGATTTTTAATAGATAACATGGTATTTACCGATTCAATATGGTTCTAGTGATTAAGTACCCAAGTAGGCATGAATCACCTTCTCGTCTGCCTGAACTTCAGCTGGTTTACCTTCCGCAATCTTCTGTCCAAAGTCCAATACAGAAACGGTATCGCACACTGACATCACCACATCCATGTGATGCTCAATCAAGATAAAGGTAATGCCGCTATCACGGATCTTACGAATAATACGCATAAGCTCTTTAATATCTGGCGCTGTTAAACCGGCTGCTGGCTCATCGAGCAAGAGCAATTCTGGATCTAAGGCCAAGGCACGGGCAATTTCTAAAAGGCGTTGCTTACCGTATGGCAAGTTGCGGGCTTCTTCATTGGCTAAATCTTCTAAACCTACAAATTTCAAGAGAGCCATAGCACGAGAATGGGCTTCTGCCTCTTCTTTCTTATAACGCGATAGATGTAGAGCAATTTCCACCATATTCGATTTGAAGGTGTGATGTAGGCCCACCAAAATATTTTGGATGGCAGTCATTTCGCCAAAGAGCTGCACGTTTTGGAAGGTGCGGGCAATACCCGACAAAGCAATGTCTGAAGAAGTTTTACCAACAACACTCTGGCCAGCATATAAAACATTACCCGCAGTAGGAACATAAATGCCAGTTAATACGTTCATCATCGTGCTCTTGCCCGATCCGTTTGGACCGATCAGGCCGTGAATAGTGCCACGCTTAATGCTAAGGCTGACATTATTAAGAGCTTTTAAGCCCCCAAACTGCATCAATATGGAGTCCACTTTTAAAAGTTCAGCGCCAGTATTTTGATTGGCAACGGCACTAATGAAGCTAACAGAGTCATCAGTTTCTTCGACTGCTTCGCCACGGTTAGTTTTAGTTTTACCAGCAATAGATTGGTAAAAGCTTTTGGCAAAACCAACAATACCGTTTTGCAAGTAATACACCACGAGCAAAATCATGAAACCGAAAATACTCAAGCGCCAGTCAGAAATGCTGTCTAACCAGAATGAAAAAGCAGCCAAGCCAACCACCCCAATTAATGGAACTGCCACGCGTTTTGGAGTGGTCACTTTCTTAGACAAAGCTAGGCCCGCTCCAACGAGCACCACGATCGCAATGATTGAGGCCACGATACGAAAGAGATTGATGTCATCGAGCAGTTTAGGCAAGAGCACAATAATGGCTGCACCAATCACAGCGCCAAGGCGTGATTTACGTCCACCCATAATGATGCCAAGCAAGAATAGAACTGCCAACTCATTGTTATAGGTGTTAGGAGAAATGTACTGCTCTGAGTATGCATACAGGCACCCAGCTAAACCAGCAAAACCTGCGCTAATCACAAAAGCGATCACCTTAAAGCGATACACTGATACACCCATACAGTCGCAAGCAACTGGGCTATCACGTAATGCCTCAAAGGCGCGACCCATTTGGGATTTTACAAAACGATCCACCACAATTAAAGAGATGATCAAAATTGCAGAGACTAACCAGAAATACTCCGCTTTGGTCATGGGCACACCCATAAGTTCTGGCTTTGGAATCTTAATGCCTAGTGGGCCTTCAGTTAACCACGTCATTTCATTAATCAAGATCTGAGCAATCGTTCCAAATGCCAGCGTAACCATCGCCAAGTAAGGTCCAATGACCTTTAATGCAGGCAATGCAAGGATTCCACCAAAAATTGCCGTAACAATAATAGACGCAGGAATTGTTGCCCAAATAGGCAGGCCAAAATGGAAAAATAAGACGCCAGCGGTATAGGACCCAATGCCGAAAAGACCAGCATGACCTAAAGAAACCTGTCCAATATATCCCACCACAATATCCAAACCAAATAGCAAGATGGTATAGATCAGAATAGTTTCAGCTAAGTGAATGTAGTACGGATTATGAATAAATATGGGCAAACAAAACAGCCCAACTATGGCAATTAATAGAGGTATATGGGACTTCAATTTCATCATTAAACTTTCTTAATTGCAGATTTGCCAAAGAGACCGGAGGGCTTGTATGCGAGTACGAGCAATAACAAGATCAAACCTGGAACGTCTTTGTAGCCAGTGGAAATATAAAAACCTGTAGCAGTCTCCACAATTCCTAAAATTAAACCACCAACAATAATTCCCATACCGCTAGACAAGCCACCAATAATGGCAACTGCAAATGCTTTTAACCCTAGAGCACCACCCATCGCGGCACCTGTTAAGGTTAATGGCGCAATTAATACTCCAGCAAAGGCAGCGGTCAATGAAGATAGCGCATAGGAAAAGGTAATCACCATACTCGTATTGATACCCATCAGGCCAGCTGCATCGCGGTCATTGGCTGTTGCTACTACGGCTTTACCGT
The DNA here is from genome assembly GCA_903935355.1 of uncultured beta proteobacterium. Taxonomy (GTDB): domain Bacteria; phylum Pseudomonadota; class Gammaproteobacteria; order Burkholderiales; family Burkholderiaceae; genus Polynucleobacter. The sequence goes on along the minus strand of CAIZRK010000010.1, from coordinate 8,069 downwards.
AAATCGTTTTGCGGTTAAAGAACTCAACTAGCAACATCATGACCAAAGCACCAACCACTACCAAGATTTCCATGGGCAAAATGTTGGCGCCTAAAAAAGTCATTGGCTCCATGGGCAAAGGAGATGGGAAAGGTAAGGCATCACGTCCCCAAATATTTTCAGCGACGTTCTTAAAAATAATACCGAGTGCGATGGTGGACATAATCCAACCAAACTCAGATTTAATTTTGATTGCTGGGCGAACACCAACCAACTCAACAAAGCTACCTTGAATCATGCCAAACAAACAAACCACAGGAATCATTAGCCAGTAGTTCATGCCAAAGGTTTCAACGCAGGTCAGGCCGACTAAGGCGCCTAACATCAGAGCTTCGCCTTGCCCGAAGTTCAAGGTGCCAGAAGTGGCAAAGGTAAGCTGAAAGCCGAAAGCAATGACAGCATAGATCATGCCCACTGCTATACCGCTCGAAAGGATTTGTGCAAGGATTTCCATGGTGTAGACCCAAAATTCTGAAAGCTGTTTAATGAACGAATTCGCTATTGTACGGATAAAGAAGTGAAGAGTTAGCGTATAAATTTACATCATCGTGATGAATACGATTCACTACTACAAAATCATTCCAAAAGAATATCTAGCAGGTTGATCTCAAGGTTATCAAAGACAAAACGCCGCTTTATGGGCGGCGCTTTGTTGTTTAACAAGCTGAATAAACGAAGCTATTGCAGTGCAAAATACACAACATATTTGCCATCTTGTTCCGCTTTACTATTACTTCTTCTTAGCAATTGCATCTTCCGCATTTAAGAACTCAACGCGGCCATTCTCAACTACGCCCATCACCACATCTTTAGAGGCAATAGCTTCATGGTTGGTTGCACTAAATGGCTTGTTATAAGTCATTACTACACCATCAACTGGGGCGTTTAGATTTTGCAAGGCAGCCAAAATCTTTGGTCCTTCTGTGCTTTTTGCCTGCTTAATAGCGGCAGCTAAGAGGTATACAGAATCGTACCCTTGAGCAGCAGATACTGGAGAAGCAATGATGCCATTCTTTGGCTTGAACTCTTTAAGGTAAGCATCTACGAATGCCTTGCGCTTAGGAGTAGTAGCAGGTTGCTGAATAAAGGTCTCTGGCATAGTTGCACCGTTACCATTCTTACCAGCAGTATCAATAAAGCTGGCCATGGACAATGTCCAGCTACCAATCATGGGCTTTTTCCAACCCAACTTAGCCATACCATTGGCAATTTGCGCCAACTCAGGACCAATTGCGTATGTCAAAACAACATCGGCACCAGCATTTTTAGCTCTAAGTAACTGGGAGGTCATATCCACATCGCCAATGTTGAACTTCTCAACAGCCACTGGAGTAACACCATAGGTCTTTAGCGCTTTTTCCATGTCTTCACGGCCTAATTGGCCATAGTTAGTTGAATCAGCCAAAATCGCTACCTTCTTTAGGCCACGCTTCTCTACCGCCTCTTTAGCGATTAATGGCGCCTGAATATTATCGGCAGCAGATGAACGGAAAATATAGTTTTCTGACGCATTTGGAAATTGCTTGGTAATCAAAGAACCGGTAGCTACGTTGTTCATTACCGGAATCTTTGCATCCTGATAAAAACGTTGGGAAGCTAGAGCAACACCCGTGTTAATAAACCCTAAAGTAGCAACTACTTTTTCGTTATTAATCAACTCTTGGGCAATTTGCACGCCACGTTCGTTTTTCGCTTCGTCATCGCGCTCGAGCAATACGAATTTGTCGCCATTAACACCACCAGCAGCATTGATTTCTTTAGCAGCTAAACGCACTCCATCACGCATGCTCACACCCATTGAGGATGAGCCGCCTGTATAGGGGCCTGTAACACCAACTTTAATATCGGCAGCATAAGCGCCGGTTGAGAGCATTGCGGCAGTGGTAACCGCAAAAATGTGACGACGTATATTCATAAAGTCTCCATGACTAAAAATTCTAATTAAATAAATACTGTTCTTTAGCATTACTGTTACTGAAATCGAATACCGATCATACTGATTAAAAAAAGATGGGCAATCGTTTTGTATTAGGGTTTTACATTAGTCTTGCGTGATAAATTTGCACTGTAGTGGTGAATACGATTCACCGCTACCCAGAAAACCAATGGTTAATTAAGCTAGTTAAAAATACTTTCTCAATTGATTTTGCAAGCTAGGCCAAAAGAGATTGATGACTAAACCAATGATCACCAAGCCTGCTGCCGATAATTTCCAAAGGGGTAAAGATTCATCCAAGAAGAGTGTGGATGCCCCCATTCCAAAGATGGGCACCAATAATGGTGCTGGTGCTACCACTGCTGCAGGATGTTTAGATAAGAGCCAAGCCCAGGCAGCATAACCAAACAAAGTATTTGCCCATGACTGCCACAACACTCCAATCCATGCCCCAAGAGGCGCGGTAATGAATACCTCACCTAAATGATTGGCGCCCCCTTCAAATATGAGCGATACGAACATTAAGGGTGGAATCGAAAAGGCACTAGCCCAGACAACATATGAGAGCATATTAATGGAGCCTGCCTGTCGGCTCACTGTATTAGCAATACCCCATGAAAAACCAGAGAAAACTACTAAAGCTAAGCCTAAGATGGTCGTAGTTGAATCGGTATGCAGTGCAATGATTCCCAAACCAGTCATTGCTACCCCAACTGCTACTGCTTGATAAAACTTCAAAGCCTCTTTAGCAAAGAACATCGCAAAACCAATCGTAAAAAAGACTTGAGTCTGTATCACTAAAGAGGCTAAGCCAGGAGAGATTTGGCTACTCATGGCGTAATACATCACGCCAAACTGCCCGAGCCCAGTAGCTAACCCATAAATACAAAGATTTGTCCAAGATACTTTAGGCCTAGGAATAAAAAAGACAAAGGGCAATAAAGCAAAGGTATAACGTAGTGCTGCAAAGAAAAAAGGAGGAAAAGTATCAAGGCAATTTTTGATCACCACAAAATTGGTGCCCCATACCGCCACGATGCCTAAAGCCAAAAGTAGATGGCTCGCAGGCAGCGGCGTGAGATTGGGTAGCCCAGTTCCTTTATGTGTCTGCAAGTGGGGCTATTGACCAGTGAGCAATTGCGCAGCGCGCTGGGCAATCATCATCGTTGGCGCCGCAGTATTACCCGAGGTAATCGTTGGCATGGCAGAAGCATCTACCACCCGCAGATGATGAATCCCCCTTACCCGCAACTCCGAATCTAGCACCGCCATGGGATCATCTGCCTTACCCATCTTACACGTGCCCACCGGATGAAAAATCGTCGTGCCAATATCACCGGCAGCTTTTATGAGCTCTTCGTCAGTTTGATATTGCTTGCCTGGCTTGTATTCATCGGGGGTGTAAGGCCCGAGTGCAGGACTTTCTACAATTTTACGGGTCAAACGCAAGGACTCAGCCGCTACTTTGCGGTCTTCATCGCTAGATAAATAATTTGGGCTAATCACCGGTGGCGCTTCAGGATCTACAGAATTAATATGCACACTGCCGCGCGAGGTAGGACGCAAATTACAAACACTGGCAGTAAACGCATTAAAAGAATGCAAGTCTTCGCCAAACTTCTCTAGGGATAAAGGTTGTACGTGATATTCCACATTAGCCCTAGCCTGCTCAGGAGAGCTATAGGCAAAGGCACCAAGCTGAGATGGCGCCATAGACATGGGACCAGAGCGTTTAAAAATATATTCCAGACCAATCATCAACTTACCAAAAAGTGTATTGGCTTTGGTGTTTAAAGTTTTAATGCCATTGACCTTATAAATCATGCGTAATTGCAGATGATCCTGCAAGTTCTCGCCAACACCGGGTAAATCAACATTAACAGTAATACCGAGTGATCTGAGCCGATCAGCAGCCCCAATGCCTGAGCGCTCTAAGATCTGTACGCTACCAATCGAGCCACTGCTAAGGATAACTTCACCCTGATTGGCAATATCGCAATGTATATCGATGGTTTGGCCATCCTTGATGTATTGCACGCCATCACAATTCTTGGTTGCTAAATCAATCAATAACTTGTTCACTACCGCCTCAGTGATGATGGTGAGGTTAGGTCGCTTGGCAGCATCACGTAAAAATGCTTTAGAGGTATTAAGCCGCCAACCCTTGCGCTGACTTACATCAAAGTAACCCACGCCAAAGTTATCGCCCTGATTAAAATCATCTGTTGCCGGTATACCCGCTTCTACTGCAGCCTTTCTAAAAACATCCATGATGGGCCAACGTAGACGTTGTTTAGATATCGTCCACTCACCACCTTTACCATGCCATTCATTGGCATCGCCGTGGTAATCTTCAAATGATTTGTAGCGTTTGAGTGCATTTGTCCATGACCATGCATCATCCCCAGTTGCATTCACCCAAGAGTCATAGTCCTCCGCTTGGCCCCGCATATAAATCATGCCATTAATAGAAGAACATCCGCCCATGACTCGACCCCGAGGATAGAGAAGTGAGCGGCCATTCAGCCCCTTTTCAGCGGTGGTCTTAAAGCGCCAATCTGCCCTTGGGTTATCAATGCAATACAAATATCCTACCGGAATATGAATCCAAATATAGTGATCGTTCTTACCCGCCTCAATTAAGAGCACGCGTTTAGCGGGATTCTCGGTCAGGCGTTTGGCCAACATACAACCTGCGCTGCCAGCGCCAATAATGATGTAGTCGTAGGTGTTTGCTTGACTGGTTGTACTCATGTCTCTACTTTTATAGATGCCTATTTTTAAACTCTATTATTTACCAAATCTTTCGATGCAAAGAAATTGGGCAATTAAGCTAGAAACAGCAAATACCCGTCTAAAATAAGCCTATGCATGTCAATGAAAAGAATCGTACCCCCAAAAAAGATGATCTTGACCAGGGTCCCAGTAAGTCCGAGCTAAAGCGGCAAATGACCGAGCGCCAAAAACTAGCGGAAGTGTTGGCCGCACTAAGCAGTGATGCCTTAAAGACCATCCCCATGGATGAGGCCATCAAACTAGCCATTGGAGAAACCAACAAAATTAAGAGCTTTGAAGCCATTCGTCGTCACAAGCAGTATTTAGGCAAACTCATGCGCTTTTTAGATGAGGGAGAGCTTCAAGCCATCCAAAAACGCTTAGATGCCATTCAAGGGATTAGCAAAGCAGAAACGGCTAAGCTTCATTTCTTAGAATCCTATCGTGATCGACTCATTGCCAATGACGAAACCTTTACCAAAATGATTGAACAGTATCCTGATATGGATATTCAAAACATGCGGACACTTATTCGTAATGCGCGTAGGGAAAAAGAAACTAACAAACCACCTAAGGCATATCGAGAGATTTTCCGCGTTTTAAAGGATATGGGGCTATGAATATTATTTTAAACCTTAAATCTTAGCGCTGGCAGCTCTATCCATCGGTACAAGCTAGTCGCAGCTAAACCACTACATACCACTACTGCGAGCATCAGGCTTATTGCAAGCAGACCGCTTTCATACTGATGCAAACCTAGGGCAATATAAAGCGTATTTGCTAGCAAGATAAAAGCAAAGTGGATTAAGAAGGCGCAATAAGAACGTTGTGCACCCCAAGCGATCATCTTAAGCAAAGAGGATGCTGTTGCATTAGATGACTTTGGATAAGGGGTATTGCCCCATACCAAAAGAATGAATGCAACAAGCCATGCCAGAATATTACGCAACCATACTTGCTCAAATGTGGAGGCCATAATGACTGCCCCAACTACAAATAAAGCGAACTTGGCAATCCGATTGATCTTGGTATCGGTGAAGTTTTTACTTAAAAAAGCCAACACCCCTAAGCCATAAGAACCAATGAAGTAGATGAAATAAGCTTCATATTGAGAAGAGCGATTGAAGTACAGCAAAGAACTCACAGCCACAATGCTGATGAACCAAATCATGGCTTGATAAGATGAAAAAGAGATTAAGAGAATGGCTAAGATGGAGTAGAGCTGCCAGTCAATCGCCACATACCAAGCCCCCGCCGAGATCGAATCCAAGCCCAGAATACCTTGTAAGAAAAACAAATGCGCTAAAAATTGCGCTAAGGTTTCTGATTCACCAACAAATTCATCGCTTACCCAAAAACGTGCCAGCCATGCGCAGCAAATCGTCAAGGTGAGGGCAGCAATATAAGGTGCAAACAAGCGTAAGTATCGATTGATGATCAACCGAAGTAAATGCTGCACATTAAATTTTGCATTGGCATAACGCGTTAAGGATTGCGCCGCCAAATACCCCGCCATCACTAAAAAGATTTGGACAGCGTAACGCCCATACTCAAACAACCATGTCATGAATGCCGGTAACACAAGCCTAGCATCTATCGCCATCTGCCCGTAACTAGACAGGTGATGCAAAATAATGAAGAGGGCCGCAAAGACCTTGAGTAGATCAATGAATAAAAGCGATGATGTTGACTTTGATGCGATGGGATGCACTCGTTAAATAACTAAGTCTAGAGCTACTTTGACTTTGCTTTACCCATCAAAGATGCTAGCAATGGGTTCGAACTTGCTAGTTCTTTTTTGGTCTGGGCTTTAGCATTAGCCCCAGGCTTGGCCACTTTAGCAGCGTTTTTCATACGCTGGGCAGTTGCTAAGCCGAGATTTTTATACAGATCCGTTTTTTTCATTGTTTACTTTAGATTACTCACCCTTAATTAGCTTACGAGCAGCCAAGCCCATAAACAGCAATGACCAACCTTGTAAGAGCAATTCAATAGCAATTAAGAGGCCAGGCAACCATAAGCTAGATTCTGGGTAGCCATTCATGATGAGCACGCCCATCAAAATAGAAATAGCCGATGACAATACCATCCAAAACCACTCACCAAAATGGCGATGCATAAAGGCAGAAACTAAACGCAAGAATCCCGTAACGAAAAAGATCGCAGCGAGCCATAAGGTAATGGCTTCTAGGGCGGGGATGGGAAATAACCAGGTAAATAAACCAGCGGCGATATATAGAACAGCTAGCACCATCTGAATTCCCACGTTCTTCCAGCCATGGGACTTCATAGCATGGGCAAACTGCAATACCCCACCAACGATCAAAAATGCGCCCAGCATATTAATGCTCACAAAAGAAAACAGCGTTTGACCAGCAATCCCAATCATGCCAAGGGTAATAAACAGAATTCCCAACCCAATTAAGGCGCCTGGCACTTTTACCACTGCGCCAAGTACTGCAGTGCGGATTTCTTGAATTTGAGTAAGGGATAGTTCGGTCATCGAGGGCCTTTTGAGATGATAAATACTACTAAAGGCTCTACTGTATCAATAAACTCAGGGTTTTAGAGCATATCTATCGCTAGAACAGGTCCAGTAAGGAGGGAGGTAAATCAAAAACGGGTATTCTTAGCTCTTTTATATGACCCTTCATTTGGTCATTTGCCAAGAAAGAAATAAATTTAGATGGATTCCACTTTTACCGTTTTATTTGGCATTGTTGCCATACTCCTACCTCTCTTTATAGGCCGCTTGGTGTGGAAGCGCTTTGATCAGCACTTTGGTAGAAATGATGAAGCCTATATGGATACGCTTCAATACTTCCTTAAAAAACTAGCCATCACAATTTTAGTAGCCTTTATTTCATTGTGGATTTGCCTTAGCCTCGTATTTCTAGGCAGCTCTAACCACTAGGCCTCTTATATGAATGATCAGCTCAAAACAATCCTAATCAATGCTAAGTGGAACTTTGCTGTATTGGCTAGCATTCTGCTCTTGGCCGTTTTAGGAAAAATCATTAATCCTGAGCTGACCAATAGCATCTTTGCCACCGCCGATAAGCTCATCTCTGAATTAATTCTATTATTTGTAGCCATTACTTTGGGTGCTTTTATTCCTAACTTCAAAATGCTGGTGCTTGGCGCGGTTGCTGTATTTATTGGCGCAGCAGTTTTGATTTACCTAGGCGTCTTTACCTATCTAAAGACCGACTACCTATTTTCTGTCTTGATTGTGGTCCTAGGTTTTGCCTCCATTGCCAATCTGTATAGGCATTATCGGGAATTTCGGTTTTAAAGCATTGATACTGCCTGTTTTCAT
>CAIZRK010000009.1 GCA_903935355.1 uncultured beta proteobacterium | reverse complement strand
GGAGGTGCGGGTGGGGCATCCATAGCACGCACACGATTAACTACCTTCACCATTTGAAAGATGACAAACGCTAAGAGAATGAAATTAATGGATATGGTGATGAAGTTGCCATAGGCAAAAATGGGTACCCCTGCCTTTTTAAGGGCATCAAAGGTATACGGGACGTTTTCTGGAACTTTTCCTAGGACGATAAATAGGTTGGTGAAGTCAATATGACCCCCAAAAAGGGTCGAAATGAGGGGCATTACGATGTCATTTACGAGAGAATCCACGATTTTCCCAAATGCACCACCAATAATGACGCCAACCGCCAAATCAATCACATTTCCCTTGACCGCAAAGTCCCGAAACTCTTTTAAAACGCTCATAAATGCTCTCCTTTTGACTTATATCTAGATTAACCCAAGATTAACCCTATAACTTTCTTGCTTACCAAAAGTTTTACTTTAAAATCTTACCTTTAAGCAATTTCCACCCATAAATGCTCTTCCGAGGAATTTTGTAAATGAGTGACAAGCCCTGTATGGATAAGGATCGTCGTAATTGGTTGATCGCTACGTCTGCGGTTGGCGGCGTTGGTGCAGCCGCAGCCCTTTACCCTTTTGTAGATAGTTTCCAGCCTTCAGAGCGCGCTAAAGCCGCTGGAGCAGCTGTGGAGATCGATATTGCTGGTATGAAGCCAGATGAGATGCGCATGGTGGAATGGCGTGGTAAGCCCGTTTGGGTGGTGCGTCGTACCCCTGAGCAAGTTGCCGAGCTTTCTAAGATTGATGGTGAATTAGCGGATCCTGATTCTTTAAGGGATCCAGCCCAATTTACCCCACCTTATGCCCAGAACCAATGGCGCTCAATTAAGCCGGAATACCTCGTGGTAGTGGGTATTTGCACCCATTTGGGGTGCTCTCCAACGACTAAGTTTGAAGCAGGTCCACAGCCTTCCTTGCCTAATACTTGGCCAGGTGGCTTCCTTTGTCCATGTCATGGATCCACATTTGATATGGCCGGCCGAGTATTTAAGAACAAACCAGCCCCAGACAATATGGAAGTACCGCCGCATATGTATTTGAGCGATACCAAGATTCTGGTTGGCGACGACAAAAAGGCCTAAGGAGAAATAAATGGCATTTCACGAAAAAGAAGTCCCAGCAGGTGCTCCAATAGCTCAGAAGGTAATGGCTTGGGTGGATTCACGGTTGCCCGTGACAGAGGCCTTTAAAAGGCACATGAGTGAGTATTACGCTCCTAAAAACCTCAATTTCTTTTACATCTTTGGCGCACTTTCAATTGTCGCTTTAGCCCTTCAGATTGTTACTGGCATTTTCTTAACAATGAACTACAAGCCAGATGCAGCTAAAGCATTTGAGTCTGTTGAATACATCATGCGTGAAGTGCCATGGGGTTGGTTAATTCGCTACATGCACTCTACTGGCGCTTCTATGTTCTTTATAGTGGTGTATATCCATATGTTCCGTGGCTTGATTTACGGTTCATATCGTAAGCCACGTGAATTGATTTGGATTTTTGGTTGTGCGATTTTCTTGTGCTTGATGGGCGAGGCCTTTTTTGGCTACTTGCTCCCTTGGGGTCAAATGTCCTACTGGGGCGCTCAAGTAATCGTGAACTTATTCTCCGCTATTCCTTTAATTGGCCCAGACCTCTCTTTGTGGCTACGTGGTGATTATGTGGTTGGGGACGCTACCCTTAATCGTTTCTTTGCATTCCATGTGATTGCTATTCCATTGGTATTAATTGGTTTAGTGGCAGCCCATATCCTGGCATTGCATGAAGTGGGCTCCAATAATCCTGATGGCATTGAAATTAAAGACACCTTAGATGCTCAAGGGCATCCAGTCGATGGCATTCCATTTCATCCTTACTACTCTGTCCATGATGTGATGTATTTGGGTGGCTTTTTAATGATTTTTGCCTTGATTGTGTTCTTTGCGCCTGAGATGGGTGGTTATTTCATTGAGGCAAATAACTTTATTCCAGCAAACCCGTTTGAAACGCCGACACACATTGCCCCAGTTTGGTATTTCACGCCTTTCTACTCGATGTTGCGTGCGACTACCACTAACTTCTTATTACCTTTATGGATCTTCCTAGCCATCATTTTGGGATTGTTTGCAATCAATACCAAAAATATTAAAGTTAAGGGCATCTTGGTAGGAATCGCAGTGGTGTTGGCTGCCGGCTTTTATGTGTTCGATGCTAAGTTCTGGGGTGTAGTGATCATGGGCGGTTCAGTTGTAATCATGTTCTTCTTGCCTTGGTTGGATCATTCCCCAGTGAAATCGATTCGCTATCGCCCACAATTCCATAAATATATTTATGGGGTGTTTGTAGTGAGCTTTGTGATTTTGGGTTACTTGGGTATTCAGCCGCCATCACCAACATTTGAAAAGATTTCTCAGATTTGTACTATTTATTATCTGGGCTTCTTCTTGGCAATGCCGTTCTGGAGCAAGCTTGGCACCTTCAAGCCCGTTCCAACTCGCGTTACTTTTAAGCCCCATTAATTTACGCCTGAGATATTGGCAAAGAGAAATTAGGAACTAGTATGAAACGAATTGTGCAAACTTTGATGGGCATCTGCCAGGTAACGGTTTTGGTTGCAGCCCTAGGTTTTGGCCTTAACGCTAGCGCCAATGAAGAAGGCTTTCCATTGGATAGGGCACCTGATCGCGTAAGTAATAATGCTTCTTTGCAAAATGGCGCTAAGATCTTTGTGAACTATTGCTTGAACTGCCACGCAGCAGTAAGCATGCGTTATAACCGCCTACGCGATATTGGTTTGACCGACCAACAGATTAAAGATAACTTGATTTTGACTGACGCTAAAGTTGGTGATCTGATGACCATTGCTATGACGCCTAAAGAAGCTAAGGCTTTTTTTGGCAAGACTCCTCCTGATTTATCAGTTGAAGCTCGGGCTCGTGGAACAGATTGGCTTTATACCTACTTCCGTACTTTCTATAAAGATGACACTACTCAAACCGGTTGGAATAACTTGGTATTTCCTAATGTAGGTATGCCGCATGCCTTGTGGCAATTACAGGGTGAGCGTGCTGCGAAGTTTGAAGAGCGTAAAGATCCTCATGACGAAAGCAGAGTTGAGAAGGTATTTGTGGGCTTTGAGCAGTTAACGCCAGGCACAATGAAGCCCCAAGAGTATGACGATAATATTGCTGACTTAGTATCTTTCATGTCTTGGATGGCCGAGCCAGTGCAACTTGAGCGTAAGCGCCTTGGTGTCATCGTGCTCATATTCTTGGCAATCTTTACTTTATTGGCTTGGCGTTTGAACAAGGCCTATTGGAAAGATATTCACTAAGCCTAAAGAGAGTTTAAAGCCGCTGTTTGTTTTGCGTTTGTTGTAATGAAGTAGAAATTTAAGGATATAAATTTATGATGGTGTTGTACTCGGGCACAAACTGCCCATTCTCGCAACGCTGCCGTCTTGTGCTTTTTGAAAAAGGCATGGACTTTGAAATCCGTGATGTGGACTTGTTTAACAAGCCAGAAGACATCTCGGTGATGAATCCGTATGGCCAAGTACCTATCTTGGTTGAACGCGATCTCATTTTGTATGAGTCAAATATCATCAATGAATACATTGATGAGCGTTTTCCTCATCCACAATTGATGCCTCCAGACCCTGTGGCACGTGCCCGTGCACGCCTCTTCCTCTTTAATTTTGAGAAAGAACTGTTCGTACACGTAGCGGCCTTAGAAAATGAAAAAGGTAAGATAGCTGAGAAAGCCCATGAAAAAGCGCGCCTAGCTATTCGTGATCGCTTAACTCAACTCGCTCCTATTTTTGTGAAGAATAAGTATATGTTGGGCGATGAATTCTCCATGCTAGATGTTGCTATTGCACCCTTGTTATGGCGCCTTGAGCATTACGGTATTGATCTCTCGCGTAATGCTGCTGCTCTTTTGAAATACGCAGAGCGTATTTTCAGTAGACCTGCTTACATTGAGGCTTTGACGCCTTCAGAAAAGGTAATGCGCCGCTAGTATTACCAGTGGATGATGATCAAAGAGGAAGAGTTTTCAAAAAGTATGTCTGAGGTTACAAGCAATAGACCCTATCTTATCCGTGCGCTACACCAGTGGTGTACGGATTTTGGTTTTACGCCCTACATGGCAGTCTTTGTAGATTCCAGGGTAGAGGTGCCTATAGAGTTTGTGAAGAACGATGAGATTGTGCTTAATATTTCTTCAGAGGCCTGCCAACATCTGAATCTAGATAATGATTGGATTAGTTTTCAGGCGCGCTTTGGAGGCGTTCCCAGAAAGATTATGGTTCCTGTTACCCATGTCTTGGCAGTCTATGCCAGAGAAAATGGTCAGGGAATGTCTTTCCCATTTGACCCTGCGCATGCGAAAGATCTTCATATTGTAGATAAGCCAGATGTGCCACCTGATAAGCCTAAAACTGCTAGACCTTCATTAACGATTGTGAAATAGGCTAAAATATCATCCGTTGCCCCTTTAGCTCATCTGGTAGAGCAACTGATTTGTAATCAGTAGGTGGTCTGTTCGAGTCGGACAAGGGGCACCACTTC
>CAIZRK010000008.1 GCA_903935355.1 uncultured beta proteobacterium | reverse complement strand
GTTATCAATCAAGCGTGTTTTGCCAAGCTTGGCTGCCGTCAGGATGACGAGTGGTTCACCAGCTTGCAACTGTTCATTGGATGCTGGTGCTAAATCACTTTGCTGACGAATAGCAATGTAATCAGGCAGCCAGCCACGTTTCACCAATGAGGCGATGGCTGCTTTTTCAATCTCGGAGATAGATTGGGTATTGCGCTCATTCAGGTTTTGCACTTGTTCACGAACCTCTTTTAAAACTCTTTGTAATACTGGAGCCTCTGCTCGTTCTTCAGTCGAGAGGTAGCCATTACGTGATGAAAGCGCTAAACCATCTTCGGCGCGAATGGTTTCTGCTGGAATAATGGTCACTGGCAAAGCAAACTGTTTAGCCATCTGACGAATGATCATCAACTGTTGGTAATCTTTCTTGCCAAAGACGGCTACTTTAGGCTGTACACAAGACAAAAGCTTAAGCACTACTGTGCAAACGCCTTTAAAAAACCCTGGACGAAACTCGCCCTCCAAAATATCCCCTAACTGTTGTGGTGGATCTACACGGTATTCTTGAGGCTGAGGGTAGAGCTCTCGCTCAGTCGGTGCAAACAGAATATAAACACCTTCTTTTTCTAATTGATCAATATCTGCTTGCATGGTGCGCGGATAGTTATCAAAATCTTCGTGAGGACCAAATTGCAGGCGATTGACAAAAATGCTGGCTACAACAGGATCACCATGCTGTCTTGCAAGGCGCATCAGTGACAGATGGCCTTCATGCAAGTTGCCCATGGTAGGCACAAAGGCAGCTCGGTTTTGGCCGCGCAAGTGATCGCGTAATTCTTGTATGTCGCTAATGATTTTCATGCGTTAGGGGTATATGCGAGACGGACATAAATAGGGGCATACGGATCAGCTTGAGTAATTTCTACTAAGGCTTCTCGTGAGAGTTCAAGCATTGCAATGAAGTTCACAATGACTACTGCCACTCCACCACCAGATTGAATCGCATCTTCGAATAATTCACCAAACTCAACAAAGCGGGTACTTTGCAGGCGACGCAAAATGCGGGTCATAAAGTCACGTACTGACAGTGCTTCACGAGTAATGGTGTGATGTTGATTGAGTTTGGCACGGTGCAGAACATCGCGCCAAGCCATTTGTAAGTCATTTACATCTACCTCGGGCCAAGTAACAGCAACTGTAGTGTCTATATAGCCGTGCGCGATCTGAAAGTCGCGACCTTGTTGGGGAATTTGGTCTAATTCTAAGGCGGCTAATTTCATACGCTCGTATTCTAGGAGGCGACGCACTAATTCTGCACGAGGATCATCAACCTCTTCATCGCTATCTGCTTTTTTCATTGGCAAGAGCATGCGAGATTTAATTTCAATTAACATCGCGGCCATCAGCAAGTACTCAGCTGCAAGCTCTAGGTTGTAATGACGAATTTGGTCGATGTAGCTCAGATACTGGAGAGTAACCTGAGCCATTGGAATATCGAGTACATTGAAATTTTGCTTGCGAATCAAGTAGAGCAAAAGGTCTAGCGGACCTTCAAATGCCTCTAGAAAAACTTCTAGGGCATCTGGTGGAATATAAAGATCCGTTGGCAGCTTAAATAAAGGCTCGCCATATAACTTGGCAAAAGCTAAAGACATTCCATCTGTGACCGATGGAGTGCTATCGAGTAAATCCGATAAGGGCTGCGTGCTTGGTTCAGTCATTCGAGTAAACGTAGGCGCGTTGCTTCAATTTAGCGGCCTTTGCTCGACGCTGTTCTTCTGTAGTGAGGGGTTCTTTATCCCAAAGGAGTGCACGACCAGCTTGTTGGCCCGCTTCTAGATCGGGTTGCTCGGATTTAAGCTCATTTAAGAACTGGGTGAATTCGGATTGATATCTGGCCATGGCATTTCCTAAAATACTTAATTAATTCAATAACTTATAAAAGTAACTCAGCAATAATGCATGCTTAGCCCATCATTATTAACGATTTTTCCTACATGCTAGCCAAATTTGTGCTGTTGAGGCTGATTTTAAAGGTTGGCAGCTAGTAAAGCCTCGATTTGAGGGGCTTCTACGCGTGTCATGAGGTGTTTATAGGCCTTAATCGGGTTTTGGCTGTTTAAGGGCGTATGGACATCATGCCAACTTAATGGCGGTATTGAGAGGAATTCTTCTGCTCTTGCAGCTACATTGGGCAATACCGGCTTGAGATAGAGGGTAAGCAAACGGAAGGCCTCTAGGGTAACGCTACAGACCTGCTGCAAATCTGCTTCCCGTTCTGGGGTTTTAGCAATCTCCCAAGGCTTATTCTCATCAACATAGGCATTGACCTTGTCTGCAAGCTCCATGATGGTGCGCAGTGCTTTGGCATATTCTCGTGCTTCATATAATGCAGCAATTTTTTCGTTAGCTCCAGCAATCTGTGTCAGTAAGGGATTACTCATTGCTTGATCAGCAACAATGCCATCAAAACGCTTAACCAAAAAGCCCGCGCTACGACTTGCGATATTGATGAACTTACCAAGTAAGTCACTATTGACTCGAGCAACAAAGTCTTGCAGATTAAGGTCTAAATCTTCCATGCTGTCATTTAGCTTGGTGGCAAAGTAATAACGGAACCACTCTGGATTAAAGCCAGATTCAATTACGCTGTGCGCAGAAATCAGAGTGCCACGTGACTTACTCATCTTCTCACCATCGACTGTTAAAAAACCATGCGCAAAAACATTAGTGGGAGTACGGTAACCAGAAAAATGCAATGTAGCTGGCCAAAACAGCGTATGAAAGTAAAGAATATCTTTACCGATGAAATGGTATTGCTCAGTAGTGGTGTCAGGCCTTACCCACTCTTCAAAGTTAAGGCCTGTTTTATTGCAATAGTTCAGAAAGCTCGCGTAGTAGCCAATCGGAGCATCAAGCCAGACATAGAAGTATTTGCCTGGCGCATCTGGAATCTCAAAGCCAAAGTAGGGGGCATCCCGGGAGATATCCCAGTCACCTAGCTTGCTCTCACCGGGTTGACCAACCCATTCTTTCATCTTATTGCGCGCTTCGGGTTGTAGCGGTGTTTTTACTTGAGTCCACTCACGCAAGAAGTTCTCACAACGGGGATCTGACAGCTTAAAGAAATAATGATCAGATACTTTTTTTATTGGGGTTGCGCCACTTACTACAGAAATTGGGTTTTTTAAATCAGTAGGCGAGTAGGTAGCGCCACATTTTTCACAAGAGTCGCCGTATTGATCTTTAGCGCCGCATTTGGGGCACTCGCCTCTAATAAAGCGATCCGGTAAGAACATTTCTTTCACGGGGTCATAGGCTTGCTCAATCGAGCGCATTTCAATCAGCCCCGCATCGCGTAGCTTGAGATAAATGCTCTTGGCCAGCTTTTCGTTCTCAGGACTATCAGTGGTGTAGTAATTGTCAAAAGAAATAAAAAAATCATCAAAGTCGCGCTTATGCTCTTTCCAGACATTGGCGATCAACTCTTTAGGTGTTAAACCTTCTTTTTCAGCACGCAACATGATGGGGGTGCCGTGGGTATCATCAGCCCCAACATAATGCACTTCATGACCCCGCATTCTTTGAAAACGCACCCAGATATCGGTTTGAATATATTCCACCAAATGCCCAATATGAATCTGGCCGTTGGCATACGGCAGGGCTGAGGTAACAAGAAGGCGACGTGGGGAGCTACTCATGAAAAACGGACTTAAATAAGAATCAATTGAAATTAGGTGAGGATATGATTATGAGGCTTGGGTCATAGTTCAGCAGTAATTTTAGACTGCGGTTAAAGTGAACACCGACTCAAAAACAATTAAAGAGACTGTTTTATGGCTGTTTCACCAACAATTGAGATGTCCAATGCATCCGTGCCCCTGGTTCATGAGGTCCAGATTATGGATGAGCTAGGGCGCCATAAAACGACCTATATTCCTGGTGAACGCCCTTTAACCATCTATTTGGATAAGCGGGAGGTCGTCACATTGATGACCTTGGGAAGCGCTCCAGAGGCCTTAGTCTTGGGTTATTTACGTAATCAGCGGATGGTGGAGTCTATTGAAGATGTTCAGAGTATCCAAGTAGATTGGGAAACCGATTCTGCGGCGGTTAAAACTCATCGCAGTACGGTAGATATTGATGCTCTCACGAGCAAGCGGGTAGTTACTACGGGATGCGGTCAGGGGACGATGTTTGGTGGCCTGATTGAGGAGATGGCTAAGATTCGTTTGCCCGATGGCCCTGTATTGAGTCAGGAGGCTATCGTGGCCCTGATTGATGAGATTAGAGTGCATGACTCTATTTATAAGCAATCTGGCTCAGTGCACGCTTGCGCCGTGTTTGAACGGGATGGCAATGAGCGGGTTCGTTTACTGCATTTTATTGAAGATGTTGGTCGCCATAATGCTGTGGACTCTATTTCTGGGTTGATGTGGCTGGCAAATAAACCGGGTAAAGAATTGATTTTCTTTACTACTGGAAGGCTTACCTCTGAGATGGTCATTAAGGGGGCGCAAATGGGCATTCCTTTTTTACTAACCCGTTCGGGTGTCACATTAATGGGGCTCGAGTTGGCTCGGCAAACTCATCTCACCATCCTTTCTCGTTGTTCAGGAAAGCACTTCGAGATTTATAACGCCCCTGAAAGGGTGCTATTTAATCAGGCTGTTTAGCTCTTAAGGGTCTAGTGAGCTGACAATAAGGGCTTCTGTGGCCATAAAATCATGGGCATTAGCCTCCGAAGGTTTTACAATTTGGCCATGACTATTAAATCAGACCACTGGATCCGCCGCATGGGCGAGCAAGGCATGATCAGCCCATTTGAACCTGGCCAAGTTCGCCACGATGCTGCCGGTAACAAAATCGTCAGTTATGGCACTTCAAGTTATGGTTATGACATTCGTTGCGCGGATGAATTCAAGATATTTACCAATATCAACAGCACTATTGTTGATCCTAAGAATTTCGATGAACAATCGTTTGTCGATTTTAAGGGCCCTGTATGCATTATTCCTCCCAACTCATTTGCTTTGGCAAGAACGGTGGAGTATTTCAAAATCCCTCGTAGTGTATTAACGGTTTGTGTGGGCAAGAGTACTTATGCGCGCTGCGGCATTATCGTGAACGTTACCCCATTTGAACCTGAGTGGGAGGGCTATGTCACTCTAGAGTTCTCCAATACCACGCCATTACCAGCCAAGATATACGCAGGTGAGGGTTGTGCACAGGTCCTCTTCTTTGAAAGTGATGAAGTGTGTGGTACATCCTATAAAGATCGTGGCGGTAAGTATCAAGGTCAGGTGGGTGTAACCCTGCCTAAAACTTAAGTTATTCATGGCATTGAAGGACAATCGATTTAATCGCCGCCCTGAGCAGATTAATCTAGAGGAATATCGAGCTACCCTTAGCCGCTCTACGATTGCGCGCCCTGAAAATAATTTTTATCACTGGCTTTTAGGTACTTCTTGGTTAAAGTTCCTAATACTAGTTATTTTTGTATACCTTGGTACCAATCTTCTTTTTGCCTTTATGTACTTAGCCTGTGGTGATGGGGCTATTACTAATGCTGTCCCTGGATCTTTGCTAGATGTTTTTTACTTTAGCGTACAAACTATGGCTACGATCGGCTATGGTCGGATGACGCCGGTTGGCAATTGGCCTAATGGCATTGTGACTTTTGAGGCCTTTTTTGGCATTGTGTATTCTGCCTTAACCACTGGTTTAGCATTTGCTCGTTTTACAAGGCCAACTGCAGGGGTGCGCTTTTCTAAGGTGGCGGTGGTGGGTAACCATGATGGGATTAAGACTCTGAAGTTCAGGGTCCTTAATGAGCGTAGTTCTCATATTGTTGAAGCCCAGCTCCGCTTATGGTTGATTGCTGAGAGTATGACTGTAGAAGGCGAGCGCTATCGCCGTTCAGTCGAGCTGCTATTACATCGAGCTGAAAGCCCAGTTTTTTCCTTAACCTGGACGGCAATGCACAGCTTAGACGAGGAAAGTCCTCTAGTTGAGTATCTCAATCAAAGCGGGCCTGATCAACAGTGGCATCTACTTATCACATTTACTGGTTACCATGAGAGCTTGGCTAACCAAGTTTATTCTCGTCACGTGTATTTGCCTTTAGATGTTCGGCAAAATGCTAGTTTTGTCGATATAGTCACGGTTGCGCCAGATGGGGGTCGGGTAATTGATCTGACTAATTTTGAGAAGTGGGTTCCGAATGATTCGGATAAGCCAGCAGGAGAGTTTTTATGAAATTTCGTTTCCCAATCATCATCATTGACGAAGATTTTCGCTCGGAAAATATTTCAGGCTCGGGTATTCGTGACTTAGCTGAAGCGATTGAAAATGAAGGTATGGAGGTTATTGGCTTAACTAGTTATGGTGATCTCACTTCTTTTGCACAGCAGGCCTCACGAGCCTCCTGTTTTATTGTTTCTATCGATGATGAAGAATTTGTTTCTGATTCCGAGGATCATGATTTACCAGCATTAAATAATTTACGCGCCTTTATTACTGAAGTGCGTAAGCGTAATGAAGATATCCCTATCTTCTTGTATGGTGAAACCCGTACATCACGCCATATGCCTAACGATATTTTACGTGAATTGCATGGCTTTATTCATATGAATGAAGACACCCCAGAATTCGTAGCCCGTCATATTATTCGTGAAGCTAAGGTGTATTTGGATTCCCTAGCGCCACCTTTTTTCCGCGCCTTAACCAACTATGCTTCTGAAGGCTCTTACTCTTGGCATTGCCCTGGTCACTCAGGTGGTGTAGCGTTTTTAAAGAGCCCAGTAGGAAGAATGTTCCATCAATTCTTTGGTGAGAATATGTTGCGTGCGGACGTATGTAATGCCGTAGAAGAATTAGGTCAACTGTTAGACCATACTGGCCCTGTATTGCAAAGTGAGCGCAATGCCGCTCGCATCTTTAATGCCGACCATTTGTTTTTTGTTACTAATGGCACCTCCACATCCAACAAGATTGTTTGGCACTCAACCGTTGCTCCTGGCGATGTCGTTTTGGTCGATCGTAATTGCCATAAATCCGTGATTCATTCAATTACCATGATGGGCGCTATTCCGATTTTCTTAATGCCCACTCGTAATCACCTTGGCATTATTGGCCCCATTCCTAAAGAGGAATTTGAGTGGAAGAACATCAAGAAAAAGATTGACGCCAACCCCTTTATCAAAAATAAGGATATTGTTCCTCGCGTGATGACGCTCACACAAAGTACCTATGATGGCATTGTGTACAACGTAGAAATGATTAAAGAGATGCTTGATGGCAAAGTCGATTCATTGCACTTTGATGAGGCTTGGTTACCACATGCTGCATTCCATCCTTTCTATAAGGATATGCATGCAATTGGACCAGATCGCAAGCGTACTAAAAAGAGTTTGATGTTTGCCACCCAATCTACTCACAAGTTATTAGCAGGCCTCTCGCAAGCCTCGCAGGTATTGGTCCAGGATGCCCAAGAACAGAAGCTTGATCGTGATTGTTTCAATGAAGCCTATTTGATGCATACCTCTACAAGTCCGCAATACGCCATCATTGCCTCATGTGATGTCTCTGCTGCCATGATGGAATCTCCTGGAGGCACCACTCTTGTAGAAGAATCTATTGCTGAAGCGATGGATTTTCGCCGTGCCATGCGTGAGGTAGATGAAAAGTTTGGTGCTGATTGGTGGTTTAAGGTTTGGGGCCCTGATCATCTAGCCGAAGAAGGGATTGGCGAACGCTCAGATTGGGTGTTAGAGCCTTCAGCTAGCTGGCATGACTTTGGTAAGTTGGCTAAAGATTTCAACATGCTTGACCCAATTAAAGCGACTGTTGTTACGCCTGGTTTGGATATTGAAGGTAACTTTGGGTCAATGGGTATTCCTGCGAGTATTGTGACTAAATACTTGGCAGAGCATGGTGTGATTGTGGAGAAGTGCGGTTTGTACTCTTTCTTCATTATGTTCACTATTGGCATTACTAAAGGTCGCTGGAATACTTTAGTAACTGAGTTGCAGCAGTTCAAAGATCACTTTGATAAAAATGCGCCTTTATGGAAAGTCTTACCTGAATTTGTGGCAAAACACCCTCGTTATGAGCGCGTAGGCCTGAAAGATATTTGCCAGCAAATTCATGAATTCTATAAGAGCCGTGATGTGGCACGTATGACTACTGAGATGTATACCTCTGACATGGTGCCTGCCATGATGCCTTCTAAAGCTTGGGCAAAAATGGCGCATAAAGAGGTCGATCGCGTTCCCTTAGATCATTTGGAAGGGCGTGTTACTGCTATGTTGGTTACGCCTTATCCACCAGGCATTCCCCTCCTTATTCCTGGTGAGCGCTTTAATAAACGCATCATTGATTACCTTTACTTTGCACGTGACTTTAACGAACAATTCCCTGGTTTTGAAACAGATATTCATGGCCTAGTAAAAGGCGAGATTGATGGGCGTAGTGAGTTCTATGTCGATTGTGTGAGGCAAGAGCCTGATATCACCTTGTGACACTCTCAGTGAAAGTGGTTCGATAGCGCTTTAGAGTATGGAGAGCCTATGCTACTGCGAACTCACATGCATTATTAGGCGATCATTTTGACGCACAAAATTAGAGCCAATCATCTCTACTCTTTGATACCAAGCATCTGCAAGACTTTTAGATAATTGCTCGTAAAGTACTTTAAGAAAAAGGTCTTGCCAATCACTTAATAGGACGGCGCTAAAGCCTCTTGCTAAATGCTTACCCACCGGATCATAAGAGTGTGATGCCACTGGTCTACCGCCTAAGGCAGCCCACCAAAATTCAGTAATTCTTTCCTTATGCTCCTCCCAATTGGCTACCTTAGAAAAGGGGGTGCTTAGGGTGGGATGAATCTGAATGGCATCGTAAAACTGATTGACAACATCGGCAATCCCTTCTTTGCCAATAGAGTCAGCAATGGTCAGACGAGCGTGGGGTTTGATGGTTTTCATGATGAAGTGGCTCCGCTAGTAAAAAGCACCATGTGCTCCAAGTACCGACACAAAGACTGTTAGAAGACTAAAGGTCAGTAAAACAATATGTAGGCGTAAGGTCAGTTTAAGAGATTGCTCGGGGTTTGAATTGTGAGCACCATGACTCTTGGCAAGCAGTGGCTCAACAACAAAGAGCGCTAACATAAAGATGAGCCACACCAAAACCATGGCATGCATCCAAAAGAATTGCAGGCTAAAGAAGCGATCCCAGGCATCTAATAGGTAAACCATATAAAAGCCACTAATACCGGCGATTACGACCATCCACTTTGCGAGCTTTGCAAAGCGGTTCTCTACCAGTTGAAAAATAGATTCTTGTTGAGCAAAGCTAAATTGCAATTTAATGGCTGGCAGAATGATGGCAGTAACAAAACAGACTCCCCCAATCCAAACCACAATGCTAAGAATATGAATAGCTCTTGCTATTGTTAAGCTGTTCATTGATGGACCTTATTTAATTTCATTTAAAAAGGTGTCTCGATCATCAAGACCCCAAGTTTCCCAGCCCTCACCAAAGAGCTCATGGGGATGTTGGGTGCGATCAGCACCATTTCCACAAACCATTGAATGCGATGGGCAATACCGATCGCATCCCCAGCAGACGCGCTCAGGATGGGGTGGATTTAAAGGAAACTTTTTTTGCATACCAATATGTTTTCTTATTAAATTTCAAATTGCTCCTCTTGTATTTGATTTAAAACAAAAGATCAGCGCATTTAATGATATTTAATGATGGCAGTATCTGTACATAGTTCTATAGAGCTATTTCAATAAAAAGGGCTTAAAGGGAAAATTCCATACAACTAAAAATCAATCAGACTTTGGTCTATTGACCTAAATAATGGGAGTTGCATGTGAATACGCAGATTGATTTTGAGCAATTAGCTCATGTAATGGGTGATGGGGTGGTGATTTCCGATGCCAGTGGCAAGATTGTTTTTTGGAACCAGGCGGCAGAACGAATATTTGGCTACTCTGCAAGCGAAGCGATGGGTAAGAGCTTGGATATGATTACTCCAGAGCGCTTTAGAGAGCGGCATTGGGAGGGCTATACCAAATCGATGCAAACAGGGATAACTCGTTATGGCAGCACATTATTGAATGTGCCAGCCCTACACAAGGAGGGTAAAGCCTTATCGATTGCCTTTACTGTGGCGATATTGACCAATAATGATGGCATGGCGCAAGGCATCGCTGCGGTGGTCAGAGACGATACAGAGCGTTTTTTAACCGACCGTACTATGAAAATGCGCATTGCAGAACTTGAGGCTAAGACTTAAGTCATGAAGGATATTAATCATCGACCCATCTCTTTATTTGCTTTAGGTTTTAGACCTTTCTATTTACTAGCGGCTTTTTGGTCGGTGGTAGCGATTTTAGAATGGCTGATGGAGCTTAGTGGCTCTGGATTGAGGAATATCGGCTCTATTCCTGGCATCCAATGGCATGCCCATGAAATGATTTTTGGTTTTGCTGCAACCGTGATTACCGGTTTTGCTTTAACCGCTGTTCGTTCTTGGACTGGCCTAGATACACCCACAGGGGCGGCATTGATGCTGCTTGTTGTGCTTTGGTTTGCAGGCCGATTAGGACCGTTGCTTAGTCCTTATTTGGCAATTTTAGATGTGCTATTTTTGCCGACGATTGCCATCGTCATCGGTAAATTAATTACACAGCGAAAGATGACTAGAAATCTGTTCTTACCATTTATTCTGAGTGTGCTTGGCATGCTTAATGGATTGTTTTATCTAACAGCCTATGGGCGCATCAATATAGATGCCAACTCGATTTTAATAGTTTCTTTATTTTTAATTGTGATGATTGAGATCATGATTGGTGGTCGTGTGATTCCCAGTTTTACGGCCAATGCAATTGTAGGTCTGCACCAGTTTAGAAATAAACACTTTTCAACTTGGGTATTGATCTGTAGTGCGAGCGCTTTTCTCCTTTGGATATTTGCTAGGGATAGTTGGATCACCGCGCTAGTGTGTATTTTGGCGGGGCTCCTTCAGTTGCTGCTGCAATGGGGTTGGCGGCCATTAGCAACGATCTCTAAACCCATTGTGTGGATATTACATGCTGCTTATCTATGGATTCCTCTAGGGTTTATTTTCTTAGGCCTATCCTCTTTAGGGCTCCTCTCTATCTATGTAGCCTTACATGCATTTGGTATTGGGGCGACAGGGGGTTTAATTATCGGCATGATCACTAGAACGGCAATGGGACATACAGGCCGTCAGTTAAGAGCAGGCATGATTGAAACCACTTGTTATGGCTTAGTTCAAGTAACCGCGATTATTTGGATGCTTGCCCATCTAACAACAGGAGTGTGGTTTCAGATAACGATTGGTTTAGCAGGAGTGTGTTGGTGCCTCGCTTTTGGGCTCTATATTTATAAATATTTACCTTGGTTAATTAAACCTCGTCTTGATGGGCAGGCAGGCTAGGATATTGACCAATTTGATTCCTCCCCATTTTGCAGCATTGCTTGCAAAGAGTGGCGCCGCTCCCCTAATCATTAAAGGTAAGCTAGTTCTTCCCATTTTTCAGGGGGGTATGGGTGTAGGTGTATCGGCGCATCATTTGGCAGGGGCGGTTGCTAAAACGGGAGCAGTTGGCACCATCTCATCAATTGACTTACGACGCCTTCATCCTGATCTTATGCAGGAAACTCAATATTTACTACCTTGCTCTGATAGTAAAGTTCTAATCAATCGAGCCAACCTAGAGGCTCTTAAAAGAGAGATTGTGCTCGCAAAAAAAGACTCGGAAGGATTTGGCTTAGTGGCGGTTAATGTCATGAAAGCAGTTAATGAATATGCGGCCTATATCCGCTGTTCACTTGAAAACGGCGCAGATGCAATTGTGGTGGGCGCTGGATTGCCATTGGATTTACCTGATTTAGCAGCAGATTTTCCGGATGCGATGTTAATCCCGATTCTTTCTGAATCAAGAGGGGTGCAGTTGCTTGTAAAAAAGTGGCTAAAAAAAGGCCGTCTACCGGATGCCATCGTGATTGAAAATCCCCGTTTAGCTGGTGGCCACGTTGGAGCAGCTAGTGTGGCTGATATTCATAACCCAAAGTTTAATTTTGAAAATGTCATTCCAGAAGTGCTAGAGATATTTAAGACGATGGGAATTGAAGGGAAAATACCGTTGATACCTGCTGGTGGCATCTCTAGCTTACAAGATATCAAGCGCTTGCAAGCACTTGGGGCATCTGGGGTGCAACTTGGGACAGCGTTTGCCGTGACCTGTGAGAGCGATGCCGATGAGGTCTTTAAACAGGTATTAGCCAATGCAAAAAAAGAAGATTTAGTCGAGTTCTTAAGTGTTGCTGGGCTTCCTGCAAGAGCAGTCAAAACGCCTTGGCTTAGTAAATACTTAAAGGTCGAGAGTAAGCTTCAGGACAGTGCCCGCAAAAAACCCCGTTGCACTATGATTTTTGATTGTCTGCATGACTGTGGATTGCGCGATGGCAATGGTGCTTGGGGGCAATTTTGTATCGATAAAGTACTTGGAAGTGCACTTGCTGGTAATGTACAAAAAGGCTTGTTTTTTAGAGGGGCGGGAGTGCTGCCTTTTGGCAATGAAATCCGCCCTGTAATGGATTTAATTACGCGTTTACTTTCTGAAGTGGAGCTATCGAATCATGGTTATGCAGCCAATTAGTCTAGATGTTTTGTCTGAAAAATACCTAAAGAGTGGGGAGCAAGATGCACAAACCATCTTTGCTCGAGTCGCCAAAAATCTAGCGTCTGCAGAAGACCCTTTGATTCAGAAAGAAATCGAACAGCGATTTTTAAATAATTTTGAGGCTGGCGCAATCGGTGCTGGCCGCATTATGAGTTCATCTGGTACAGGTATCAAGGCGACCTTGATTAATTGCTTTGTGCAGCCCGTGGGAGATTGTATTCAGGGTTTAGACGAGGATGGTTATCCTGGAATTTATGAAGCCTTAAAGCAAGCTGCTGAAACCATGCGTCGGGGCGGTGGCGTGGGTTATGACTTTTCAAGAATTCGTCCCAAAGGAGCGCAGGTCAAGGGGACTGCTTCGATTGCCTCTGGTCCTTGTAGTTACATCAATGTATTTGATCAATCTTGCTCTACTGTGGAAAGTGCAGGAGCTCGGCGTGGCGCTCAAATGGGCGTCCTGAGAATTGACCATCCGGATGTATTGGAATTTATTACTGCAAAAAGAACTCCTGGTAGGTGGAATAACTTTAATGTTTCAGTGGGGGTATCTGATGAGTTTATGCAGGCAGTGGAAAAAGATGGTGATGTAGAGCTTATTCATAAAGCAAGGCCAGGTGAATTATTTATTGCTAGTGGAGCGCACCTTAGAGCGGATGGTCTGTGGGTCTATAAAACTTTAAAAGCAAGAGAAATCTGGGATGCGGTAATGCAATCAGCTTATGATTTTGCGGAGCCCGGAATTTTGTTTTTGGATAATATTAATCGCGATAATAATTTGTACTACTGCGAGCATATTGATGCCACCAACCCATGTGTTACAGCCGATACTTGGGTGCTTACTGCTCATGGACCAGAGCAAGTCAAAGGATTGATTGGCAAACAGTTTATTTCTATAGTCAACGGGCAAGAATATTTATCTGGCGAGCAGGGATTCTTTAAAACAGGCATTAAGCCGATCTTAAAGTTAAGTACCAAGGAGGGGCACGCCCTCAGGTTGACTGGAAATCACTTGGTTCTCAAAGTCATAGGACAGACACCTTATCGACAAACCAATGAATGGGTAGAGGCATCCAAGCTACAGCCAGGGGAGCAGATCGTTCTTCATAACCATCGTGCATTTGCGGGTTGGGAGGGGAAATATTCTGAGGAGCAGGGATATTTGATTGGCTTATTGCTAGGTAACGGATCCTTGCAAGCAGAGCACGCCGTATTGAACGTTTGTGATGTACGGCTAAATGTGGTGAATGGGGTTTCGTTTGCGTCTCAAAGGTTCGACCATCAAGGGTTTAGTCCAATTTTAGAGAGAAATGAATTTCATTTAAGTAGTTCGGCTTTACGAGATCTAGCATTAGAGCTAGGCATGTCTGTTGACAATAAAAAAATCACTGATGTTCTTGAGCTCAGCTCTTCTGATTTTTATATTGGCTGCTTACGTGGATTTTTCGATGCCGATGGGTCTATTCAGGGATCTCAAGAAAAGGGCATAAGTATTCGCTTGGTTCAGTCAGATCTTGATACCCTATCCAAGGTGCAGCGGATGCTATCCCGTTTGGGGGTGATGTCTACGATTTATAAGAATCGTCGCGGTGATAAGCCAACCCTTCGTTTAATGCTAAAAGGACTGGAAGGGAATTTTGAAAACCCCTGCCAACCAGAGCATGAGCTCGTTATTTCAGGCGATAACATGGCAATATTTTCTGATCTGATAGGCTTTACCGATGCGCAAAAACGCAATACGATTGATAAATGGCTATCGACTTATTCAAGAAAATTAAATCGAGAACGCTTTACTGCTACTGTTGAATCTTTGATTGATGATGGTGCAGAGCCCGTTTATGACGTGCAAATTCCAGGGGTTAATGCATTTGATGCTAATGGCTTATATGTTCACAATTGCGGTGAGCAACCATTGCCACCTTATGGCTGTTGTGACTTAGGTCCGATTATTCTTCCTAAGTTTGTAGTTAATCCATTTGGATTTGAGGGTGAGCCTTATTTTGATTTTGACAAATTCGCACAAGTAGTAAAGACTCAAGTCAGAATGTTGGACAACGTCTTAGATGTAACTTACTGGCCACTTGAAGAGCAAGGTCTTGAGGCGCAGTCAAAGCGCCGGATTGGGGTTGGCTTTACAGGCTTAGGCGATGCCTTGATTATGTTAAAGCTCCCGTATAACAGTGCTGCTGGACGTTCAAAGGCTGCAGAAATTGCTCAGCAACTTCGGGACCTTTCCTATGGGGCATCAGTAGAGTTAGCCCAAGAGAAGGGATCATTTCCAAAGTTAGATGTTGATCAATATCTCTCTGGCGGAAATTTTGCTAGTCGACTAGGCGAAGACCTTAAAGCTAGTATTCGCAAACATGGATTAAGAAATAGCCATCTGCTATCTATTGCCCCAACTGGTACTGTGAGTCTTGCATTTGCTGATAATGCTTCCAATGGAATCGAGCCACCTTTTTCATGGATGTACACCAGAAAGAAAAGGGAGGCTGATGGCTCTTCAAAAGAATATGCGGTTGAAGACCATGCCTGGAGAATGTACCGTCAATTAGGGGGCGATGTTAATGCGCTACCGGCGTATTTTGTTACCGCTTTAGAGATGTCAGCACAAGATCATGTCTTAATGATGGAGGCAGTGCAGCCATTTATTGATACGGCTATATCTAAAACTGTCAATGTGCCAGCAGATTACCCATATGAGCAATTTAAAGATCTGTATTTAACTGCCTGGAAGGCTAAGTTAAAAGGTTTAGCCACTTATCGTCCAAATAGTATTTTGGGTTCTGTGCTTACTGTTACAGCAACCCCCTCAGAAGCAATTTCAGATGCTGAGATTGACGCTGAAGATTGGAGAAGTAACCCATCTAAAAAAGTGGTGGATCGCAGACCTAATGGGGAACTCCCTGCTGTTGCGGAAAAAATTAGCTATTGGACACAAGATGGCCAAAAAACCCTTTACCTCATTATTTCTTTCTTGACGGTAGAAGGTATTACGGATGGTAAAAAATCTAGTGTTGAGCGGGCAATTGAGTTCTTTATGCCAGTTGGACAAAGTGGAGAGTCTCAGCAATGGATTACATCGAGTATGCGCATGCTTTCTCTAGCAGCTCGAGGCGGTTTCTTAGCAAGAGCCCTTAGTGACATGAAAAAAGTCGCATGGGATAGAGGCCCTGTTCGCTTGGGTACCAAGAAAAAACAAGATGGCGCTCTAGCTCCCATGTGGCATGACTCAGAAGTTGCAGCAGTTGCCTTTGCAATTGAGAATATCTTGGCTAAAAGAGGAATTACTGAATTTAAATCCTCTGAAGAATTTACTATTGGAGAGGTCGATAGCCAAAAAAATATGAGCAGCAGTTTAATTGCAGGAAAAAAATGCCCTGATTGTGGTGCTCATGCGCTGATTAAAAGGGATGGCTGTGAGTACTGTACCAACTGTGGATTTATAGGTAGCTGTGGATAGCGCTAATAGAGTTGTCGCTTAACTAGCAAAATAGTTGTGCGAGTTAATAAAAATAGGACGATGGCAGTAGCACTACTAATTGCAATGGTTGCCGCTTGATGAGGCCAGCCACCTCTGATTACTGCTTCGATGACACATGAAGCAGTTGCCGCTGCCGGAAATGCAAACGACCAAAAGCCAAAGGAAAACGGCACTGCCGTCCAAGACCTCCAGCGGGTTAGGACAGCAAAAATAGGACCAGAGGCAATGCCAAGACCTACCAAGATGACATCAACTGGTAGATTGGGCCAGATCGTAATGGCAGTAATGGTACTTACTGCAGCGGGCCCCATTTCAATACCGATGGTTGGGCGGTATTGCGGGGGGAGTGGACCAGCAAAAAGACGATGCAAAATGCGCATTTCTAATAATGCCCAGCCCCCTAGACCCATCCCCCAGACTAAGTACCCAAAGCCGGAAAATCCGATCGCATTTAGGGCTGCGCCACCCACTAGGCCGCCCGGAACAATCGGCAAGTACAGTGCAGGGGTTACTTGGTCAGTTGGCATATCCCCCATTGATAAGAGGTGGACTACTCGCCATGCTATTAGGACTAGGATAAAGAGGGAAATCACCGTCAAGGTGTATCCAAAGAGGGCGTACTGGGGATTATTTGGAATAATGAGGGCGACTGCAAGAAGAGTGCTTATGGGGAAGTAAGCCATCATTGGCCCTAAAACAGGGTTTAAGAATTTCTCTTTAATGGCGCTTGGATACAAAAAGGCTTTTATGCTCCAGAGCACTGTCAGTAGGCATAGAATGACCAAACCGAGCCCAAGGAAGAAGAGTTCCATTATCTGGGTGGTGCTAGCCGATATTTTGGAATACTTAGTCCAGGCAAATGAAAGGCTTAATAGCCCTAGGGACATCCCAAAAAGGCCTGGATGAAGGCGGCGAAGCCAATTTGGTTCGAGGTCACTTTGCATTATTTTTTATATATTGATGTTAGAGATGAACAATACTGAATTTACCTTAAAAAACAAATTGATGATTATTGGCACCACTCTTTTGGTGTTGGCGATGATTTCGATTAGTTTTACCTTATGGGTAACCTGGAAATTAGAGGGCGGTGCTGCTGCGATTAATGAAGCTGGACGCATGAGGATGCAAACCTATCAGTTGGCACTATTAGTGAGTGAAAAAGACAAAGTAGCAAGCACAAAGTTGTTAATGAAGTTTGATAACAGCATTAGCTTATTGAAAATGGGTGATCCCTCAAGACCACTTTTTGTACCATGGAATAGGCAGAATAGGCAGTATTTTTCGCATATTCAAAATCAATGGGAGGATATTAAAGAGGGGGTAGTCAAGGGCAATAGTAGTGTACTGAGCATTGGCAATATCAATCAATTTATTGCCCAGATTGATCAATTTGTGGGGTCAATTGAGATCGAGGTTGACTATTGGACAGGCTTGCTGCATTTATTCCAATTTGCCATGCTGGCCATTTCACTCATTGCTACCCTAGTCATTATGTATGTAGGGTATTCCGTTATTTTGGACCCAGTAGAAAAATTACGCCTAGGCTTTGAAAGTGTGAAGTCAGGTAAGTTAAATACACGGGTTCAAATTGAAGCCAAAGATGAGTTCGGTGATTTAGCAATTGGTTTTAATGCCATGACTGAAAACTTAAGTGATTTATATAGCGGTCTTGAGGCCAAGGTCAAAGAGAAGACGTTGCATTTGCAAGAGCGGCAAACTCGTTTGCAGGCTTTATATGATCTAAGTTCATTTGTGTCGACAGAAAGTCATTTAGAAAAATTGGCAAAAGGTTTTTCAGAGCGTATTTTGATTCTGTGCAAAGCCTCTGCGATTGCAATTAGGTGGACAGATGAAGCAAACCGGAGGTACTTTTTATTAGCCGGTGCAAAGCTACCTTCTTCTATTATGAATGAAGAGACATGTGTCATTTCTGGGGATTGCTATTGTGGTCAATCCACCGGTAATACAGAGATTCAAATTGTGACCTTTAATCCTAAGGAAGAATTTGAGCGGCATTGCGTGAAGGCTGGATACAAAACACTCATTACCGTTCCGATTCTTTTTCAGCAGAGCTTGCTAGGTGAGATTGATATTTTCTATGCTGATGAGTATGAGAATGATGCTGAACAAAAATCTTTATTAGAAACCTTAGCCCATCATTTAGCGGGTGCCATGGAGGCCCTTCGTATTAAGGCATTAGAAAAGGAGGCCGCCATCTCGGAGGAGCGTAGTCTACTAGCAAGAGAGTTACATGACTCTATCGCGCAATCCTTAGCATTTCTGAAAATACAAGTAGGCATGTTACGCGATGAGATTGTAGGGCCTGCTAGCACTAGAGCAAAGACTATTTTAGGTGAATTAGATGAAGGGTTGCGTGAAAGTTACAGCGATGTTCGCGAACTCTTATTGCATTTTAGAACTCGTACTAACTCTGAAAATATAGAGCCAGCGATCAAAACAACACTCCAAAAATTTGAGCACCAGTCTGGCATTAAGACTGAATTATTGATTGCAGGCCAAGGTTTACCACTCAGGCCAGATATTCAAATACAAGTGATGCATATTTTGCAAGAGGCCTTATCTAATGCCAGAAAACACTCTAGAGCTTCTATTGTGAAGGTTGAGGTTCAGGAGTCTCCTCAGTGGGTTTTTAAAGTGATTGATGATGGCACAGGCTTCTCCATCACTTCAAATTCTGTTGATAGTACCCACGTTGGCATGAGTATTATGCGCGAGCGGGCTGCTAAGATTGGCGCTCAACTAGAGGTCGCCTCTACTGCACTGACTGGCACTTGTAT
The DNA here is from genome assembly GCA_903935355.1 of uncultured beta proteobacterium. Lineage (GTDB taxonomy): Bacteria > Pseudomonadota > Gammaproteobacteria > Burkholderiales > Burkholderiaceae > Polynucleobacter. The sequence continues at coordinate 50,181 of CAIZRK010000008.1, read as the reverse complement.
TTCTTTAACACTGCCGGCATAAGTTATATTCATTGATCTGACTATTGAAGGTAGGATAAATTGGAAAAAATACAGATTTTAGTAGTTGATGATCACACCTTATTTAGGCGCGGTTTGATTGCTCTGATTTCACAGGCAAGTGACTTCGAAGTTGTAGGGGAGGCCGGCGATGCAATTGAGGCATTGCGATTGTGTAAAACGCTCAAACCAGATGTCATTTTGCTCGACAATCATTTACCAGGCGCAAGCGGAATTCAGTCTTTGCCGGATCTATTTCAGGCGTCTCCTGAGTCTACAGTCATCATGCTCACTGTAAGCGAAGATGAAGGTGATTTAATCCAGGCCCTACAGAATGGCGCCCAAGGCTATTTACTCAAAACTAGCGAAAAAGACGATTTACTCTTAGGAATACGCAAAGCATTTGATGGCGAATCAGTTATTAGTAAAGAAATGACGCATAAGTTAGTTAGTGCCTTTAAGTCAAATACCAAGAAGGATGAGAAGACTAAATCAACTACCTTAGCAGCCACTTTATCTCCTAGGGAGATAGATACCGTGCGTTTGATCGCATTAGGCTCAAGCAATAAAGAAATCGCTCGCCAATTAGGAATTGCTGAAACTACTGTAAAAATTCACGTGCAACATATTTTGCGCAAACTCAATCTCTCTTCACGCGTACAGGTGGCTGTATTTGCTAGTGCCCAGGGCATTGGATCATAGGTACTAGGTCTAAAGAACTATTGGTATTTATGTTTGGTAGTTCGACTGCTTTCTAAAAGTGGTCTTTTGAGGGATATTTTTATCTCTCCATAGTTTTGATAATCACTCATAAGATGAAGGGGTATTTATGAGTACGATTGTTAAAACAAGTTCTAAAGCATATTCGGTTCTGATCGTTAGCACCTTTGCATTTACTGTCTGTTTTATGGTGTGGTTGATGTTTGGGGTAATCGGCATCCCAATCAAAAAGACCCTAGGCCTTAGCGCTACCGAATTTGGCCTCTTAACGGCAACGCCTATTTTGACTGGCTCACTCGTTCGGGTACCACTGGGTATTTGGACTGATCGATTTGGTGGTCGTATTGTCATGTTTTTATTGATGATGTCTACTGTGATCCCGATTTGGATGATGAGTTATGCCACGGCTTACTGGCATTTTTTAGTGATTGGTCTCTTTGTGGGATTGGCCGGTGGATCTTTTTCTGTTGGTACTCCATATGTAGCTAGATGGTTTCCAAAAAATCGCCAAGGTTTTGCCATGGGTGTTTATGGCGCTGGTAATTCTGGAGCGGCAGTGAACAAATTCATTGCACCAGCTTTAGTAGTTGGTTTTGGTTGGGCATTTGTGCCTCAGGTCTATGCCGCAGTCATGTTAGGTGCTGCGCTTTTATTTTGGTTCTTCAGTGCTAGCGAGCCTTCTCACTTAGTGTCGACCAATATCTCATTTAAAGACCAGCTCAAGGCCTTGAAAGATCCTAAGGTGCTGCGCTACTGCCAGTACTACAGCATTGTGTTTGGTGGATATGTCGGTCTTAGTCTGTGGATGGTTCAATACTATGTCGGTGAATTTGGCCTAGAAATTAGGACTGCTGCACTCTTGGCTGCTTGCTTCTCATTACCTGGTGGTGTATTGCGGGCAATTGGCGGGTGGCTATCAGATAAGTATGGTGCACATCAAGTGACCTGGTGGGTAATGTGGGTGAGTTGGATCTGTCTGTTCTTACTTTCTTATCCACAAACTGACTTCACCATTATGACAATTAATGGTCCAGAAACATTTCATATTGGTCTGAACATTTATTTTTTTACTGGCCTGATGTTTATCTTGGGCATCGCTTGGGCCTTCGGTAAGGCTAGCGTCTTCAAATATATCGGTGATGACTATCCAGACAATATTGGCACCATTTCTGGCATCGTCGGCTTAGCAGGTGGTTTGGGAGGTTTCGTTCTCCCTATTATGTTTGGCGCCATCTTAGATCTGACCGGTATTCGTTCTAGTGCATTCATGTTGATGTACGGCGTGGTCTGGGTTTCTTTGATTTGGATGTATCTCACAGAAGTACGCAAATCTGAAGTGATGGGTGCTAAATCCATTCCCTCAGTTATTTATTCATCGTAAAGAAAGGGAGACTCCATGTCCTCTACCGTAATTAATCATTGGGAACCTGAGAATAAGCAGTTTTGGGATTCGACTGGAAAGTCAATCGCTAAACGTAATCTCATCATTTCTATTCCTGCTCTGACACTAGCATTTGCGGTTTGGATGGTATGGTCAGTAGTCGTTGTTAATTTACCCAATGTGGGATTTAAATTCTCCACTAACCAACTTTTTTGGTTGGCTTCCTTACCAGCGCTTTGTGGCGCCACCCTACGTATTTTTTATTCGTTTGCTGTGCCTATTTTTGGTGGCAGACGCTGGACTGCTATCTCAACTGCCTCATTGTTAATCCCTGCACTTGGGATTGGTTTTGCAGTTCAGAACACTGCAACCCCTTATGAAATCTTTATCATTTTGGCATTGCTCTGTGGCTTGGGTGGCGGTAATTTCGCTTCTTCTATGGCCAATATCAGTTTCTTTTATCCAAAAGCGCAAAAGGGAACTGCTTTGGGATTAAATGCTGGCTTAGGTAACTTGGGTGTCTCAATTGTTCAGTTGGTAGTGCCTTTGGTAATTACCGCTGGTGTATTTGGCGCTCTTGGCGGTGATTCACAAACGGTGATGAAAGCAGGTCAGCCTATTCCGATGTGGTTGCAAAATGCAGGTTTTATATGGGTTCCATTTATTGCAGTAGCTGCAATTGCCGCATGGTTTGGAATGAACGACTTGGCCCAAGCCAAGGCCTCTTTTGCTGATCAAGCAGTTATTTTTAAGCGTAAACATAATTGGTTGATGTGCTGGTTGTATCTGGGTACTTTCGGATCCTTTATTGGTTATTCCGCTGGATTCCCTTTATTAATTAAGAGTCAGTTTCCTGGTGTCAGTGCATTAAGTTATGCCTGGCTTGGCCCCTTGGTTGGCGCATTAGCTCGCCCATTGGGTGGCTGGCTAGCTGACAAGCTCGGTGGTGCACGGGTGACTTTCTGGAACTTTATTGCGATGGGCGCCGGGGTCTTTGGGGTGCTGCATTACTTGCCAGTGCAAGGTAATGGCGGTGAGTTCTTTGGCTTCTTAATCGCCTTCATGATTTTGTTTGCAACTTCTGGAATCGGGAATGGTTCAACCTTTCGCATGATTCCGATCATTTTTCTAACTGAGCGCCAGCGTGTTGCTGGTAGCACACAGGCAGATAAAGATCAGGCCATTCGGGATGCCAATAAAGAGGCAGCGGCAGTACTAGGCTTTAGTTCAGCGGTTGGTGCTTATGGCGGCTTTTTTATTCCGAAGAGTTATGGATCTTCCATTGCTGCAACTGGCGGTCCTGAAGCCGCTTTGTATGCCTTCATTATTTTTTACGTTACCTGTGCCGTCATTACTTGGTGGTATTACAGCCGTAAAAATGCACCTATGCCTTGCTAAGAAAATATTAAAGGATTGATATGAGCCACTTTTTAGATCGCCTCAAGTTTTTATCTGCAGATAAAGAAGAGTTCTCCAATGGGCATGGAGTCACAGTTGGTGAAGACCGTACTTGGGAAGATGCCTATCGGACTCGTTGGCAGCATGACAAAATCGTGCGGTCCACTCACGGTACCAATTGCACCGGATCGTGCTCTTGGAAGATTTATGTCAAAGGCGGAATTGTTACTTGGGAAACCCAGCAAACTGACTACCCCCGTACACGCCCTGACTTACCAAATCATGAGCCTCGGGGCTGTGCTCGCGGTGCCAGTTATAGCTGGTATATGTATAGTGCAAACCGAGTTAAATATCCCATGATTCGTGGGCGCCTCTTAAAGCAGTGGCGTGAAGCAAAGGCAGTGGCTAAATCACCAGTAGATGCTTGGGCTAATCTTGTTGAAAACAATGCCAAGCGTAGAGAGTGGCAAGTATTAAGAGGTAAGGGTGGGTTTGTACGATCCTCATGGGATGAGGTGAATGAAATTATTGCCGCAGCCAATGTCTACACGATTAAACAACATGGCCCAGATCGCATTATTGGCTTTTCTCCAATTCCGGCAATGTCGATGGTCAGCTATGCAGCTGGTTCACGCTATTTAAGCTTAATTGGTGGCGTCTGCATGAGCTTTTATGACTGGTATTGCGACTTACCGCCAGCTAGTCCACAAGTCTGGGGTGAGCAAACCGACGTTCCAGAATCTGCCGATTGGTATAACTCAACCTTCATCATTGCTTGGGGCTCAAACGTACCTCAAACTCGTACCCCAGATGCCCACTTCTTTACAGAAGTTAGATATAAGGGCGCAAAGACGGTAGCCATTACTCCTGACTATGCAGAAGTTTCTAAGTTAGCCGATATTTGGATGCATCCAAAGCAAGGTACTGATGCTGCGATTGCAATGGCAATGGGTCATGTGATCTTAAAAGAGTTTTATTTTACTAAGCGTACTGAGTATTTTGATGACTATGTGCGTCGCTATACAGATATGCCAAATTTAGTGCTGCTCGAGGAGAAGGTTCTAGAAGATGGCAGAACCGTCATGGTTCCTGGCAGATATGCTCGTTCCAGTGATTTTGAAGGTGGTCTTGGTCAAACCAATGGAGCAGATTGGAAAACTGTTGCACTAGATACAGCTGGTAAGCCGGTTGTGCCCAATGGCTCGATTGGTTTTAGATGGGGCCCAGAAGGTCGTAAAGATCAAGGAAAGTGGAATCTAGAGTCTAAAGAAGCTCGCTACGGTAATGATGTCAATCTCAAGCTATCTTTAATGGATGACCAACTTTTACATGAAGTGGTACCAGTCGGTTTCCCTTACTTTGGTGGTATTGATACACCGTATTTTGATGCCAATAAACAAAATGATGTATTGGTACAAAACATTCCAGCCAAAAAAATGACTTTAGTAGATGGCGGTGGCACGAAAGAAGTGTTGGTTGCTACCGTCTTTGATTTACTTGCCGCAAACTATGGCATTGATCGCGGACTAGGTGGTGAGTGCGCTAAATCTTATGATGACAATGTCCCTTACACTCCAGCATGGCAAGAGTCGATTACTGGGGTTAAGCGAGAGCAGGTAATTGCCGTGGCACGTCAGTTTGCCGAAAACGCAGAAAAAACCAAGGGCAAGTCAATGATCATCATTGGCGCTGCTATGAACCACTGGTATCACTGCGATATGAACTACCGCGGCATTATTAATATGTTGATGTTATGTGGCTGTATTGGCCAAAGTGGTGGTGGTTGGGCTCATTATGTTGGCCAAGAGAAACTTCGTCCACAAACTGGATGGACACCATTGGCCTTTGCGCTGGACTGGATTCGTCCGCCACGTCAACAAAATTCCACTAGCTTCTTCTACGCCCACACAGATCAATGGCGTTATGAAAAGTTGGGTATGGAAGAGGTTTTATCTCCTTTAGCCAATAAGGAAGAATACCAAGGTAGCATGATTGATTACAACGTGCGTGCTGAGCGCATGGGATGGTTACCTTCGGCCCCACAACTGAAGACCAATCCAATTGAGGTGGTAAAAGAGGCAATTGCTGCTGGTAAAGATCCAAAAGAGTATGTGGTGGAGAGTTTGAAATCAGGCTCCTTAAAAATGAGCTGTGAGGATCCGGATCATCCCAATAACTGGCCACGCAATATGTTTGTCTGGAGATCAAATTTATTGGGATCCTCAGGCAAAGGCCATGAGTATTTCTTAAAACATTTACTAGGTACTAGCAACGGGGTTCAGGGTAAAGATTTAGGTACAGATGAAGCAAGGCCATCTGAAGTGGAATGGCATGACAAAGCTCCTGAGGGTAAATTAGATTTATTGGTGACATTAGATTTCCGGATGAGCACTACTTGCTTGTACTCTGACATTGTTCTGCCAACTGCTACTTGGTATGAGAAGAATGATTTAAATACCAGTGATATGCATCCATTTATTCATCCTTTATCTACTGCAGTTGATCCTGCATGGGAAGCTCGCAGCGACTGGGATATTTATAAAGGCTTTGCCAAGAAGTTCTCAGAGGTATGCGTTGGTCATCTTGGGGTCGAAAAAGAGATTGTCATGACACCTTTGATGCATGACACGCCAGCAGAGTTAGCGCAAGCCTTTGATGTACAAGAGTGGAAAAAAGGTGAGTGCGATCTCATACCTGGAAAAACAGCTCCACAAATAGCGGTAATCGAGCGTGACTATCCCAATACCTATAACCGCTTTACCGCACTTGGTCCTTTGATGGATAAAGTAGGTAATGGTGGCAAAGGAATCGCTTGGGATACCAAAGTGGAAGTTGAGCAATTGCGTGAGCTTAATGGTCGTGTTGAGCATGGTGAAATGAAAGGCATGGCAAAAATATCAACTGATATTGATGCTGCAGAAGTGGTGCTGATGCTTGCACCAGAAACTAATGGCCATGTTGCCGTAAAAGCATGGGATGCTTTAACTAAAATCACTGGACTTGAGCATGCCCATTTAGCGCTTCATCGTGAGGATGAAAAGATTCGTTTTCGGGATATTCAGGCGCAACCTAGGAAAATTATCAGCTCTCCTACTTGGTCTGGCCTGGAAAGTGAAAAAGTATCATATAACGCAGGCTATACCAACGTCCATGAATACATTCCTTGGAGAACTCTGACAGGTCGTCAGCAGTTTTATCAAGACCACAAGTGGATGCGTGCGTTTGGAGAGGGATTTGTCTCCTACAGACCGCCAGTCGATCTGAAAACCATTAATGAAATTCGTGGCATTAAGCCCAATGGAAACACGGAGATTGTGCTTAATTTCATTACGCCACACCAAAAATGGGGAATTCATTCTACCTATAGCGACAACCTCATGATGTTGACATTAAATCGAGGTGGGCCGGTAGTTTGGTTGAGTGAGGATGATGCCACTAAAGCAGGAATTGTGGATAACGATTGGGTTGAATTATTTAATACTAATGGCGCAATCGCTGCGCGAGCAGTAGTAAGTCAACGGGTCAATCCAGGAATGATCATGATGTATCACGCTCAAGAGAAGATTATTAATACCCCTGGATCTGAGATTACTGGCATACGTGGTGGTATTCATAACTCGGTTACCCGAATTGTGCTCAAGCCAACCCATATGATCGGGGGTTATGCGCAGTTAAGTTATGGATTTAACTATTACGGCACGATTGGAACTAACCGTGATGAGTTTGTAACTGTTCGGAAGATGCGAAATATTGACTGGCTTGATAGTGAAAACGCCAACACAGTTCAAGCGTAACGGAGAAAATAAAGATGAAAATTCGCGCACAAATAGGCATGGTATTAAACCTGGATAAATGTATCGGTTGTCACACTTGCTCGGTTACTTGCAAACAGGTTTGGACAAATCGTCCGGGTATGGAATATGCCTGGTTTAATAATGTAGAAACAAAGCCCGGTATTGGTTATCCTAAAAATTGGGAAGATCAAGACAAATGGAAGGGCGGCTGGACTCGTAAGAGTAACGGCAAGATTGAGCCTAAGCAAGGTGGTAAATCCAAAATTTGGATGAACTTGTTTGGCAATCCCAATTTACCTGAAATCGATGACTACTACGAGCCATTTACCTTTGATTATGAGCATTTACAAAGCGCTCCAGAGTCTAAGGCTACTCCGACGGCTCGCCCTAGAAGTTTAATTACCGGTAAGCGGATGGAGAAAATTGAGTGGGGTCCAAACTGGGAAGAAATTTTAGGGGGTGAGTTCTCTAAGCGCAGCAAGGATACCAACTTTGACCAGATGCAAAAAGATGTATATGGTCAGTTTGAGAATACCTTCATGATGTATATGCCTCGTCTTTGTGAGCACTGTTTAAACCCTGCTTGCGTAGCATCTTGCCCATCTGGCTCGATTTACAAACGTGAAGAAGATGGCATTGTTCTGATTGACCAGGATAAATGTCGCGGCTGGCGTATGTGTGTCTCCGCTTGTCCGTACAAAAAGATTTATTACAACTGGAAAAGTGGCAAAGCAGAGAAGTGCATTTTTTGCTACCCCCGCATAGAATCAGGCCAGCCAACTGTTTGTTCGGAGACTTGCGTAGGTCGTATTCGGTATTTAGGCGTCATGCTTTATGACGCCGATCAGATTGAGAATGCGGCTAGCGTGGAAAATGAAAAAGACCTCTATCAAGCTCAGCTAAATGTCTTTCTAGATCCAAATGATCCAGAGGTTCAAAAACAAGCTTTAGCAGATGGAGTGCCTGCCTCATGGTTAGAGTCAGCCAAGAAGAGTCCGGTCTACAAAATGGCGATGGATTGGAAGATTGCGTTGCCATTGCATCCCGAGTACAGAACTCTCCCAATGGTTTGGTATGTTCCACCTCTTTCTCCAATTACGGGAGCTGTAGAGGCAGGATTTGTGGGGATTAATGGCCACATTCCGGATGTAAAGCAATTACGTATTCCGGTGCAATATTTAGCCAATATGTTGACTGCAGGCGATGAGGCTCCAGTGATCTCCGCTTTGGAAAAGATGTTAGCTATGCGGGCTTGGCAACGCGATAAGCATGTTGATGGCACACGTAACCTTGCCGCTTTAGAACAGGCAGGAATTTCTGAAGATCAAGTGGAAGACATGTATCAGATTATGGCGATTGCCAATTACGAAGATCGTTTTGTGATTCCTACATCCCATAAAGAATATGCAGAAAATACTTTTGAGATGAAGGGTAGTTGCGGGTTTACTTTTGGCAATGGTTGCTCTGACGGTGATTCTGAAGCAAGTTTATTTGGGGGTAATAAGCGTCGCACCATCCCAATTAAGCCAGCTATTTAAGGAGATATGATGAAACATTCTATACCGCTAAGAGCATTGTCAATCTTGTTGCAGTACCCCGAGCCTGAGGTTATCTCACATCTATCAGAAATTACTCAGGCTTTACAAGAACTACCAAAGCAAAGTAAAAAAATCAAGTCTGGTCTTGCTGATTTTGCCAGCCATCTGCAATCCACGGATTTATATGAGCTTCAAGAGGAGTATGTCGAATGCTTTGATCGAGGTAGAGCTACTTCTCTACATCTTTTTGAGCATGTGCATGGTGATTCTAGAGAGCGCGGTCAAGCTATGGTCGATTTGTTGCAAACCTACCAAGACGGCGGGATGGCGCTTAGTGCTAATGAGTTACCAGACCATTTATCCATCATTTTAGAGTTTGCTTCCACCTTACCTCTTGAGCAGTCTAAGCAATTTATCGGGGAGATGGCGCATATTTTGAATGCGGTCTACACAACCTTGGTTGGCCGTAATAATCGCTATGCCTGGTTAATTGCTGCAGCAATTGAGTTTTCTGGGGAAAAGGTCAAGATTGTTGAATTAAAGTTTGAAGAAAAATCGATGGATGAAGAGTGGGAAGAGCCGCCTGCGTTTGATGGCTGCTCAACTCGCGGCCAATCTAAACCAGGTGAAGAGCAAACACTTCATTTTGTGAAACCCACAAAAGAATTCAAAGGAGTTCAGCCATGAGCTATTTAGATACATTTATTTTCGGAATATATCCCTATATTTGCCTTACAGTATTTTTCGTAGGTAGCTTAATACGATTTGATCGAGATCAATACACTTGGAAGAGTGACTCTAGCCAGCTCTTACGTAAAAAGCAATTACGTATTGGCAGCATATTTTTCCATGTGGGTGTTCTCTTCTTATTTTTTGGCCACTTTTTTGGCATGCTCACTCCCCATTTCATGTATGACTCCTTTATCACTGCCGGGCAAAAGCAAGTAATGGCGATGGCTAGTGGTGGTATTGCCGGATTATTTGGATTTATTGGCTTAACTATTCTTTTACATAGACGCTTAACGGATGAGCGCATTCGAATTAACTCTAAGCCAAGCGATATTTTGATTGCCTTAGTGCTTTGGTTTCAGCTATTACTCGGTTTAGCCACCATCCCCTTATCTGGTCAGCATTTAGATGGCTCGATGATGATGAAATTAGCTGGCTGGGCTCAACATATTGTGACCTTTCAATCTGGTGCAGTTCAATTATTGAGTGGTGTAGACTGGGTATTTAAGTTGCACATGTTCTTGGGCATGACTATCTTTTTAATATTCCCATTCACCCGTTTAGTGCATGTATGGAGTGGCTTCGCTTCGGTAGGGTATTTAGTAAGACCTTATCAAGTGGTCCGGAGTAAGCACTTTGGAATTGGCCGCAAAAAAACGTAAATGATGAGCTGACGATGCCAGATGAGCTATTGGAACGATTAAGAAAATTTCGAACTGAATATTTTCCTGCGCATCGTCATGAATTTACTACCCTAATACAAAATGGGCAAACTCCGAAGACCTTATTTTTAGGTTGTTCAGATTCTAGGATAGTTCCTTACCTACTTACGGGAACTGGTCCTGGTGATTTATTCATTATTCGGAATGTGGGAGCAATTGTTCCTCCCTATGACGGTTCCTATGGTATCCATGGTACGGCTGCAGGTATTGAGTTTGCTGTGATGCAACTGAAAGTCAGTCGTATTGTGGTCTGTGGACATAGCCACTGTGGGGCGGTTAGATCTGCTTATGAGGGTGTACCAAAAGAAGCTATTAACTTAAGCGCTTGGCTAGGATTAATTGACGAGGCCTTATTGCCGGTTTGTCAAACTCCTGAAGCATTGCGAAGGGTAGAGCAACGTTCTGTTATTTTGCAGCTCGAGCGATTGATGGACTACCCCATGGTGCGTTCTCAAGTAGAAAAGAAAGCGCTCACTCTTCATGGTTGGTATTACGTCATTGAAGAAGGTGAAATCCAGGTATTTGATGTTAGCGAAGGAAAGTTTATTCCAGCGCACTATGCAGATAATTGCGGTACAGGCCCTTACGCAGACGATCATTTTGATGGGGATCCAAAAACATGTTGAATAAACAAACAACCGAAATGGCTGAAGCGCTAATCTCTTCTAGGCAATCATTTTTGCCTAAGCGCTTATTTCAGCCAGGCCCAAGCCCTGCCCAATTAGAGGTGATTTTCACTATGGCCGCCTCTGCGCCAGACCATAATTTGACGCGTCCTTGGAGAATAGTGATCTGCCCACAAGAAAGCAGAGGTTTGCTTGCCGATGCCTTTGCCAGGGCTTTGTTAGAGAGAGATCCACTAGCTACTGAGCAGCAAGTACAAGATGCTATGGTCAAAGCTCATCGAGCCCCCATGGTGATGCTAGCGATTGTAAATGCTAGGGGGACTGAGTCAGATGTACCCCTAAGTGAGCGCATTATTTGCGCGGGTTGTGCTATCCAAAATATCTTCTTGATGGCGCATGCAATGGGATTTGGTGCTAGCCCTACCAGTGGCAAATCAATGTATATGAATCCCATTAGAGAGCTATTTAAACTAAAAGAATACGAGGATCCTTTATGTTTTATTAATATTGGCACTCCTGACCGATCAACGCCAGCAAAGCCACGGCTGCTGCCATCTGAATTCGTATCTACTTTGAAATTTTAGTAACTCATTAACTCCCTAGAGTTAAAGCAAGGATGGTCTATTTGAAAAGCAGCGCAGCATATTTGATGTAGATCAAATGGGCAACGGTTAACACCTAGGTTTTCCTGCACCACCAGCGAAAATTTACACTTACACTTTCCATATTCACTATCTCTGCACTTATTTAAGAAAATGGGGATTGACCTTGGGAGGCATATGAAAAAAAGTGATTCTTGTCCATTAGACGGTAGTTGGAGTCAGGATTTTTGTGTCGACCACCACACACGCTTGCAAGATGGCACTTTGCCTAACTGCCAACACAGAGCAGATTGCATTCATTTGCGTGACAAATTAGAGTCCAATTCCAATGAATCTATGGCAGTTTCTAAGGAGATTTTAGTTACCCGAATTCCTAAAATCTTTACCGAACCAGATGAGTTCTAAGGCTTAGCTCTAAGGCTTACTTGACTGGTTTATCCAATTGAAAAACTACTGGGGCATCTTCATCTACTGGTTTTGAAGGTATTTCTGGTTTTGCTTGCTCGTTATTCAAAAAATTAAACTCTTCACTTTGCACTACTGCAGCGGGCTTATCTAGTAAGGTGGTGACTAGCGCAGGAAAAGCTGCCACCACAACGACCATGATGAGTTGCAAGCCAACCCAAGGCAATGCTCCCCAATAAATATCACTGCTTTTGACTTCCTTGGGGGCTACACCTCTGAGGTAGAAAAGAGCAAAGCCAAATGGGGGGTGCATAAACGAAGTTTGCATATTCACGCAGAGCATTACCCCAAACCATACGAGGGCTGCGCTCGCTGCAGCTTGTGGGTTGCCATTCATGGAAGCGAGAAGTACGGGTGAGAGGATTTTGACAGCAACCGGTGCCAACATGGGCACCACAATAAATGCGATCTCAAAGAAATCTAAGAAGAAGGCTAAGCAGAAAACAAAAAGATTGACGACCACTAAAAAACCAATCCAACCACCTGGTAAATTAGAGAAGAGTTCTTCCACCCAAAATCCCCCATCGACCCCCTGAAAGACAACCGAGAAGCAGGTTGAGCCAATTAATATAAATACCACCATCGAGGTGATGCGCATGGTGTTTTGGTAGGCCTCTTGAATTAAACCCTTTAAATTAGAAATACTATTACGCCGCAGCCAGGCTAAACCTAGGGCGCCCACTGCTCCCATGGCACCCGATTCAGTAGGAGTAGCGATTCCTGTCATGATGGTGCCTAGCACCAAGAAGATCAGTACTGCGGAGGGAATAATACCCATCAGGCATTTTTGCCACAGTGCCCAGCCTTTTAGGGTGAGCTCATTTTCTGGAACAGCTGGTAAGTAGTTCGGACGAAAGCGCGATAAAAAGAAGGTATAAAGCGCAAACAAACCAATTTGTAAAAGTGAGGGTCCCCAAGCACCTAGATACATACTGCCAACATCTGCACTCCCACTTTGGGTTTTAAGTTGGTCCGCCAGCACAATGAGTACTAATGAGGGAGGGACTAGTTGAGTGATAGTCCCAGAAGCGGCTAAAACGCCCGTGGCGTAGCGCATGTTGTAACCGTAGCGCATCATCACAGGCAGGGAGATCATCGCCATGGCGATCACCTGAGCAGCTACCGTACCGGTAATCGCCCCTAGAATAAATCCGACGATGATGACAGAGTAACCAAGGCCACCCCGAATACGTCCAAACAGTTGCCCCATAGAATCGAGCATTTCTTCTGCAAGACCACAGCGTTCAAGAATAGCCCCCATGAATGTGAAGAAGGGAATCGCTAGAAGTAGATCGTTAGCCAGCACACTGCCGAAGATTCTTTGGGGAATGGCTTGCAAAAATACTAGGTCGAAAAAATTCTGGCTAATGGCAATACCAGCAAAAAAGAGGCCAGCTGCCATTAAAGAAAACGCTACCGGAAAACCAATGAGCATAAAAAGGATCAGGCCACCAAACATCAGTGGGGGCATCCATTGCAAAGAAATCATTGCATGGGCTTTTCGTATTTAAAGTCAGCAGTAGGAAGGGTATTTTTCCCTTGCAGCATACCAATCCGTTTGATGATTTCAGAAAGGCCTTGAAGGCTAAGCATGAAAAATCCAAAAGGCACTACAAACTTAATTGGATAGCGTGCTAAACCGCCAGCATTTGCTGAGTGCTCAGACACTAACCAAGATGGATAAAACAGCGTGGTCCAAGACAGCCAAGTAAATAAAAGACAGGCAGGCATTAAAAATAAGCTCAGTCCAAACAGGTCTACCCAAACACGACCTCGGTCTGACAGTTGTGAATAAATTAGATCAACCCGGACATGTTCGTTGCGTTTGAGGGTATATGAGGCGCCAAGCATGACAGCGCTAGCAAAGAGATACCACTGTAGTTCGAGGGGCCAGTTATTGCTGATATCTAAACTGTAGCGCAGTAAGGCATTAGACGCAGATACAAAGCAAGATAGCAAAATCATGATGCTCGCTGCCTTGCCCAGCCATTGGTTTATTTGATCAATACACGAGGAGAGTTTTGCCCAGAACTGCATGCAAACTAAAGATCAGCCCGACCCTGCTTAATTGCTGCAAGCACTTGAGCAGGCGCTGTTCCGCCAGCATGCACCCTTGAATTTACTGAGCCTTCTACGGTCAATAAAGCAAAAACATCATCGCCCATCAGCTCAGGGCGATTATCCAATCCACAGGCAAAGCGCAATTCTGAGAGGCTAAGGTCAGTTAACATGCAAGCTCTGCCAACGCAAGCTTTAACGGCATGTGCTACAGCTTCATGGGCATCTCTAAAAGCCAAACCTTTTTTAACAAGGTAGTCTGCTAAGTCCGTGGCAGTGGCAAAACCTTCTTGCGCAGCAGCTTTCATGACATCCGCTTTCACTTCAATATGGGGCACCATGTCAGCAAAGATGCGCAAGGTATCTTGTACGGTATCAACCGCATCAAAGAGCGGCTCTTTATCTTCTTGATTATCTTTGTTGTAGGCCAGCGGTTGGCTCTTCATCAAAGTAAGCAGGGCGATCAGGTCACCATAGACGCGACCAGTCTTACCACGCGCTAATTCTGGAACATCAGGATTTTTCTTTTGCGGCATGATCGAGCTGCCAGTACAAAAGCGATCTGGTAAATCAATAAATCCAAAGCGTGGGCTAAGCCAAAGCACAAGCTCTTCGGATAAGCGCGAGACATGCATCATCAAAATAGCAGCAAAAGCGCAGAACTCGATAGCAAAATCACGATCTGATACAGCATCTAAAGAATTATTACAGATACCATCAAATCCTAAAGCACGGGCTACTTGCTCACGATCAATTGGATAGGTAGTGCCAGCTAAAGCAGCTGCACCTAATGGCAGATGATTAAAGCGAGCGCGTAAATCGGCTAAGCGGCTGGCATCACGGCTAAACATTTCAAAATAGGCCATCAGGTGATGACCAAAAGTAATGGGCTGAGCAACTTGCAGATGCGTATGACCTGGCATGATTGTGCCGGCATGCTTTTGGGCCAGATCTAAGAGAGCCTCGCGCAAGGTTTTTAAAGAGAGGGTGATTTCATCTACGCTAGCACGCAACCACAAACGTAAATCAGTAGCGACTTGGTCATTGCGTGACCGACCAGTGTGAAGACGCTTGCCTGCATCACCCACTAATTCGGTTAAGCGGGCCTCTATATTAAGATGGACATCCTCTAAGGCCAGTTGCCAATTAAATTGCCCCGCTTGGATTTCTGTCTCAATTTGCGCCATTCCCCTTTGAATATCCGCTAAATCCTGGGCGCTAATAATCTTTTTATCAGCCAGCATTTGGGCGTGCGCCAAAGATCCTGCAATGTCGACTAGGGCAAAACGTTGATCAAAACCGATAGACGCGGTATAGCGCTGTACCAGTTCGTCAACGGGTTCGGTAAAACGAGCCGACCAAGCTTGGGCTTTGTTGGCTAAGGAATTTTTTGATGAGCTCATAAACACAGTATATTGGTGTAGGTCTTTGATTATTTTAAATGTTATGTCCCAAACCCATATTTCTACCCCCCTGAGTACCCCAAGGCGCTTAATTATTGCTTCTCGGGAGAGCCGTCTTGCCATGTGGCAGGCCGAACATGTGCGAGATTGCCTTAAAAAGTGTTATCCAGACTGCGATGTCCAGATATTGGGTATGACTACCCGAGGGGATCAAATCTTAGATAGGGCCCTGTCCAAGGTTGGTGGTAAAGGCCTCTTTGTCAAAGAACTCGAGGCTGCCTTAGAGGATGGGCGCGCTGATTTGGCGGTTCATTCGCTAAAGGATGTGCCGATGGTGATGCCAGAAGGCTTCGATTTAAGTTGTGTGATGGCGCGAGAAGATGCCCGAGATGCCTTTGTATCGAATGACTATGACAGCCTAGAAAATCTGCCTATCGGCGCAGTAGTAGGTACTTCTAGCTTACGCCGTGAATCAGTTTTGCGAGCCCATTTCCCTCATCTAGAGATTGTGCCCTTAAGAGGTAATTTAGATACTCGTATGGCAAAGCTTGATCGTGGCCAATATCAAGCCATTATTTTGGCCGCCGCCGGTTTAAAGCGTTTAGGCCTTGAGGTGCGTATCAAAGCTTTGCTGCCCTTTGACCCCTATACCCCCGCTGCTGGTCAAGGTGCCCTCGGAATTGAAACCTTGTGTAAGCACCCTGACATTAAGCAATGGCTTGCTCCACTCAATGACCTATCGACCTTATTGGCCGTTTCTGCCGAGCGGATGGTATCGCGTCAATTAGGCGGTTCATGTGAAGTGCCTTTAGCTGCTTACGCCTCTTGGGATCAAGATCAGATGCATATTCGGTCCTTTGTTGCCAGTGTCGATGGCTCTGCTATTTGCCTTGCTAATGCCCAATCATTGGTAACAACGGTGGCTGATGCAGAAGCTTTAGGCTTGGCTGTTGCGCAAGATTTAATTGCGCAGGGCGCGGTGAGTTTATTGCCTCATGGCTTGCCAAAGTAAGTTAAGCAAGATGAGTACCAAGACCATTGTGATCACTCGTCCTAGCGGGCAAGCGCAACAATTGCTGGAGTTGCTCAATGCGAGTTTGCTCAATAGCGAGGTCAGTAGACAAGATTTTCCAAAAATCATCTCTTTACCCTTACTCACCATCGTTCCTAAAAATGATGACCAACTTACTGAGCACATCACTGTGGCCTTAAGCGATGCTGACCTAGCGATCTTTGTTAGTCCCAATGCGATTGAATGCGTTATGCGTTTACTCAAAAGGTCTTGGGATGAGTTGGCTAAAAAACCGATTCCAATTGGTGTTATGGGCGGTAGCAGTGAGCAGGCATTGCGCAACCATGGCATTGGCTTGGCTGGTTCATCTACTTCCATTATTATTCCCCAACACCATGAGCAATGGGACTCTGAAGGACTTTGGTTAGAGTTGCAAAAACGCAATTGGGATTGGGTTGGACGTAAAGTCGTTATTTTTAAAGGTGAGGGTGGGCGAGAATGGTTAGCCGATACCCTCAAGAAAGCCGGCGCTAGCATCGAGCCGATTTCGGTTTATTCCAGAGTCCCTTTGGATTTGGATAGCCCAGTCTGGGAAGCTATTCAAGAGATGGATTTTTCTCAGTCGCTGTGGTTGCTAACTTCGTCCGAGGCAGTCCGTTACTTGGGTAAGGTAATGAAAGATCAATTCTTACAAACATTACATACGGCTAGCGCCATCTGTTCACATCATCAGATTGCTGATGCGGCTGAGCAGATTGGATTTGGTGAGGTATTTACTAGCGAGCCAGGAGATACTGCATTAATTGAGGCAGCTAAGATTTGGCTTGATAGCTCAGTAGGCTAGGTAAAAATATTTCAGTTACTAGCAAGGGGCGGCCTTTTAAGCTATAGAGAGTACGCCGGCCCCAAACTGGTGATGGTAGGTCGGGATACCTTTTAGCGCTTTTTTTCCAAAGAACATTGTGCTGATCTAAATGGGCTATCTCACGCCGCGCTTTTTGTTTGCTGTGCTGATGAGTCTTAGCAAACAACACTGCTCCCAAAGGGCGTTTGCCTAAACGCAGTATGGGGTGATTACTACCACACGAACTAGTAGTGGGAATGATGCTATGAGCCATCACGAGCGGTACTTGGTTTAAACAAAGTAATACTTCGCGCACCCGACAGCGTCTGATTCTGAAATGAAAATAGCGACTTTCGTCGCTATTGAGGTTTTGGCGGGAATCTTTCAGAACTAATACTTCTAGTTTGTGGCCGATAGCCCGCTCAATTTTTTGGGTTAAAGATCCAGTGTCGCTTAACCAAGACTGCCACTTGCGTGGCGCTTGATGTAGTTCACCGGAATCGACTCGATTCCATATAGAACGGAGACGACTACGGTGAGACATGTTTAACTACCGCTGAAGTTTCTACGTTGACCACCAGTTTTGGGTTTAGCAAAACGGGGGCCAGCAGACGGACGCGAGTCGCCAGAACGGTTGCCACTACTTGGACGTGAATCCGCAGAGCGTGCAGGACGTGAATCTGCAAAACGGTTGCCTGGACGTGAGTCACCGGCAGATGCTGGACGAGAATCCGATGAACGTGATTCGTAATGGTTGCCAGAGCGATTGCCGCCACCGCCGCCAGAACGAGATTCTGAACGTGCGCCAGAGCCATAACGGCCACCGCCACCACTAGAGCGACCACCACCACCGCCACCACCAGAGCGACCACCACCGCCACCAAAGCTAGGTTTAGCTTGTGGCTCAAGACCAGCGATAACTGAGGCAACGATATCTTGCTGTGTAAAACGCTCAATATTACGAATCTTGGCACGATCACGATGTTCAACCAAGGTGATTGCAACTCCATTACGACCAGCACGTCCCGTTCTACCAATGCGGTGCGTATAGTCTTCTGGTTTCATGGGCAAGCCAAAGTTAATCACGTGACTAATACGAGGCACATCGATGCCGCGAGCAGCCACATCAGTTGCTACCAAAATCTTGGTATGACCTTTACGAAGGGACTCAAGACGACGCATGCGAACAGCTTGAGGCATGGCACCATGTAAGGCGCTTGCTTCGTAACCGTTAGCACGCAAAGTGTCAGCAATTTTTTCACTTTCAACTTGGGTGCTAGCAAATACCACTGCTTGGTCCAAAGAGGCATCCGCCAAAATGTGTTCAAGCATTTTATGTTTATGCGATGTGCTATCAGCCCAATGTAACTTCTGCTCAATATTGGCATGCTTATCGCCAGCATGAGCAAGCTCAATACGTTTAGCGTTAGTCGTTAACTCATTTGCCAAAGACATAATTTTTGGCGCAAAAGTAGCAGAGAACATTAAAGTTTGGTTACGACCAGAACAGCGTTTGTCGATTGCTTCGAGATCGTCAGCAAATCCCATGTCAAGCATGCGATCAGCTTCATCTATCACGAGTTGTTTTACATCTGTTAAGTGAATGGCTTTGCTATCGCACAAGTCGAGCAAACGTCCTGGGGTCGCCACCACTAAGGATGCGCCTTTTAGAGCTTGGATCTGCTTGCCATAAGGCATACCACCCATAATCGTAGCGATACGGATACCTTTAAGGCCGCGAACTAAGTTCACTGCATCGGCGGTAACCTGTTGAGCTAATTCACGGGTAGGGCAGAGCACTAATACTTTAGGTTGTGCGCGACCTGGTGCAGGTGAGTTTTTAGGAATTTCTTCAATCAGTTGATTAATTAAAGGCAATAAAAAGGCTGCGGTTTTGCCGCTACCGGTTTGGCTGCTGACCAATAAATCAACCCCAGTCAGCGCTGCAGGAATAACCTGAGCCTGAACTTCGGTGGCTTGGGTAAAACCCAAGTCAGCAACGTTTTTAAGAAGTGAGGCTGCTAAGCCAAAAGACTGAAATGAATCTCCAGTTTGCTTTGAGTCCGCGGACTCGTGTTTAGTTTCTTTAGAAAAAGTCATGCTATTACTCATCCCTGTTAAAGGATGTCTCCGTATGTACACTCTTTGTTTTTTTGAGTGCGATGGTCAAAGGCATCGACCATCAGACAAGCGGCAGCGTTAAGTGTTTATGACTTCTAAACTACTTGCTGAAATATAGCTGGGGGCGATGAATCAAATTGCTTGAAAAAGCCTCTTATTTTGACATTTTAAGAAGATTAATGCAAGGGTTTTCCCCAAATTAATTATCATATCTCGATGGAATGGCTTTTCACACCCTCAAATTTCGGCATTATTGATTTCCCCACTTACCTGCTGGGAACTATCCTTACGATCTTGTTTCCGGGCCCAAACTCACTTTATGTCTTAACGATTACTTCGCGTAGGGGCTGGCAAGCAGGTGCCTGGGCTGCATTCGGAATCTTCATTGGCGATGCCATTTTGATGATAGCGGTTGCGTTGGGCGCTGCCACTTTGCTAAATTCTTCGCCGGTTATTTTTAATATTTTGCGAACTTTAGGTGCGGTATATCTGGCCTTTATGGGATATAGCTTAATTCGGGTTGGTATGGAGCGCTGGAAAAAATCTACCCAGGTAATTGATGTACTTAAAAGTAACAATTACTTAGACAGTGTGCATCCTACGCTAGCAGCCTTGACCTTATCTTTAACCAATCCTAAATCAATCTTTTTCTTTGTGTCTTTTTTTGCGCAATTCATACAACCAGCTTATACGCATCCGTTACAAACCTTTTTATATCTAGCAACTGTCTTGCAGTTTTTAAGTATGACTTATTTAATAGGCTTGATTTTTACTGGGCAATTCTTTTTAAAATACTTTGAACAGCATCCACGTTATGCTGCCTTACTGTGGGCTTTTGTTGGAGTGCTATTGATTGGCTTTGCCGGAAAACTACTGCTGTAGAGCAAGTTCCAATTTGACAAATTATTATCGCAATCAACGCAACCATCGCAACAAACGCTCTACCCTAGGTCCATAAGGTGGGCGTGCAAGCTTAGTACCGCTAAAGAGCTTGAGACCAAAAAATCCACGTACTTCTAAAACAGATTTGCGATGACTAAATGTTTCAAAACCCGCTTTGCCATGGTAAGCCCCCATACCACTAGCGCCAATACCACCAAAAGGTAGGCCTTCAACAGTCACATGTAATAAGGTGTCATTGATGGTCACACCCCCTGAGCGAGTGTCATCTAAAACACGCTGCAGATTAGCTTTATCTTTACCAAACCAATACAAGCCCAAAGGATTCGGTCTTCTATTAATAAACTCGATGGCTGCTAAGGTATCGCTAACCGTGAGCAAAGGCAAGATAGGCCCAAAGATCTCTTCTTGCATGATCAGGGCATCTTCAGAGACATCTACTAGGATGACGGGCGCAAATGGATTTGATTGACTGTGTTGGGAATCTAGCAAAGGAATGATTTGAGCGCCACGATCAGCGGCATCGCGCACTAAGTGCTGCCAGCGTAATAACTGCTCTTGATCAATGGGGCCTGTTAATTGGGCAGGGCTTGAGAATTGCGTTTGAGCTGCTAACTGCAATTGCTCAATGAAGGCATCGCGATTACTTGCTTGCACTAAAACATAATCTGGAGCAATGCAGGTTTGACCGCCATTTAGTAACTTCCCATAAATCACGCTACCTGCCGCATCTCTGAGATTGGCAGAAGTATCAATGATGGCAGGGGACTTGCCACCTAACTCTAAGGTAACTGGGGTTAAATGTTCTGCAGCAGCCAGCATAACTTTTTTGCCAATGCTTTCTGAGCCAGTAAAAAAGAGATGATTAAACGCAAGTTCAGCAAACGATTGCGCAACTTGCGCATCTCCGGTGGTGACACAAAATTCAGTAGGGTGAAAGTACTCCTGAATCAAGCTAGCTAAAAATCCTGAAGTGCGCGAACTTCTTTCTGAAGGCTTGAGCCAAACGCGATTACCTGCAGCAAGAGCAGCAATGGCTGGTGTCAGTGCTAGTTGTACTGGGTAGTTCCAAGGACTCATGATGCCCACCACGCCAATCGATTGGGCTTGGGTCCATGCATGGGAGGCGCCCATCGAGAGTGGGGTTTCTACAAGAGTAGGCTTGAGCCACTCTTTGAGATGCTTGCGGGTGTATTTGCACGCTTGATACACCATCTGAAACTCTGCTAATCTACTTTCTAGCGGATGCCGTACCCCAAAATCGGCTTCTAGTACTTTGCAAATCTTTTCTTCGTTTGCTTCGAGCATTTGTTCAATGCGCCCGATACGCTCTAGTCGAACCTCTAGACTAGGGTTGGGTTCTGCAGCATAAGCTGCCTTGATTTCATCTAATTGGAGCGTAAAACGATTCATGGGTATTGGGCGTGTGGGTTACAAGCAAGCGATTGAATAAGGCATTAGGATAAAGCCATGAATGAAATCAAGCATAAAAACGAGAGCCACTTGGAGCGCGCCACCCTTGGCGGGGGGTGTTTTTGGTGCTTAGAGGCGGTTTATCAGCAAATTTCTGGGGTAAAAGCAGTCGTCTCGGGCTATGGGGGTGGCGCTAGACCTAACCCGACTTATGAGTCTGTCTGTAGTGGCTTGAGCGGCCATGCAGAAATTGTGGATGTGTACTTTGATCCCCAAATAGTTTCTTTTCGTGATTTATTGGAAATCTTTTTTGTTATTCATGATCCTACGACTTTGAACTATCAGGGTAATGATCATGGCACGCAATACCGCTCAGTGATTTTTACGCACAGCCAAGCACAAGAGAAGATAGCTCATGAGATTGTGGGCGAACTCATCGCATCAGGTATTTATTCAAGGCCTATCGTCACGCAGATTGAGTTAGCCCCCACTATTTATCCGGCGGAAGATTATCACCAAGATTATTTCCGTCAGCACCCAGGGCAAGGCTATTGCATGGCAGTCGTGGCGCCCAAGCTGGCAAAATTTAGAGCCAAATTTAAAGCGCTTATTGCCCCTGAATTTATTTAAATAGTCTGAATGCGAGCTTAAGGCGCTAGCCTAGCAATGCGCCATGTACTACCTTCTAACTGGTAGAGGATACGGTCATGTAGGCGTGATGGCCGTCCTTGCCAGAATTCAAATTCGGTTGGGCACAAACGGTAACCACCCCAATGCTTAGGACGAGGTGGTGTCTCACCAAACTGCATCTGGTACTTTGCTTCAGATTGCTCAAGAAATTCTCGATTCGGAATCTTGGTGCTTTGGGGTGAGGCCCAAGCACCAATTCTGGAGGCACTTGGTCGAGAATGAAAATACTCATCACTTTGTGCGGGGGTCAGGCGCTCTACTACGCCTTTAATCCGAATCTGGCGCTCTAACTCATGCCAATGAAACAGAAGGGCGGCTTGGGGACGAATCGCTAATTCTTGCCCTTTTTGACTTTCATAGTTGGTAAAAAAGGTAAATGCATTTTGCTCAACGCCTTTTAGTAAGACAATACGGGCAGATGGATTGCCTGCTTGATCGGCGGTAGCCAAAGTCATGGAATTGGGTTCGGGACATTGCGCTTTTACGGCTTGATCAAACCAAACCTCAAATAAGGCTAAGGGATCGAGCGGTACCTCAGTTTCAGTGAGTTGTCCAAGAGTGTAATTTTTGCGAAGTTGTGCAATAGAGTCCATTTGTTCAGTATAAAGAGAAGTTATGACGCAAGACAAGAGAGAAGACAGTACACCTGACCAACCAGAAGATCGTCGTTTTGGGGGTGTAGCTCGGCTCTACGGCCTAGAGTTGCGCGAGCGTTTTCAGGATGCGACAGTGGTGGTAGCTGGTTTGGGAGGAGTTGGTTCATGGGCCGCTGAAGCGCTGGCACGAACTGGTATTGGCCACCTTGTATTGGTTGATCTTGACCATATTTCTGAGGGTAATACCAATCGTCAATTGCATGCACTAGAAGGTGAGTACGGTAAAGCCAAAGTCCAAGCAATGGGTGAGCGAGTTCGTTTAATTAACCCCGCTATCAAACTGACATCTTGGGATGAGTTTTTGGAGCCTGGTAATCTGGACCAGATTATTCCTGCCGATGCTTTGGTATTAGATGCCACTGACTCAGTACAAACTAAAATTGCTTTAGCTGTTTGGGCAGTAGCTAATCAGCGCGCCTTGGTGATGTGTGGGGCTGCTGGTGGCAAGACTGATCCTACTTCGGTACGTTGTGACGATCTTTCAAGAACAGAGCAAGATGCTTTGTTAGCAAAAGTTCGTCAAGGGCTAAGACAAGATCATGGTTTTTCCAGAAATCTGAAAAAGAAAATAGGCGTACGGGCGATTTACTCTCATGAACCTCGTGCGGGTGCGTCTACCGGCGGTTTAGCTTGTTCAGGCTACGGCTCAACTGTGATGGTAACTGCCGCTTGTGGTTTAGCAGCAGCAGCCGAGATTTTGAATCTCCTTGCCCTGCAAAATTAAAAACTGAGCAAATTGTAGTGAATTCCTTAAGGGGAATCCCTGTAGGATATTACTGATTCTCGTGTCAGCATTAATTTAGTTGCTTCCCTCTGAGCCCCTATTGATATGAAACACGTTTTTTTAGGCGCTCATATTTATCTGCTTTATCACTTTAAGTATTTTGACCCCCTAGTGCATCTTCAAACTCCTCCCTAGACTTTGCATCGTTGGTAATTTGCCAACGACAAATCGAAAGGAGGTCTCTTTTGCAGACTGAACATACGGGCTTAAAACGCCACCTAAAAGTACGACATATTCGCTTGATGGCTTTAGGGTCAACAATCGGCGTGGGATTATTTCTTGGCTCAGCAAGTGCAATTCAAATTGCCGGGCCTTCCATTCTTTTAGGTTATTTACTAGCCGGCATTGTGGCTTTCATCGTTTTGCGTACCCTCGGTGAAATGGCAGTACATGAGCCAGTAGCAGGGTCTTTTGCTGCTTACGCTAATACCTACGTTGGTCCGCTTGCGGGTTATATGGTGGGTTGGGGTTACTGGACTTATTGGATCGTCGTGGGCATTGCTGAAGTCACTGCCGTGGGGATTTATATGGGCATCTGGTTTCCGGAAACCCCGCAGTGGATCTGGGCACTCTCTTCTATTGTGATGATGGGTTTAATTAACCTGATTGCGGTCAAAGTCTTCGGAGAATTTGAGTTCTGGTTTGCTTTAATCAAAGTGGTTGCCATTGTGGCCATGATTGCTTTAGGTGGATCAGTAATCTTTTTTGGTTTTACTAATGATTGGAATCCTGTTGGCTTGAGCAATCTTTGGATACATGGCGGTTTCTTTCCGAATGGCATTACTGGCATGTTGCTTTCCTTGCAGATGGTCTTGTTTGCCTATGTCGGAATTGAAATGATTGGGCTATCTGCCGGTGAAGCTGAGAACCCACGCAAAACCATTCCAATGGCGATTGATTCATTAGCATGGCGTATCTTGATTTTTTACATGGGCGCAATCTTCGTGATTCTGGCGATCTTCCCTTGGAATGAAGTCGGGCAACACGGCAGCCCATTTGTGGTGATGTTTGAAAGAATTGGCTTGCGTGAAGCTGCCGGTTTGATCAACTTTGTGGTGATTACTGCTGCCTTGTCATCCTGTAATGCAGGTATTTTTAGTGGCGGTCGACTTTTGTATGCCTTATCAGTCAATGGTTATGCCCCTGCACCATTTGCAAGTTTGTCAAAGTCGGGTGTACCCCATCGTGCTGTGATTGCCACGGTCGTAGTCAGTATGACTGGTGTGGTGCTCAATTATTTTGTGCCCGATAAAGCCTTTCAGTACATCATGGCCGCCGTTACTTTTGTTGGTTTGATGGTGTGGATTTCTATTTTGATTACTCAACTTCAGTTTCGCCGTTCATTAAGCAAAGCACAGATTGCACAGCTAGCTTATCGAACCCCTTGGTGGCCCTATTCCTCATGGTTTGCTTTAGCGTTTATTGCCTTAGTAGTGGTTTTAATGGGCTTTCATGAGGATGCACGGATTGCGCTGATATTAGGTCCATGTCTTTTAGGTGTGTATCTAGTCATGTTCTATCTCGTGGGGCTGCATCGCAAAACAAAACATAGTCGTGAATTTAAATAAGGAGATATCAATGATTATTGGCTTACCTCAAGAAGTAAAAAATAATGAATTTCGAGTTGGCTTGACCCCAGGTAATGTGAAGGGCTTATGCAAACAAGGCCACTCTGTCTTGGTGCAGCGCGGTGCGGGTGAGCAAATTGGTCTTAGCGATGAGGCCTATCGCTTAGCTGGTGCAAGCTTAATTAATAGCGCTGCTGAAGTTTTTGCTAAAGCCCAAATGGTGGTGAAGGTGAAAGAGCCACAGGCACAAGAGTGTGCAATGTTGCGTGAGGATCAAATTTTATTTACCTATTTGCATCTCGCGCCAGATCCAAAACAGACTCAAGCATTGATTGACTCTGGTGCTACTTGTATTGCCTATGAGACTGTTACCGCAATAAATGGTGCCTTACCTCTCTTAGCTCCCATGAGTGAGGTTGCCGGTCGGATGTCGATTCAGGCGGCAGCTGCGCATTTAGAAAAGACACATGGCGGTTTAGGCATTTTGATGGCGGGAGTGCCGGGCGTATCACCAGCTAAGGTGGTCATTTTAGGTGCGGGGGTTGTTGGACGCAATGCATTGCAAATGGCTGTGGGTATGGGTGCGGATATTTGTATCTTTGATCGAGATATTGATCGCTTAAGACAGGTAGATATGCTTTACGGTAATCGGGTGAGAACCTTTTATGCAGATCCCCTGTTAGTGGAGTTTGAAGTATGTGAGGCAGATGTAGTGATTGGCGCAGTCTTGTTACCAGGCGGGACTGCACCAAAGTTGGTCTCGCGAGAAATGGTTCGTAAGATGAAAAAAGGTGCAGTGGTAGTCGACGTGGCGATTGATCAAGGGGGGTGCTTTGAAACATCAAGACCCACTACGCATACAGACCCCACCTATTTAGTAGACGGTGTGGTCCATTACTGCGTAGCCAATATGCCAGGTGCCGTAGCGCGTACCTCGACATTTGCCTTAACCAATGCGACTTATCCCTTTGTTGAGGCACTAGCTAATCGAGGACTCATGGCTATGGCTGGTGATCATCACTTACGCAATGGTTTAAGTGTGCATCGCGGGGTTCTTACTTCAGCGCCCGTAGCACAAGCTCAGCAACTTGATTTTGTCTCGGCTGAAGAGCTTTTAACTTAAATCAGCAACCAAGGAGGCTAGCGTTTCGGGTGAAAGGGTTTTGACATGCATAGGGTATTCTGTATGGTCACAACCCACCATCATCTGAGCGCCAGCCTTCAAGGCTTTCTTCATGTCGCTTGTTAGGTCAAAGCGCATGAAATGTACTGCTGAAGTTTTTTCTTCGGTAGAGCGCTCAAGATCTTCATCTGCAATTGCGTACACGCGTGCTTGTCCTTCTACCTCAATAAACATTTGGTGTTCGATGCCAACTAGCTTCGCTAGCGCCACTTTGCGGTCAGCTTCATTAGGATATTCCAGCATCATGGTGGCTTTAAAGTCTGAGCCATTAGGCACTAAAGGGTTGTAAGCATTTAATTCATCTTGAATGCCTTCTTCCTCATAGGTCTTTTCTACCCGTAACATTTCTTGTATTTGATAGCGCATTAAAAACTCACTCTCAAAAATCATGGTGAGATGATCACCTAAATGAACCGTGCGCAAGCGCCGTTCTGCAATTGCTTGCTCACGAAAAACTGGCCGCTCTTTGTGATAAGCCTCTAGGCTTAAGAGGCTATCGCGTGTAATTTTTCCCATACCCATCATTCCTTTATTAATTAATTATTAGACAATCCAAATCAAATCCCGTAAGCCTTAGCAAGTAGGGTGAGTGGATGGGCCATTTCTGATTTAGGTAAACCAAGCTGCGCCATGCCTTGCTCAATATGATGCCCTGCTAATTGACAATCTGAGCTAATGTAATTGGGCTCTTCTTCAGCCATTCTTTTAAAGACGGGTTTGCCAATCTTCATTGCGGTTTCATGAAATTCTTTCTTTACTCCCCAAGTACCAGAGTGCCCAGAGCAGCGTTCAACCACATTGACTTGGGTGCCAGGAACCAATCTGAGGGTCTGTGCGGTCTTTTGTCCGACGTTTTGCACGCGAGAGTGACATGCCATGTGATAGCTCACGTGCCCTAATTCTTTTGTAAAGTCATTATGTAAAAGACCATCAGAGTTCCGTGCCATGAAATATTCAAATGGATCCCACATCGCTTCTTTTACCAGCTGCGTATCAGTGCAATCTGGGAACATCAAAGGCAGCTCTTGCTTAAACATCAAAGTACAAGAAGGAATAGGAGTCAGAATGGCATAACCTTCCCGTGCTAACTTGGCAAGTTTAGGTATATTCTTTGCTTTATTAGCTGCTACGGATTCTAGATCGCCTAACTCTAGTTTGGGCATACCGCAGCAGGCTTCTTTATCAACTAACTGATAAGGAATTTGGTTGTGCTTCAAAATCTTAATGAGGTCTTGACCAATACCAGGCTCGTTGTAATTAATGTAGCAAGTGGCATAGATGGCCACCTTACCGGACGTTTTCTTACCATCGATCACCGAGAAGTTTTCTGATTTCGTGGCTAATTGAGGAAAAGTCTTAGTCGCGTATTGCGGAATCCAAGCATTCTTATCAACGCCTAAGGCACCTTCCATTACTAAACGTGCCAGACCAGTGCTATTAACTGCATTGACTGCTTGAGTCACGATCGGAATACCAGCAAAGTGCCCTAGTTGATCTGTCGAAGAAAGGAGTTTGTCGCGGAAAGTGGTTTTATCTTCTTTAAAGTTCTGTGCTTTAGCGCGCAGCATTAAATGGGGGAAATCAATATTCCAAGGATGTGGTGGTACGTAAGGACATTTAGTCATGTAACAAACATCACACAGATAGCATTGGTCGACCACTTGTTGATAATCGGCCTTATCCACCTGTGACATCTCCAAGTCTTTTGTTGCATCGACTAGATCAAAGAGGGTCGGAAATGAACCACACAGGCTGACACAACGACGGCAGCCGTGGCAAAGATCAAAAACCCGCTCCATTTCTGTTTCAAGGTCGGCTTTATCGTAAAACTGGGGATTTTTCCAATCCAAGGGGTGGCGGGTGGGAGCCTCTAAACTACCTTCACGCAATGTCATATTTATCCTCTATGATTTTTAATGCTAACCATGCTCAGCACAATGGGTATAGTGTAGGGTGCTCTGGATTGATAGCAAAATTGTATTAATTAACGATATTGATAGTAAAAACCTAAAATAAGAATTGATGGACCTTTCTGCCTTAACCCTCTCTACTGGAGTAGTCGCCTTAGCTGAAATGGGTGATAAGACCCAATTACTCTCGCTGATGCTGGCCGCACGCTATCCAAAGCAAGCCATGCCCATTATTGCTGGAATCTTCATTGCCACTATCGCAAACCATGCCTGTGCTGCCTTTCTGGGTCAGTGGTTAACAACTTTAATGAGTCCAGAGGTCCTCAAATGGGTCCTAGGGCTGAGTTTTTTGGGTATTGGCTTATGGCTCTTAGTTCCAGACCATATCGATGATGCTACCGGCTCCAAAGTAGCTGATCGTGCTCTACAGGTCTTTTTTCTGACCACAGGCTTATTCTTTTTGGCAGAGATGGGCGATAAGACTCAAATTGCCACTATTGCCCTAGGTGCTCGCTATGCAGATGTGGTGTCAGTCACCATTGGCACCACTTTGGGGATGATGCTAGCCAATGCTCCTGCAGTGTGGATTGGCCAGAAATTTACCAAGCGGATGCCGATTAAATGGGTGCATGCTGTCGCAGCTGTCACCTTCATTGCGATTGGTCTTGCCACCTTAATTTGGGCTTAGGCCCAAAGATAGTCACCCTCCTAGATGAAGGGTGACTATCAGACTTAAAATCCTCAGATGAAAACTGATCTTGCGCAAAGCTTTCACAGGCTTAAATACCGAGCCCCTACTTATACCTTTGGACTTGTTGAACTCGACATCGCTTTAGACCCTGCTAGAACAATAGTAAAGAGCCGTTTGGAGGTATTGCCTGGCGCTGGTCATGAAACGGGTGCCTCTTTAGTCTTACAAGGCCATGAGCTGGAATTTGTGAGTTTGCGCGTTAATGGTCAGGCTCACCGTGAGTTTGAGCTAACACCTGAGACACTCACAGTTCATTTTGTTCCCAATGGTGGGCAACTTCCATTTATTGTCGAAATTATTTGTATTTGCGTGCCAGAGAAAAATACTTCTTTGATGGGCTTGTATGTTTCTAATGGCAACTTCTTTACTCAATGTGAAGCAGAAGGCTTTAGAAAGATCACCTATTTTTTAGATCGTCCTGATGTCATGGCGCGTTATCGCGTCACTCTACGGGCCCGTGAACAGGCCTACCCCGTCTTGTTATCGAATGGCAACTTAGTAGGCACAGAAAAACTGGCAAATGGATGGCATCTGGCGATTTGGGAAGATCCCTTTCCAAAACCATCCTATTTATTTGCCTTAGTCGCTGGTAAGTTGCAATGCATCGAAGAAAGCATTACCACTAGCAGTGGTGCAAAGAAGTTATTGCAAATCTGGGTAGAGCCGCACGATCTTCAAAAAACCCGTCATGCAATGGATTCTTTAATTGCATCGATCCATTGGGATGAAAAACGTTATGGTTTAGAGCTCGATTTAGAGCGCTTTATGATTGTTGCGGTAGGTGATTTTAATATGGGGGCGATGGAGAACAAGGGTTTAAATATTTTTAATACTAAGTACGTATTAGCCCAAGCACAAACTGCCACCGATGCTGATTTTGCCAATATTGAAAGCGTAGTAGCGCACGAGTATTTTCATAACTGGACGGGTAATCGGGTGACCTGTCGTGATTGGTTTCAGCTTTCCTTAAAAGAAGGTTTAACCGTCTTTCGTGATCAAGAGTTCTCTGCTGATCAAATGGCTAGCCAATCGGGTAGGGCGGTAAGGCGCATTGAAGATGTGCGTCTATTACGTCAGTTGCAATTTCCAGAAGATGCCGGTCCCATGGCTCACCCCATCCGCCCCGATGAGTATCAAGAAATTAATAACTTTTATACCGTAACGGTCTATGAGAAGGGGGCTGAAGTCGTGCGTATGTATCAAACCCTATTAGGCGTAGAGGGTTTTCGCAAAGGTATGGACTTATACTTTAAGCGCCATGATGGTCAAGCCGTGACCTGCGATGATTTCTTAGCTGCCATGGCCGATGCGAATATGCGCGATCTTTCTCAATTTGGACATTGGTATAGCCAAGCTGGCACTCCCCGCGTGGCGGTACATGAACGATACGATGTCAATACCTTGCAATACCACTTAAGCTTAACCCAAAGCTGCCCTGTCAGCAGCGCCGAGTTAGAGGGATTAGAGAATTTAGAGCAGTTAGAAAAAAAAGTATTTCATATTCCCTTAAAAATACGCTTGCTGACATCTGCCAAAGATCAGCCAGAGCATTTACTCGAGCTTACTCAAGAGCAGCAATCATGGACATTTGACCATATCACTCAGCGTCCTGTGTTGTCGATTAACCGGGATTTCTCAGCTCCGATTAATTTAGATTTTGATCAAAGCGAAACCGATTTAATTACTTTGTTTTCAGGTGACGATGATGCTTTTAATCGGTGGGAGGCAGGCCAAAAATTGGCAATGCAAATGATTCTAGAAAATCGTTTACCAGATAAGGCACTGATGAAGGCCTATCGTCAAATTTTGCTTGAACCTGACTTAGATCCTGCATTTAAAGAGTTGGCATTAACGCTGCCAGCCCAAGCCTATTTATATGAGCAGTGCACCAGCGTAGATCCACAACAAATTTATCGTTCTCGCAAAGCATTTGGTCATGCAATGGCTAGTGAGCTTAAGTTAGAGTGGGCTGCTCTCTATCAGCAGATGCAAACACCAGGACCATTTAGCCCTGATGCAGTCAGTGCTGGTAAGCGGGCTCTTAAAAATCTTGCTCTGAGTATGTTGCTAGAGGCTGAACCCCTCCTTTGGGCGCCTATGGCAGTAAATCAATATCAAACGGCTGACAATATGACAGATCGTTATGCTGCGTTGGCGACCTTAGTCGTTCATGGAAGTGTATTGGCAAGCGCTTGTTTGGAAGACTTTCATACTCGCTTTGCTGATGATGCTTTGGTGATCGATAAATGGTTTGCCTTGCAATCGAGTCGCCCGCCAATCAAGGGTGCCATATCCACTCTAGAAGAGGTCAAGCGCTTAGTTCACCATCAAGCATTCAAAATGAATAACCCCAACCGAGTCCGCAGTGTGATTCATACGTTTTGTATGAACAACCCCGCAAGCTTTCATCAGCCTGACGGCAGTGGGTATGCATTTTGGGCACAATCTGTCTTAGCTTTAGACCTAGTTAATCCTCAAGTTGCTGCTCGCTTAGCGAGAGGGTTAGATCGCTGGCGTCACTTTGCACAGCCTTATCAGGCTCATATGCATCACGCTTTACAGCAGGTAGCTGACTGTCAAACACTCTCTGCTGATGTGAAAGAAGTCGTTACTAAGGCTTTAGGGCCCTAGAGAGAAATCGCCTGAAAACGGCATCCCTTGCATTGTGCATCGGTGCTTATTTCAGTGAAATCTCTCTTGATATGCAATGCCTAGTCGAACGGCGAGAGCCTCTAATTTTTTGTCAAATGTCCAGATGAGAGCATTTTCTGATAATAGCGTTGATGCGAGCATTGAGATGTCGATTGCTCCACATCCTGATTCATAGAGCATATTTTTTTCCACAAAATCTAGCATCTCTTGCGTTGTTGCTACTGTTGCCTGTCGCAAATCTTTTAATTGGTTCAAGGTTTTTATTCTGGGGGATGGGGGTGATCCACACGCAAGCTCAAGAAGGACAAGTGGGTGACAGAGTATTTGGTCATTAATTAAGAGTGATTGCAGAGAAATGCCAGCCTTCCTAAAATGCGCTACCCATACTGAAGTATCAGCTAAAACCATTGTCATTATTATTAGCCATTCTTTGATCTGCGGCGGGGGATATTTTTCATATCTGGCGCCTTTCCACCCAATGCTGCAAGACGTTTTCCGATCTCCACTCTGATAAAAACATGCATTGCCTCGCGAAAAAGGTCAGCTTTGCCCATGCCTGGGTCTGCAAGCTCTAACCCTCTTTGGTAAAGGTCATCATCCATTGTGACGGTTGTTCTCATTTGCTTTCCTCATCAATAATGATGTGTATTAACATCAAATAAAACATCAATCTAGTTCAGATTGAGTAAGCTGAAGTGCTTAATTTCCTATTTAATAGTCAAAATGCTTTGGTTTTGGCATTTTGATTTCGAACAAGGCAAAATAGGCACTAATATTAGATCTACGGAGAACCACCCTTTGACTGCATCACCTAACTTCAATATCCATTTCAAGCAATATTTAGAGACTGCCAAGGTAAAGGGCGTGGCTGTGCCTGCTGGTCTTCAAGAGCTGCTGATCGCTGTGGCTGATACCTGTACTACCTTGAGTCATGAAGTAGCGCAGGGAGCCTTAATTGGCTTATTAGGCTCTGCTGGCACTGGTAATGTCCAAGGTGAAGTTCAACAAAAACTCGATGTGATTGCTAATGATTTACTCATTGAAGGTGTGCAAGCTTGCCAATCATTGGCTGGATTAGCCTCTGAAGAAATAGAATTACCGAT
This sequence comes from uncultured beta proteobacterium, assembly GCA_903935355.1. Taxonomy (GTDB): domain Bacteria; phylum Pseudomonadota; class Gammaproteobacteria; order Burkholderiales; family Burkholderiaceae; genus Polynucleobacter. The sequence goes on along the minus strand of CAIZRK010000008.1, from coordinate 17,140 downwards.
GGTAGTGCGCGGTACTGGTGATTATTTATTGCTGTTTGATCCATTAGATGGATCTTCAAATATTGATGTCAATGTATCCATTGGTACTATTTTTTCTGTACTGAAAAAGCAAGATCCTACAGCGCCTTTGCAAACTTCTGACTTTTTGTTATCAGGCCGTCACCAAGTGGCAGCTGGTTATGTGGTGTACGGCCCCCAAACAACCATGGCCTTAACTTTAGGTGATGGTGTGGCGATGTTTACCTTAAATAAGGTCACAGGACAATTTGTCTTAATCAAGCATGCAGTCGAGATTGCACATTCGACTAAAGAGTTTTCCATCAATATGTCTAACATGCGTCATTGGGCACAGCCAGTGCGTCGCTATGTTGAAGAATGCCTTGCTGGCGTCAGTGGGGAGCGGGATAAGGACTTTAATATGCGCTGGATTGCTTCGATGGTGGCCGATGTCCATCGCGTGCTCTCGCGTGGTGGCATCTTTATGTATCCTTGGGATCAACGTGAGCCTCATAAACCAGGAAAACTACGTCTCATGTACGAAGCCAATCCCATGAGTTTTCTGGTAGAGCAGGCTGGTGGTGCCTCTACAAATGGCACTCAACTGATCATGGATTTGCTGCCGACGGATTTACATGAGCGTGTCTCAGTCATGTTGGGATCTAAGGAAGAGATCGAGCGTTTGCAGCACTACCATTCTCAAGCTATTTGAAGGGCTCTACTTAAGGCCGTACTTGTTTTTTTAGGTAGGCTAAAGACTCGGCTACTTGGTCAATCAAGATTAAACAGATATCGCCACTAGCCAAATCATTTAAGGCGGTATCAATGGCCAAAAATTCTCCGGTGATTTCTTTTACTTGTTTTGCTTTGGTGGTGCCCACTAAGCCCTCTTGTAAAAGTTTTAAGACTTCACCATCTTCGCGACCGCGTTGACATTGATCTTGATACAAAATGATGTTGTCAAAGTTATTTCCCAAAATACGTGTGAGATCACGAATATCTTCGTCACGACGATCGCCTGCACCACTAATGACGACATGGCTCTTATTGGGTTTCATGGCCAAGATGGCGCTGGCTAAGGCGCGCATCGCATCTGGGTTGTGGCCATAGTCAGCAATTACCGTAGCGCCTTTGTGTTGAAACTGATTAAAGCGCCCTGGTACTGAGTTGGCAGAACTCTCAAAAGAATGAAGACCGCTCGCAATCTTATCGGCATCTAAACCTAAGGCCCAAGCTGCCCCAATGGAGGCCATCACATTTTCAATCTGAAAACCCAGCACGCCATTTTGAGTCAGAGGAATTTCACGGACGGGAAAACGAAACAAAATACGAGCGCCTTTGGAGGCCACAATATCAGTGCCATCAAAGTAGATCACTTTTTTGTTCTTAGCGCGGTGCGCAGCAATGACTGGATGATGTTGGTTCTGAGCAAAGAAAATCACTCGACCGGTACATACATCACCCATTTTGACAACAATAGGATCGGCCGCATTTAGCACTGCCGCACCAGTGGGGGCAACATTTTGAACAATCACTCGTTTAAGAATCGCCAGATCTTCAACACTAGTAATGTAATTTAGGCCCAAGTGATCACCTTCACCAACATTGGTTACCACGGCTACTTCACAACGATCAAAACCAAGGCCTTCGCGCAGCATTCCACCACGAGCCGTCTCTAAAACAGCAGCATCCGTATCGGGGTGCATTAAGACATTGCGGGCACTCTTAGGACCACTGCAATCCCCAGTGTCTATTAAGCGATTATTAATATAAACACCATCAGTTGTCGTCATGCCAACGCGCAGCCCAGTCTCATTGAGTAAATGAGAAATCAAGCGCACGGTTGTCGTTTTACCATTAGTGCCTGTCACTGCCACCACCGGAATGCGGCCATCCTCGCCCAAGGCATACATCATATTGATGATGTCTTCACCGACGGGTCGACTCTTACCATAAGAAGGTTTGAGATGCATGCGTAAGCCAGGCGCTGCATTAACTTCAACAATCCCCCCACCTTGTGTTTCTAGTGGTTTGTAAATAGCCTCACATAAAATATCAACACCCGCAATATCTAAGCCAATCATTTGTGCGGCAGCAATAGCGCTAGCTGCTACATCGGGGTGTACATCATCGGTGACATCGGTAGCAGTACCACCGGTACTTAAATTGGCGTTATTGCGTAAAAGCACGCGCTCACCCGTTTTAGGAATATAGATTGGAGAGAGATTAGAGCTAGCTAAGTGGGCCAAGGCTATTTCATCAAAGCGAATTTTAGTTAAGGCCGTAGCATGGCCATCACCTCGCAAAGGGTTTTTGTTCTCAAGTTCTACTAATTGAGCAACAGTATGGGTGCCATCACCTACTATCTGAGCAGGCTCTCGGCGGGCAGCAGCAGAGAGGCGATTACCAACCACCAGCAAGCGGTAATCGGCACCAGGAACATAGCGCTCGACAATCGTGTCTCTACCAAAAGCCTGGGTCACGATAAAGCCAGCGCGTACTTGGGCTTCTGTCTGAATATTGGCAACCACACCCTTACCTTGATTACCATCTTTGGGTTTTAGCACAATTGGGCCACCAATTTTTTGGGCAGCGAGCCAAGCATTGTCTGCAGTAGTGACGACTTCACCAATAGGAACTGAAACCCCTGCGGCAGACAATAAATTTTTAGTAAGTTCTTTATCTTGTGCAATCGCTTCAGCAATCGCGCTAGTGTCACTAGTTTCAGCAGCCTGAATTCGTTTTTGTTTGCTACCCCAGCCAAACTGCACCATGCTACCTTCGGTCATGCGGCGATAGGGAATATTACGTTGTACGGCAGCATCGACGATAGAGCCAGTACTAGGACCTAAGCGCACATCTTCATATAAGGCTTCTAATTCTGAAAGGGCGGCAGCAAGATCAAAAGGGGCATCATTTAAGGTCGCCTGAATCAGAGCAAAGGCAAAGTCAAATGCCATCCGACCAACGACTTCTTCAGAGTATTCCGCAACCACTTGATAAACGCCAAGCTCAATGGTTTGTACGGTACGGCTAAAAGTAACAGGGCAACCTGCTTGAGACTGAAGGCCGAGTGCAGCATGTTCTAAAGCATGCGCTAAAGAGAGTATTTCGTTTTGGCCACCGCGACGCATACTTCCTAATTGCGGAAAGCGCTCCCGAATCTTGATCTCGAACTGAGGAATCGAGTCAATCGATCGTTCGTTTGCTTCACAAGAGACAATTGCCTCTAAAGCAGTATGGCGGCTCCATAAATTGGGGCCACGGAGCATCCGAATACGGGTGATTTCCAATTAAGCCCCTACAGAAATGGGTGGATCAGAAACAAAGGTTTGGGCACCTGCTTCAATCACGTTAAATGGAATGTCTAAAGCCCAGGCCGCAGCAATTGCTGCGCCTAAGTTCATGGGTTTCCATGAAGAGTTTTCCACTGCTTGTGCATCAGGTGGCACAGGAATACTTTTTTGGTCTTTCAAACCCGATTGAAGAGTGATTTGTTGCTTACCCACACAGACAATGCGACCACCTTTTTTCAGGTGCTCTTGGGCTAAGGCAGAGTTAGCATGTTGGGTAAAGAAAATCACTTCACCGTCGCACAACTCTGCCATTTTCGCGACCATCGGGTCATCTGCATTGAGTACTGCAACGCCAGTGGGTAAAACCACATCCACCTGGGTTCTTACGATACTAAAAACTTGGTCTTCATCAATAATGGCGTATTGCGGAAAATTAGCGCTTGGATCTACATTTAGCACGACGCCCACTTGGCAGCGATCGTAAGCCAAACCTTCAATCAACATGGATAAATGATTATTTTCAATAACAGCTGCTTCAACTGCTCGATTTAGTAAAGTGCGGCGCGCGTTTTCCCAATTAGCTGCATTACTTTTCTGAATGGCGCGATGACCAAAAAATAATCCCTTGCTGCAAGATAGGCCAACATAAAGATTGCTTAGGCGCAAGAAATGCGCGATCATTTCTGCGACAGGTGTTTTACCGCGCGCACCGGCCACACCTACCACCGGAATGCGGTATTGAACTCCAACCGGAAACAAATGATTAGCAATTGCTACGCCAACTGGTTGAGGTTTGCCACTGGCTGGTTTTAAATGCATTAATAAACCAGGGCCTGCATTGACTTCTACAATTGCTGCATTTTGAGATTCGAGGGGTTTGCTAATATCTTGAGCCACTAAGTCAACACCCGCAATTTCTAAGCCGACCACACGAGCTGCTAGGGCTACTTGACTAGCGACATCAGGATGAACTAGGTCAGTAACATCAAAGGCAACATTACCATTGCTTTGAATAAGAACTTTTTGATCTTCCGAAGGGATGCTGCTACCAGTGAGTTTTTGGCGAGCTAATTCTAGCTCTACTGCAGAGTCAATGCGCACAGGATTGAGGGGGTGCTCTTCTGCTGTTCCACGCCGGGGATCAGAATTAATTTGAACCTGAATAAGCTCAAAAACAGTATGTTTACCATCGCCAGTAATCCATACGGTTTCTCCTTTGGCAGCAGCCACTACCTTATTGCCAACTACTAGTAAGCGATGCTCATCACCGATGATGTGCCGCTCGACCAAAACTTCGCTGCCTTCATTAATCGCGACAGCATAGGCTGCTTCAATTTCTTGTTGGGAATATAGATTAATAAATACGCCACGGCCATGGTTGCCATCAATGGGTTTTACGACCACCGGAAAACCAATATCTTGTGCGGCTTCCCAGGCATCATCAGGGCTAGTAACTGTTCTACCTTCAGGGGTAGGCACTCCAGCGCTCGCTAGCAAACTCTTGGTTAAATCTTTATCTCGAGAGATGGTTTCAGCAATTGCGCTAGTTTGATCGGTTTCTGCTGTCCAAATACGCCGCTGCTTTGCGCCATAACCTAGCTGCACTAAATTACCTTCGGATAAACGAATCGAGGGAATGCCACGCTCTTCAGCTGCGTTAACAATGCACGCTGTGCTAGGGCCTAATAAGAGGTCATCGCCTAGTTCGCGTAGATTTTCAATGATGGTTTGAACTTCGGTAAGACCATCTTTGGTGTCTTGAGCTAGAGCCAAGTAGAGATCTTTGGCGTACTTCAGGGCAGTTAGGGTAACTTCTTCATTAATAGCGCTGACCATCACTTTGTAAACACTGCGGCGATCACCATCACGAGCCTTACCAAATCCCCCAGGAATACCTGCTAAGTTTTGTAGTTCTAAGGTGAGGTGCTCCAGAATATGGGCAGGCCATGTACCTTCTTCTACTCGCTTGAGAAAGCCGCCAGCCTCACCGTAGCTACAGCGGTGTTCTTGAAGGCTAGGAAGAGCCTTAACTAGGCGGTCATAAAAGCCGGGAATGAGGTTAGAAGGGTAGTCCTCTAAATCACCAATATCGATCCAAACTTCAATGACGGGATGGTAAGTCCACATATTGGGGCCGCGCAAATGCTTAACGCTCAATATCTCAATGGTTTTGTCTAGTAATTGGGGCATATGTGGAATAGCAGTCATGAGTACCCAAAGGGGTACAGAAATCTCAGACTGTCTCTTGGTTTCTAATAATTATTGGAAATCCACAAAATTAGCAAAAATACGTAAAAAGGCTTACTTCCTCGATCTAACGGCTTTGTCAGCTAAAAAGTTGACAGAGATAGTAAATCTAAAGAATCTAGCTCCACTATACTTTTAGGGTCAATGAAGCCAGAAATTTCCTATTCCTCCTCTGCGGTCCCAAGCAATTGGCACAGTGCACTAGCAGCCTTCGAATCTCCTGTCAAAAGCCTAGACGCCATACTGGCATGGGTTCAGCTGGATTTAGATGGGGATATGCGCTTTGAAAAAAGCCTGCTTTGCTTAACGCAGCAAGGCTTGCTATGGACCGATGCTAAGCAATTTGAATCTTGGCCAATGGCCTTGGGAGCTCAACTAATCCATGGAGATCATGCAGGCGTAGGCCATCTCAAGCTAGAGTCCTCAGAAAGCCTCTTGCGGATTTGGTATTTCACCTTAGGTGTCAATCCCCAAGTTTTACGCTTGCAAGGCGCTTTTAAGCAACTTGCTTGTGGTGAGAAGCTCGGTGAGACAGTCGACCTTGTCTCTGAATACGATCAACTCGTTTGCCCTGTCTGCTTAAGCCCCAAGTTAGCCAACTCAGATATCTGCCCCACTTGTGATCCAGATGACGATAAGCCTCCATCTACTTGGACCTTGTTCAAGCTCTGGCGTTTTGCCAGACCCTATAAAAAGGAGCTTTTACTGGGCTTTGTGCTCACTGTGCTGTCCACTGGTGCTACCTTAATCCCGCCTTATCTCACAATGCCTTTAATGGATCATGTCTTGATTCCTTATGAGCGCGGTAACCCAATTGATTTTCACCTGGCCAGCCAATACCTAATTGCTTTATTTGCTGCTGCGATTGTGGCTTGGGGGCTAGGTTGGTGGAAGACTTATCTTCTCGCTTTGGTAAGTGAGCGCATTGGCGCTGATTTACGTAATACGACCTTTGAGCATTTACTGAAACTTTCTTTGGAATATTTTGGCGGCAAGCGAACGGGCGATCTCATCGCCCGGATTGGTGCGGAGACTGATCGAATTTGCGTCTTCCTTTCGCTTTACGCATTGGACTTTGCAACCGATGTTCTGATGATCACCATGACAGCCATCATTTTGGCATCGATAGATCCCTTACTGGCCTTAGTAACGCTAGCACCTTTGCCCTTTATTGTGTGGATGATTCATGTGGTGCGCGACAAACTGCGTTTTGGTTTTGAAAAGATTGATCGTATATGGTCTGAAGTCACTAATATCTTAGCCGATACGATTCCTGGTATTCGGGTGGTCAAAGCCTTTGCGCAAGAAGATCGTGAGCTCAAACGTTTTGTGGACTCAAATGCACATAATCTTCAAATTAATGATCGCGTAAATCGGGTATGGGGCTTATTTTCTCCTACCGTAACCTTGCTTACTGAAACCGGTCTGCTAGTGGTGTGGGGTTTTGGTATTTGGCAAGTCGCTCATCAAAAAGTCACCGTGGGTGTCCTGATTGCTTTCTTGGCGTATATCGGACGTTTTTATATCCGCTTAGATTCAATGAGTCGGATTGTTTCGCATACCCAAAAAGCTGCTGCAGGGGCTAAGCGCATCTTTGATATTTTGGATCATGTATCTAGTGTGCCCGAACCTATTAATCCAGCACCTTTAGGTGAGGTAAAGGGCCGCATCTCCCTACGTGGCGTGGGTTTTCGTTATGGTAACCGAGCTGTCTCCAAAGGCATTGATCTTGATATTGCTCCCGGTGAAATGATTGGTTTAGTAGGGCATAGTGGCTCTGGTAAGAGCACCTTAGTGAACCTCATTTGCCGTTTTTATGATGTGAGTTCTGGCTCGATTGCCTTAGATGGTCGTGATATTCGCAGTATCGGTATTGCCGATTACCGCAAACGCATTGGTTTAGTTTTGCAAGAGCCGTTTTTATTCTTTGGCACGATTGCAGAGAACATTGCTTACGGCAAACCTGAGGCCACTCGTGAAGAAATCATTGAAGCTGCCCGCGCTGCTCATGCTCATGAATTCATTCTACGTCTACCGCTAGGTTATGACTCTCTGGTAGGCGAACGAGGTCAATCTTTATCTGGAGGCGAGCGGCAACGCATTTCTATTGCACGAGCACTGCTGATTAATCCAAGCATTTTAATTTTGGATGAAGCGACTTCTTCGGTAGATACCACTACTGAAAAAGAAATTCAGCGCGCTTTAGATAATTTGGTTAAAGGTAGAACAACCATCGCGATTGCCCACCGTCTATCTACCTTAAGAAAAGCGGATCGCTTAGTAGTGCTTGATAAAGGAGAGATAGTAGAAATTGGATCTCATGATGACTTGATGGCAGCGCAAGGCGCTTACTATGCACTCTATCAGGCCCAGCTTCGCCATGCTGCAGAATTGGTTGAAGGGGGTGCCATCGGTGAGAGTATGGATGAGCAAGAAGAAGAGCGCTTGCAAGAGGCTGCCAAGGTAATTGGGGGTGGGGTATGAGTAAATTAACCATCAAGCCCTATCAAAAGCCTCACCAATTAGAGCGCGATGCTTTAGGGCGGCTAGTCTTGATTGATGCTGCTGGCAATCGCCATATCGATGTTCATCCTGTCAGGGCCTTTCCGATTACAGCACCTAGTAGTGGTCTTTCATTAATGGATCAAGCCGGTAAAGAGCTGTGCTGGTTTGCCGATATAGGCGCTATTCCTGAAGGGGAGCTTGCCTTGATTGAGGAAGTAATAGCTGCGCGCGAGTTCATGCCGGTAATAGAAAAAATTATTCAGGTATCTACCTACGCGACTCCTAGTATTTGGGATATTGAAACTAATCGTGGCCCTACCCGCATACGCCTAAAAGGGGAGGAGGATATTCGTCGAATTGCGGGCAATACCCTTTTAATTGCCGATTCTAATGGCCTGCAATTCTTGATAAAAGATTCCACCGCCTTAGATAAACATAGTAAGAAGCTTTTAGACCGCTTCCGCTAAAATGAGGACTCAAGATAAGTGCCTAAAAGACTAGTAACATAGCCCTACACCGCCGCTTTAGCTCAGTTGGTAGAGCAGTTCATTCGTAATGAAAAGGTCGCCAGTTCGATTCCGGCAAGCGGCACCACCTAGACTTTGAGTGCTTAGTGAAGGTTATTGTATTGACTTCCATTACCGCTATTTAATTAGGGCTACTGATTACCAATGAAAAAATTACTCTTTATTTTTATTTATTGTTTTGCCACCTGCAACTACGCTTATTCAAGTGAGCCATGCGATACCTTAATTATTACAGGCCATCCAGCCTACCCCCCAGTGGCATGGGCATTAGGAAATCAAATTATTGGGGCATCCCCTAAGATGGTTGAGCAAATTGCGAAAGAGCTGAAGGTGAAAAAAGTGAGCTCTGTTAATTTTGGAACTTGGGAAAAAGCCCAAGAAGCAATCAAAGAAGGTCGGGCCGATGTTATTTTTGGAATATATCAAGATCAAACCCGCAAGACCTATATGCACTATATCGAGCCGCCCTATATGCTTGATCCGGTATCTATTGTTATCAGAAAAGGAGAGGCGTTGCCATTTACACAATGGTCAGATCTTCAGAATAAAAAAGGGGTAACGAACCTTGGCGAGAGTTATGGCACTCAATTTGATGCCTATATGAAAGAAAAGTTAACGGTTGCAAGATCAGATGGTGTCGATAAAGCCTTTGCACAATTATTAAATAAGCAGGCTGACTACCTCATCATTGGCAGGTATCCAGGAAAGATGGAAGCTCAGAAATTAAACATTCTTGCCAAGATTGAATTCCTACCAAAGAATGTGCTTACTGCAGATATGTTTGTTGCGTTTTCTAAAAAATCAAAATGCTATGCCTCACTCGAAGCGGGCTTCTCAAAAGCAATAGCGAAAACGGTTAAAACAGGTGAAGTCGATGTTTTGCTTGAGGCTGCAAATAAGCAGTTTTATCAATAAGTTGGATTGATTCCACTGATTTTTATGCGCTTTTGGTGGCGATTAAATGGCTTTACTAGGGTAAACACTCATTAGATAGCGTTACCCCTAATAATTGATTTAGAAAATATTGATGGCAATCAAGACTTGCTTTGAATTCTTGTTTAAAAATCCTCACATAACAAATAAAAGCCAAAGTAATATTGGTATACCAAATTTTGGAGGAGCGTTCATGAAAATGAAATTAAAAGGGGCTTTGATTTCCACCGCATTAGCCCTCGGTGTAACTGGAGTTTCACCTGCATTTGCTGCTTGGGAGCCTACTAAGCCAGTAGAGTTTATTATTCCCGCTGGCCCAGGAGGCGGAGCTGATCAAATGGCTCGGATGATCCAGGGCATCATCACTAAAAATAATTTAATGAAGCAAGCCATCATTCCAGTAAATAAGTCTGCTGGTGCCGGCGCTGAAGGCTTTTTGGCCATCAAAGATGCTAAGGGCGATCCAAACAAGATTGTTATTACGTTGTCTAACTTGTTTACTACCCCATTGGCAACTGGTGTTCCCTTTAACTGGAAAGACATTACCCCAGTGGCGATGTTGGCGCTAGATCAGTTTGTATTGTGGGATAACGCAGATAAGCCTTATAAGACAGCCAAAGAATATATCGATGCCGCTAAAGCAGCAGGGCCAGGTAAATTTAAGATGGGTGGTACTGGCTCTAAACAAGAAGATCAAATCATTACGGTTGCCCTTGAAAAAGCTACCGGTGCAAAGTTCACTTACATCCCATTTAAAGGGGGTGGTGATGTTGCTGTTCAACTTGTGGGTAATCACATTGATTCTTCTGTGAACAATCCTATAGAAGCAGTAGCTCAGTGGCGCGCTAATAAATTACGTGCCTTGTGTGTATTTGACGACACTCGGATGCCATACAAAGATAAGATTACAGAAACCCAATCTTGGTATGACGTACCAACATGTAAAGAGGTAGGCGTACCAACTGACTATGTGATGTTGCGTGGTATTTTTATGGCGCCTGGTGTTACCCAAGAACAAGTTGATTTTTATGTCGAATTGTTCAAAAAGGTACGTGCAACTCCAGAGTGGAAAAAGTTCATGGCTGATGGTGCATTTAACCAAACTTTCATGACTGGCAAAGAGTTCACTAATTGGTTGACCTTAAATGAAGTCCTGCATAAACAGTTAATGACTGAAGCAGGTTTCTTAGCTAAGTAAGCATGGGTGTGGTGATAGGACCTTCTGGTGAAGGTCCTATTTTTTGAGATCGATCACCCTCATCAAGCCAGTGCAGCAGTATTCATTAATCCTTTTATTAGCGATCTAAGCATATGTCTGAACAAACCAATAATTCAAATCAAGACTCAGTTATCAGCGTAAGGGCGATGGATATCATTACCTCCCTCTTGTTTATTACTGTGGGTTTGGTGGTCATGACCGGAAGTCTTAAATTAGGCGCTAGCTGGGGCAGTGATGGCCCAGAAGCAGGCTATTTTCCTTTTTACATTAGTCTGATCATTTTGCTTTCGAGTTCCATTACGCTTTACCAATCTGCGATTGTGAATAAGAAAAAGAAAACAGAATCGTTTGTAAACAAAGAGGCTTTTAAGCAGGTGATGGCAGTATTGTTACCCGCTATCGTATTTGTTTTGGGTGTGCAGTTAATTGGTATTTATGTTTCTGCAGTGGTTTATATCGCCGTCTTCATGATTTGGCTTGGTAAATATCCAGCATGGAAAGCTATTGGGGTAGCGGTGGGTGTAAGCGCATCTTTGTATCTCATGTTTGAGTACTGGTTTCAGGTGCCATTGCCACACGGCTCATGGTTTAACCCGCTCGAATTTATTGGTGTTAACTAAAAGAATAATAAAAAAATTATAAAAATTAAAAAAGAAGGAGAGTAAGTTGGAAGAAATTAACGCACTATTTGGCGGCTTTGCCGTTGCCATGTCACCCTTTAACTTACTGTTAATGTTGGTTGGTGTGACTCTGGGCGTGATTATTGGAGTATTGCCAGGTTTAGGTGGCGCCAACGGCATTGCAATTTTGCTGCCTTTAACGTTCACGATGCCACCTACTTCAGCCATCATCATGCTCTCTTGTATTTATTGGGGCGCTCTATTTGGGGGTGCGATTACATCAGTACTCTTTAATATTCCTGGTGAGCCCTGGTCGGTTGCGACTACCTTTGATGGTTACCCTATGGCTCGTAATGGTAAAGCGGGCGAGGCCTTAACAGCAGCTTTTACATCCTCTTTTGTGGGTGCCTTCTTTGCTATTGTGATGATCACCTTCTTAGCCCCCCTAGTGGCTAAGTTCGCCTTGCAATTTGGGCCCCCGGAGTTCTTCTCAGTCTACCTACTGACCTTCTGTAGCTTTGTGGGAATGAATAAAGGCTCACCCTTTAAGACGATTTCAGCGATGATGCTTGGTTTTGCTTTGGCTACCGTAGGAATGGATACGGTGACAGGTCAACTGCGCCTGACATTTGGTAATCATGAGTTGATGCGTGGTTTTGATTTCTTGATCGCCGTAATCGGGCTCTTTGGTATTGGTGAGATCTTGCTCTCGATGGAGGAGGGCTTAGCTTTCCATGGCGCGGCAGCAAAGATTCGTCGTCAAGTGGTTTTTGAGACTTGGGCTAAATTGCCTAAGTACTGGGCTACATCCTTGCGCAGTTGCTTAATCGGTTGCTGGATGGGCATTACTCCGGGAGGAGCCACCCCAGCATCATTTATGTCTTATGGCGTGGCTAAACGGGTTTCTAAGAATAGTGAAAACTTTGGTAAAGGTGAGATGGAGGGCATTGTTGCCCCAGAAACCGCAGCTCACGCTGCTGGCACTGCTGCCTTATTACCAATGTTGTCATTGGGTATTCCAGGATCACCAACAGCGGCGGTGTTGCTCGGTGGCTTGTTGATCTGGGGCTTGCAACCAGGACCATTGCTCTTTGTTGAAAAACCAGACTTTGTATGGGGCTTGATTGCTAGTATGTACTTAGGTAACTTGGCCGGCTTGTTTGTGGTGCTCACTTGCGTCCCTTTGTTTGCCTCTATCTTGAGAATTCCGTTCTCTATCATTGCTCCAGTCATTATTGTGATTTGTGCAGTAGGTGCCTATACCGTTCATAACGCTAGCTTTGATATTTGGTTGATGATGGGCTTTGGGGTACTTGGCTACATCTTTAAAAAGCTAAACTACCCAATGGCGCCGATGGTCTTAGCCTTGGTCTTAGGGGACCGTGCGGAAGACTCTTTCCGTCAATCCATGTTGATGTCTCAAGGTAGTGTCGATGTATTTTTCTCGAACTATTTAGTGGGCAGTATTACTGGACTTGCTCTGGTATTGCTCCTCTGGCCATTGTTTGGCAAGGTGTTTGGCAAGAAAAAGGCAGTTGCAGCATAAGCTCAAGAGTTAAAAAGTAAGAAAAAATACCGCTGAGCTAGTCAAAAACGAAGATTTAGCAAAGAGAAGGGGGCGCAAGCCCCTTTTTTATGGGAAAAAAAGAATCTCCGCTAAAATTTACCATCATGAATTCTCGCAAAAGCCACCTCGTTCACTGGATTGCCATTTTGGCTATCGTGATGAGTGCACTTGCGCCAGCTGTCACACAGGCAGTTTCGCTTGCCAAGCATGGTCAAGGTTTTGTGATGGAGGTTTGTTCTACTGATGGCAGCAAACTGAACATCAGTATGCAGGGAGATAATTCTTCAGATCAAACTGAGCCAATCCAGCCTTGCCCCTATTGTGTAAGCCATAGCGACTTCGTACCCACTTTTAGCGCCAATGTAAAGTTTCATGCACCGCAATCTTTTGCGCTGTTTCCAGAGCTCTTTTATCAATCACCTAAACGACTGACTGTTTGGATTACTCCTCCTTCAGCAGCGCCTCCTAGCATCACCTAACAATACTTCACCCCATTTTTGGGTTTTGTAATTGACCAGATTGGTCATTGTTTTGGTGATAAAAATGAAATTAATAAAAATTACGCCTATAGCGTTGGTGGCCTCACTAATGCTTTCAGAGGCATATGCGCAGGTTAGCCCACGTATTGATACTTTAACTGTGACAGGAATACAAGAGGCCCCACTTACTCAAACTACACTCTCGGGTTCTCAATTAGATCAACAGCGAGCCATGACAAATAATACGGCTGCGCTCATTCTGAATATTCCGGGTGTGAGTATGTATACCGGCGGTGGCGTTTCTGGATTGCCCGTGATTCATGGTCTTGGCGATGATCGTGTACGCACAAAGGTGGATGGGTTAGATCTTCTATCGTCTTGTCCTAACCATATGAACTCACCCCTTTCTTATATTAGTCCATCAAATATAGCGAGTGTGAAAGTGATTACGGGGCTTTCACCAGTGAGTTCAGGAGGTGATAGCTTAGGTGGGGTTGTTTCAGTTCAATCCTTACCTCCAGTATTTGCTAATAAGGGTGAGTCACTCCAGCAAGGTGAAATCGGTGCTTCTTATAGTAGCAACGGTAGTGCTATTTCTGGGAACTTAAACCTAACTGCTGCTGGCGATGAATTTAGTGCTAACTACACAGTCAATTCTACAAAAGCAGGCAATTACACTGCTGGTGGAAATTTTAAGCCAGCCGGAAATGGTATCTCCCCAAGTACAGTTGGAGCTACCAAATATATTGCCACCAATCAACAGCTTTCCTTAGCTTGGCAAAAAGATAATCATCTTGTTGAATTTAAGGCAGGTTATCAATTTATTCCGTTTGAAGGATATGCCAACCAACGGATGGATATGACCAAAAATATTGCTGCTCAATTTAATTTAAAGTACACCGGTAAATATGATTGGGGAACTTTGGAGGCTCAAGCCTATAACCAAATGGTTAACCATCAAATGGATGATAACGTTGGCGCAAGAACCTCACCAGCCATGCCTATGTTGACTTCTAGCTCTACCAATGGGGCAATCATTAAAGGTACTCTGCCTATCTCAGAAACCCAATTGGCAAGAGTGGGAACTGAGTGGCAGGGATACAAGTTGAACGACTGGTGGCCACCAACATCATCAAAGCCCAATGGCATGATGAGTCCAAACACCTTTGAAAATATCAGCAACGGCACTAGAGATCGACTAGCGCTTTTTGGTGAGCTAGAACAGCAGTGGTCTAAAGAGTGGATGAGCTTAGGCGGCGTTCGTGTCGAGCAAGTAGCAGCTAATGCAGGTGATGTACAGGGGTATAGCAATGCAAATGGAATGGGTATGATGAAAACCAATTACCTTCGAGATGCAAATGCCTTTAATGCCCAAAAGCATCAACAAACGGATTACAACTGGGACTTAACTGCGCTTTCAAGATACAAACCTGATAACAATCAAAATTATGAGGCTGGTTACTCACGCAAAACCAGATCCCCCAATCTTTATGAGCGTTACTCTTGGTCTACTTCACCCATGTCTGCAATCATGAATAACTTTGTTGGTGATGGTAACGGATACGTTGGCAGTGTGACTCTAGCACCAGAAGTGGCCAATACCGTGAGTTTAGCTAGTGACTGGCATGATGCTAATAAAGAATTCTGGGGATTTAAAACAAATCCTTATTACACCTATGTCAGTAACTATATTGATGCGATTTGCAATACCTCATCATCTACAGCGCCTTGTAAATCAAATCAATTTAATGTGCTGAAGTACGCCAACCAAGATGCACAACTCTATGGCTTAGATTTATCAGGCAATGTGATGTTGGGCAAGCTACCTCAATTAGGTCAGTTCCAAATGACTGGTATCGCTTCATACACGCGCGGTCAAAACGTGACTACCGGTGGAAATTTGTACAACATCATGCCTCTTAATGGAAAAGTAGGTTTTGTTCAGTATTTAGGGGCAAATTGGACCAATACTGTTGAAGGTCAGTTTGTGGCGGCCAAGACCAATCTCAATGCTGTCAGAAATGAGATTGCTACTGGTGGATATTCGCTATATAACTTACGTGCTTCGTATGATGATAAAAAATACCGTGTGAACTTTGGCATTGAGAACTTACTCAATAAGCTTTATGCATTGCCACAAGGAGGTGCTTACTTAGGACAAGGCAACACCATGTCTATGAATGGCGTAGCTTGGGGTACGGGGGTTGCTGGTATGGGAAGAACTATCTATATCTCAGCCAATATGAAGTTTTAAGCAGTTAATTACCTAAGATAAAAGACGAGGGAAGCGATGATTTCTAGAATACTCAGAATATTGACTGTGCTAGCAGTCATTGCTTTACCTTTATCTGTTTTTGCAGCTAAAGAGCCTATTTACATTAATCTTGCCACCAATGATCCAGTCAAGGTCTCAATGGCTTTGGATGGGGGCCGGCAATATGCGGAAAAAGGTTATCCGATTGTTATTTATCTCAATGACAAAGCAGTCCTTCTTGGGGTTGAGACCTCATCAGGAGGTATTTCTAAAGAGCAAGTGGCGATCAAGCAGGCAATTGCAAACGGAGCAACTGTCATTATTTGCCCAACTTGCTTAGGGGATCACGGGTTTACCCGCATCAATTTAGTACAGGGTGTAGTGCTTGGAGCGGAACATCAAAATACTAGATAGAATTATCCAATTATGAATTTCCGCAAACATCACCTCATTCACTGGATTGCTGCTCTAGCAATCGGAATGAGCGCGCTTGCGCCAGCAGTTTCTCAAGCGGTGTCTCTAGCGAAGCATGGCCAGGGTTTTGCGATGGAGATTTGCTCTGCTGAAGGAAGTAAATTGCAGATCAATATTCAAAGTGAAGACCAGGCAAGCCGTGCTGAATTTCAGCCTTGCCCATACTGCGTAGCTCACACAAGCATTACTCCATCATTTAATACGAACCTCACATTCCAAGCGCCGCAAACACTGGCTTTGCTGCCACAGCTTTTCTATCAATCTCCCAAGCCCCTTGCTGCTTGGGTAATGCCTCCCTCAGCAGCACCTCCTACACAAGCCTAAATCTTTTAGGGCATAGCCTAGCTATGTAGTTGGCAACCAAGTTGTCGTGATGTTGTGTGGAGAAGTATATGTTTTCAATTCAAATGAATTGGCTTTTTTTAAGGCAGATCTCATTATTCATATTTGTAGCCATTTGCATGTTTTCCAATGCTATTGCACACCCTCAGACTGAGGCAGAGTCTCAGGAAAAGATTAAGGTGCTGATTTCAAAGACGTTTGATCAACCCAATCTTAAGGTGCAAACCGCTCCGATTGTGATTGAGGGAAAAGTTGCGCTTGCGGATTGGACTCAAGGTCAAAAGGGTGGTCGGGCACTTCTGAGAAGAAAGCATTCTGATTGGGAAATCATTGCCTGTGGCGGTGCTGGATTCAAGGATTCTGGCGCTATTGCAGCGACTGGCATCTCTAAAGAAATCGCGAACAACATCACAGTAAAACTCAAGACCGAAGAGGCAAAACTCTCCCCGCAGAAGATTAAACAACTGGATTCATTTGATGGTGTTGTGACGATGGGTCACGGTACGCAGCATGGATCTGATTCAAAACACTAATTTGAGATAAAAAATGAATCTATATAAAACTAAGTTGGCAATCGCCGCTTCACTATTAGTAGCCGGCAATGTGTATGCACAAAGCGTGCCCCATGTGATTGTCACCGCAAAGCCAGATATTGCAGAGATTGAGATCGATCGATTCTC
>CAIZRK010000007.1 GCA_903935355.1 uncultured beta proteobacterium | reverse complement strand
GGGCTTCTTTCTTATGAGTCCTCTGCTCTAACCAACTGAGCTATAGGCCCGTTAATCTTTGGATCAATCTTCCTCGAGGAAAGTCTTGAGTTTGTCGCTACGGCTTGGGTGACGCATTTTTCTTAAGGCCTTAGCTTCAATCTGACGGATACGCTCACGAGTAACGTCAAACTGTTTACCTACTTCTTCAAGAGTATGGTCTGTGCTCATCTCAACACCAAAGCGCATCCGTAATACCTTTGCTTCGCGTGGTGTTAATGAATCCAGAACATCCTTAACAACATCGCGCATCGAGTCATGCAGTGCCGCTTCAGCTGGTGCCAAGGTATTGCCATCCTCAATGAAATCACCCAAATGAGAATCTTCATCGTCACCAATTGGTGTTTCCATAGAGATTGGCTCTTTAGCGATCTTCATAATCTTGCGAATCTTGTCTTCCGGAATTTCCATCTTGAGGGCTAAGGTTGCCGCATCTGGCTCATGACCAGTTTCTTGCAAGATTTGACGGCTAATCCGGTTCATCTTATTGATCGTCTCAATCATATGAACTGGAATGCGGATCGTACGAGCTTGGTCGGCAATAGAACGGGTAATTGCCTGACGAATCCACCATGTTGCATAGGTAGAGAACTTATATCCACGACGGTATTCAAACTTATCCACCGCCTTCATCAAGCCAATATTGCCTTCTTGGATCAAATCCAAGAACTGCAAACCACGGTTAGTGTATTTCTTGGCAATGGAAATTACCAAACGCAAGTTAGCGACAGTCATCTCCCGTTTCGCTTCACGAGCACGCTTTTCACCGGCAGCCATACGCTTGTTCACTTCTTTTAATTCTGGCAATGGCAGGACAACCCGAGTCTGAATATCAATCAGTTTTTGCTGAAGTTCTTGAACAGCCGGCACATTGCGTTGTAAAAGCGCTGTGTATGGCTTGTTCTCTTTGAGAAGCTTAGCAGTCCACTCTAGATTCATTGCCATCTTAGGGAAGTCTTTAATTACTTCACCACGATTAACGCCAACCTTATCTACCAACAAACTCACGATGCCACGCTCAAGCTTCCATACCTGATCCACTTGTGATCGCATAGTGTCACATAACTTTTCAACACTTTTGGCAGTCAAACGAAAGCCCAATAGTTCATTACGAATCGCTTCTTGTGCCTTGATATAGGCTGGACAGTTGTAACCCTCTTTATCAAAAGCACGGCGCATCTTGTCAGACTGGGTTTTGATGATGGCAAACTTACCCAAAGAAATTTGCTTTAATTCCTCTAACTGCTTTGCATTAGCGGTAGCTGCTCCACCGCCACCCTCATCTTCACCAGCATCTTCTTCCCCTACTTCGGCATCTGGGTCAATTTCTGGCTCTTCTGGTCCAAGCTTAATATCTTCTGCATTGGGGTCTACCAAGCCGTCAACGAATTGCTCAATCTCGATTTCACCTCTAGCAATCATGTCGGCATTGTCAATGATTTCACCGATGGTGACGGGGCATGCGGCCAAAGCCATCACCATTTCTTTAAGGCCCGCTTCAATCTTCTTCGCGATCACAATCTCGCCTTCGCGAGTCAAGAGATCAACAGTACCCATTTCTCGCATATACATACGGACAGGATCAGTCGTGCGACCGAACTCTGAATCGACAGTTGAAAGAGCAGCTTCAGCCTCTTCTTCTGCTTCTTCTTCAGTGGTTCCAGCAGAGGCATTCTCGTTTAATAAGAGTGTTTCAGCATCTGGAGCTTGTTCGTAAACCGTGATGTTAATGTCATTTAACAAGCCAATTAAAGTTTCCAATGCATCTGCATCAGACAACTCATCAGACATCACGTCATTGATTTCACCATGGGTTAGATAACCCTTGGACTTACCCATCTTGATCAATGTCTTTAGACGGGTGCGGCGTAACTCTTGCTGCTCTTCGGAACCTAACTTTTGTGCTTCAAACTCTTTTAAGAGTGCCTTTTCTTTTGCCTTACGCTCACGGGCTTTTTGACGATCTGTCAGGACTGGCTCTGCACCATCTATAGGAGCATCCGCCTTCGCCTTAGTTTTACGAACCTTTTTTTCTTCGACTTCAACTGCAAGCTCTACCTGGGCAACTTTCGCTTTTTTTCCTTTTACTTCTTGAACTTCTTTGATCTTAGGCTCTGTAACAAGTTTTCCCGTTTTGGGAGCTAGCGCTTTTACTTCTGGCTTGCTTGGTTTAATTGCTGGCTTAGTTGCCTTAGTTGCTGGCTTAGTTGCTAGCTTAGTTGCTAGCTTTGCTGGAGCCTTAGCTACAGTTTTCACTGGCATCTTGCTTGGCGCCTTAACCACCAACTTAATCACGGCCTTTTTTACCGCTACTTTAGCTGCTGGCTTTGCTGGAGTCTTACTTTTAGTAGTCGGCTTGACGCTTGCCTTCATTGGCCTAGCTACGGGCTTAGCCGCCACTTTAGCAACAGGCTTATTTGATTTAACTGGGGGTTTTGCTTTAGCAATGGGTTTTGCAACTGCTTTCACTGGCTTTGCAGGTTTCTTTACCTTGGCAACAGGCTTAATTACCTTTTTGGCGGTTGGTTTAGTTGCCACCTTGGCCACTGGTTTTGCAGGTTTTTTCTTAGTATTTGGCATGTATTAGCGCTTACTTACGTTACTGGTGATTGATATCGACTGATAATGCATAGCCACGTTTTCCATATGCTCAGAATTTCAACAAAATAAAGCGCAAGTGACTGAATTAAATCGGGTTTTTTTCTGGGAATAGAGGATTATAGTCGATTGTCACTTTTATGCTGCGCTTATTACTCATCATTGGGGGCAAAATCAGACAATTCCTACGTAAATTTTAGTCTTTCACCTAGTTCACGATAGCGAGCCCGATCTTGCTCAGTTGCAGTACTTCCTGCAATCTTTTGGGCAATCTCTGTCATTTCTTGTTTGAGCTGGTTTAACTCCAGTTTTTTAAAGGATCCCTCTAGGTCAGCCGTTGCCCCAGCTAGTTCTAAATCGGAGCCCATCACTCGCTTTCTTAAAACTTCATATAAAGGGGCAAGCGTACTGCGGGAGAGCTGCTCTTGGAAAAGCGCAAAAGCACCGGTTCCAACACTGGGGTTCTTGCCATTTTCACCGGGGATTAATTCCACTAAATCGCATTGCACCAATAAATCCTTCATCAACTCATAAGCTTTAGCTGAACGCAACTCAGAAGCCTTTAAGGCTAAGGCCCGTTTATTGGCGTCTAAAGCCTTGCCTAAGTGGGGAAACTGAATTAACACTCGCAACATCTGTTCAGCCAAATCTGTTGGTGCCTGAGGTGGTGGAATATTGAAGATTGGCGCTCTTTTAGCTGAACCTTTAGAGGTCTGCCAAGGTGCCCCTTGGGTTCTATTGCTACTATTGTTTTGATTAAAGTTTGGGGCACGTTCAAAAGGTGTCGCATAAGAAGCATGTTGGGCTGGGATAGGCACTACAGTAAGCCCACAAAACGATTCGAGTTCGGCAGGTGTTGTCTGCGTACGAATTGCAAGTTCACGCAAAATTTGGGTACGCAATGCAATCGGTGGCATTGAAAGAAACAAGGGTTTAGCAGCATGATGTGTTTGCGCCCTTCCTTCAGGCGTAGTCAACTCATGCTCTTGACTCACTATATTGAAAAAGAAGCTAGAGAGCGGCATTGCTTCTTTAATGACTTTTTCAAAAGCGGGCGCCCCATAGGCGCGCACATAACTATCAGGGTCATGCTCAGTGGGTAAAAAGAGAAAGCGAATTTCTTTATCGTCAGATATTAAAGGTAAGCACGCTTCTAGGGCTCTTTGAGCCGCGCGTTGGCCAGCGGCATCACCATCAAATGAAAATACAATTCGATCGGTTTGTCGCAAAAGCATGCGTACATGATTGGCAGTGCAGGCAGTGCCTAAAGTAGCTACTGCATTTGGAAAGCCTAGTTGCGCTAGAGCGACTACATCCATATAGCCCTCACATACCAAAACATACTCTAATGCGCGAATGGCTTGCCTTGCCTCAAATAATCCATACAGCGTATTACCCTTAGAAAAGAGTGGTGTCTCTGGAGAATTTAAATATTTAGGCTCGCCTTGATCTAGAATCCGGCCACCAAATCCAATCACTTGTCCTTTGGGACTGCGAATCGGAAACATGATGCGATCACGAAATCGATCGTAACGTCTAGCATTTTGCTGCTTATCATTTTGCTCACTTTGAATCAGCAAACCGCCCTCTAATAAAGTTTTTGCAACTTCATCATTGGCATAAGTACCAAAAACTGCTTCTAATCCTTGCCAGCCATCAGGCGCGTAGCCAAGTCCGTAACGCTTAGCAATTTCTCCGGTCAAGCCGCGACCCTTAAGATAGTCGACTGCGCGAGGATCTGCCTTTAATTGTTGACGATACCAATCTGCTGCAGAGCTCATGACTTCACTCAGCGCCATCGCCTTCTGCTGCCTAGCCACATCGTTGGCAGTGCGCTCTTCACGAGGAACATCTAAACCGACAGACCTGGCCAAGTCTTCAATCGCATCTATATAACCGAGCCCTGAATACTCCATCAAGAAGCTAATGGCAGATCCATGTGCTCCGCAACCAAAGCAGTGATAAAACTGCTTTGTTGCTGATACTGAAAATGAAGGGGATTTCTCGCTATGAAAGGGGCATAAACCTTGATAGTTTGCGCCCGCCTTTTTTAATTTCACGTGCTGCCCAACCACATCAACGATGTCGATCCGATTAAGAAGATCGGCGATAAAGGATTGAGGAATCAGAGCCATAAGCAATCAGTATGAATCACAATCAGATGATTTTTCCCTAATGGTGTCTTACTTAGCAAGTGCAACTTTGACCAAGCCAGATACTTTACCCATATCCGCTTTGCCAGCTAACTCGATTTTAAGGACACCGATGACTTTGCCCATATCTTGTGGTCCACTAGCTCCGGTAGATGCAAGCGCAGCAGCAACCGCTGCCTCAACTTGCGCATCTGATAACTGAACCGGTAAATAGGTCAACAATATTGCCATCTCGCTGGCTTCAATAGCCACTAAGTCATCACGCCCTGCCTTTTCAAACTGGGAGATGGAGTCTTTTCGTTGCTTAATCATTTTTTCAACAGTAGAGATCACACTAGCGTCATCCATTACGATGCGCTCATCTACTTCGCGTTGCTTGATGGCAGAGAGTAAAAGCCGGATGGTTCCTAAGCGGATAACATCTTTGGCACGCATGGCGTTTTTCATATCTTCGATAATTTGATCTTTAAGGCTCATGATGATTTCCTCATATTGGGCAGATTAAAAAGCAAAAACCCGCTGCGTTTCACCGTCAGCGGGCTTCAAAGCTTCTCGGTGAAGAGAGCTTTTAAATTTAATTAGTAAAGCTTCTTAGGCAACATTTGGCTACGAATACGCTTGTAATGGCGTTTAGCAGCAGCAGCCTTCTTGCGCTTACGCTCAGCCGTGGGTTTTTCATAAAACTCGCGGGCACGTAAGTCGGTCAAAAGGCCATTTTTTTCAATGGTGCGCTTGAAACGGCGTAATGCCACTTCAAATGGTTCGTTTTCGCGGAGGCGGACTGTAGTCATACTTGTTTAACTCGTATATGCTCGAAAATGTTCGAAAAATTAACTGAATAGCGATTCTAGCACGCCCAAGTGAAAAAATGATTGTTTTAGGCATAGAAACTTCTTGTGATGAGACCGGGGTGGCTTTATACGACACCGCCGCTTGGGAAAATGGCCGTCCCGCCTCACAGGGGATTTTAGGGCAAGCGCTTCACTCCCAGATAGCAATGCACCGCGACTATGGGGGTGTTGTCCCAGAATTGGCCTCTAGAGACCATATTCGGCGAATTTTGCCCCTACTTGATGAAACTTTGCACGAGGCTAGGCTCCAACTAAAGGATATTGAAGCGATTGCCTACACCCAAGGACCCGGCTTAGCTGGCGCCCTGCTCGTGGGTAGTGCCTTTGCCAAATCTCTTGCTCAGGGCTTAAATTTGCCTTCCATTGGGATACACCACCTAGAAGGGCACCTACTTTCACCATTATTGGGGGTTTCTGCCCCTCAATTTCCTTTTATTGCCCTTTTGGTTTCTGGAGGCCATACCCAACTCATGCAAGTGAGTGGCGTTGGTCAATATCAATTACTTGGCGAGACCTTGGATGACGCGGCGGGTGAGGCTTTTGATAAAACTGCTAAATTGTTAGGTTTAGATTACCCAGGCGGGGCAGCTATCTCCAAATTAGCCCAACAGGGGCAAGCAGGGCGTTTTGACCTACCAAAACCCATGATGCATTCGGGTAATTTAGATTTTTCTTTCTCCGGCTTAAAAACTGCGGTTCTAAATCAAGTGAAAAAATTTGAGGCGCTGGGTATTACTGATTCTGATGAGATTACTCAGTTTCATGCGGATCTCGCTAGATCATTTGTTGATTCTTTAGTTGCGGTACTCGTTAGCAAGTCTCAAAAAGCGCTCAAGCAAACAGGTTGTAAACACTTGGTACTAGCAGGGGGCGTAGGCGCTAACTTGCAATTGCGGGAAGCTCTTCATTTATCAGCTACGAACAATGGTTTTGAGGTGCATTACCCACCCGTTGATTTGTGTACCGATAACGGCGTCATGATCGCATTTGCCGGAGCACTGCGCATGCTTACGAATAACAATGGCTCTACGATGTCTGGCGCATTTGATGTTAAACCCCGCTGGGATTTAGCGAGCAATAATCTGAGTTAAAGATCAGCCCATTATCGAGTGATGCGTCATGGCGTCATTATTTTGTCAGGCTGATTCTGGCAAAAGCGCTGTGATTGTGAATAGATTCGAAGTTCTCTGCCTCAACCACGAGGGACAAAATGCGCTCATCCTTTTTGAGTTGACCTGCCACATCACGCACCAAGTCTTCTACAAACTTCGGATTATCGTAAGCACGCTCAGTAACCCATTTCTCATCAGGACGCTTGAGCAAGCCCCACAATTCACTAGAAGCTTGACTCTCAGCAGCTGCCACTAGATCTTCAACCGTCATTTTTGTTTGGGGATCAAGCGCAACTGACATCGTGATATGTGAGCGTTGATTATGCGCACCATACTCAGAAATTTCTTTAGAGCAAGGGCATAAACTCATCACCGGAACGACAGCTTGCAAATTTAAATCCACAGTCATTCCGTTTTCAGGATTTTGCTTAGCATTAGCCATCCAAGTCACTTCGTAGTCCATCAAGCTCTCAACTCCAGATACCGGTGCAGCCTTTTTCACAAAGTGCGTATAAGTAAACTGAATACGACCTTCAGTAGCATCGAGCAAAGGTAACATCTCTAGCACCATTTTGACAACGCTCGCACTATCAATAGCTTCCTCTTGCGTTTGTAACAGCGCAATGAAGCGTGACATATGCGTACCCTTGACATGCGCTGGCAGTCCCACATCCATCTCAAAATTACCAACTGCCGGAAAGCTACCTGCTTTAGTGCGAATAGTTAATGGATGACGCAATCCCCGAATACCCACCTGCTCAATTGGCAAAGCACGTTCATCATGCGCCGACTGCATATCGGGCATAGCTTGAGGCTTGAGAAAGGAGGTATTGATATCGTTCATGGCTCTATTTTCAGTCATAAATGACTTATTTGCCTACTGATACAGGAATAGGGGCAATTGCTATTGGAAAACGCTGCTTAATGCTTTTGGCAATTCCCGCGCTATCCAAGCCACAAGCACTCATCAAGAGCTTGTAATCGCCATGCTCTACAAACTCATCTGGTAAACCCAACTGCAAGAAGGGTTTATTAATTCCTAATGCCGAAAGTGCTTCTAAACAAGCGCTCCCAGCACCTCCTTGAATAACGCCATCTTCAATACTCACAAAATAATCATGGTCTTGCGCCAAAGACTTTAGTAAATCAACATCTAAGGGTTTTACAAAACGCATATTTACCAGCGTTGCATTCATACTTTGTGCAACTGTAAGAGCGGGATATAGCAAAGTACCAAACGCAAGAATAGCAATCCGATTTCCGGCGGGGGCGGTTGATTTACGACGAAACTCCCCTTTACCTAAAGTCAGGGTTCGCAATTCTTTAGATGGAATAGCGCCTACTCCAGCACCCCGTGGATAACGCACTGCGCTAGGATGAGCCTGATGAAAAGCCGTCGTCAATAGATCGCGGCACTCTGCTTCATCTGCAGGCGTCATCACCAACATATTTGGAATGCATCGCAAGAAAGCGATGTCATAGGCACCCGCATGGGTTGCCCCATCCGCCCCCACCAAACCAGCCCGATCTAAAGCAAATAAGACTGGTAGATCTTGGATAGCGACGTCATGAATGACTTGATCGTAGGCCCGTTGCAAGAAGGTGGAATAAATTGCTACAACAGGTTTCATACCTTCACATGCCATACCCGCAGCAAAGGTGACAGCGTGTTGTTCAGCAATGCCTACATCGTAATACCGCTTCGGAAAATTCTTCTCAAACTCAACCAAACCAGATCCCTCGCTCATGGCAGGTGTAATGCCAATTAATAAGGGATCGGCATGCGCCATGTCACAGAGCCATTCACCAAAAACTTGGGTAAACGTTTTATTGGTAGGAGCAGTGGATTTTCTGACGCCTTCTTCTGGATTAAATTTACTGGGGCCGTGATACAAAATAGGATCGGCTTCAGCCAATTCGTATCCTTGACCCTTCCGAGTGACCACATGTAAGAACTGCGGACCACGACCTTCAAGGGCCAAGCGACGGACGTTTTGCAACATCGGAATTAAGGCATCTAAATCATGGCCATCGATTGGGCCAAAATAGTTAAAGCCAAACTCTTGGAAAATCGTTGATGGAGATACCATTCCTTTAGCATGATCTTCTAGGCGTTTTGCAAATTCACGTAATGGAGGTGCAATAGATAAAACACTATCAATACCCTTTTTGGTGGCAGAGTAAATATTGCCACTGAGCAATCTCGCAAGATGGCGATTTAATGCGCCCACGGCCGAGGAGATCGACATATCGTTGTCATTCAAAATAACTACTAGCGGTAAGTCGTCATAGACGCCAGCGTTATTCATAGCTTCAAATGCCATACCGCCAGTCATCGCACTATCCCCAATGACTGCCACTGCTACGTGCTTCTCTCCTTTAGTTTGAAATGCACGTGCCATTCCCATTGCCGCAGAAATACTAGTAGAAGAGTGCCCAGTACCAAAAGCATCATATTCACTTTCTGTACGGCGCGGAAAACCAGACAAGCCATGAAGTTGGCGCAAGCTGCTCATTTGCTCACGACGGCCAGTCAATATTTTATGGGGATAGCTTTGGTGCCCAACATCCCATACCACTCGATCTTGGGGCGTATCAAACACATAATGCAAGGCGATGGATAGCTCTACCGTTCCCAAATTGGAAGATAAATGTCCGCCTGTTTTGGAAACTGAGTCTAATATAAATTGGCGTAATTCATCAGCTAAAGCAGGTAGCGCTTCACGAGAAACGTTTTTTAAATCTGTGGGGGTGTTAATGGAATTTAAGTTCATCAAATCTACAGTAATCCTTGCTTATTTGCCTCTATTGACCACTAAGAAAGCCAAATCTTTGAGGGCTTGCGCTTGGCTACCAAAGCTTTCTAAGCTAGCAATTGCCATTTCTTGCAATTCTTTAGCCTGTGTCTGTGCATAGTCTAAACCCATCAAGGTCACATAGGTCGGCTTATTGTTGGCAGCGTCCTTTCCAGCTGTTTTACCAAGAGTTTGGCTATCTGCGGTGGCATCTAAGATGTCATCGACAATCTGAAATGCCAAGCCTAGTGCCCCAGAATAGTTCATGAGATGACCCATTTGATGCGTGCTCAGTTGAGCGGCAATTCCGCCTAATTTCACAGCACAAGTTAATAAGGCGCCTGTTTTCATGGCATGCATTTGCTTTAGGCCCTCCATATCCAAGCTCTTACCAACACTATCTAAATCAATCGCTTGACCGCCAGCCATGCCGCGTGAACCAGAGGCTGCAGCTAAAGCACTGACCATGGATAAACATACCCCAGGGTCGCTATGGGCATTGGCAAGAATCTCAAAGGCTCGGGTTTGGAGGGCATCGCCAACTAGCAAGGCAGTTGCTTCGTCAAATGCTTTATGCACAGTAGCTCGGCCTCTGCGCAAGTCGTCATCATCCATGCAGGGTAAATCATCATGCACCAAAGAGTAAGCATGAATGCATTCAAGCGCTACTGCTGCTGAATCTAAGGCCTCTTTTTTTTCATCAACTGTTAAATTGCCTAGCTCCCCTGCGGCATAGACTAACAAGGGACGTATGCGCTTTCCACCGCCTTGCGCGGCATAGCGCATGGCTTGATGTAAGCGACTAGGATTCGTTTTCGCAGAATCTAATAAACCGTCTAGGGCAGACTCGGTACGTGCGCAATGAGAATGAACCCACTCTTGAAATTGAAATTGATTACGCATTGGAGCTCTATAGAATGCCTATTTAAGCCTCAAATACACGAACTTGTTGCTCAACTTGAGCAAGCATACCTTGGCAGTGCTTTAATAAAGCAGCACCACGTTGATATGCCAAAAGCGTCTCTTCTAGAGAGAATTTGCCAGATTCCATATCAGAAATCAGCTTTTCAAGCTCTTTAACTGCCTGCTCATAACGCATATTGGGGTCTATTTGGACTTCAACATTGGCTTTTTGAACATCTGGTTTTTTTGCTGGCATAAGCTGATTTCTTTCATATTTCATGCAGGTATAGCCCTACATATTAAAGCGAGATGCCCAACAGATGGGTATAATCCATCCCTTCCTTTCCAATATCGATCCGTCGATGGTTGGATTGGTTATTCCGCTTAGCTTCGGCTGACGTTTTCGGGGGTGGGGAGAATGACTAATCTGGCTACCGCGCAGCAGCTTGCGCCGTCCAATCTACAACTGCCGGTTTCGGCTTATTTTGACGTTGAACTCTATCAACGTGAAATTGAACTGCTTTTTAAGCAGGGTCCCGGCTATATCGGTCATGAACTCATGGTACCTGATAGCGGCTCCTATCGAACTTTAGAAGCAGAAAATGAAGGTCGAGTCCTAGTTCGTAACCCTGATGGAATAGAACTACTATCAAATGTTTGCCGCCATCGGCAAGCCCTGATGCTCAATGGCTCTGGCCAAACTGAAAACATTGTTTGCCCTTTGCATCGCTGGACTTACGATCTTGATGGCCATTTATTGGGGGCACCCCATTTTGAAGACAAGCCTTGCCTTCACCTCGGTAAATCTCCTTTACAAAACTGGCAAGGGCTCTTATTTGAGGGTCCACGAGATGTTCGTACTGACTTAGCTAAACTGGGTGTCGCTGATGATCTCCAATTTGAAGGCTATGTACTAGATCATGTAGAAGTACATGAATGCAATTACAACTGGAAGACCTTCATTGAGGTATATCTTGAGGACTATCATGTGGTTCCCTTTCATCCAGGTCTTGGCAAATTTGTTTCTTGTGAAGATTTGCAGTGGGAATTTGGTGATTGGCATAGCGTCCAAACTGTAGGCATCCATAAGAATCTAGAGAAGCCCGGATCACCTGTTTACAGTCATTGGCATGAAGCAGTATTACGCCAATTTAAGGGGGTCACTCCCCGCCATGGTGCTATCTGGCTTACTTATTATCCGAACGTGATGGTCGAATGGTATCCGGGGGTACTTTGCGTTTCTACTTTGCACCCTTTGGGCCCAAATAAAACCCGTAATATTGTTGAGTTCTACTACCCAGAAGAAATAGCCTTATTCGAGCGGGAATTTGTTGAGGCAGAGCGGGCAGCTTATATGGAAACTTGCATTGAAGATGATGAAATCGCAGAACGGATGGATGCAGGACGTGCTGCATTATTGGCACGCGGCATTAATGAAGTAGGACCTTATCAAAGTCCGATGGAAGATGGTATGCAACACTTTCATGAATGGTACCGTCGCATCATGAGTTACCAAGGCGCATAATTTATTAACCTCGCACTACATCGGAAGCTCGTATGACTCCTCTCATTACTGCCAATCAGTTAGAAGAAATCATTAACAGCGGTGAGAATGTCTTGCTTTGCGATTGCCGCTTTGACTTGGTAGACCCCAAAGCTGGTAGAAAAGCATATGAAGAGGGTCATATTCCTGGGGCTATTTATATTGACCTTGATAAAGACTTATCTGGTGAAAAAACGGGCCTCAATGGCCGTCATCCCCTACCTCAGCCTCAAGACTGGGCAAAAACAAAAACTCGACTAGGGATCGACTCTAAAACTTTGGTAGTAGCCTATGATCAGCAAGGCTCAATTTATGCTAGCCGATTATGGTGGATGTTAAAAGCGACCGGTCATGCAGCAGTTCAAATCATGGACGGTGGACTAGATGCGTGGAATGGCCCCATTGGAACTTTGGCTCGCACTCCAATACCAACAAGCCAAACAATCCTGGCAAGACCCTATGTAGGTCTGGTCACCGCAGAAGATGTCTTTAATAATCTGCAAAGCAAAGGCAAGGTGGTAATTGACGCCCGTAGCAATGATCGCTTTCATGGTCAAAATGAAACGCTCGATCCCATTAGTGGGCATATACCTGGTGCGCTTAGCCATTTCTTTAAAGACAATTTATCAGCGTCCCTATTTAAATCACCCGAGCAACTCTATAAAGGTTTTGTTGCACTCTTAGGGCCGCTTAAAGCCTCCGATGTCATTCATCAATGTGGCTCTGGAGTTACAGCTTGCCACAATCTATTAGCCATGGAAGTTGCCGGTCTCAAAGGCTCATATCTTTATGCCGGTAGCTGGAGTGAGTGGTGTGCCGACCCTAGCAGGCCAATCGAACTCTAAAAAAGAATTAACCCTCTAATGCAGTAAAGCAATGAGGATCACAAATCCAACGCCACAAGCTATCAAAATAATTTGACGAAGGGATTGTGCCCAATGAGGACGTCGATGCATTTGAGGAATGAGATCACTGACTGCAATGTAGATAAAGCTACTAGAAGCAATTACCAATAAATATGGCATGGCGGCATGGGCCTTCTCTAAAAAGAAATACGCCAATACACCACCCACTACTGCTGACAAACCACAAATAAAGTTATAGAGTAGCGCCCGCGCACGAGAAAATCCGGCATTAAGTAGCACAATAAAATCACCGATCTCCTGAGGAATTTCATGGGCAACAATGGCAATGGCGGTAAAGATGCCCACTTGGTAATCGGCCATAAAGGCAGCGGCAATCAACACCCCATCGACAAAATTATGCAGCCCATCACCCACTAAAATCATCCAGCCACTGCGCCCTGCTACTTCAGCATCATGCCCATGATGATGATCATGTCCATCCCCCTCATGATGGTGGTTATGGCGCAATAGGGCAATTTTTTCAAGCAAGAAAAACCCTAGCAATCCAGCCAGCAATGTCGCAAAAAGAATTTGCGGGCTAGTACCCTCCATGGAGAAGGCTTCAGGTAAAGAATGCAGAAATGCGGTGGCCAGCAAAATACCAACCGATACGCTCACCATATTGTTCACCATCTTGGCAAGCAAGGATAAAGAAAAACTGGCGGCGACCAATACGCTAACCGTTCCTGCAAGCGCTGTTACCAACAAGATACTTTGCAATACAGACATAAAAATTACGCTACTCCATTTTTCTTAAACCAGGCAAGGCACTTCTCCCAGCCATCTTTAGCGGGGCCCTCGCGATATGTAGCGCGATAGTCAGCATGAAAAGCATGTGGAGTATCTGGATACACTTCAATGAGAGATGCTTTAGCGGCTGGGTTTTTTGGAGCGGCTTGCGCCAAAGCAGCCCGCATCTGTTCAACGCTTTCCAAAGAGATGCCTGCGTCTGCCCCACCATATAAACCGAGTACCGGGGCTTTTAACTCGGCCGCAATATCAACTGGGTGCAAAGGATTACCTTCAGTCTTCTCACCAATCACACGCCCATACCAAGCAACACCAGCCCGTACTTGCGGAAGTGTGGCAGATAACCATGTAATCCGGCCGCCCCAACAAAATCCAGTTACCCCCACTTTTTTCAGGTCGCCGCCATTCTTGCTAGCCCAAGCTATGGCCGCCTGCAGATCAATCAGTATTTGTGAGTCGGGAGTTTTAGCCACAATATGCTTCTGAATCTCGGCCGTAGTCCCATAGGTATTGGGATCTCCTGCACGTGTAAAAAATTCTGGGGCAATCGCTAAGTATCCCAACTTAGCAAATCGTCTAGTGACATCAGCGATATATTCATGTACGCCAAAAATCTCACTCGCAATGAGGATGATCGGTAAAGAGCCCTTTGCCTTATCCGGACGTGAAACATAAGCTGGCATCTGAAAACTGCCAACCGCAATCATCTGCTCTCCGGCTTTGATCCCAGTAAAGTCGGTTTCAATCACAGCAGCTAGTACGGGTTCTGAAGCTGGTGCTAAGCCAATGCCAATACCCGTAGCAGTAATGGCAGAGGCTTTCATAAAACTTCTTCTATTGCCAGATAATTCCTGACGATCTTTGTTTGATTTTGTAGTCATTTTGTCTTCTCCATTATGTTTATTTTCATTTCCACGACTTCGCGTGAATTAATGAGCTTCTTCCCAATTATCGCCAATCCCAATACTAACTACCAAAGGCACCTTCAATTGAGCCACCTGACACATCAAATCTGGAAGTTTTTCTTGTAAAAGCCCAATTTCATTTAAAGGCACATCAAACACTAACTCATCATGCACTTGGAGCAGCATACGCGTCTTTAACTGCTCTTTCTCTAGCCAATTTTCAACGGCAATCATGGCCAGCTTAATCAAATCAGCGGCCGTTCCCTGCATGGGGGCATTAATGGCAGCACGCTCTGCACCTTGGCGACGAGGGCCATTCGAGCCTTTAATCTCGGGTAACCACAGCCGGCGCCCAAAAACCGTCTCCACATAGCCATTCTTTCGAGCCTCTAAGCGGGTACGCTCCATGTATTGCGCAACCCCTGGATAACGGTCAAAGTACTTCGCAATATAGTTTTGTGCTGCGGATCGCTCAATACCCAAATTACTCGCTAAACCAAATGCACTCATGCCATAGATCAAACCAAAATTAATGACCTTCGCATAACGCCGTTGCTCAGAACTGACTTCTACCAAAGGTACCCCAAAAATCTCCGCAGCGGTTGCCTGATGAACGTCTTTACCAGCAGCAAATGCAGCGAGTAGGTTCTCATCCTGTGCAATATGCGCCATGATGCGTAATTCAATTTGAGAATAATCTGCCGATAACAATTTGCAACCATCTGCCGGAATAAATGCTTCCCGAATACGGCGACCCTCTTCTGTGCGCACTGGGATATTTTGCAAATTAGGATCGCTTGATGCCAAACGACCCGTTACAGCAGTTGCTTGAGAAAAATTCGTATGCACGCGCCCAGTTTTAGGATCTGCCATTCGTGGCAGTTTTTCAATATAAGTTGACATCAACTTAGCTAAGCTGCGGTAGTCCAGTATGCGCGCTGGCAATGGATAGTCTTCCGCCAACTTCTGCAAGACCTCTTCATCAGTAGAAGGTGCGCCCGATGGTGTCTTCTTAATTATGGGCAACTCTAACTGTCCAAATAATATTGCTGCGATCTGTTTGGGTGATTGAATATTAAAAGGTTGGCCCGCTAATTGATAAATCTCTCCTTCTAATGCGAGCAAGCTTTTGCCCACTTTTTGGCCTTGCTTTGCTAATAATGCAGAATCAATCCGAATGCCATTACGCTCCATAATTCCTAAAACGCGCATTGCTGGCATTTCAATATTTTTGTAGACAAAAAGCAAACCTGGATTTACTTCAATCTGAGGCCATAATTCCAAGTGTAAACGTAAGGTAACATCGGCATCCTCTGCTGCGTAATCAGTAGCAATCTTCAGGTCCACCTGATCAAAGCCAATCTGATGAACTCCTTTGCCACACACCTCTTCATAGCGGATGGTTTTCATACCTAGGTGACGCTCAGCTAAGCTATCCATATTGTGTGGCAGATGGGACTCTAGAACATAGGATTCGAGTAAGGTATCAAACGCAATCCCTCCCAAAGTAATGCCGTAATTTGCAAAGATATGTGCGTCATACTTTAAGTTTTGACCCACTTTTAGGTGTGATGCACTCTCAAGCCAAGTCTTCATTCGCGCCAATACCTTGTCTCGGCTTATCTGTGTCTCACCATTGCGGTGGGCTACTGGTATGTAACATGCTTGTCCAGGTGCGATCGATAAAGATATTCCAACTAACTCCGCCATTAATGCATCTAAGCCAGTAGTTTCTGTATCTATTGCAGTCAGTGCTGCGCTATCTATTTTTTGTAGCCACCTTTCTAAAGCCTCCTCATCCACCACGCATTCATAATTTCGAGTAATAGCATCATGCCGCTCTGTGGTTGCCAAAGATAATTCTTTTGTTGGCGCACTAGCAATAATGGGTGCTTCTTTTTCTTTTTCATCTTGATTACCGTCAATGGCATGGGCTGGCAATGGATTTCCTAGGCGCTTTTCGATATCACTTAGCCATGTTTTAAATGCATAGCGCTCAAATAATTCTTTTAAGAGCAGTGCATTTTCAGGCTTAGCATGCAGATCATCGAGGCCGGGAAGATGAGGTGATAAATCACAATCGGTTTTTACAGTAATAAGCTGGCGCGCTTGTGGCAACCAATCCAAACTATTGCGCAAGTTCTCCCCTACTACACCTTTGACTTGATCTGCATTTGCCATCAAGTTATCTAAGTCACCAAACTCAGCTAACCATTTATTAGCTGTTTTAGGTCCGGCTTTAGGAACACCTGGTACGTTATCAACCGCATCACCAATAATCGATAGGTAATCCACGATGCGCTCTGGAGGCACGCCAAACTTGTCGATCACCCCTCCGATATCCAACTTTTCATTTGTCATCGTATTAATCAACGTAACCGAGGAATTGACCAGTTGCGCTAAATCCTTATCACCAGTAGAGATGATGGTTTCCCAACCAGCCTCTGTAGCTTGGCACGCCAAAGTGCCAATGACATCATCCGCCTCTACGCCAGAGACCATTAATACTGGCCACCCCAAAGCCTTCACTAAAGCATGAATAGGCTCTATCTGCTTGACCAAATCTTCAGGCATGGGGGACCGATGGGCTTTATATTCTGAGTACATTTCATCCCGAAAAGTCTTGCCTTTAGCATCAAATACACAGGCAATATGGTCCGCTTTGAGCTCTGAGCGGGCTCGGCGCATCATATTCACCATGCCATAAATTGCCCCAGTGGGCTCTCCCGCCCAATTTCGAAGGTCTGGCATGGCATGAAAGGCGCGATACAGGTAGCTAGAACCGTCTACCAACAAGAGTCTATGTTTAGTCATACCGCAATCGTACAATCTAGTTGCTGACTACCTGCAAGTCAGGTTTAGAAACGGGGTCCAAGTGGGCCCAAAAAGGTAAAAAATGATGCGTACTAAAACCAACTTATTTGACTCCTGCGTGAGGCACACCCTTGTTCTAATAGGCTTTTTGTCGATATTAGGCACTTTTAGCCTTGGTTCTGTAAAAGCCCAAGGAAGCAGTCAGGCCCTTAGTCCTGCCGAACTTCAACGAATTAATAATCAGCCCTTAGCTCCAGCAGTCAGTGCTTCTGAAGAGACAACTTCCCAACAAGGCCGCAAACCTAGCTTTAAACACAAAGAGTCTACAGGTACTGAAATTACAGAATACAAGGACGCTAACTCCCCCACTCAAGTTGATGTAAAAACCCGCTATACCTCTTATGAAATGGCCCCGCCCGCCTCAGTGATGCCCGGGCCACCTAAAGAAACCGATCTGATTAGCGTTCCCAGCATCAGCATTCCTTTTTGATTTATGGCTGTATTTACCCCTCTTGAGCTTAATGAGATCTCCGACTGGATTGCACGAGATTTCAATATTGGCCAGGCAACAAATATTCGGGGAATCCATGGTGGCATTGAAAATTCCAATTTTTTCTTAGATACGATGCAAGCTGGTAAGAAACAAGAATTTGTTCTCACCATCTTTGAGCGTTTGTCAGCAAAGCAGCTCCCTTACTATTTAGAGTTCATGCACCATTTAGCCAACCAAGGCATCCCCGTTCCAAAGCCAATGGCCAACAAAAATGGGGAAATTCTGTTTTCCCTTAAAGGCAAACCAGCAGCTCTAGTAACCAAGCTGCCGGGCTTATCAAGACTTGCACCAACAACCCATCATTGCGCATTAGTTGGCCAAATGCTGGCGAAGATGCATTTAGCTGGTAAGGATTTTTCCAAATCACAAGCCAATCTGAGAAGTCTATCTTGGTGGCAAGCCACCGTACCTCAAATACTGACGCACTTAAGTAATGCTCAACAAGAATTGCTCAACAGTGAACTGGCTATACAAGAGCAATTCTTTTCATCACCTGAATATGCTTCATTACCTCAAGGTGCAAGTCACTGCGATCTCTTTAGGGATAATGTACTCTTTGACCCTAAGGATGCAAGTGATAGCACTCAAGATCAGATGGGGGGGTTCTTTGATTTTTATTTTGCTGGGACCGATAAATGGTTATTTGATTTAGCGGTAACAACGAATGACTGGTGCCTAGCTGATAACAAGAAAGATTTAGATCCGGCTCGCCTAGATGCATTGCTGCAAGCTTATCAATCAGTCCGACCGCTTACAGATACCGAGCAAAAAAGTTGGCACTTGATGATGCGCGCTGCGGCGCTGCGTTTTTGGATTTCTCGTTTATGGGATTTCTATTTGCCAAGGGATGCACAGATGCTAACTCCTCATGACCCTACCCATTTTGAAAACATTCTTTTAAACCGCAAAGCACTATGAAACTGAATGCTGTCACCCCCAAAGAAGGCTATACCTGGATTCGCCAAGGTATTTGGCTATTTAAACAAAACCCACTTGGCTTTTTAATGCTGGTATTTATGTATGTCTTTGCGGCGCAGTTAGCAGTACTTATTCCCGTCATTGGGGTCTTTGCGGTTTTATTACTGACACCTACTTTATCGGTAGGCTTCATGACCGCTTGTCGTCAGGCCATCCAAAAAGAACGTATTCGTCCAACAATCTACTTAGTAGCCTTACAGTCCTCGCCTCTGATACGCAAACGAATTTTACAACTAGGTTTAATCTATACCGCCCTCATCCTCGCTCTGAGTTTTCTCTTGAGCATGCTAGTGGATTTTGAGCTACTGATTCCGTTGATCTCTAGTGACAAACCGATTAGCCCAGAAGCTATTCGTCAAATTTATTTGATTCTTTTCTTTGGTGGCTTACTGTATGTCCCTGTAGCGATGTTAATGTGGTTCTCACCGGTGCTTATAGCCTGGGCAGACATGTCTGTTGCGCAAGCGCTGTTCTCAAGCTGCGTAGCCTGCTGGACTAATCGTGGTGCCTTCTTTTTATACCTTGCAATTTGGGGATCCGTACTGATTGCGATTCCATTGATGGTAGGCATGCTATTTGATGCAATTGACTTAGCTCAGGTAGCCTCTTACATCATTGCCCCTTTATCGATGGCTGGGCTAACGGTGATGCACTGCTCTTTCTTTGCCACTTGGAAGGCTTGCTTTGCTGAAAAAGAAACCGCTTCGCTTCTCACTTAAATAGTCAACTAGTTAGTCAACTGCGGCTAGCTTAGCAATGCTCAGCTGCAACCACTTGACGCCGTGCCGCTTAAAATTCACCTGAGCACGCGCATCTGCATCATTGCCCTCTAGATTGGTAACGCGCCCCTCGCCGAACTTGGTGTGAAACACATTTTGCCCAATACTAAAAGGATATTTACCACGGGGGGGCGATGCCATTCTCTGAATAGACGTAGAAGCCGAGCCTACTCGCCCTAGCTGCTTGACTGGTGATTCGCGAACACTTCCGGAGTCAAAAAAATCATTGGAATCATATTCTCGTTGACGAGTGTAGCCATCTTGCCAAGTAGATCCCGAGCTACGGCCATTACTACCACCCCAGCGGGCATCTTTCGTTTTGGGAGTGAGCCACTTTAATGAATCTGCTGGCAACTCTTCCAAAAAGCGTGAGGGCATGTTGTAACGTACTTGTCCATGCAACATCCGCGATTGGGTATGAGAGAGATATAAACGTTCTTTGGCCCGTGTGATAGCTACATACATCAAGCGTCGCTCCTCTTCTAAACCATTTTGCTCATTGATGCTGTTCTCATGTGGAAACAACCCTTCCTCAAGCCCAGTAATAAATACCGAGGTGAACTCCAAGCCTTTCGCGGAATGGACAGTCATGAGCTGAACTGCATCTTGTCCTGCTTGCGCTTGGTTATCGCCAGCCTCTAAGGAAGCATGAGATAAAAAGGCGGCCAAAGGAGATACCTCAACAACCCCAGGTGCATTTTCACCGGGCAGCATCGCTGCCGCAGCATCCTGACCATAACCCTCTTCTGCAATAAAGGCAGTGGCAGCATTAATGAGCTCTTGTAAGTTTTCTACGCGGTCTTGCCCTTCGCGCTCTGAGAGGTAGTGCTGAATCAAGCCACTATGCTCAATCACAAATTCCACTGTTTCAGGCAAAGTATTTTGGCGAGTCGCTTCGCGCATATGATCAACTAAGCGCACAAAACCACCTAAAGCAGCGCCTGCCTTACCCTCTAGGGATGATGATGCCATGTACAGCGAACATTGCGCAGCTCGCGCCGCATCTTGCGCTGCCTCAATTGACCTTGCGCCAATGCCGCGTGTGGGGAAATTAACAACCCGTGAAAAAGAAGTATCGTCATTGGGATTTTCTAATAGACGTAAGTAAGCTAAAGCATGTTTAATCTCAGCGCGCTCGAAAAAGCGTAGCCCCCCATAAACCCGATATGCAATAGCAGCAGAAAATAAGGCATGTTCAATGATGCGAGATTGGGCATTACTTCTATAGAGTAAAGCAATTTCAGTTCGCTTGATTCCGCTACTCACTAGCGCCTTGATTTCATCCACCAGCCAAGCTGCTTCAGCGTGGTCACTAGGGGCATCGTAAATACGCACGGGTTCACCATGACCTGCATCGGTACGCAGATTTTTACCTAAGCGCTCTGAGTTATTGGCAATTAAGTGATTAGCTGTATCTAAAATATGGCCATGTGAGCGATAGTTTTGCTCAAGCTTGACCATCAGCGGATGAAACTGTTTTTCATAAAGGCGCATGTTTTCAACATCAGCCCCCCTAAATGCATAAATACTTTGGTCATCATCACCCACCGCAAAAACTGCACTCATGCCAGCTCCACTTACATTGACTTTGCTAGCATCGTGCCCAGAGAGTAATTTGAGCCAAGCATATTGCAAGGCATTGGTATCTTGAAATTCATCAATGAGAATATGGCGGAAACGCTCTTGGTAATGGGTCCTAATTGACTCACTGTGCTTGAGTAGTTCATAACTACGCAAAAGAAGTTCGGCAAAGTCCACCACCCCCTCGCGCTGACATTGATCATCATAGGCTGCATAAAGTTGGGCCATCTTCGCCTGAAAATCATCACCTACTGATAAATCTTTAGCGCGCTGACCACGTTCTTTGGCATGGGCAATGAAGTATTGCAACTGTTTGGGGGGGTATTTCTCATCATCAACCTTTAAACCCTTTAAAAGGCGTTTAATCGCAGAAAGTTGATCTTGGGTATCCAAAATCTGGAAAGTAGATGGCAAACCCGCCTCTTTGTGGTGCGCACGCAATAAACGGTTACAAAGGCCATGAAAAGTTCCAATCCACATCCCCCGAGTATTGATAGGTAGCATTGAGCTTAAACGCACCATCATCTCTTTAGCGGCTTTATTGGTAAATGTGACTGCTAGGACGCCAATAGGGGATACTTGACCAGTTTGAATCAACCAGGCTATACGGGTGGTAAGGACGCGGGTCTTGCCGCTGCCTGCCCCTGCTAAGATCAAAGCAGATTGAGCTTGGCCATTTTGGTTTACGGGCGGGAGGGTCACTGCCTCGCGCTGTTCTGGATTAAGGTTCGCGAGCAAGTCTGAGTACATCGCCCCAATTATAATTTGCCTCTTATGCCAAATGCTTCGAATACCCCTAATTCCCCAGCGACCAGCCCTGTAGCGAAGGCTACTCCTGCTGACGATCTCGCTAAATCCTATGAACCCGCCCCAATTGAAGCGTTTTGGGGCCCAGAATGGGAACGCCGCGGTATTGCCGATACCAGTATGGATGAGGGCAAAGAGAACTTTTCGATTCAGTTACCCCCTCCAAATGTCACGGGCACTTTGCATATGGGGCATGCCTTTAACCAAACCATCATGGATGGCTTAGTGCGTCATGCCCGGATGTCGGGCAAAAATACTCTTTGGGTACCTGGCACCGATCACGCTGGCATCGCTACTCAAATCGTGGTTGAGCGCCAACTTGATGCACAAAAAGTCTCTCGCCATGACTTAGGGCGTGAAAAGTTCCTAAAAAAAGTTTGGGAGTGGAAAGAAACTTCGGGCAATACCATCACCCGTCAAATTCGTCGTCTAGGCGCCTCAATCGATTGGAGTAAAGAATATTTCACGATGGACAGCAAAATGTCCAAAGCGGTTGTCGAGGTCTTTGTTCGTCTACATGAGCAAGGCCTCATCTATCGCGGCAAACGCCTAGTGAACTGGGATCCCGTTTTAGGTACTGCTGTTTCTGACTTGGAAGTGGTCAGCGAAGAAGAGGGTGGCTTCATGTGGCACATCCGCTATCCACTAACTGATGGCTCTGGTTTTCTTACGGTAGCTACCACTCGCCCAGAAACCTTATTGGGTGACGTTGCTGTCATGGTCAACCCTGAAGACGAACGCTATAAACACCTTATCGGCCAATCAGTCAATCTCCCTTTATGCCATCGCGAGATTCCCATCATTTGTGATGACTATGTGGATGTTGCTTTTGGTACTGGTGTTGTTAAAGTCACGCCAGCACATGACTTTAATGACTATGCAGTGGGACAACGACACCAATTGCCACTTATTAATATCCTGACGCTAGATGCCAAGATTAATGAGAATGCTCCTGCTGTTTATCAAGGCTTAGAGCGTTTTGCTGCCCGTGAGCAAGTTGTGATGGATTTAAAAGCTGCTGGATTATTAGAAAAAGTGGTGCCGCATCAACTCATGGTGCCTCGCGGTGATCGCACTCAAACCATCATTGAGCCAATGCTCACTGACCAGTGGTTTGTGGCCATGTCCAGACCAAGTCCAGATAATCAATATCAACCGGGCTCATCCATTGCAGGCGCCGCTCTTGATGCGGTCTCCAAGGGGGATATTAAGCTCGTTCCAGAAAACTGGATCAGCACCTACACCCAATGGTTAGAAAATATTCAAGACTGGTGTATCTCACGCCAACTCTGGTGGGGCCATCAAATCCCCGCTTGGTATGGTGAAGATGGCCAGATCTTTGTTGGACGCAGCGCAGAAGAAGCAAAAGCCAAAGCTGCTAGTGCAGGCTACACCGGCACACTCCAGCGTGACCCAGATGTATTAGATACTTGGTTTAGTTCGGCGCTTGTTCCCTTTAGCTCATTAGGTTGGCCAGAAAAAACCTTGGCGCTCAATCACTTCTTACCTTCCTCAGTATTGGTGACAGGCTTTGACATTATCTTCTTTTGGGTAGCGCGGATGGTCATGATGACCTGCCATTTCACAGGCAAAGTGCCTTTTCATACGGTGTACGTCCATGGCTTAGTGCGCGACTCTGAAGGCCAGAAGATGAGTAAATCCAAAGGGAATACTTTGGATCCAATTGATTTAATTGATGGCATCAAGCTTGCAGACTTGCTTGAGAAAAGAACCTCTGGCCTCATGAACCCACAGCAAGCGCAGACTATCAGCAAAAAAACTAAAAAAGAATTTGCTGATGGTATTTCCCCTTTTGGCACAGATGCCCTGCGCTTTACCTTTGCCTCCCTGGCCTCTTTAGGTCGGAATATCAACTTTGACCAAAAACGTTGCGAGGGCTATCGTAACTTCTGTAACAAGCTTTGGAATGCTACTCGCTTTGTCCTCATGAATTGTCCTGACAAGGACAATGGTTTTGCTCCCTGTGATAAGCAGTGTGGTCCTGATGGTTATCTGGACTTTTCCCCAGCAGATAAATGGATTGTGTCGATTTTGCAAAAAACCGAGGCTGATGTTGCTAAGGGTTTTGAAAACTATCGCTTTGATAATATCGCGACTAGTATCTATCAATTTGTATGGGATGAATATTGTGATTGGTATTTGGAGTTGGCAAAAGTCCAGTTGCAAACTGGTACCCCAGCACAACAACGTGCCACCCGTCGTACTCTCTTACGCGTACTAGAAACCATCTTACGCATGGCTCACCCACTGATTCCCTTTATTACAGAAACCCTTTGGCAGACTGTTGCTCCAATGACGGGTAAAGAATTGGCTAAACAAGAAAAGCAAACGATTGCTTTACAAGCTTATCCAATTGCCCAGCCAGAAAAAATCGATGAAAAGAGCGAAGCTTGGGTTACCCAAATTAAAGCCATTGTGGATGCCTGTCGTAATCTACGCGGTGAGATGCAAGTCTCTCCTGCGCTAAAGGTTCCTTTGTGGATTAGTGGCCCACAAGACTTCTTAAAGAAGGCCAGTCCTTATCTAACCGCCTTAGCAAAACTTTCTGAAGTCAAAATCTATGATGATGAATCTGCCTTAGAAAAGGATGCGCCAGAGGCGCCTATAGCTTTAGTGGGTAACTTCAAACTATTACTCAAGATTGAAGTAGATGTGGCGGCAGAAAAGATCCGTCTTAATAAGGAAATCGAGCGTCTTGCTGCGGAAATTATGAAATCCAAAGACAAGCTTAGCAATGATAGTTTTGTAGCCCGTGCGCCAGAAGCGGTAGTTGCCCAAGAAAAACAACGGCTTGCAGGGTTTGAGCAAAACCATGAGAAGCTTGTTGCACAATTAGATCGAATAAAACAGTAACAGTCATCAGAAATGGAAACAAAATGCCTTTAAGTACTAAAGTAGTCACTAAAGCAGTGTTTCCTGTTGCTGGACTTGGCACCCGCTTTCTGCCGGCCACTAAAGCGAGTCCAAAAGAGATGCTAAATGTGGTAGACAAGCCACTGATTCAGTATGCGGTTGAAGAGGCGATTGCCGCTGGCATTACTGAAATGATTTTTGTAACTGGGCGCAGCAAGCGGGCGATTGAAGATCATTTTGATAAGGCTTATGAGTTAGAAGCTGAGCTAGAAGCCAAAAACAAAACCGCATTACTAGAGATTGTTCGTAGCGTTAAGCCAAGTCATGTTGATTGCGTCTACGTTCGCCAACCAGAAGCACTAGGTTTAGGCCACGCTGTTTTATGCGCAGAAAAATTAGTTCGTGATGAGCCTTTTGCCATCATGCTCGCAGATGACTTGCTTGATGGTCAACCTCCCGTTCTCAAACAAATGTTGAAGGTATTTGATGAGCAGAACGGCTCAGTCTTAGCAGTAGAGAAAATTGATCCGTCCAAAAGTAGCTCTTATGGAATCGTGGCAGGCTCTGAAGTTGCCAAAGGCATTTATCGTTTAAATGGGATTGTTGAAAAACCACAACCCAAAGATGCCCCATCGAACTTAGCAGTAGTTGGGCGCTACGTTCTATCATCAGATATCTTCAAACACATCCGCAATCTCAAGCCTGGTGCTGGAGGAGAAATTCAACTCACTGATGCGATTGCTTCTATGCTCAAAGAAGAACCCGTATTTGCATATGAGTACGATGGGGTACGTTTTGATTGTGGTAGCAAGCTAGGCTACCTTAAGGCCTCAGTAGAGTTTGCTTTGCGACACCCTGAAGTCAGTGCTGAGTTTGCCGCTTACTTAAAGAGTCGCTCTTTAGCCTGAGCGACACTTACCCTATCTTCTTTTAAGAAAAAAGATTAGTACATCACCCTCAGCGCCGCTAAAGAGCAATTCATTACCGGTTTGTTTGGCAAATAAAGGAAAGTCATGGGCAGCGCCTGCATCAGTAGCCATCACTTTTAATACCTCTCCAGACTGCATGGTCGCCAAAGCTTTTTTAGTACGCAAAATTGGCAATGGACAGTTCATGCCAATGGCATCGACCTCGAGATTAAAATCGATGTCTTGGCTCACTTGGCAGCCACCCACTCTTTGACGCTAGCCAAGGCAGCGCCTAGCTTGCTTGGATCAGTTCCACCAGCCATCGCCATTTCGGGCTTGCCACCCCCTTTGCCACCGATCTGCTGTGCCACAAAGTTTACGAGCTCTCCTGCTTTTACTTTACTAATAGAATCTGTCGTAACCCCAGCCACCAAACCAACTTTATCGCCTTGAACTGAAGCTAAAACAATTACCGCAGTTTTTAGTTTGGCTTTAAGAGCATCCATGGTTTCACGAAGCACTTGGGCGTCTGCGCCATCAAGGCGAACAGCCAAGACCTTTAAGCCATTGACATCAATCGCCTGAGTGGCTAATTCATCTCCTTGGCTAGCAGCCAATTTAGAATTTGCTTTATCTAGCTCTCGCTCGGCCAAGCGCAAACTTTCTTGAAGTTGTGCCACCCGATTGACTAAGTCGCCAGAATGGGTTTTTAAAATACTGGCTGCTTCGTTGATTTTATCTTCCAAACCCTGAATAAAATTAAGGGCATGTTGGCCTGTTACCGCTTCAACACGACGGATGCCTGCTGCCACGCCCCCTTCAGAAACAATCTTTAAGCTACCAATATCACCAGTACGAGATACGTGAGTTCCACCGCATAACTCTTTAGAGCTACCGATTTCTAAAACCCGCACTTCATCGCCATATTTTTCACCAAAGAGCATCATGGCACCCGTCTTTTGCGCATCATCTAATGACATCACTTTCCCAGAGGTGGCAGTATTGGCCAAAATCTGGGCATTGACGATATCTTCAACTTGCCGAAGCTGTGCTGCGCTTATAGGGGCATTATGGGTAAAGTCAAAACGGGTCTTACTTGCATCAACCAATGATCCTTTTTGCTGGACATGTTCACCTAGTACCTCACGCAATGCTTTGTGCAAAATGTGGGTCGCACTATGGTTGCGCATAATTTCGGTTCTTTGCCGCACATCTACCAAGGCATTGAGAACATCCCCAAGCTTAATCTCACCTTCTAAAATCTCGCCTTGATGACCAAATACATTGGCTAAAATTTTGAAAGTATCTTCTACTGCAAAGCGACTAA
Source organism: uncultured beta proteobacterium (assembly GCA_903935355.1). Lineage (GTDB taxonomy): Bacteria > Pseudomonadota > Gammaproteobacteria > Burkholderiales > Burkholderiaceae > Polynucleobacter. Next base: position 26,971 of record CAIZRK010000007.1, on the reverse strand, counting down.
TCTCATTACGAAGCTCACCCCGATCCCCAACCTGACCACCAGATTCTGCATAAAAAGGGGTGTTATCGAGCACCACTACCGCAGTATCCCCCGCCTTAACTGATTCCACTGCCAGACCATCGACATATAAGCCGGTCACTATAGCGCCATCATGCTTTAAGGTGTCATAGCCATGAAACTGCGTAGGCTTACCGGAATATTCCAAGCCTTGAGCTACTTTAAATTTACCGGCAGCCCTTGCCTGATCTCGCTGCTTTTGCATGGCAAGCTCAAAACCTTGGGCATCAACAGTGACATCTCGCTCTCGACAAACGTCTGCGGTTAAATCCAATGGGAAGCCAAAAGTATCATGCAAGCGGAAAGCTGTTTCTCCATCTACTGACTTAGCGCCTCGGGCTAAAGCACTCTCTAAAATTTCCATACCATTGGCTATGGTTTGGAAAAAGCGCTCTTCTTCTTGCTTGAGCACTTCACTCACCTTGTTTTGATTTGTACGCAACTCTGGATAAGCGTCGCCCATCTCTTGAACTAAGGTCGGCACCAACTGATAAAAGAAAGGTTTACGCGCACCCAATTTATAGCCATGCCGAATCGCACGTCGTGCGATTCGGCGCAGCACATATCCACGACCCGCATTGCCCGGAATCACCCCATCAACCACAATAAAGCTACAAGCACGAATATGGTCTGCAATCACCTTCAAGGAAGGGCTACTGGCATCACAGTTCTCGCCACCTGCAACATCTACCGCCTTTTTAGCTGCGGCAAGTAAGTGAACAAAGAGGTCGATTTCGTAATTAGAGTGCACGTGTTGCAATACCGCAGCAATACGCTCAAGACCCATGCCAGTATCAACACTAGGCTTAGGTAGTAAGTGCATATTGCCAGCTTCATCGCGATTAAATTGCATGAAGACGTTATTCCAAATTTCGATAAAACGATCACCGTCTTCATTTGGACTTCCAGGAGGACCTCCTGGGATATGCTCGCCATGGTCGTAAAAGATTTCGGTACACGGGCCACAAGGGCCGGTATCGCCCATCATCCAGAAATTATCAGAAGCGTAACGCGCGCCCTTGTTATCGCCAATGCGAATAATGCGCTCAGCTGGAATACCAATTTGTTTATGCCAAATTTCATATGCCTCATCGTCTTCAGCGTAAATGGTGACTAAAAGCTTCTCTTTTGGTAATCCGAAAACCTGAGTCAATAAATCCCAAGCAAATTGAATAGCCTCTTTTTTAAAGTAGTCCCCAAATGAAAAGTTACCCAACATTTCAAAAAAAGTATGGTGCCGTGCGGTGTATCCAACATTGTCTAAGTCATTATGTTTCCCACCCGCACGAATACATTTTTGGGCAGTCGTAGCGCGGTTGTATGGGCGCTTGTCAAAACCTAGAAAGACATCTTTAAACTGGTTCATCCCTGCATTAGTAAATAACAAAGTAGGGTCATCTCCAGGCACCACAGGGCTTGAAGGAACAATTTGGTGGCCTTTAGTGGCAAAGAAGTCGAGGTAAGCCTGGCGAATTTGGGAAACTTTCATGATGACAATTATCGCATTGGCACTACTCAAGGGCAAACCCTAGTCAAATGATCACCGTCCTGTCATACAATTCCGTAACACCAATAGATAAATCGGCATGATGGTCGATAAATAAGGAGCAGCACTTGAAAATTCGCAATCAACGGGATTTTGGGGCCGGGATCATGTACATGGTCATTGGACTCTTCTTTACCATCGTAGCAACCCAATACCCTATGGGTACTGCAGCAAAAATGGGGCCAGGCTACTTCCCCTTCTACTTAGGCATTCTCATGACCCTGCTGGGACTTTTCATATTGATTAAGTCCTTGGGTGCAAAAGCCACCATTGAGTCTATTCCTAAGTTTAATTGGAAAATTATGGCGCAGATTACCGGCGCTGTAGTTTTGTATGGGGTTCTACTCCCCAAAATGGGTTTTCTAGTAGCCGTAGTAGTTCTAGTGTTTGTAGCTGCTAGCGCCAGTAAAGAATTTACTTGGAAGGGCACAGCAATCAATGCCGCCTTTTTAGTTACCTTTACTTACTCCGTCTTTGTATTGGGCCTTAAGCTTCAGTTCCCACTCTTACCAGTATTTTTACAACAATAAGAAACTGAGATAAAAAAATGGACTTATTTGCTAATTTATCCCTCGGTTTTGAAACCGCCTTTACCTTACAAAACCTCCTCTACTGCTTTATTGGTTGCATCTTGGGAACCTTGATAGGCGTTTTACCTGGTCTTGGCCCCATTGCAACCATTGCGATGTTATTGCCAGCAACTTATGCATTACCTCCGATTGCCGCCTTGATTATGTTAGCCGGTATTTATTATGGCTCGCAGTACGGCGGCTCTACTACTGCCATTTTGCTCAATATTCCAGGAGAGACGTCCTCGGTGGTAACGGCGATTGATGGTTACCAAATGGCTCGTAACGGTCGAGCGGGCGTGGCCCTATTTACTGCCGGCATGGGTTCATTCTTTGCAGGCTGTGTTGCTACTCTAGTTTTAGCTGCTTTTGCTGCACCCCTCTCAGAACTGGCTTTCAAATTCGGTCCTGCTGAATACTTCTCCCTAATGGTTTTAGGGTTAATTGGTGCTGTAGTTTTAGCTTCTGGATCATTGATTAAAGCGATTGGCATGATTATTCTTGGCCTCTTAATGGGCTTGATCGGTACCGATGTGAACTCTGGTGTCTCTCGCTATGCGTTCGATATTCCAGAGTTAAGCGATGGCATTGGTTTTGTTAGCGTTGCCATGGGTGTATTTGGTTTTGCTGAGATCATGGGTAACCTTGAAAAGACGGGTGATGATGAGGGCTTCCTCAACAAGATGACCACCATGATGCCTACTAAGCAGGACTTAAAGCGCATGATTCCCTCGATATTGCGGGGTACCACTATTGGCTCTGTTTTAGGGATCTTGCCCGGTGGTGGTGCTGCTTTAGCTGCTTTTGGTGCCTACTCTGTTGAGAAAAAATCCTCCAAATACAGCCATGAATTTGGTAAAGGTGCAATTGAAGGGGTAGCCGGTCCTGAGGCTGCTAATAATGCCGCAGCTCAAACCTCATTTATTCCCTTGCTAACCCTAGGCATCCCACCCAATGCTGTTATGGCCTTGATGGTCGGTGCAATGACTATCCATAATATTCAACCTGGTCCACAGGTGATGACCAGCAATCCAGCCTTGTTCTGGGGCTTGATTGCTTCTATGTGGATTGGCAACGTGATGCTAATCCTGTTGAACTTGCCACTCATTGGTATTTGGGTAAAGCTGTTAAAGATTCCTTACCGCTTTCTCTACCCAGCCATTTTAGTGTTCTGCTGTATTGGCGTTTACACCGTGAACAACACGGTATTTGATGTCTATGTCACTGCAGCCTTTGGTTTAATTGGTTATTTATTCTTTAAGCTAGGGTGCGAGCCTCCTCCTTTGCTTTTAGGATTCGTGCTTGGGCCAATGATGGAAGAGAACTTCCGCCGTGCTTTACTTTTGTCCCGTGGTGACTTCACCACCTTCATTACCCGCCCTCTATCCTTAGGACTACTCATCGCAGCAGCCCTATTAATCGTGATAGTCGCTTTACCAGCGGTCAAGAAAACCCGTGAAGAAGCTTTTGCTGAAGAGGATTAACTCTTGGTTAGCTCCTAGCAACAAGCCCGCAGCGATCCTGCGGGCTTTTTCATTAGGGGACGCGGTTTTCTCTACAATAACGGCATGTCCCAAGATAGCAAACCATCCAAAAATCCCACTAGCGTAGTTGCTGAGCCCTCCAATTTTTTACGTCAGATCATTGATCACGACTTAGCTAGTGGCGCTTTTTCTCAGCGCACCAATTTAGCTAATGAGGTAATTCCGTCAATCATTACTCGCTTTCCGCCTGAACCTAATGGCTATCTGCACATTGGTCATGCCAAAAGTATCTGCCTAAACTTTGGCTTAGCAAGTGACTACAACAAGCTAGCTGGTGGTGCACGCTGCAATATGCGCCTAGACGATACTAATCCAGTAAAAGAGGATGTGGAATACGCCGAGAGCATTTTGGATGCAGTCAAATGGCTTGGTTTTGATTGGGGCACTCATCTTTATCACGCGAGCGACTACTTTGACCAACTCTACGAATTCGCACAAATCCTGATTCAGGATGGTAAAGCCTATGTGGATAGTCAAAGTGCAGAAGATATTCATACCCATCGCGGTAACTTTGCACAAGCTGGAAAAAACAGCCCTTATCGCGAGCGCACCGCCGAGGAAAATCTCACCCTATTTCGTGAGATGCAAGATGGCAAATACCCCGATGGGAAACATGTTTTACGCTTGAAGATTGATATGGCGCACCCTAATATAGTGATGCGCGATCCGGTGGTCTATCGGATACGCCATACCGAACATCATCGTACCGGCGAAAAGTGGTGTATCTATCCTTTATATGATTTCACACACTGCATATCAGATGCCCTTGAAAATGTTTCTCATTCTATTTGCACTTTAGAGTTTGAAAATAATCGCCCACTATACGACTGGATTGTAAATTCATTAAAAGAGGCTGGGGTCTTTAAAGACCCCCTGCCTCACCAATACGAATTCGCACGCCTGAACCTCACTTACACCATCACTAGTAAGCGCAAGCTATTGCAATTGGTAGAAGAAAAACAGGTCTCGGGCTGGGATGATCCCCGTATGCCAACCATAGTAGGCATTCGTCGCAGGGGATATACCCCTGAAAGTATTCGCCTTTTTTGTGAGCGGATTGGCGTATCTAAAGCCGATAGCTGGATTGACATGAGTACCCTAGAGCAGGCTCTTCGCGACGATCTTGAGGCTAGAGCGCCGCGCGCCACAGCCGTGCTTAAACCGCTCAAGCTTGTGATTGAAAATTTTGCTGCTTCTGCTAGTGAACCCTGCTCGGCGCCACGTCATCCACACCATCTTGAACTTGGCACCCGTGAGTTTCATTTCACCCGCGAGTTATGGATTGAGGCGGATGATTTTATGCAAGAACCTATCAAAGGTTTCTTTAGACTTTATCCACCCATTGGCGATCAAGCTGGGGGGCGAGTGCGATTACGTCATGGCTTTGTAATTGAATGCACTGGCTATGAAGTCGATACTGCTGGTAATGTGATCCAAGTAAACGCAAGCTATTTTCCCGATAGCAAAAGTGGGACAGCTGGCTCAAACAATTACAAAGTTAAAGGGAATATTCATTGGGTCAGCGCTGCTGAAGCAGTCCTAGCAGAGATCCGCCTGTATGACCACCTCTTTAATGACCCACACCCCGATAGTGGTGATAAAAATTTCTTGGCGGCGATTAACCCCCACTCCAAAAAAACCATTACTGCGTACTTAGAGCCCTGCATGAAAGATGCTCAAGCTGAAGATCGTTTTCAGTTCGAACGACACGGCTATTTTGTGGCCGACCAAAATGATTCAACTCCTGGCAAGCCCGTATTTAACCGTGCGGTTGGCCTGAAAGATTCTTGGAAATAGTTTTTAGAAAATGTCCCACGCTGGGGTAGCGTAGCGGTATTTTTAGTTCTGACAGGCGATCATTGTTTACCCGCCGAGATTCCCGCATAAAAGACCATAGCATTGGAGAGACGATTTTTTTAAGCTCCACAGCTGGCAATCTTGGTGGGCGAGCCAATCCAAAAGCATCGGCTACCTCATCAAAATAGTCTCCCATTTTGGATTCCCTTCCATCACAAGTGTTAATAATGCGCTGAGGTTTACCGTGATACACCGCTGCACAAACAAGTCTAGCTAAATCTTCGCTATGGATATGATTAGAGTAAGCATCCTCGCTTGGTGCTAAGGCTGGAGTTCCCGCCAAAATGCGTTCTACCGGTAACCGATCATGCGCATATATGCCTGGGACACGTAAAATAGTTAAGACTACGCCATGAGCTGGCGCCCATAAACGCAAAGCCCGCTCTGCATCGACCCTTCGCTTTGCCCGTTCGCTTTGGGGATTAACCGGTGTGATCTCAGATACCTGAGCACCCTGATGGTCCCCATACACACCTGTAGTGCTTACATAGATCAGGCGCCTGACCATATCGGAGCCTTGGGCTAAAATTCGTAATAGGTTACGGGTTCGGCAATCATGATGACCTGAATTTTGGGGTGGTGCCAAGTGAATCACGATTTGTGCTAAACCACTGATGCGCCACAAGCTATCGGGCTTATCCAGATCCCCCAAAACAGGAATTGCGCCAACCCCCCTTAGCTCCTGAAAACGGCTTTTTTGGGAAGTTAAGGCAAAAACTCGATACTTTGATGAAAGTTGTTTGGCGATGCGCAGACCAATATCGCCGCAGCCAATGATCAAGATTCGAGGTTTATTAAAAGATTGCATAAATCACATCGTAACGATTTATTGAAAGGAATGAGAGTGTCTTACCAAGTCACGCTCAAATTGAGCGGCAAACAATTTACCGTTGGCACAGATGAAACCCTCCTTGAGGCAGCCCTTCATCAGGGAATTAACTTGCCCTATGGATGTAAAAATGGTGCCTGTGGATCTTGTAAGGGCAAGGTTCTTGAGGGTCAAGTAACCCATGGCGAGCATAGCGAAAGTGCCCTGAGCGCAGCTGATGAAAAAGCCGGAGCTACTTTATTTTGCTGCGCTTATCCACAATCCGACTTACTCATACAGGCACGAGAAGTACAAGGTGCCGGTGATATTGCCATTCGTAAAGTTCCCTGCCGTGTCAATGCCATTACCAATCCTAGTAGTGATGTAGCCATCCTGAAGCTCCAATTACCTGCCTCAGAACGCTTTCAGTTTCTGGCTGGTCAATATATCGAGCTTTTGTTAAAAGATGGTCAGCGTCGCGCCTATTCTCTTGCTAATGCACCCGGTCAGGAAGGCCCATTAGAACTCCATATCCGCCATTTATCAGGTGGCCTGTTCACCGATTTTGTCTTTGGGGCTAAAGAGCCCTCACTCAAGGAAAAGGATATTTTGCGCTTTGAAGGTCCCCTAGGGAGCTTTTTCTTAAGAGAAGATTCTAAAAAACCCATTATTTTTGTTGCCGCTGGGACAGGCTTTGCCCCTATTAAGTCAATCATTGAGCAAATGCAAGCAAAGAAAAGTAATCGACCTATCCACCTTTATTGGGGGGGTCGTTGCCCAAGTGATCTCTACTTCAATGCTCTTTGCCAAACCTGGGCTTCAGAAATGCCAAACTTGACCTACATTCCAGTGATTTCTGATGCTTCCCCAAAGGACTTTTGGTCTGGGCGTACTGGCTTTGTACATCTTGCAGTCATGGCAGATCATCCAGATATGAAGGGCTTCCAAGTCTATGCCTGTGGCGCACCAGTCATGGTCAATGCCGCTCGCCAAGATTTTTCATCACAGTGTCATTTGCCCGAGGAAGAATTCTTTGCCGACTCCTTTACTAGCGCTGCAGATTTAGCGAACTAAGCATGATAATAGAAACTTACTTTTGCCCTTAATTATGAATAAGTCCATTTCCAACGTAGATGCACACTCAGTGATGTTTATTACTCCGCGCCCTGAATTAGTCATGGTTGAGGGCAAAGGGTCTTGGTTAACGGATAACAATGGCAAACGCTATTTAGATTTCTTGCAAGGCTGGGCCGTGAACTGTCTAGGGCACTGTAATCCTGGAATGATTGCAGCACTTAATGCACAAGCAAAAAAACTGATTAATCCTAGCCCCGCCTTTTATAACGAGCCCATGATTCATCTGTCTAATTTACTGACAGAAAATAGTTGCTTTGACAAAGTATTTTTTGCCAATAGTGGCGCAGAGGCAAATGAAGGTGCTCTTAAATTAGCCCGCAAGTGGGGGCAGCTGAATAAATCAGGTGCATTTGAGATCATTACTTTTGATCATAGTTTTCATGGTCGTACCTTGGCAACAATGAGCGCCTCCGGTAAACCTGGCTGGGACACCATGTTTGCTCCGCAAGTGCCCGGCTTTCCAAAAGCAGATTTAAATGATTTAGAGTCTGTTAAGAAACTGGTGACTGATAAAACAGTGGCAGTGATGTTAGAGCCCGTCCAAGGTGAAGGCGGCGTTATTCCGGTAACTAAGGAATTTATGCAAAGCTTGCGGCAGTTCACCAAAGAAAATAATATTCTTTTAATTGTTGATGAAGTACAAGCAGGGTGTGGCCGCACTGGTACTCTCTTTGCTTACCAACACTATGGCATTGAGCCAGATATCATGACTTTGGGCAAGGGCATTGGTGGTGGTGTGCCGCTAGCCGCACTCATGGCTACTGAAGCCGTAGCTTGTTTTGTTCCAGGCGATCAAGGTGGGACTTATAACGGCAATCCGTTAACGACCGCAGTAGGAATCAGCGTCATTGAACAACTCTTAGCTCCGGGTTTTCTAGAATCAGTGCGCACAAAAGGGCAATTACTTAGCGAGGAACTGCTTAGCATCTCCCAAGAATTTCACTTAGAAGGCGAACGTGGGGAAGGCTTATTGCGTGCCCTCATGCTCAGTAAGGACATTGGCCCCAACTTAGTAGAGCTAGCGCGCGATCGTAATCCTGAAGGTCTGTTGATTAATTCTCCTAGACCCAATCTATTGCGCTTTATGCCAGCCCTGAATGTCAGCGAAGATGAGATTCGTCAGATGTGCAATATTTTGCGGGACTTGCTTAAGCAAGTGATTTAGTTGACAAGCTGATCTAGTTAATCAACTAAGTTCTTGGGCAAGGAGAAGGTGATGTCTTCAACCACCCCTTCTAAATTGCGAATACTGCGCGGTCCAAACTCCTGAATCTTCGCTACGATAGCTTGGGCTAGACTTTCAGGAGCAGAGGCTCCCGCAGTTAGTCCAACTCGTTTTTTACCTTCAAACCATTGGGATTGCAACTGTTCTGGTGAATCGACCATGTAGGCAGGTACGCCTAATTTTTCAGCCAATTCCCGCAAGCGATTCGAGTTCGAGCTTGCCTTACTTCCCACCACAATAACGACTTCTACTTGAGGCGCCATAAATTTCACAGCATCTTGGCGATTTTGAGTGGCATAACAAATATCTTGCTTGCGAGGCTGAACAATGTTCGGGAATTTCCTCATCAATGCATCGACAATTTCTTTAGTTTCATCAACGGAGAGTGTGGTTTGAGTAACGAAGGCAATTTTTTCATCGGCAGCAAAAGGCAGACACTCAACATCCGCAATCTTTTCAATCAGAAAGACGCCCTCCTTCACTTGGCCCATAGTGCCCTCTACTTCTGGATGCCCCTTATGCCCAATCATCAAAACAGTAAAGCCGTCTTTGCACATCTTGACCACTTCAAAATGGACTTTAGTCACCAAAGGGCAAGTAGCGTCATAAACCTGCAGACCCCTCTCCTGAGCATCTTTACGGACCTCTTGAGAGACCCCATGGGCACTAAATACTACGATTCCACCCTTAGGAACCTCATCTAACTCTTCAACAAATATGGCACCTTTTTCACGCAATTCATTCACTACATAAGCGTTATGCACAATTTCATGGCGCACATAAATGGGCTCACCAAAACGAATCAGCGCCTCATTGACAATATTAATTGCGCGATCTACTCCGGCGCAAAAACCGCGAGGCTGCGCCATCAAAATTTCTGCAAAATCGTCCGTACTCATCGCTTAAAGAATCGCCACAATCTCTGCTTCAAAAGTAACTGGCCTGCCAGCCAAGGGGTGATTGAAGTCAAACCAAGCCCCCTCCGTATCTATCGACTGCAAGACACCGGCATATTGGGCGCCGCCAGGTGCATTGAACTCGATGACATCGCCTGGGTTAAATTGGGTATCTTCATCGCGCCCTTCCTTGAGCGCTTGCAAAGATACCCACTGCACCAACTCATCTTTACGCTCACCAAAGCTTTCGTCTGGCTGAAGTAGTGCACTTTTTTTATCACCCACACCCAAACCAATTAATACTTTTTCAAAACAAGGAGCAAATTGTCCAGAGCCCATCATGACCGTCGCAGGACGATCGATAAACGTGTTGATGTAATCCTCCCCACTTGGCAAAGTCAAGCGGTAATTGAGGGTCAAGAAGGAGTTAGGAAGAACCGTAAGCTTAGTCATAAGGTCATTGTATCTAGGCCAGACCAGAGTGTGCATTCTCCGATTTCAGATTGGCCAAAAATGGACCAGCCCAGAGAAAAACTTCGTGCCCTTGGGGCTGCAGCTCTTAGTGATGCCGAGTTATTAGCCATCTTCCTCAGAGTGGGGGTCAAAGGCAAAACCGCCGTGGCCCTTGCAAAAGACCTCATTCATCATTTTGGGGGTCTGCCGCGCTTGTTAAGTTGCTCCTCAGAAGAACTGACGCAAATTCATGGCATGGGTCTATCCAAATGGTCACAAATTCAGGCGGCTTACGAATTAGTAAAGCGCAGCCTAGAGGAAGGTCTTGCCCAAGACTCCATCTTTTCATCCCCAAGTCAAGTTAGAGAGTACTTGCAAGCGAGAATTGGCCGCCTCCCACATGAAGTCTTCCTCTGCCTCTATCTAGACTCCCGCTTTCATCTGATTGAGTGCCAAGAGCTATTTAGAGGGTCTATTACCCATACAGCTGTTTACCCCCGAGAAATCTTAAAAGAAGCACTTTCTAGAAATGCGAGTGCACTAATCGTGGCACACAATCATCCTAGTGGTAACCCACTTCCTAGCCAAGCTGATCAAGAATTAACCAAAACCCTGTTTTCTGCACTCAATCTGGTGGATATTCGACTTTTAGATCATTGCATTGTGAGTGGTAGTGGTTTTTTCTCATTTTCAGAGGCTGGCCTTATGAAAGATGGATGAAAAAGAAAGTAAACACTAACTTAATTGGCTCTTTTTTCAATTCATAGAGACTTCTTGGAACAAACCATTGAACTAAAGCAAATTAGGGGTAGATCAAAGTAGGCTACGCCTGATACAATCTTCTTTTTTCGCAATTAATGGAGTTATGTCATGGCAAAAGTTTGCCAAGTCACTGGGAAAAAGCCGATGGTTGGCAACAATGTATCCCATGCAAACAATAAAACGAAGCGTCGCTTTTTGCCTAACCTGCAAAATCGTCGTTTCTGGGTTGAATCTGAAAACCGTTGGATTAGCTTGCGCTTAACCAATGCTGGTTTGCGCGTAATCGACAAAAACGGCATTGATGCTGTTTTATCTGATCTTCGTGCACGCGGCGAAATTTAAGGGGCACACAAATGGCTAAAGGCGGCAGAGAAAAAATTAAACTAGAGTCATCAGCTGGTACTGGTCACTTCTACACCACTTCAAAAAACAAGCGTACTAAGCCTGAGAAAATGGAGATCATGAAATTTGATCCCACTATTCGCAAGCACGTTGCTTATAAAGAAACGAAGCTAAAGTAATTAGACACTAGACACTAGAAGTTATTAGTTAGTAATAAGTAGTTCATCTACTTTAAGCATTAAAAACCCGATCCTTATGATCGGGTTTTTTATTGTCTTGGTAATTCCAAGCTCTTGGTTTTGGCCTCTTAAACGTAACGACGCAATCGCAAAGAAAAGTCACGTAAGCTACTTAAACCACTATCTTCAGCACGCTGACACCAAGAATGCAGCTGAGATAGCAATTGCTCGCCAGTGGCATTAGAGCGACTCCAAATCGCCTGTAAGTCACGACGCATTTCAATCATCTTGCGTAACTGGGCATTACTTTCCATTAACTCTTCTAGTTTTAATTTCTCTTCTTCAGTTAAACGTGCCTCATCTTTACCCAACCAAGTACGAGCGTCTTTTAAGTGGGCTGCCAAGGCTTGCATATGCTGCACTTCATGGTTAAAGAAGGTGCGCAAAGTCTTGCTGTAGCGGGCCATGATCTCGTAACGATTAGCAATAATAGCTTCAAGGGTGCTTTGATCGGCTGGACGTAACTCACTTAATATTGGCTTAGGGGGAGTCTTTTTGACCTTTGCTAAACCCACAGCACTCATCATCCGAATATAAAGCCAGCCAATATCAAACTCATACCATTTACTAGAAAGCTTGGCACTAGTCGCAAAGGTGTGATGATTGTTATGTAACTCTTCTCCACCAATTAAAATTCCCCAAGGAAAGATATTGGTTGAGGCATCTTCACAATCGTAATTACGGTAACCCCAATAGTGGCCAATGCCATTAATTACACCGGCTGCTGTAACGGGGATCCATAACATTTGTACAGCCCATACCGTCAAACCAATGCCACCAAATAAAAAGACATCGATGATGAGCATGAGAGCAACCCCTTGCCAAGAAAATGGGGAATAAATATTTCTTTCGAGCCAATCATCCGGAGTGCCATGACCAAACTTATCTAAAGTTTCTTGATTTTGTGATTCTTTTTTATAAAGCTCAGCGCCACGAGAAAGAACGGTGGAGATACCCAATATTTGAGGGCTATGGGGATCATCAACAGTCTCACATTTAGCATGATGTTTACGATGAATAGCCGCCCATTCTTTGGTAATCATACCCGTTGTTAGCCAAAGCCAAAAACGGAAGAAATGCGACATGATAGGATGAAGATCTAGGGCGCGATGCGCCTGACAACGATGCAAAAAAATCGTCACTGCTGCAATGGTAATATGGGTCGCTGCCAAGGTGAACACCAAAATCTGCCACCAAGACCAATCTAAATATCCATGGGCAAGCCACCCTAGAAACGAGTCAAAACTAAAACCTGAGTCTGCTCTCAAAAGTAAATCCTAAAAGGGTTTAAATCTCTATTTTAGAGCTTTACCAGCTTTTTTGGGCTTACCTTTGATATGGTCGGAGGTTTGAGCCTGATCGACTAGATTTACTGGCAACGCTTTTCTCTGAAATACTGCTCCAAAGAAGCCATCAGTACCATGAATGTGGGGCCATAGTTGCCACCAAGGATTATCAGGGCTGCATCCCAAAGGCATTACATCTTTAGGAAACAAGGGTTTAAGAGCCTGCGCAGCAGGAAGCACCTCAAAATCAGGGTGTTTTGCCAAGAAGTCCTCGGCAATCCCTTGATTTTCTTGGGGCAACAAACTACAGGTGGCATAAACCAAACGTCCACCGGGCTTAAGAAGACGGCTTGCAGAGCTCAAAATATTAGATTGCTTTTGATTTAATTCCAATACGCCAGCAGGAGTCTGTCGCCATTTGAGATCTGGGTTACGCCGTAAGGTACCCATACCACTACAAGGGGCATCAACGAGTACGCGATCAATCTTTCCGGCCAAACGTTTAATCTTGGCGTCATTTTCACTATCAATCCATACAGGATGTACATTAGAAAGGCCGCTACGGGCTTGTCTAGGCTTTAAATTCGCTAAACGACGCTCGGATGTATCTAGGGCATATAAGCGCCCTGTGGAGCGCATCAGCGCTCCAATCGCTAAAGTCTTGCCGCCAGCACCTGCACAGAAGTCCACCACCATCTCGCCCCGCTTGGGGGCCAGCAAATAAGCTAAAAGCTGACTGCCTTCATCTTGCACTTCAAACATCCCTGCCTTAAAGCCCGCCGTATTTTGCAAGGCTGGTTTACCCATAATGCGCACACCATCAGGTGCATACGGCGTAGGGATGGCTTTATATCGCCCACCCAAAGCATTCATCTCTACTAGCAATTGCTCGCGAGTAGTTTTCATGGTGTTGGCACGTAAATCTAATAATGCGGGATGCATTAAACACTTTGCTAATTCTTCACGGGTTTCTTGGCCAGGATAGTTTCCAAATGCATCCCATAGCCACTCAGGCAAATTATTACGTACCAAGGAATTTAAGGCCGCTGGATCTACAGTTGCAAAACGCTGTAACCACTCATACTCTCCGGGCTTTAAAACGTGCGCTAAATCAGCAATCGCACTTTCTGCACGATTGGCAGAGCCCAAGCCACCTTCAGAGAGCGCGGACAGTAAACCCAATAGGGCTAGGCGTCTAGCCTGTGACCCTTCACCGCTAGAGGCGAATTGAGAGAACTCATTTTTACGACGCAGTATGGCAAAGGCACTCTCTGCAATCAGGGCGCGATCTCGGTTGCCCAACTGTGGTTCAGAACGAAAATAACGGCTGACGACACGATCGGCCGGTTGCTCAAAGTTCAGTAATTCAGGGAGCAAGCGCTCTAAATGAATTGCATGTTGAGGCAATGCTTTTGCATTTGAAAAGTTTTTTTGACCTTCGGGCGCAATAATGTTGCCACTGGCATTACGTCGCTCTGGACGACGCAATGGATCTTTCGATTTAGCGGCATAGCTTTTTTGAGGGCCTAATCTGGCCGCTGTTCTAGATCCAGATTTACTGCCAGCACTAGCTGAGCGAGATGAACGTTCTTTACTCATAATTTTATTAATTGCGACTCCGGGGGTTGAATCTGAACTTGATTACCTACTATTCGCAATCGTCCATCGAGGAACCATTTTACGGCCCGCGGGTAAATCTGATGCTCGGCAGCCAAAACTCGGGCGGCCAAGGAGTTGGCATCATCTTCTGGCAGTACTGGAACAGAGGCTTGGCAGATGATTGGGCCCTCATCCACACCTTCAGAAACAAAGTGAACTGTAGCGCCATGCTCAGTGGCGCCAGCCTCTAAGGCACGTTCATGAGTATGCAAACCAGGAAATGCGGGCAGCAGTGCAGGATGAATATTGATTAGACGACCCTCAAAATGACGAATAAAGCCTGGAGTGAGGATTCTCATGAAGCCAGCCAAAACCACCAAATTAGCCCCTAAAGCCTCAATTTGCTGAATCAGAGCCGCATCGAATGATTCACGTGATAGGTAGTCTCGATGCTCGATGGCGAAGGCTGGAATACCCTGGGAGCGAGCAAAATCAAGGCCCTTGGCCGTTGCTTGGTTGGCAATGACCCCAGTAAATTTGACCAACCAGCGCTCTTTTTGGGCAGTTTTAACGATGGCCTCGAAATTAGATCCCCGGCCTGAGATTAAGGTAACGATAGATAGCATGCCCACAATATAATTGATGGTTACCATGAAAGCGACCCTGAAAGTGATTTAGTGAACGTATTCCGTGGCTCTACCCAATTTTCTGCAGGACCGGCATGTGCCCTAACCATCGGTAATTTCGATGGCGTGCACAGGGGTCATCGCGCCCTTTTAAAACAACTCAAAGCTGGCGCGCAGGAACGGGGCCTAGTGAGCTGTGTAATGACTTTTGAGCCACATCCCAAAGAGTTCTTTTCTCCAGAGCAAGCGCCACCACGTATTCTTAATTTACGTGACAAGCTTTGTGCTTTTGCGGACATCGGTATTGATCGGGTTGTGGTGGAGCATTTTAATAACGCTTTTGCCCGCCTATCCCCCGAAGAATTTGTTTCTGAAATTATTGTCAAACAACTCAATGCCAAATGGATTTTGATTGGTGATGATTTTTGCTATGGTGCAAAACGTGCTGGCAACTTTGCCAGTCTCAAGGCTGCCGGCAAAAAATATGGTTTTGAAGTATCGAACATTCATACTGTTCTTGAGGATGGCGAACGGATTTCTAGTTCAGCATTACGAGATGCATTGGCAAACGGCGACATGGGGCAAGTCAGTAAATTACTGGGTCGTCCATACGGCATTTCAGGGCATGTGATTCACGGACAACAATTAGGGCGTACTTTAGGATTTCCCACGCTGAACCTTGCAGTTGCTAATCACTTACATCATCGCAAACCAGCGACTACCGGCATCTTTACTGCGCAAGTGATTGGCTTAAGTGACAAACCACTCCCTGCAGTAGCTAGCCTTGGTGTCAGGCCTACCGTTGAAGATGAGGGACGTGTTTTACTTGAAACTCATATCTTTGATTACAAACAAGAAGTCTATGGAAAGTTGATTACTGTAGAACTATTAGAAAAAATTCGTGACGAGGCAAAATATCCAGACCTCGATACACTTACCAAAGCCATTGCCACTGATGCAATGCATGCCAGAAATTATTTCCAGAAAAAAGCTTATGCCTGAAAAAGTAAACTCTTATCCCGTCAATCTCCTAGAGACTACATTTCCGATGCGCGGAGATCTACCTAAGCGAGAGCCCCAGTGGGTAGCTCAATGGCAAAAAAATAAGCTCTATGAAAAGATTCGCAGTGCACATGCCCACCAAGCTAAATTTATTCTGCATGACGGCCCACCTTACGCAAATGGTGATATTCATATTGGTCATGCTGTCAATAAGATCCTCAAAGACATGATTGTGAAGTCCCGCTGGTTAATGGGCTTTGATTCTGTTTACGTGCCCGGCTGGGATTGCCATGGGATGCCCATTGAGATTCAGATTGAAAAGCAGTTTGGTAAAAATCTGCCCACTGAGGAAGTACAAGCTAAAGCACGTGCATACGCTCTTGAGCAAGTTGATAAACAAAAGAAAGATTTTGAGCGCTTAGGCGTTCTTGGTGATTGGAATAACCCCTACCTAACCATGGACTTTAGTAATGAGGCCCAAGAGATTCGTGCACTAGGAAAAATTTGGGAAAAGGGTTATGTCTATCGCGGCTTAAAGCCAGTGAATTGGTGTTTTGATTGTGGCTCTGCACTAGCTGAGGCTGAAGTGGAATACC
Organism: uncultured beta proteobacterium; assembly: GCA_903935355.1. Lineage (GTDB taxonomy): Bacteria > Pseudomonadota > Gammaproteobacteria > Burkholderiales > Burkholderiaceae > Polynucleobacter. The sequence continues at coordinate 10,427 of CAIZRK010000007.1, read as the reverse complement.
AAGATAAAACTGATCCCACGGTCGATGTTGGCTTTTCCTTTGATGATGCCCAGCGCCCCCAACTAGCAAAAGCTTTTGGCATCCCTGATATTCCAAACAAGCCCGGCATGATTGTGATTTGGACCACTACACCTTGGACTATTCCGGCTAACCAAGCGCTCAATGTTCATCCTGAGCTCACCTATGCCTTAGTTGATACTAGCGACAAGTTGCTCATTCTTGCTCAAGATCGCGTAGAAACTTGTCTGCAAGATTACGGTCTCGAAGGAAAAATTATCGGCACCTGCTTAGGCAGTCAATTAGCCAATATTTCTTTCTGGCACCCATTAGCGCCATTGCATGATGGCTACAAACGCCTTTCACCAATCTACACTGCCCAATATGTCACACTTGATACCGGCACCGGAGTTGTCCACTCTGCGCCAGCGTATGGCGAAGAAGACTTTAAGTCTTGCAAAGTAAACGAGTTGGCCGATAAAGATATTTTGAACCCAGTCATGGGTAATGGCGTGTACGCCTCTTGGTTGCCACTATTTGCCAATGAATATATTTGGAAAGCCAACCCGAAGATTGTTGAGGCAATGCGCGAAGCAGGAAGCCTGTTGAGAGACAAAACGTATACCCACTCATACATGCACTGCTGGCGTCACAAGTCCCCGATTATTTATCGCGCGACTTCACAGTGGTTTGCGAGCATGGATAAGAAACCATCTGATGGTAATAACTGCTTGCGTGATACCGCCTTAGCCGGCATTGAAAGTACAGAATTTTTCCCTGCTTGGGGTAAACAACGCTTACGCAGCATGATCGCTAATCGACCAGACTGGACTTTGTCACGTCAACGCCAATGGGGCGTGCCGATGGCCTTCTTTGTCCATAAAGAAAGTGGTGAGCCCCATCCACGTACAGTCGAACTGCTCGAAGAGATCGCTAAACGCGTTGAAAAAGAGGGTATTGAAGCCTGGCAAAAAATAGAAGTTTCACAATTGCTAGGTGAAGAGGCGCCTCAGTATGAGAAGAATCGTGACACCCTAGACGTCTGGTTTGATTCAGGTACAACCCATTGGCATGTGATTCGCGGTTCTCATAAAGATCAGCTATTCACCCCAGAGTCTGAAACACCAAATGGACGATTAGCTGACTTGTATCTAGAGGGATCTGATCAGCATCGCGGCTGGTTCCACTCCTCCTTATTAACCGGCGCCATGCTCGATGGCAAGCCGCCCTACAAAGCACTCCTGACCCATGGCTTTACCGTAGATGGCCAAGGTCGCAAGATGAGCAAGTCCGTTGGCAATGTCATTGCTCCACAACAGGTTGCTGATAAGTTAGGTGCGGAAATCATCCGTTTATGGGTAGCTTCGACCGACTACTCTGGTGAGATGACGATTTCTGATGAAATTCTTAAAAGAGTCGTGGAGAGTTATCGACGCATTCGTAATACCTTGCGCTTCCTCTTAGCCAACCTATCTGACTTTGATCCTAGCAAGCATGCTATGCCTGCTGACCAGTGGTTAGAAATTGATCGTTATGCGGTCGCCCTTGCCAATCAATTACAAAATGAAGTGCAAGCTCACTACCAAGTCTATGAGTTCCAACCAGCTGTTGCACGCATGCTGACTTTTTGCTCTGAAGATCTAGGTGGCTTTTATTTAGATATCCTCAAAGATCGCCTCTATACCAGTGCACCAGATTGTGCCGATCGTCGCGCTGCACAAAATGCCTTGTTTCACATCACCCGCAATCTGCTCAAATGGTTAGCTCCCTTTCTGTCCTTCACGGCTGAAGAAGCATGGCAGTCCTTCCCACATGGCTCAAATGAGAAAGTCACAGAATCTATCTTCATGGAAGATTTTGGTACTTTCCCAGAAATTACAAATGCTACTGAACTACTTGCTAAATGGACTCGCATTAGAGAGATTCGCTCTGAAGTCACTAAAGCAATTGAGGTAGAGCGTGAGGCTGGTAATGTTGGCTCTTCACTGCAAGCTGAGTTGACTATTAAAGTGGGTGATGTTGATTTTGCAATCCTTCATTCTCTTGAAGATGACTTACGTTTTGTAACCATCACTTCCAGCGCCAATCTCGAACTCAGTAATAATGGCCTAGAAGTTCTAGTGCGCAGCAGTCAATTTAAGAAATGTGCTCGCTGCTGGCATCACACTGCAGACGTTGGCACTGATGCAGAGCACCCAGAGTTATGTAGTCGCTGTATTAGCAACCTCTTTGGAGATGGCCAAACGCGCTTGTTTGCGTAAGCAAAGTTGCACAAAATAAGCTCCGTCCAATTAATGACTACCAATCTCTCCTTTCTTCGATATCTAGCGATAGCCCTCATTACCTTATTGTTAGATCAATTGAGTAAGTGGGCAGCCCTAAGCAATCTGGAGCTTGGGATACCTGTTGCAGTATTGCCTTTTATGAACTGGCTATTGCTATTTAACCCTGGAGCAGCATTTTCATTTTTAGCTCAGAGCTCTGGCTGGCAACGTTGGTTCTTCACACTTCTTGGCCTAGCCGCTTCTGGGTATATTGTGTGGTTATTGCGTAAGAGCCAAGGCGATAAAACGCTCTGTTGGGCCCTGAGTTTAATTTTGGGTGGCGCACTAGGTAATGTTCTCGATCGCCTCATGTATGGTGCTGTAGTGGACTTTATTGACCTGTATTACGGTCATTGGCATTGGCCCGCCTTTAATATTGCCGATAGCGCTATTTGCATTGGGGCAGCCCTTATTATTTGGGGTGAACTGCGTAAGTCATTTGGCAAATCCCCCCAATCCTATTAAGCTGGCGCCATGCAATCACTTTTAAATAAGAAAATCATTCTTGGCATCTCCGGCGGAATCGCAGCCTATAAGTGCGCCGAACTAGCCCGCTTGCTCATACAAGAAGGTGCTGGTGTTCAAGTGGTGATGACAGAAGCTGCACAGCAATTTGTTACTCCTGTGACGATGCAGGCATTAACTGGCAATCCCGTATATACGAGTCAGTGGGATAGCAGCGTTGCCAACAATATGGCGCATATTGAACTCTCACGAGCTGCGGATGCCATTCTGATTGCACCAGCTAGTGCTGATCTGATGGCAAAACTCTCTTTAGGTTTAGCAGATGATTTACTGACGACCCTTTGTCTTGCAAGAGATTGCCCCCTTCTACTGGCCCCCGCCATGAATAAACAGATGTGGGACCATGCAGCCACCCAAAGAAGCGCGCAGCGCCTCATTAAAGATCAAGTGACCTTACTTGGCCCTGCCAGCGGTTTCCAAGCTTGTGGTGAGGTTGGCTTTGGTCGCATGCTTGAACCCATCCAGATCACCGAACAACTGATAGCCTTCTTTCAGAAAAAGCCATTAACAGGAAAACGGGTTCTGATAACTGCTGGGCCCACCTTTGAAGCAATTGATCCCGTGCGTGGCATCACAAATCTCAGCTCGGGCAAGATGGGGTTTGCCATTGCTCGCGCAGCTGTTGAGGCTGGTGCAGAGGTCCACCTAGTAGCTGGCCCCTGTGAGCTTGCTACCCCATTAGAAGCAACAGGGAAAATTACCCGCACCAATGTCGTCAGTGCTAAAGAAATGCATACAGCCACCATGCAGTCTGCCGACTGCGACATCTTCTTTGCGGTTGCTGCCGTGGCAGACTGGGGTATCGCTAAACCCGCAAAAGAGAAGATTAAGCGCCAAGGCAGACTTGCACCAAATCTGGAATTTATTGCCAACCCTGACATTTTGATGGATGCTGCCAAGTTAGTACAAAATAAATCTGGCAAGCTGCGCCCATACTGCGTTGGCTTTGCGGCAGAATCGACTGATCTTGCAAATCATGCCGATGAAAAGCGCAAGCGTAAAGGTATTCCGATGATTGTGGGCAATATCGGTCCAGATACTTTTGGTAGCGATCTAAATCAATTATTGATTATTCATGAAGGTGGCACAAAGAAGTTCGCTAAAGCACAAAAGCTTGAGCTAGCACGCCAACTCATTGCGTTCGTTGCCAACAAAATTTAACCAGATTTAACTCTCTACACCAATCCCCTGATTTAGGAAATGCTATGCAACAACTTCAAGTCAAAATTCTAGATGAGCGCATGCGAGATCAATTGCCAGCTTATGGCACTCCAGGTAGTGCGGGACTCGATCTACGCGCCTGCATTGATGAAGCAATAGAAATTGCTCCAGGACAAACTGTATTAGTTCCAACTGGCCTGGCAATCTATGTTGAAGACCCACGCTACGCAGCTTTTATTCTGCCTCGCTCCGGTCTTGGTCATAAGCACGGTATCGTTCTCGGAAATTTAGTGGGGCTGATTGACTCTGATTACCAAGGTCAGCTGATGGTCAGCACTTGGAATCGCGGATCTACAGCATTTAAGCTCGAGCCAATGGAGCGATTGGCTCAGTTAGTTGTCATGCCGGTAATACAGGTTGGACTTAAGGTAGTTGAAGAGTTTACTGAAAGCAATCGCGGCGCAGGTGGCTTTGGAAGTACTGGACGCTCCTAATTTTCTAGCGAATGTTTATGCTTCCTCAATTTTTTTCCTTAATAAGTAAATGGCGTTCAGAAATTCAAAATAAGCCGCCTCCTCATTGATGGGTACCCCTGCCTTAATTGCATGGACGTTAATCCAATCTAGGCGTTTTGATAATTGCGCTTTATCTTGAGCAGATAAATTGTGATCACACAAACGCTTTTCAATTTCAAGTAGCTCTTTGTAATGTGGGATCTCTTTAAGATTAAAGCGAAATTTTCTAAAGTGGATATTGAGCTTGGCCAGTGGGTAAAGGATGGCAAATAGGGTCAATAAGAGTAGCCATGCCCGATCAACTAAACCTGCCAACCAATAAGGCAAGTAGCGCATCGCATGTGGTGGTCCATAGTCGTAAAAATGTTCCGCTACTGGACCAATCGGAATTGAAGGATCTAAATAGGCGGGGAATTCATTACGCTTAGCAAAGAATAAATTAGGCGCATTTCGATTGGCATCTCTGGCAGCCATTAGCAGAGCTAATTGAAGGTCTGGATGCATATTACGATTAACGACAAGGCTCGTTGTAGTTGCCAAAAGGGAAATGTCTTGCTTAGGTATCTGCTTGAGGATATCAATAGAGTCTGCAGACAAAGTTAATGCCACAAATGCATTAAATTTCTTTGTATAGGCCTGTGCATTTTTAAAATCGTAGACTGCAATATTAGGCGAACGCAATAATTCTTGAGTGGTAGGATCCCAATAAGTAGATGCAAATATAAAAGCGTCAATCTCACCACTTTTTAATTTTTCTGCATTCTTGAGAATATTATCGGGCTTAAAGTGAGCATTATTATCTAGCTCAATGTTCATCACTTCGAATATCTTTTTGGCAATCTGATAAGAACCGCTTTTGAGGGGGCCTAAACCAACCCGATATTGAGCTAACGCACTTAAACTTTTAACCTCTCCAATTCGGCTTTTGTTATAGAGGATCCATACTGGCTCATAGGCAACACTGCCCAATGAATAAATATTACTTAAGTCCTCTTGATTTAAAGCAAATCCATAGGTATAGCCAGCATTAGCTTCATCTTTTCGATTGCTTAAGCGGGCTACGTTATCTAAAGCGCCGTTGGTATAAAGCACTGAGATATCAATACCGTGGTTTTTAAGAAGGCTCGCTGTTTTTTCAGCTAGTTGAGCCCAATCAGAATTAGGGTAGTACGTAGCAAAGTAAATATGGCGAGCCGGAAACGGCTTTAAATAAATGACTATGAGAACAATTACGGCTACAAAAGCAAGTGCCAGTATCTTTGAATCTCTTACTTCCTCCTTAATGGCTTGAAATTCATCAAGGATGACATTTTTTATATAACCAAGGGTATTCATAGAAAGCTCTTTATTTTGTCGACTGGATTCCTGGCCTAGTCAGAACCTCAGGACTCAATATCTTCTCTAAAGTCTCCTGGTCCATTAAACCCAGTTCAAGAACTAAATCAGCTACCGAACAGTTTTCTTGAAGCGCTCTTTTGGCAATCATAGTCGCATTCTCATATCCAAGATAAGGATTTAAAGCCGTTGCCAGCCCAGCTGAAGTACGCACTCTCTCAGCAAGCACTTCTACATTTGCAGTAATACCAACAATGCAATGCGTTCTTAATGTATCGCAGGCCGCCGTGAGATGTTGAATGCTTTTAAATAGGCTATGGGCAATGATGGGCTCAAAGGCGTTAAGCTGTAATTGACCCCCTTCTGCCGCCATTGTGATAGTTACGTCATTGCCAATGACTTCAAAAGCAATTTGATTTACTACTTCTGGAATGACGGGGTTTACTTTGCCCGGCATAATCGACGATCCAGCAGCACGGGGCGGAAGACGTATCTCATTAAAGCCAGCCTGTGGGCCACTCGATAAAAGACGAAGATCATTACAAATTTTAGATAGCTTTACTGCCACTCGTTTTAAGACCCCTGATAACTGCACAAATGCGCCACAATCTTGAGTAGCCTCAATGAGATTTGGAGAGGCAATTAACGTAATCCCTGAAAGATCTTTAAGATATTGAATGGCACATTTTGAATAGCGCACATCAGTATTAATCCCCGTACCAATTGCGGTGGCGCCTAAATTAATTTCTGCAATAAGAGAGATGGCCTCTTTTAAACGCTCTTCATCCTCCCTAATCATCACTGCGTAGGTAGAAAATTCCTGACCTAAGGTCATGGGTACAGCATCTTGTAGCTGGGTGCGCCCGATCTTTAGGATATCTTTAAATTCATCAGCCTTGGCAGCGAAGGCTTTGCTTAGCATAGCCATTGCCGTCAATAAAGCGGGAATGGCAAAGCAAGTGGCCAATCGCAATGAAGTGGGGTAAACATCATTGGTGCTTTGTGACATGTTGACATCGTTAATAGGATGTAATTGAGAATAATCTCCTTTTTCATAACCCAATATCTCGAGTGCGCGATTGGCAATCACTTCGTTAGCATTCATATTGGTCGAGGTTCCAGCGCCCCCTTGTATTACATCAACCACAAATTGATCATGTAATTTACCCGCTTCAATCTCGTGGCACGCAGCAATAATAGCCTCTGCCTTTTTGGGATCTAGATGGCCGAGCTCTAGATTGGCTTTAGCAGCCGCCTCCTTTACATAAGCGAGCGCCCTAATAAGATCAGAATATTCTCCAATGAGTTTGCCGGTAATAGGATAATTTTCAATGGCACGTAAAGTATGAATCCCCCAATAAGCATCTGCTGGAACCTCTGAGTCACCTAGCAAATCATGTTCTGATCGGGTTAACGCTGTCATCATGCTCTCCATTGATTGGCCATTTAATTTATCATCAAATTCATAAAGTGACTTATAGATGAAAAGAAAAAGCCTGTCTTTCTGAATAACTCAGAAAGTGGCTTTTCTTAAAACTGATTAATCTCAATACTAAATAGCTGATTTAAATCTTAGATTTCTTCAGCTGGAGCAACATCGGCTTTAGGAGATTTACCCGCAACTAGCGGCGCATCAAACTTTAACTGTACTTTGCCCTCTGCGTCCACGTCTACCGCAACGTGACCACCTTGAGCTAACTTACCAAAGAGCAACTCATCGGCCAAAGCTTTACGCACGGTATCTTGAATAATGCGTTGCATTGGCCTAGCACCCATTAATGGATCAAAACCATGTTTAGCTAAATGTGCCCGCAATGCAGAACTAAATGTCGCATCAACTTTTTTCTCGTGCAATTGTTCTTCTAACTGCATCAAGAACTTGTCAACTACACGCATGATGATGGTTTCATCAAGAGCCTTGAAAGAAACAATCGCATCTAAGCGATTACGGAACTCTGGCGTAAAGAACTTCTTGATGTCCGCCATCTCATCACCAGATTCGCGCACATTGGTAAAGCCCATGGTGGACTTTTGCATGGCTTCAGCGCCAGCATTGGTAGTCATAATAATAATGACGTTACGAAAATCGGTCTTGCGACCATTGTTATCCGTTAAGGTCCCATGATCCATTACCTGCAAAAGGATATTGAAAATATCAGGGTGCGCTTTTTCAACTTCATCAAGCAAGAGAACGCAATGTGGCTTCTTATTGACCGCCTCAGTTAGTAGACCACCTTGGTCAAAACCTACGTAACCGGGAGGCGCGCCGATTAAACGACTTACTGCATGACGCTCCATATACTCTGACATATCAAAACGCAATAGCTCAATACCTAAAATATAGGCTAACTGCTTGGCAACCTCGGTCTTACCAACGCCAGTAGGCCCAGAAAATAAAAAAGATCCGATCGGCCTATCAATCTTGCCAAGACCGGCGCGAGTCATCTTAATTGCACTTGCTAATGCTTCAATCGCAGGATCTTGACCAAACACCACGCTCTTAATATCCCGATCTAAAGTTTGCAACTTACTTCGATCATCTACCGTCACGGACTGGGGCGGGATGCGTGCAATCTTGGCAACAATCTCTTCAATTTCTGGGCGCCCAATGGTTTTCTTCTGCTTAGACTTAGGCAAAATGCGTTGTGCAGCTCCCGCTTCATCAATCACATCAATCGCTTTATCTGGCAAATGACGATCATTAATATAACGGGCAGACAACTCAGCGGCAGCAACTAAAGCGGCGGCTGCATATTTGACGCTATGGTGCTCTTCGAAACGCGACTTAAGGCCACGTAAAATTTGCACGGTCTGATCAACCGTTGGCTCCACTACATCTACCTTCTGAAAACGGCGTGATAAAGCAGCATCTTTCTCAAAGATGCCACGATATTCTGTAAAGGTAGTAGCGCCGATGCATTTGAGTTGACCATTCGATAAGGCAGGCTTGAGTAAGTTACTGGCATCTAGGGTTCCGCCAGAAGCGGCTCCCGCACCAATTAAGGTGTGGATCTCATCAATAAATAACACGCCATGAGCATGATCTTTGAGGGATTTCAGGACACTCTTTAAACGCTGCTCGAAGTCACCGCGATATTTAGTGCCCGCTAAAAGTGCGCCCATATCCAATGAATACACAGTGGCATCAGCTAAGATATCAGGTACCTCGCCCCGGACAATCCGCCAAGCAAGCCCTTCGGCAATGGCAGTTTTACCAACGCCTGCCTCGCCCACCAACAATGGGTTATTTTTACGACGACGGCACAGCACCTGAATGACACGCTCTACTTCGCCATCGCGCCCAATGAGTGGGTCAATTTTTCCTTGCTTAGCCAAGACATTGAGGTTTTGGGTATATTGCTCAAGGGGGCTCTCCTTACCACCTGCAGCGGCCTCTTCAGTTTCTTGAGCTGATTCTGCCGGCTTAACATGCTCTGTCTGATCTTTGCGCACACCATGGCTAATAAAATTCACCACATCTAAACGAGTCACCCCTTGCTGTTGCAAAAAATACACAGCATGCGAATCTTTTTCACCGAAGATTGCTACCAATACATTAGCACCAGTAACTTCTTTTTTGCCACTGGAGGTAGATTGCACGTGCATGATGGCGCGCTGAATTACCCGCTGAAAACCTAAGGTAGGCTGAGTGTCGACTTCATCATTACCAGGAACGACTGGGGTGTTGTCATTAATAAAGTTTTTCAGCTGCGCACGGAGCTCCGCAATATTGACTGCGCACGCTTTGAGTACTTCAACAGCTGTTGCATTATCTAGTAGTGCAGCAAGTAAATGCTCTACCGTAATGAACTCATGGCGTGAGGCTCTCGCGTCAACAAACGCCATATGCAAACTGACTTCTAGTTCCTGGGCAATCATGCTTCCTCCATAGTGCACTGTAGTGGGTGACCCGCTTCGCGGGAGAGCTCGATAACTTGATGCACTTTTGTTGCTGCCACATCGCGGGTAAATACTCCACAAATGCCCTTACCCACTAAATGCACTTGCAACATGATCCGGGTAGCCGTCTCATGGTCTTTATTAAAATACTCCTGAATCACCATTACAACAAATTCCATCGGTGTGTAATCGTCATTTAATAGTAAAACTTTATACATTGCAGGCACCTTAACTTTTTCGGCCTGCTTTTCAAGCAGAATAGTGTCTTCAATATGGGGGTTGTTTGGATTACCAGCTGTCGGGTTTTTTGTAGTGCGGCTCATGAGAAACATTCTAAACACAGATATATAAACTGCGCTCACTGGGGGTTTTTATCAAAAACCCTCAATAAAGTGCTATTTAGACCATATTGGGGCACTTTTTGATAAAAAAAGGGGGGCTTAAGAACAACTATATGCATTTAACCTCTTGACACCCCACCATAAAGGGCAAACAATTAGGGGATAGGCTTTTTTTAAAGTCCTATTTTGGCGTGTTGTAGAGCGAGACTGATTAAAAAGTATTCACCCTCATCACGGTTGTTTTAAGATTATGTAATGGAGTTCGCATGGCGACCGGAATTGTAAAGTGGTTCAATGATGCAAAAGGTTTTGGCTTTATCAAACCTGAT
>CAIZRK010000006.1 GCA_903935355.1 uncultured beta proteobacterium | reverse complement strand
CCAGGATGCATCACGATTGCATCGGGCTTCGCTAAAGCCAGGCGGGTAGGTGTTAAGCCATACTGCTTAAAGAAAGCGTCGCCTTCTGGGACTTGCCCTGCTTCCATGCGCTCTTTCTGAATGCGCAAGGTCATGACCACATCAACGCCTTTTAAACCCTCTTCCATGCCGTGAAATACTTTCACGCCTAACAAATCTAAATTACTAGGAAGTAAGCTCTCAGGGCCAATGACCCGAATTTCTTCACAGCCCAAGGTAGTTAAAGCATGAATATTCGACTTAGCTACTCGGCTATGAACAATATCCCCCACAATGGCAACCTTGAGCCCCCGAAAGTCTTGCTTAAAGTGGCGCATGGTGTACATATCTAGCAGGCCTTGCGTAGGATGTTGATGGCTACCATCACCCGCATTCACCACGTGCACATGAGATGGCACATGCTGAGCAATTTCAATGGGAGCCCTTGATACGCCATGGCGCACCACAAAAATATCAGCCTGCATAGCAACTAAATTATCTATCGTATCTAAAAGACTTTCGCCTTTAGCGGCAGAAGAAGTAGAGATATCCAAATTGATGACATCAGCAGATAAGCGTTTTGCTGCAATCTCAAAAGTAGTGCGAGTGCGGGTAGAGTTTTCAAAGAAGAGATTGAAGACACTTTTACCGCGAAGCAAGGGAACTTTTTTAACCTCTCTAGAGGGATCGGTTACGCTCACAAATTGTTTTGCAGTATCTAAGATGTGAACAATTCGCTCTTTAGGCAATCCTTCTAAAGTGAGAAGATGAGTTAATTCACCAGCGGCATTAAATTGATTAATTACACCGCCTAATGTGCTCATTGCGCACGCTCCTCGAGTTGAAAGCTGAACTTACCAAGCTTATCTTTTTCTAAAACTAAAATTTGCTCATCCGGAATACTTACCTGCTCCCCAACAAAATCCGCAGTAATCGGTAGCTCTCGATTTTCTCGATCAGCCAAAACCATCAACTCCACTCGAGCCGGTCTACCAAAATCAAATAACTCATTTAAGGCAGCGCGCACTGTTCTACCTGTTAATAGAACATCATCTATCAAAATCACATTTGCACCATTCACCTCGTAAGGTAAGTCAGTGGGCATAGTGCTAGCCGTCCGTAGTGCCGTCATACCTTTCTCAGCATAATCATCGCGATGAAAAGCGACATTAATCACACCAAACTGCGATAAACCAAGATCTCTTGCTAAGCGTTCAGCAATCCAAGCTCCGCCCATCGCCAGACCAGCCAATTCAAATACATCGCCTGCATCTTTGCGTTCGCGCAATACCTCTAACAACTTCAGATAAGACTGCTCAGCACTCATCTTTATCGATCCAATTCTTTTCTAAAAAATATTGCTCCAAAATTAAGGCCGCAGACTGGGCATCTAAATTGTCTCGCATATCCTCATTTCCCTCTAAAACAGCCGAGGTATAGCGTTCATCCACCCACTCTACTGGCAACTGAAAGCGTCCATGAAGTTGATTACCAAAGCGTTTAGCTTTAGCAGTCATATCATGCTCGGCACCATCAGGATGGTAGGGCAGGCCTACTACTAATTGATTGGGCTGCCACTCCTTGAGGAGATCTTCAATTGCTTTAAAACGAGCATTTTCATGAGATTCAGAGATCGTTTTAATGGCTTGGCCCGCTTGGGCAATCGTGTTGCCAACCGCAACCCCTATTCTGCGGGTGCCATAGTCAAATGCCATGACTATGAGCTCTCTAGGCATGTCCTGCTTCACCTGAAAGATGTGATAAATCAAATCCCAAATGACTCAAGGTGCGCTCATAACGCTGACTAGAAGGTGTATCAAAAATAATATGGGCCATTTGATCGGACGATAAAGAAACATTCATCCATCCATTAAGCATAATTTCTTCTTCGAGCTGACCAGCACCCCACCCAGCATAGCCTAGGGTAATGAGGAATTTTTTAGGGCCATTACCAGATGCCACAGCCTCGAGTACATCCTTGGAGGTGGTCATGGTCATACCACCAGGAATAATCAAAGAAGAGCTATAGCCACTATTAACAGATGGCTCATGCAGTACAAAGCCGCGCTCTACTTGAACTGGACCGCCAAAATACACCGGCTGACTTAATAAAGGGGCAATTTCTAGTTTGAGCTCAATTTTGTCAAAAAGGGTAGCCAAATCAACTTCAGTTGGCCTATTTACCACTAAACCCATCGCCCCCCGCTCCGTATGCTCAAAAAGATAGATCACTGAACCAGCAAAATTTGGGTCTTGCATTCCTGGCATCGCAATTAAAAACTGATTAGCCAAGTGATCAGCAGAATAGGAGATTGATGACCCCATATCGGGGGTTTGGGTGGGAAATGGAGATTGACCCACAGGGCCTTTTTTAGCCGAGCTCATGTAGGTTTATTTTACCGAATAACTAGAGCTTGCCGGTAATCCAATAGGCAATTAACCCTATCAACTCATGATTTAGCCTATTCCAATTCTGAATGCCCTCCTCAAGGTCAAAAGCGCCCCACTTCAAAGAGTTCGCCGTCTGGTAATCCACAGATACGGGTATGACATCCATTCCTAGCTTTTGGAAGATTTTCAAAGAGCGGTACATATGGCTAGCAGAAGTGATCAATAACCAGGGTTGCGAGATTCCACCTTCCCCTTTTATTTCCAATGCTTGAACCATCGGCTTAATAAATAGTCCGTTCTCGTAGGTATTTCGCGATTGATTTTCATAATGAACAGACTTTTCAGAGATACCTTGCTCAATAATTAATTGCTTAAAAGCATCTGCCTCAGAGATTCCCTTGGGAGACAAACGCCCAGAAAACCCGCTAAAAATAAGTGGTAAATTGGGGTATTTTCGAATCAGCTCAAATGCCTTAGTGACTCGCTCTGCCGAAGTATAAATAGATATCTCCCCGCGATCTGCTGCAATTTCTCCTCCTTCAATAGCCCCGCCCAAAATGATGATGCCCCCCATGTTATCCACATTAAGTTGGGCAATATTTACTTGTGGCACCGAGTCTTCAAGTACTCGTAAAAACACCTCTGAGCTAGGAAGCCAGCCAACAATCAATATATCAAATAAGGCAAAGAATAAAAAACGCCTGCATAGATGGGGCTTTCTCAGCTTGAGAAACAGCAGACTGAAAACTATAAACACAATGACCCAATTAAAGGGCTCAATGCAGAACTGCACTACTTTGGAGAGAATAAAAAAGGTGGTATCCATCATCGATCTCAATCTTAACCTGCTCTCTTCTGCAGCGCATTTAAATTAGCCCTAATATAGGGGCTATGAAAAAAGGATTGGTTTGGCTCCGTCGCGATCTTCGTCTTTATGACCAAGCCGCCCTTCATCACGCCCTAAAAGAGTGCACTCAAGTTTGGCTCGCATTTGTGTTTGATACCGAGATCCTTTCCCCGCTTTTGCTAACTGAGCTTGATGAGGATGGTCTTAAACACGATCGTCGGGTGGATTTCATATGGCAAGGGCTCAAGCAAATCGACGATGAGCTACGCCAACAAGGTGCAGGGCTAATAGTGCAAGTAGGCAAGCCAACTGACTGCATCTTGCAGATTGCTAAAGAGCTAGGTGTGAACACTGTTTATACCAATCATGACTATGAGCCGTTAGCCATTGCTCGAGATGGCTTAGTGCAAGCCTCACTGCAACATTTAGAGATTGGTTTTGAGAGCTTTAAAGATCAAGTCGTTTTTGAGAAAAAAGAAATCCTCACTAATGGCAATACGGTATTTTCCATCTTTACCCCCTATAAGAATAATTGGCTAAAAACTTTACAAGAAAAAGACATAGCCCCTTATGACTGCTCACCTAAAAACGGGCAATTTGCGGCAATTCCTAAAGCGCTGGACACACCACTTCCATCCTTGGAGTCCATGGGGTTTAGCCACACAGGAATCGAAACATACCTGCCCCCCGGATCAGAAGCGGGCCAGCAATTTTTAGAAAACTTTCTTACTCGTATCGATCAATACCAAATCGGCAGAGATTTTCCTGCCATCAAAGGGGTTAGTTACCTCTCTACCCACTTACGCTTTGGCATGCTGTCGATTCGTGGGTTAGTACGCGAAGCTCATCGGCGAATGATATCTGGCAGTATGGGCGCCACTATTTGGTTAAGCGAACTCATCTGGCGTGATTTTTATTTCATGATTTTGGCAAATCACCCACGCCTAGCTGAAGGCGTTTCATTTAAACCTGACTACGACCAAATTCAATGGGAGAGCGGCCCCCCTGCCAAGAAACTCTTTAAAGCATGGTGTGACGGCAAGACGGGCTACCCTTTAGTAGATGCAGCGATGCTTCAACTAAATCAAAGTGGCTATATGCATAACCGTCTACGTATGGTAGTGGCCAGTTTTTTGACAAAAGACCTAGGGATTGATTGGCGTTGGGGTGAAGCCTACTTTGCTAAGCACCTCAATGATTTTGAATTCTCTTCAAACAATGGCGGTTGGCAATGGGCCTCTTCATCCGGATGCGATGCACAACCGTATTTTAGAATCTTTAACCCCATTACCCAATCAGAGAAGTTTGATCCGGAAGGCAAGTTTATTCGCCGATATTTACCACAATTGAATAAGCTCTCCAAAAAGTCAATCCATGCACCTTGGGAAGTGGGTCACCTAGAGCTAGAGGCCGCTGGAATATTATTAGGGCGAGACTATCCCATCCCCATCGTCAATCATGATGATGCTCGCAAAGACACCTTAGTTCGCTACAGTGTCGTTAAAAAAACGACTGTCGAATAAATGGCAAGTCACACTTGGGCCTTAAAATAAACTATGAGCAAGATTTATGCTGTCGGCGACGTTCAAGGCTGCACACCCTCCTTAAAAGCTTTAATTAAAAAGCTTCCTGAAAAATCGAAGATGATTTTTTTGGGAGACCTCGTCAATCGAGGCCCCGACTCCTTAGGCTCTTTGCGTTATTTAAAGAAGCTTCAAGAAAGCAACCGTGCCGAATGTATATTGGGTAATCACGATTTGCATCTTCTTGCAATAGATGCCGGGCTACGACAAACCAAGAGTTTGGATACTGTTGATAAAATCTTGAAGGCTCCTGATCGAGCAGAACTGATCAACTGGTTACGTCATAGGCCATTAGCCTTAAATACCGGAAAAATATTAGCAGTCCATGCCGGTGTATTGCCTCAATGGGGCATACAACAAACTATTGAATGTGCCCAGGAAGTTGAAAAAACACTGCGCAAAAAAAACTATAAAAGTTTTCTAGCCAATATGTATGGCAATACCTCCTACAAATGGAGTAATTCTCTTAAGGGTTATGAACGCTTACGGGTCATTACCAATGCATTGACTCGCATGCGCTTTTGCACCCCTAACGGCCTCATGGAATTTGAAAGCAAAGAAGGCTTAGAAAAAGGCCCCAAGGGTTATCTGCCTTGGTTTAAGGTCCCAAAACGAAAAACGCAGGATGCCCTGATTTACTTCGGTCATTGGTCAACCCTAGGTCTGCTACGTACTCAAAACGTCATCGGGCTTGATACCGGTTGCGTTTGGGGCGGCAAGCTGACGGCCATGGAAATTCCAGAATCAGGAAAGAGCCACAAGGATTTGCAAATAATTCAAGTGGCTGGCTATAAACACCCACTACGAATGTAAGTAGTTCCTTTACTATTTTTCTTTTTTTGCTGCTTGGATTTATAACTGCTTAAAAGAAGCGCGGGCAGCAGCAACAATGGCATCGAGCACTTCATTATCATGGGCAATTGAAGTAAATCCAGCCTCATAAGCAGAGGGCGCTAAATAGACACCTTGATCTAGCATGGCGTGAAAGAATTTCTTAAAGGCCTCAATATTGGTTTGTGTCACTGCCTCAAATGAAGTGGGGACCTGATCTGCAAAGTAAAATCCAAACATGCCGCCCACACTATCCACGGCAAAAGGAATCTTCGCTTCATCAGCCGCCTGTTTTAAGCCCGCCATGAGCTTTTCTGTTTGGCCAGTCAGGCACTCATAAAAGCCAGGGCGACTCACAATCTCTAAGGTCTTTAAGCCAGAAGCTACTGCTACTGGATTTCCGGAAAGTGTTCCTGCTTGATAGACATTACCTAAGGGAGCAAGCTTGGACATGATGTCTTTTTTGCCACCAAAAGCAGCCATTGGCATGCCTCCACCCATCACTTTACCTAGGCATGTTAAGTCTGGGCTAATGCCTTGCAAGAATTGGGCCCCACCTAAAGCTACCCGAAAACCCGTCATCACTTCATCGTAAATAAGCACACTGCCATATTGACTAGTGAGCTTACGAATAGCAGATAAAAACTCAGGGGAAGCTTTAATCAAGTTCATATTGCCAGCAATAGGCTCGATGATTACAGCAGCAATCTGATCGCCCTGCTTTTTAAATACTTCCTCAATCGCGCTCACATCGTTATATGGCAGCACCAGAGTATGTTTTACCAAATCTTGTGGAACGCCACCAGATGAAGGGGCATTTTGAGTCGAGTCAGCGAAGGTCAAAAGGCCAGAGCCCGCTTTTACTAAGAGACTATCGGCATGACCGTGATAACAACCTTCAAATTTGATTATCAGATCGCGCCCCGTGTAACCCCGCGCCAAACGCAAAGCGCTCATAGTTGCCTCGGTGCCACTCGATACCATCCGCACTTGCTCAATACTAGGCATGAGCTCACAAATACGCTCAGCTAATTCAATTTCACCTGCAGTGGGAGCGCCATAACTAAAACTGGTTTCTGCAGCGCGTTGCACTGCTTCTACTACCTCAGGATGGGCATGACCCACAATCATCGGGCCCCAGGACATAATCAAGTCAATGTAACGTTTATCTTCTGCGTCCCAAAAGTACGGCCCTTTTGCCCTAGAAACAAAACGAGGAACACCACCCACCTGACGAAAAGCCCTCACCGGAGAATTCACACCCCCTGGAATGGTCTTTTGTGCCCGCTCAAACAACACTTCGTTTTGTCCCACGATACTTTCCTTAGCTTCTCACTGTCTAACTACATCAATACTGACCATATTAATTAGATCGCCATCATTTCAAAATCTTCTTTGCGAGCGCCACATTCCGGACAAGTCCAATTGATCGGAATGTCGCTCCAAAGCGTACCCGGTGCAATACCCTCATCAGGCAAACCAGCCGCCTCATCGTAGACCCACCCACAAATAAGAC
This sequence comes from uncultured beta proteobacterium, assembly GCA_903935355.1. Lineage (GTDB taxonomy): Bacteria > Pseudomonadota > Gammaproteobacteria > Burkholderiales > Burkholderiaceae > Polynucleobacter. The sequence goes on along the minus strand of CAIZRK010000006.1, from coordinate 113,298 downwards.
ACATATAGGTTTTTAATTCCATCGCTTTACTCTTTCTTTACGGTCTTGATATTTTAAGACTTAAAAAGTCTTCCTTGCAGGTGCTACAGGGTCATGTTTTTGATGCATCTCAAATTTAAACAGCCTACATTCGAGTGGGCCATTAAATAAGGGGGTGCGTTTAGACTCTTTAATGCGTAATTGGCCTGGTAAGCCCATATCCGCAGTCAAAACAAAAACGTTCCAGCCACCAAAGGCATTTTTGAGGTGTTGACCAAATTGCTGTAAAAACTCAATAAATTGAGGATCTTGCTCTTCTTGAGCCTGAAGTTTTTTCAAAGATTCCCGGCTAGAGCGTTTAGCAATTTGTCGGCCCGTTTCTAAATTATGGGCGTAGCGATCTTCTGGCTCATCAGAATCATCATCAATTGGGCTATCTGTTTCATGAGGGTTGCTCTCGCGTCCGCGGCCACCTTTAATGACAAGACGCTCACCATAAGGGGGGTTCAGTAACATTACGCCATCATGAGAATTTTCTGGGGGTTTGCTCGCTAAGGCATCGATCTGACGAGTTATTGGCTGCTCAGGCAACTGAGCTCGCTGCCAATTTCCCTTAAACATTGCCACTAATTTCTCATTAATATCTCCGCCACTAATACCCAAAGATTTCACATCCGGAAATTGTTTGCGCTGTTCGAGCATCTGAGCCAAAACTGCCTCTTTGAGGGATGCCCAGCGTTTCTCTTCGCCGCTAGTTTGAAAAGGTTTTAATCGCTCAAACCCAAAACCATGAACTGAGGTAACTAAGGGGCGATAAGCTAATCTGCTTGGGTTAGCATCAGCCCCATATAGTCCTGCCCGAATCGCCCCTGGCGGAATAGCCAATGCTATTTGAGCGGCCTCAATTAAAAAAGTACCGCTTCCGCACATGGGATCAAACAAGGTCTGTCCTGGGCTCCAGCCAGTGATTGATAAAATTCCCGCAGCGAGGTTTTCTTTTAGTGGAGCATCGCCCTTTTCATCACGCCAACCCCGTTTAAATAGAGCCTCTCCTGAAGTATCTAAATAGATTGTGAGGTGGGTTGCTGTTAAGTGGGCTTGCACCCGCACATCCGGAAAGGCGGTATCAATACTAGGGCGATCTCCCGTGACTTCACGTAAGCGATCAACAATCGCATCTTTAATTTTTAGGGTTGCAAAGTTGAGACTCTTCAAAGGAGAGCGATGCGCCGTAACATCCACCCGCAATGTCTGCTCTGAAGAAAACCACTCTTCCCAAGCCAAGCCACTAGCTAATTTATAAAGATCCTCTTCTTGGCGATAAGGAGCCTGTGCCATTTGCAATAAAACCCGACTCGCAATACGAGAGTGCAAGTTCAAAGCCATCGCTCCAGCAAGGGGGGCTGCCAAACTAATGCCGCCGGTAGGACTAGTAGGTGGTGGATCAATTAGCCAGGTTCCCAGAGCTTTGGAGTCTGCGCGCTGAGCAATATTAGCTAACTCTTTTGCAAGCGCTAACTCTAGCCCGCCTGGGCAAACAACAAAAAATCTCATGGGGCTAACAATCTAAAAAATACAGCAATCAAAAATATGCCGTGACTAAATTAAGGCTTAATCACCACCAAAGCAGTCACAATCAACAAGAGTAAAACTGGGGCTTCATTGAACCAACGAAACCAAACACCAGAACGGGTATTCAGGCCATTGCGAAACTTTTTTAATAAGCCCCAACATGCATGGTGATAGCCAATGATCAAAACTACAAAAAAGAGTTTGGCGTGCATCCAAATCTCTCCCAAACCAATTTTGAAGTGCAGCCATAATGCCAAACCTAGCAACACTGCTGGGATCGCCAATATAGTCATAAATCGAAAGAGGCGATTGGCCATCCCCAGAAGACGTGCATGCGCCTGTGGATTTTTCTCATCCGCTAGGTTTACAAAAATTCGAGGGAGATAAAAAAGTCCTGCAAACCAAGAGGCGATTAAGACAATATGTAATGTCTTAGTCCAAAGATAAGCGTTGCCCATAATGATTGTTTCTACCTTGTAATTAAGTGCGTATCTCGCCATGACCCATGACGATGTATTTAAGGGAGGTCAAACCATCTAGCCCCACTGGACCACGAGCATGCAATTTGTCATTAGAAATACCAATTTCTGCACCAAGACCATATTCAAAGCCATCAGCAAAACGGGTACTAGTATTGACCATCACGCTAGCGCTGTCGACTTCCCGTAAGAAACGATCGGCTTGAGCATGGTTATTAGTAATAATGGCATCAGTATGCTTACTACCGTATTGCTCAATATGTTTGATGGCCTCCTCCATGTCTGCCACTGTCTTAATTGACAAAATCGGTGCCAAGTATTCTGTATGCCAGTCTTCTTCACTAGCCTCAACTAAACCCTTACAGCCAGCAGACTCTAAGATTTGGCGGGTTAAGCAGTCCACGCGTAACTCTACCCCTTTATCTTGATATATCTTGCATAAGGCTGGTAGCACTGTTGGAGCAATAGCCTGATTCACGAGCAAAGTTTCCATTGCATTACAAGGTGCATAACGCTGAGTCTTAGCGTTGTCACATACTTTAATGGCCATCGCTACATCAGCTTCTGCATCAATATAGGTATGACAAATTCCATCTAAGTGTTTAATCATAGGCACTCTGGCTTCAGCCATCAAGCGGGCAATCAAACTCTTGCCGCCACGAGGAACAATCACATCAATGTATTGGGTCATCGTGATCATTTCACCCACAGCGCTGCGATCAGTAGTACTAACCACCTGCACAGCATCCTGCGGTAAATTAGCAGCAACCAAGCCTTCTTGAATGATCTTTGCCAATAAGGTATTTGAACTAATTGCTTCAGAACCACCGCGCAAAATTACAGCATTGCCAGACTTTAAGCATAAGGCTGCAGCATCAATGGTGACATTAGGACGAGATTCATAAATGATGCCAATCACACCGAGGGGAACGCGCATCTGAGCAATTTCTATACCAGAGGCCTGTTTTTGAAAGGCGGTAGTTTTTCCAATTGGATCTTCAAGACTAACAATCTGCTCTAGACCTAATGCCATGGACTCAATTGCTTTAGGGCTCATGGTGAGGCGATCTATAAATGCAGCATCTTGGCTATTAGCCTTAGCACGCTCCACATCTAGCTGATTGACTTGCTCAATCTCTTGAGCTTGTTGACGAACTAATTGAGCAATACGGAGTAAAGCCTGATCCTTTTGCTCGCTAGAAGCACTAGCCATAGCTCGTGAAGCTTGGCGAGCACGCTGACCAATCTCTTGCATCATGTGTTTAATGGAATCATTCATTTATTAATTTACTCACCCACTCTAGTTTCATTCATCTTTAAATCTGTCCTTAATATTTCACACCCTTAACGCAATAAATTTCCCACCAAGCGCAAACCATCCCAAGGATCAGATGGCAATTCTGAAACAGGCAATCCCTTAGCCTGACGATCTAGCCCGGCAGCAAGCTGCATTGCTCTTCGTAATTTAACCGGCTGTACCCTTCTTAATGCTAGAGGGTACAAACGCTCTTTATTTCCCCAGATACGATTTGAGCGCATTAATTGTTGCACCGACTCCCCAGCATCGCTAGCGGCCTTCAGTTTAGATAGTAGCCGAAGCTCTTCAGTAACGCTCCACAGAATAAGGACCAAAGGCTCGCCTTCGCCCTTTAAACCATCTAACATCCGATTTAATCGAGGTAAGTCTCCTGCCAACATAGCTTCAGTCAGCTCAAACACGTTATATCTAGCCACTTTTAAAATAGCTGAACGAATTTGTTCCTCTGTAAGTACGCCTGCTTGATGCAATAGTCCCAGCTTCTGGATTTCTTGATGAGCCGCAATGAGGTTGCCCTCAACTTGATCAGCGATAAAATCCAAAGCCCGCTGCCCCTTAGAGCCTGACTCCACCTCTTGCCCCTGTTTTTTAAGGCGCCCAGCAATCCATTGGGGAAGCTGCGCCCGATCTAGAGAGTCAAGCTGAATGGCCATGCCAGCCTCATCAAGCGCACTAAACCAAGCAGAGGCCTTTGTTTTCCCATCTAATTTAGGCAAAATAATGCATACAATCGTATCTGGACCTTCTGCCCCAAATTCTTGCGAGTCAATTTGAGTGGCAAATTGCCTTAAGGCTTCAGCCCCATCCCGTCCCGGCTTACCTGTCGGAATGCGTAGTTCCACCCAGCGCTTATCACCAAATAAGGACATAGTCTGTCCAGCATTAAGCAACTCACTCCAATCAAAGCCACGCTCTTGCAAGAGAACTACACGCTCTGTGTAAGCCATCTTTTTAGCAATAGCCCGCAACTGATCCATTGCTTCCATCATCAAGAGAGGCTCATCGCCACTAAAAATATATAAAGGCTTGAGAGCGGCCGGGGACGTCAGCGACTTTAAATGCACCTGCAGGGATTCGCTTTTAACCATGCGAACTCATCCACATTCTTTAAAATCTTCTTGCTTGTGGAGACTTTGCAGAAGCAGATACTCGACGCAAAATTTGCACAGCAAGATCCTTACGCATCTGTGTCAAGAATTGCTGTTGCTGCACATCGGTCGCCAAAACAGTGGTATTGGAGAAATCCATATCCCGTGTCATGTAAATCTCGGCCTCGGGGATAACTTCTGCACCAGATAAATCAAATGCCCTAAAGCCCACACGAATATTGAGACGATAAGCTGAAATTTGACCTGTGGAGTTATAGGCTAAGATTTCACGACCAGAAACATCATTTGTAATCTCCAAAATGAGATCTGCATCCTTAGGATTAATCGCTACTTTGACATCAGTACCAGTCAAAATTGCTGTTTGTAAATCTGCTCTCATCGGCGGCGAAGGAATGCCTGTAATAGCGATAGACTTATAGGGTAAATCCACCATGCCACGTAAGCGAAAACCGCAAGCAAATAAACCACTTAGCGGCACCAATCCAACGAAGCCGAGCATAGCCCTCCTTAGAGAATTTACCTCCAAGGTACTCAAACTATTTTTTAGCCCAGAATGACTTGTGCTCATAGATGTTTAATTGAATTAAAAAATGAAGGGTTCATGCCACAATATTTACTAGACGTCCTGGCACCACAATGACCTTCTTGGGTAGGCCCCCGTTTAAAGCTTTGATCGCTGGCTCACTTTGCAAAGCTAACACTTCAAGTTGCTCCTTAGTAACATCAACGGGTACCCGAATATCACCACGTAACTTACCGTTAATTTGTAGCATGATAGTTAACTCTGTTTGCACTAGAGCAGTCTCATCGACAATGGGCCAAGACGCATCTAGAATAGGCCCAAAAGAATCGTCATAGCCTATCTGCTGCCAGAGGACATGTGTGAGATGGGGAACTACTGGATATAACACTCTGAGTAAAATACTGAGGCATTCACGTAAGACTGGTGCGCTGATAACGCAAGCTTCACCCAATTTAAATGGCTCTAATGCATTGAGCATCTTCATAGCAGCAGAAACTACTGTGTTGTACTGGCGACGCTGATAGTCAAAATTAGCTTGCTTTAAAATTGAATGAACTTCACGGCGTAATTCTTTTTCAGCATCATTCAAATTACCCGAAAGAACATCAGCAGCCTCACCAATAGCATCTGCTTGACTGCTAGAGTACATCCAGACTCTGCGCAAGAAACGCGAGGCACCCTCAACGCCAGCGCCCGACCACTCTAGCTGCTGCTCTGGTGGCGCAGCAAACATCACAAATAATCGGGCCGTATCCGCGCCATATTGATCGATTAAGGCTTGTGGATCAACGCCGTTATTCTTACTCTTGGACATCTTTTCTACACCACCAATAATGACTGGCGTGCCAGAGCTGTCACCTTTTAGCTTAGCGCCTTGTGGTCGACCTTTTTCATCAAGATCTAATTGCACATCTAGAGGGTTTAGCCAAATTTTCTTACCAAAAGTGTCTTCCGAGTAATAGGTTTCATTTAAAACCATGCCTTGAGTCAATAGATTCTGAAACGGCTCATCAAAGCTGATGAGACTAAGGTCACGCATGACCTTAGTCCAAAAACGCGCATACAGTAAATGCAAAATTGCATGTTCTATGCCGCCAATGTACTGATCCATTGGCATCCAATACTCATTACGAGCATCTACCATGGTGGAGGCATCTGGTCCGGTGTAGCGCATGAAGTACCAAGAAGAATCGACAAAGGTATCCATGGTGTCAGTCTCACGACGAGCAGGCTTGCCACAAATTGGGCAATCCACCTTTAAAAAATCAGCGCGCTTATTGAGCGGATTACCACTGCCATCAGGTACACAATCTTCTGGCAAGATCACCGGCAAATCCGCCAGTGGAACAGGTACTGCACCACAACCTGGGTTTTGTTCATCGCCACAATGAATAATCGGAATAGGGGTCCCCCAATAACGTTGACGTGAGATTCCCCAATCCCGCAAACGATAGGTCGTTTTAATTTCACCGACACCCATTTTTTCTAGTTCAGAAGCAACGCTATTGACTGCCTCTTGGTGAGACATGCCATCAAACTTACCGCTATTCAAACAAACGACATCCTCTTTTTGCGCATACCAGTCTTGCCAATGGGTAGGATTAAAAAGCGCCGAAGGTGTGCGCAAAGCAATTACTTGTTTGATCGGTAATTCGTATTTGAGAGCAAAAGCAAAATCACGCTCATCATGAGCTGGCACGCCCATTACAGCGCCATCACCATAAGACATCAAAACATAATTACCTACCCAGACAGGAACAGGTTCATTAGTCAAGGGATGTGTGACATACAAACCAGTAAACATGCCCTCTTTTTCTTGAGTAGCAAGTTCAGCCTCGATAACGCTACCCGTTTTGCATTTCTCAATAAAGGCAGCCAACGCTTGATTATTTAAGGCAGCCTGAGTTGCGATGGGGTGCTCAGCAGCTACTGCGCAAAAAGTAACGCCCATGATGGTATCTGCACGGGTGGTAAACACATATAAGCGCCCATCTTGTATAAAGTTTCCATGTGCATCTGCAATCTCATGCCTAAAAGAAAACCGCACACCTTGACTTTTTCCAATCCAGTTTTGCTGCATGGTCTTAACCCGCTCAGGCCAGCCTAAATTATCTAAACCAGAAAGTAATTGCTCTGCATAAGCAGTAATATTAAAATAGTACCCTGGAATCTCACGCTTCTCAATCAAGGCGCCAGAACGCCACCCACAACCATCAATCACTTGCTCATTAGCAAGAACAGTCTGATCTATCGGATCCCAATTAACCACTTGGGTTTTGCGGTAGGCAATCCCTTTTTCTAACATCTTTAAAAAGATCCATTGATTCCAGCGATAGTAATCAGGACTACAGCTTGCAATTTCGCGAGACCAATCAATTGCCAAACCCATCGCTGTCATTTGCTTTTTCATATAAGCAATGTTGTCGTAGGTCCACTTGGCAGGTGGCACTTTATTTTCAATTGCTGCGTTTTCAGCAGGCATGCCAAACGCATCCCAACCCATTGGCATGAGTACATTAAAACCTTGCATACGGAGTTGACGAGCCATCACATCATTGATGGTGTAGTTCCGAACGTGTCCCATGTGCAACTTACCAGATGGGTAAGGCAACATAGAGCAAGCGTAATATTTTGGCTTTGGTTTGCCAGAGGCATCTACTGCATTCTCAGCAACTTTGTAAACTTGCGCACTTTCCCAATCAGCTTGAGCTGCCGCCTCTATCCTACCGTAGTCGTAATCCATACTCATTCAATACAACTCTTTTCTTCTATTTATAGAGATTCATTACCAAGCAATCTTTAGCAAGCCATTATTTACGCAAGCCCAATACTTGTTGCATGTCATACAGGCCAGTAGTTTGATTTTGCAAGAAACGTGCTGCACGCAAGGAGCCTTGAGCATAAGACTGACGGCTCGAAGATTTATGGCTAATCTCAATGCGTTCGCCCTCGCCTGCAAACAAAACTGTATGGTCTCCAACAATGTCACCACCACGAATAGTGGCAAACCCAATAGACCCCTCTTTACGCTCACCTGTATGGCCTTCGCGCGCATACACAGCAATCTCATCTAATTTTTTGTCTAGAGCATCCGCAATGACTTCGCCCATCTTTAACGCAGTACCAGAAGGTGCATCTACTTTATGACGGTGATGTGCCTCTATGATTTCAATGTCATAACCTTGATTTAGCATCTTTGAAGCTATCTCAAGAAGCTTGAAAGTGACATTAACACCTACGCTCATATTAGGAGCAAAAACAATTGCTAATTTCTCAGAAGCTTTTTTTAGATGGTCAATCTGTTCTGAACTCAGACCTGTAGTACCGATAATCATCTTAGTTTTAGTCGTTTCAGCCACAGCCAAATGAGCCATGGTGCCTTCTGGCCTAGTAAAGTCAATCAAGAACTCTGCCTCAGCAAGTACTTTGGCAACATCAGCAGTAATTGCTACACCAGTCTTTTTACCCAAGAATGCACCAGCATCTTCACCCAACTGAGGGCAAGCAGGGTGCTCAAGTGCGCCAACTAATTGCGCGTCAGGCTGATTAAGTATCGCCTCAATGAGCATTTTTCCCATCCGCCCAGTTGCTCCAGCAATTGCAATCTTCATCATTTGTTTCGCTTCTTAAATAAAGGTCTCTAAAGCGACTTGCTTTAGCATTAGTACAAAAATATTTTAATAAATACTGCCTTAACTACATGGACTACTTGGCGGCATCAGCCGGTGGCACATTCAAAGCGCCCGGTCCCAATGTTTCAGGCTGCTTATTTGAAAAACTAAAAATATCCCAAAATGAGCTACTGCTTGTGGTATTGCTGGCAGGGGCAGGTATCGGAGTGCCTGGCGGTAAGTTATTGCTTGGGCTAGGCACTAATAATTCTGGTTTTTGTAGTGGAGTGGTAACCGGAGGTTTGTTCGTACCAGTAATGACTTCCCAGAATGAACGTTTCTGCTTTGCATAGTTATCAATTTCTGCCACTAACTCCACATCGGTTGGTAGAGCATCGCCATCAAACTTCACTACCTTATCGCCATCAAAGAAAATCGTTACACGTCGTTCTTTAGCCATTTTTTGACCGGCCCGCTTAAATTCAAAAACATAGTCCCAACGATTTGCATGAAAGTAATCAGCCAATAAAGGAGTGCCCATGATTTGCCGCACCTGTTCGCGAGTCATACCCAGCTTTAATTTGGCATATTGCTCACTAGAGATAAAGTTTCCTTGAACTACATCAGGTACATAGGGTCTAAAAATAGTATTCATCCAAGCGCGTTGAGTTTCATCAACAGCGCTGGTACAACCCGTGGCAACGAGTAAGCCACCAAAGATGGCCAGCAACAGTCCTAAACGGACGGAATTAAGGCCTCTTGAAATCCAGATCAAAAGACGGGTAAAAAGTTGGAGACAATTTTGCATGGCTGGCCGTATCATTAAGACATTGATTTTAGCTCCCAATGCCATGAATACGAACCAAAACCCCTCTCCTGCTGATTTGCGTGATATTGGCCTCAAAGCCACTGGTCCTCGCATAAAAATTCTTGATTTTTTTCACCAGAATGGGGGCACCCACTTCAGCGCCGAAGACGTCTTTGTAGCATTGGCTAAGGATGATCAAGAAATTGGCTTAGCCACGGTTTATCGGGTGCTTACCCAGTTCGAACAGGCTGGATTGCTTTTACGCAGCCATTTTGAATCTAGTAAGGGCGATAGTAGGGCTATTTATGAACTGAACGAGGGTCAGCATCATGATCATCTTGTTTGCCTAGATTGCGGGCATGTGGAGGAATTTGTCGATGAGGCCATTGAGAAAAGGCAACGTGAAATCGCTAAAAATCTCGGTTTTAAGCTCCAAGAACATACTTTAGCTATGTATGGGCACTGCCAAAAGAAAAATTGCAGAAATAAACAAAAAACCTAAATGATGAAAATAAGAACATTTAAAGCAAAAAGACCTCAAATGAGGTCTTTTTTACAGGTAAAGGGATCTTTTAATGAACTTTGCTTATTTTACTGCCATTAAGGCTTGAGCAGCATTGAGCATTTGTACTGAATATCCCCATTCGTTGTCATACCAAGCTAGAACCTTGACTAATTTGCCATCGGCAGACACTCGGGTTTGTGAAGCGTCATAAATACTGGGTCGTGGATCGTGGTTAAAGTCGATAGAAACCAATGGCAAGGTATTAAAACCCAAAATTCCTTTGAGCTCACCTTCACTAGCAGTTTTCAAAATGGTATTAACCTCATCTACACTAGTAGGGCGGCTAGCCATAAAGGTTAAATCCACAACAGATACATTAATAACGGGTACGCGCATGGCAAAACCATCAAAGCGCCCTGCCAATGCCGGCAATACCAAACCAACCGCTTTAGCAGCCCCAGTCTTGGTAGGAATCATGCTACTGACAGCAGAACGAGCGCGGCGTTTATCACTGTGATAAACATCCGTTAAAACCTGATCATTTGTAAAAGCATGGATAGTGGTCATTAAGCCAGATTCAATGCCGATTTTCTCGAGCAAAGGCTTCACTAAGGGCGCCAAACAATTGGTAGTGCAGCTAGCATTAGAAACAACTACATCACTAGGCTTTAAAACTTGTTGGTTCACTCCATAAACAATCGTAGCATCCACATCTTTATCACCAGGGGCAGAAATCAAGACCTTCTTGGCACCTTGTGCAATGTGTACCATGGCTTTTTCTTTAGAAGTGAACTTTCCTGAGCACTCCAATACCAAATCCACACCTAACTCACCCCAAGGAGTTTCCAAAGGGTTGCGAGTAGAAAACATCTTGATGCGATCGCCATTTACTACCATGCAATCACCGTCCACCTTTACTTCTGCAGGAAAACGGCCGTGTGCGGAATCATACTGAGTTAAGTGTGCGTTGATATCAATATCACCCATGGCATTAATGGCCACAATCTGAATATCTCGCCTTGGCTTACCATTGACTTGATCTTCATATAGAGCACGTAACACCATACGGCCAATACGCCCATAACCATTAATTGCGATCCGAATTGTCATTTCTTTCCCCTTGCTAATATTAAATAAGAGCTACCTGCATTTTGACTGTGCTTTTCTTTTATTTCTTCGCAATACATTGCTTAACGGTCTTAGTGATTTGATCGACTGTTAAACCAAAGTACTCATATAGTTGTGGCGCTGGTGCGGACTCGCCAAAAGTATCTACCCCATGGACAGCAACGCAACCATACTTCCACCAAAAATCACTCACGCCGGCTTCTATGGCTATTCGAGGAATTTTTGTTGGCAACACGCTTTCTTTATAAGCCGTATCTTGTTGATCAAAAACGGTGGTTGATGGCATGGATACCACCTGTATACCTAGACCTTCTTTTTCTAAGCGTTCTGCTGTTTGCAGCGCAAAAGCAATTTCAGAGCCAGTAGCAATAATCACTGCAGCAATCTTGGATTTTTTAGAAGCATGCAAAATATATCCACCGCGAACAATATATTTGATCTGCTGATTAGTACGTGGTACGAAAGGACAGTTTTGACGACTGAAAATCAAAGCGCTTGGGCCATTTTTACGTTGGATGGCACAGCCCCAAGCCACCGCACTTTCAGTAGTGTCACAAGGACGCCAAACCATCAAGTTTGGGATGAGACGTAAACTGGCAACATGCTCAACCGATTGATGCGTAGGTCCATCTTCACCCAAACCAATCGAGTCATGGGTAAAAACAAAAATACTACGCAACTTCATTAAGGCAGCCATCCGGATGGCATTGCGACTGTAGTCAGAAAAAGTGAGGAAAGTTCCCCCAAACGGAATATAACCCCCATGCAGTGCAATACCGTTCATGATGGCGCTCATGCCAAACTCACGTACACCGTAATTGATATGGTTACCCCATTGATTAGCACGAACGGGTTTACATGCTGACCAATTTGTAAGGTTAGAGCCCGTTAAATCGGCAGAACCGCCCATAAATTCTGGTAATGCGGGTGCTAAAGCTTCAATCGCATTTTGACTTGCTTTGCGTGTTGCAATGGTTTCCGCCTTTGCTTGGCAAGTCTTAAGATAAGCATTTAAGGTGGATGAAAAATCTTTCGATAAATCACCTTTCATGCGTCGTTGTAATTCAGAAGCTAGTTGGGGATATTGAGTTTTATACCCTTGGAATTCTATATTCCATTCGTGCTCAGCAGTTTGACCACGTTTTTTAAAATCCCATGCCTCATAAATATCTTGCGGGATTTCAAAAGGGGCATAAGGCCAGTTAAGGGCGGCTCGAGTATGAGCAATTTCAGCGGCGCCTAATGGCGAGCCATGGACCTTATCACTACCGGCCAGATTGGGTGAGCCATGACCAATCGCAGTTTTACAACAAATCAGGGTGGGTTTATCACTTCGCTTAGCTCTAGTAATTGCTCTAGATACGGCCTGAGCATCATGACCATCGACATTACGAAGCACATTCCAGCCATAAGCCTCGAAACGTTTAGGTGTGTCCTCGTTAAACCAAGAAATAACTTTACCGTCAATTGAAATACCGTTGTCATCCCAAAATGCAATCAGTTTATTTAGTTTGAGTGTACCGGCCAGTGAACACACTTCATGGCTAATTCCCTCCATCAAACAACCATCCCCTAAAAATGCATAGGTGTAGTGATTAACAATGTCATAGCCTGGACGATTAAATTCCTCGGCAAGAAGTTTTTCTGCAAGGGCCATCCCCACGGCATTGGAAATTCCTTGGCCAAGTGGTCCAGTAGTGGTTTCAACACCAGGGGTAATTCCATATTCTGGATGGCCTGGAGTTTTGCTGTGCAACTGCCGAAATTTTTTCAACTCACCCATGGGTAAGTCATAACCTGTGAGGTGCAAAAGTGAATACAACAACATTGAGCCATGGCCATTCGATAAAACAAAACGATCTCGATTGATCCAATGTGGATCAGTTGGGTTATGTTGTAAATGCTCATTCCAAAGACCTACAGCAATATCTGCCATACCCATTGGCATCCCAGGATGACCAGAATTAGCTTGTTGAACAGCATCCATTGAAAGATGGCGAATGGCATTAGCCATACGAACTTGAAGATTTGACATCGTAAATTTGGTCTCGAGGAAAATAAATCGGCTACATTTCAGTAATGCCTCAATTTTATCTTCCCCAGCCATGGGAAACCCAAAAGCCAACTGCCATCCCCTCTGAGCTCGCCCATCATTTACGGGTTCGCCGAATTCAGGTCGGCGCTACCTTTCCTGTATTTGATGGAAATGGTCAAGTTGCCGTGGCCAATCTGCTCACCTTTACCGGTAAAGCTGGAGATGTCCAGCTAAGCGAGATCCGTACTGATATCCATCGTGAGGCTCCTTATGCCATTACCCTAGCCCAAGGATTAGCCGGTGGCGACAAAATGGACTGGATAGTGGAAAAAGCCATAGAAACTGGGGCAAAATCGATCGCTCCATTGCAATGTGAGCGCTCTGTTATCAAATTAACTCGTCCTAGTGATGCGGAGCGTGCCCAAAAGCGACTTTTACATTGGCAAGGAATTGTCCAAGCAGCCTGTGAACAGTGTGACCGCACGGTCTTCGCAGAAATAGAACCGGTTCAGACTTTTGAGAATTACCTCAAAATGCATCAAAAACCCCAGCTTAAGCTTCTTTTAAGCCCAGAAGCCAAGAAAAGCCTGTATTTATCGCTCTTAGAAAATGCCCCTCAGGATCTCATCTTGATGATTGGCCCTGAGGGTGGGCACTCCCTAGAAGAGGAAGCCCAGGCGCAATTAGCAGGCTACCAGCTGGTTTCTTTGGGTGCACGAGTACTTCGCACAGAAACTGCCGGGATTGTGGCCATTACTGCTGTACATAGCATCTGGGGGGCAGAACTCCAAGCTTTAATGAAAAATCGCCCCATATAGAGGCGATTTAGGCTAGCTTCAATAGAGCTTATACGAAAGAGTAGAAAACCCGATAAGGGGTTCGACGTTCCGCCCAAAAATCCACTGCATCTCGAAATACATCTAAGAGCGTTTCACGTGCTTCTTTGTCAAATTTCTGAGTACATGGTAAGCCTTCGAGCACCACCACAAAACCAGGCTGTGGGCCTGACTTATCAATGGTAGTTGTCAAAGCATCTAATAGGGGATCAAAATTCTTAGCCTGCTGCTTGGTAAGGGAATAAGCAATTGCAATAGATTCAAGAACCTCACCCTTAGTCATTGCATTTGCGCAATTAGCGTAGATAAAGTGCTGCCCCAACTCTGTAGCAGCCTCTTGCAGGTCTGGCGTGCGGAATGCCCGAATAGATTGCACTATATTAGGGCGCACACTGCGCAACATTGCCGGCGGTCCGGCATCACGTACGGCCAAAGCGGCGCGCCACGAAGCTGTCACTTTTTTCCCCGAAACTTGATTTGCTGCATAGGTTTGTAAACGAGATAAGCCGCCTTGTGCATATACATTGGCAGCGAATGATTCGGTATCTAGTCGATCATTGTTATCCCAACTTTCAGTGCGACTATTTTCTTGGAAGCTTGACATATTGGAGTTTTCGGAGCGATTATTCATGATGGGTAATAGATTACCCTTAACGCGCCATCAAATCAAGTCTAATTAAAGTACTTTTTATATAAGCTATTGATTTATATAAGAATAAATTAAGTTAGCAAATGCTTACTTAATTTATTCAAAAGGCGCTTCCATCAATTTTAAGCAACCCCCCTTGCCTCGCTTGCTGCCTGAACAACCGCTAAAGTCGTTACATTCACAATTCGGCGGACAGTAGCCGCTGGCGTGAGGATATGTATTGGCTTAGCAACTCCTAACAACAGGGGTCCAATTGCAATGCCGTTGCCTGCTGCCGTTTTTAGCAGGTTATAAGAGATGTTTGCTGCATCTATGTTGGGTAAGACTAATAAATTAGCATCGCCCTTTAATGAAGAAGAAGTAACGGCACCAGCGCGAATAGTTTCATCTAACGCGCTGTCGCCATGCATCTCACCATCGATCTCAAGCGTTGGGTCTGCTTTCTGAATCATCGTTAACACTTCACGCATCTTTACTGCAGAAGGGGCATTACTCGAACCAAAATTGGAGTGTGACAGAAGAGCAACTTTCGGAACCAAGCCCAATTTGCGCATCTCGCTTGCAGCCATCAGCGTGATTTCAGCTAATTGTTCCGCAGTAGGATCTATATTGATATGGGTATCGACTAAAAATACTTGGCGCCCTGGAAGAATTAATCCTGCCATTGCGCCATATACATTAGCACCAGGTTCGTGACCAACAACTTCATCGACATACTTCAGATGGGTTGCAGAGTTCCCCACCGTACCGCAAATCATGCCATCTGCCATACCCTTACTGATCATGATCGAACCAATTAAGCTATTACGCCGACGCATTTCTAATTTAGCAAAAGACTCCGTTACCCCTTTGCGTTCAGTTAAAGCTAAATAGGTTTGCCAGAAATCACGGAAGCGTGCATCGTTTTCTGGGTTCACGATTTCAAAGTCTTCGCCAGCTTTAATACGTAGCCCAAACTTTCCGATGCGATGCTCAATGACAGCAGGGCGTCCCACCAAAATAGGGGTTGCCAAGTGCTCATCAATGATGATTTGAACTGCACGTAATACACGTTCATCTTCGCCTTCAGCAAAAACAATGCGCTTTTGATTAGCTGGCACCCTCTTAGCAATGCTAAATAAGGGCTTCATTAAAGTACCTGAGTGATACACAAATTGCTGAAGTTGATTGCGATAGGCGTCAAAATCCTTAATTGGTCGCTGCGCAACACCATCATCCATTGCTGCTTTAGCCACCGCAGGCGCAATCACAGTGATAAGGCGTGGATCAAAGGGTTTCGGGATTAAATATTCTGGTCCAAAAGACAAATTCTCAATGCCGTATACCGAGGTGACAATTTCACTTTGTTCAGCCTGGGCTAGCTCGGCTACAGCCTTCACAGCAGCCACTTCCATGCCGCGGGTGATGGTGGTTGCACCGACATCTAATGCACCGCGAAAAATAAATGGAAAGCATAAAACGTTATTAACTTGATTTGGATAATCAGTACGGCCCGTAGCCATTACTGCATCGGGGCGCACCTCTTTTACTTCTTCTGGCAAAATCTCTGGCGTGGGATTTGCTAAGGCATAGACCAAGGGCTTGGGAGCCATCTTTTTCACCATGCTTTGCTTTAAGACGCCACCAGCAGAAAGGCCCAAGAAAATATCTGCGCCTTCAATTGCTTCATCCAAAGTTCTTAAAGTAGTGTCTTGGCAGAAAGGCTCCTTCTCAGGGTCCATTAATTCTGTACGACCTTTATATGCCACACCAGCCAAATCGGTTACCCAAATATTCTTACGAGGTATTCCTAAATCCACTAGCAAATCCAAACAAGCCAAAGCTGCAGCGCCAGCACCAGAGGTGACTAACTTCACTTTATCGACCTCTTTTCCAACGACTTTTAACCCATTCATAATCGCCGCAGCAACCACAATCGCCGTACCATGTTGATCATCATGAAAAACTGGTATTTTCATGCGTGCTTGCAACTTGCGCTCAACAACAAAGCAATCTGGCGCTTTAATATCCTCTAAATTGATGCCGCCAAAGGTTGGCTCAAGTGCCGCAATAATCTCAATTAGCTTTTCTGGATCATTCTCATTAACTTCGATATCAAATACATCAATCCCCGCAAATTTCTTAAAGAGAACTGCTTTACCTTCCATTACTGGCTTACTTGCCAATGGCCCTATATTTCCCAAACCCAATACAGCAGTCCCATTGGTAATTACGCCAACTAAGTTTCCGCGGGCTGTATAGCGAAATGCATTTGCAGGGTCTTTAACGATCTCTTCGCAAGCAGCTGCAACACCTGGTGTATAGGCCAGCGCCAAATCTCGTTGATTAGTTAATTGCTTGGTTGGGGCAATTTCGATTTTTCCTGGTACTGGAAACTCGTGATAGTGCAGAGCTGCTGCTCTTAAATCCGCTGCCTGCTGTTCTTTGCTGCTATTGCTTGATTTGCTCATCATTTCACTCATCGAAAAGACATATTGAAGTCTCTAATTCTATTCCTCTCCGATGTCCAACTCCTAAGCGACATAAAATGGGGCATGCAATCTCCATCCCATACGCTAGGCGAATTTGCGCTCATTGAACGTTTTTTTAAAACACGCTCAGAAACCATGCTGGCATCAACTAAGAGCATCGTTATCCTAGGAATTGGAGATGATTGCGCTCTACTCGTACCCAAGCCGAATGAAGAGCTTGCCATTACTAGCGATATGCTAGTGGAGGGTAGGCATTTTTTTGCTGGTGCCAAGGCGCAATGGCTAGGGCATAAGGCCTTAGCAGTTAATCTCTCAGACCTTGCCGCTATGGGCGCTAAACCCATTGGCTTCACCCTTGCACTAGCCCTACCAACAGCTGACCCAAGGTGGCTTGAGGCTTTTTCTAACGGGTTATTTGCCCTTGCGAATACCTATTCGTGCCCTTTGATCGGTGGAGATACGACTGCTGGCCCTCTTAATATTTGCATTACTGCTTTTGGCGCCCTTCCCATGGGCAAAGCGATTAGAAGATCGGGGGCAATGGCAGGGGATGATATTTGGGTCTCAGGCACAGTAGGGGACGCCCGCTTAGCCCTTGCTGCACTGCGTCATGAGATTAATCTACCCCCCACTGATTTAGAGCTAATTGAGAATCGCCTGCACCAACCTGTGCCAAGAGTAGAGCTAGGGATAGCTATAAGAGGTATTGCCACTGCGGCGCTTGATATTTCTGATGGCTTATTAGGCGATCTCAAACATCTCTTAGAGAGTTCTCATAAAGATGCAGAAGTTTTTGTCGATCGCATTCCCAAATCAGTCATCCTGCAAAAAATGAAGGTCCCACTTCAAACCCAATTCGCCGCTTGTGGAGGAGATGATTACGAGCTGTGCTTTACGGCACCATCAAGTCAGCGCATAGCAATTAATAACATCGGTCAGGCACTTAAATTATCTTTAACGCAAATTGGCAGTATCAAGCCTATGCAGAACAATCTGGCTACTATTTCGCTCATGACGTCAGATGGACAAGACCTAGATGCCAATACTACTGCTGCCCTTCTCAAATCCTTTGATCACTTTGCATGAGTACAAAAGACGGACCATCCTTAGTATTAAGGCCCTCATTTAAGTGGGTCTTTAGTACCGCTAGTCGTGCTATTGCCTTTGGTTTTGGCAGTGGTCTTGCCCCGATAGCCCCAGGCACAGCAGGCACCCTATGGGCATGGGCTACTTTCTTAGTCGGGGAATATTTCTTATCGCCTGAAGATTATCTTTGGATTATTGGTGGTGGTATTGTCTTTGGCTGCTGGATCTGCGGCCATGTTAGCGAAGAGTTAGGTAAAAAAGATTTCGGCGGAATCGTGTGGGATGAAATTGTGGCCTTTTGGCTTGTTCTACTCTTGATCATGCCTGCAAATATTGGTTTACAAGTGCTGGCGTTTACATTGTTCCGATTTTTTGATGCCGTCAAGCCAGGACCGATCGGCATGATTGATCGCCATTTCAAACATATAGAAACCCAAAATAATGACTCCCATTCCAGTCTAGGGCAAATATTGTGGCGTGGTTTTGGAATCATTGCCGATGATCTTGCTGCTGCCTTCTTCACTTTATTTACTATTGCACTTTTACATACCCTAATCAAAGCATTTTTATGAGCCAACTGATTGAGCCTGGTAATGATCTAGCATGCACGATTGCTAGCGCTCTGATGAACAAGGGATGGACAATTGCTCTAGCCGAATCATGCACTGGGGGCTTAGTCTGCACGACCCTCACTGAACTTGCAGGCTCTAGCGATTGGTTTGAGCGGGGCTATATTACCTATAGCAATCAAGCAAAAACAGAGTGCCTTGGCGTGCCATTAGAGTTGATCGAATCGTTTGGCGCTGTCAGCGAGCCAGTAGCAAAAGCAATGGCCGAAGGTGCGCAACGCGATGCAGGCGTAAATGTTGGAGTCTCAATTACGGGTATTGCCGGACCCACTGGAGGCTCTCTAGAAAAGCCTGTGGGTACTGTTTGCTTTGGATGGGCAATAAAAGAAAAGGTTTCAAATGGGATTGCTAAGATCACCACCAAAACGATGCATTTCTCTGGCAATCGTCAAGCCGTTCGACAGCAAGCTTGTCACTTCGCCTTATCAGAATTAATTGTCCTACTAAATTAATTCATCCAACCTTTGTGACGAAAGTAGCCCAAAGGAATAATCGCGGAGATGATCATAGCTCCAATAGCCATTGGATAACCCCATGACATTTCTAATTCAGGCATATAGCGATAGTTCATTCCCCAGATACTTGCAAGCAAGGTTGGCGGCATCAAGGCAACTGATACCACCGAGAAGATCTTAATAATCTTACTTTGGTTCAAATTAATGAAGCCTACCGTTGCATCCATTAAGAAGTTAATTTTATCGAATAAAAATGCAGTATGGTTTTCTAGGGAATCAATGTCACGTAATATCTGACGCGCTTCTTCTTGCTGTTCATCAGATAATAATTTGCTACGCATCAAGAATGACAGTGCGCGGCGTGTATCCATCACATTGCGACGAATACGTCCGTTGGTATCCTCCTCTTTAGCAATGGTTTCCAATACTTCAGCAGCATCTGAATCAGTAATTACGTCAGATAAAACACGCTTACCTGCTTGTTCTAGGTTTTCATAAACCTCCTCCAATGCATCTGCAGAGTACTCAGCATCTGTGGAATAGAGGTCAAGCAAGACATCTTTCGCATTGCTCACAGAGCCTGGGCGCAAGCGAGCTCGCAGACGCACCAAACGAAATACCGGCAAATCCTCATCATGAATAGAGAATAAAACCTGCTTGGTCATCACAAATGCTACCCGAACGTTGCGAGATGTCTCTTCTTCATCTAATAAAAAATCAGTACGTATATGAAGATGGCCATCATCAGCCTCAAAATAACGGGCAGACGCCTCTAAGTCACCTAAGTCGTCTAATTCAGGTAATAGGACACCAAAAGCCTCTTTAATCCAAATAAGTTCTTCCTCTTCGGGATCAACTACGTCGATCCAGATGGGGTTTGAATATTGCAACAATTCATTGCGATCCTCGACTTGCTCTTGCGAGAGGCGGCCATTTTGCAGGACGAACAAGTTGATCATGGTGAACTCCTAATGAATGTGCGCTAGTTTATCCTATAGGGGATGAAAGTTTCACTAAAATAAGCCTAAATCCAATGAACTCCAGAACAATTACCTTTAACCAGCAACTCCAATCTGCATGGACTTCCCAAGCCAGCATGTTGTGCTTAGGATTTGATCCAGATCCTAAGCGCCTCCCCCTAGCACTACAAGGCAAGCCCGATGGTATTTTTGAGTTCTGCCGAGAAATTGCTGATGCAACGGCCGATTTAGTCTGTTCTTTCAAACCTCAATTTGCCTACTTTGCATCCCAAAGGGCCGAAACACAACTAGAGAAGCTGATTGGGTACCTCAAAGATAAGTACCCCCAAATACCCGTGATCCTTGACTCTAAACGGGGTGATATTGGTAGCACTGCCGAGCACTATGCCCAAGAAGCCTTTGAACGCTATGGCGCCGATGCGGTAACCGTAAACCCCTATATGGGCTTTGACTCGATTGAACCCTATTTGCGCCATCAAGGAAAGGGCGTCATTGTTTTATGTCGCACTTCCAATCCTGGAGGCTCAGATTTACAGTTTCTGAATATTTCCCCAGACGGCGAGCCCTTATATATTCATGTGGCAAAACTGGCTGCACAAAAATGGAATACCTCTGGGCAAATTAGCCTAGTTGTTGGCGCTACTTTCCCAGAGGAAATTGCCAAGGTACGTGCAATTGTGGGTGAAATGCCCTTATTAATCCCAGGCATTGGCGCCCAAGGGGGAGATATTGATGCCACAGTTAGAGCGGGAAGTATTGTCAATCAACCTGGAATAGGCATGATGATTAATTCTTCAAGGGCGATTTTATATGCGAGCTCAGGTAGTGACTTCGCACAAGCAGCTAGAGTAGTTGCTCAAACTACCCGAGATGCGCTCAGGGATGCTGCACTCATATAAATTATTTTTTAAGCGGCATCAAAGCTACTCGATCCATATTCTCCAAAATAAAATCTTGCCGAGTAGGAAAATGAATGTTGGCTTTGCGGCAATACTGTGATTTATCAAAGCATTTTGGGGCTGGCAAGGCCGAGGCTAAAGCAGCTGCCTGCTCTCTGTCTAACAAGGCTGGGCTTATTTTGTAGTAATACATAGAAGCTGCGCCAATACCAAAGATGCCCTCACCCCACTCAACTGAATTGAGATAAATCTCCAAGAGTCGTTGCTTAGATAAAATCATCTCAAGCAATCCCGTAATAAGCAGTTCCTGACCCTTGCGCAAGTAATTTTGCTCAGAAGACAAAAAAAGATTTTTTGCTAACTGCTGTGTAATGGTCGAGCCGCCCCGTAAAGCCGTTTTAGATCTATTGCCAGCCCGACTCTTATTTAACTGATTCTTCTCCCAGGCCTTTTGGATATCTTCAACCCGCACTCCTTTATGCTGAAAAAAAATATCGTCTTCGCTCACTAGTACGGCTCGCTTGAGATTGGCAGAAATTTGTTGATAAGGAACCCAAGATGACTGAATAGGACACGACCAATGAAAGCCACACAAACGCCAGCGCTCCGCTCTTTGAAAGGCGGTACTCATTGGGTCTAGGGTGGTCCAAAGGGCAATCTGAATCACAAAGTATATTTGCATGGCAATAAAACCACCCAAAATACACTTTAGAAAATAACTAAGCCAGCGCATCACAACTCAATAAAAATTAATCGCATGAGTGCCGAAGCTTTGCCAAAACACTGCGCGGATCGATCATTAGATTTAGCTTAGCGCCCCGCCAGATCAGAAAAGCATCGGCGGCTTGCTCAACCAACATGCCCAGGCCATCGCTAACACGCGCACCCCTTTGTAAAGCCTGTTGCATAAAGGCAGTGCTCTTGCCATAGACCATCTCATAAGCAAAGGAACTGGGAATAAAGATATTGTCAGCTGCCTGAGCGCTTAAGGGTGATTCACCACTTAAGCCTGCCGCTGTAGCATTAATCACCAACTCAAATGGGGTATGCCCTTTTTTAGGGTCTTCAAGCTCATTCAAGGTGCTAGAAGCAAGTTCAACGCCATTAGTTTTAGCTAGCCCTCCAAATAACTGAGCTAGATCATTTGCTTTGGCACTAGAGCGGTTAGCAATAATCAATTGCTTAGGAGATTGCTCAAGTAATGGTCCCATAGCGCCTCGAGCGGCACCACCTGCCCCCAATAACAAGATACGAGCACCACGAAGCTGCAAACCTTGTGCCAACAAGTCTCTTACTAAACCAGCGCCATCAGTGTTATCGCCAAAGATTTGGCTATTCTGTCTGTACAAAGTGTTAACGGCACCAGCTAGCTGAGCACGCGGTGTAAGCACTTCTGCAAAAGCCTGAGCATCTAACTTAAATGGAATAGTAATATTGAGCCCCATACCACCTGCTGCAAAAAAGGATTTAGCCACTTTTGCAAAATCACCGAGTTCTGCCTGTATGCGTCCGTAGTGCATTTTTTGTTTAGCCTGCTCAGCAAAACGTTGATGAATTACTGGGGATTTACTGTGGGCGATAGGGTTACCAACTACGGCATAGACATCCAAATCTGGAAAGTCGTTTGGCATAGTATGAAAATCATTGATAGATAAGGAGTTCATTAGCTAAAGAATAAGCGAGTTTCTTAAATAGATTTCACTAATTGTATTAACGTCCAAGCTCCAGCCTGTCAGCGCCATCCCGAGTGAACTCAAATGTAGATACCCAATCCAAAATATCGATTTGATTTCTCATTTCAGCAGGAAAAGGTCCGAAAGGAGCTGAGGCCCGCACGATCGCAATAGCCTGACGGTCTAATTCAGGGTTGCCTGAGCTACGGCCAATACTTAAACCCTCCTTACCTAGCGAATTGCTAGTTAGACGCCCTTGTGCATCTACACTGACCACAATCACCAGATTGCCATACAAGGCTCGTCCATTAGCACGAGGAAAGAAGGCGCTCCCATAAGCCTCTATCTTTTGACGCATCGCATCGTAATAATGTGCAAATGTGACTGCTTTAGTGCTTGCACCCGTGAGTACTTTGCGGCGAGATTCTCGGCTATGAGTCTGTAATCGCTTACTTAGTTCTGCCTCTAAGGAATTGAGTTGTGGCACAGCCTTTTGATCTTCCCCACTCTTGCGACCACCAGCGAGTGCACGTTCTGCATCTAATTTAGCCAACATTTGCTTTTGCTGTTTCTCCAATATTTCTAGCCTAGCATGAGCCCCTAGCCTAGCGCGATGAAGTGCTGTAGCGTCTTGATCCGATGCTTTACCGCTACCATTTAAGTCTGCTTGAGCCAGCTTATTTGCCTGCTTAGGTGATATTTGATTACTGGCATTTACCAAAACTACACTCAGAGGGGTATTTAGACGGCGATTTTCAATCTCCCCAATACCCCAACGAAAGGATAAGAAAACTACATGAATCACTAAGGAGACTCCCAATGCCAAGCGAAAAGGATAACGTTGCCAAACCTTTTGCAAGTACAGCTTAAAAAAATTCAATTTAGCTAGGGCTTGCATCATTCACAAGGGCTTCGGGAACTTCGATATGAAGCACCCGCACGCCAGCACTTAATTGCAAAAGATCCACATCTGAGATGATTACTTCAGCTCGTGCCATACGCGGATGTGCAGCTAGCTCAGGAATGGGTAGATGCAAGGGGACTAACTCCACACGCGCCATACCTTCCTTCATATGGCGCACAAAGAGATTCTTTGAACCCCCATCTTGCGCAATCCAACGCAAGCACCAATATTTTTCTAGGCGATCTTGAAATTCACCATAAGCCTGGTAACAAGCTTCAAATTCAGCAGCAACTCCCATTAAGGTCGCATCATTTGGTGAAAAAGGAGCAACCATTTTTGCTGTTACCCCATGCTTGGATAAAGCAATCAGTTGCCATTGGTTTACTAAGTCAGAGTAACGACGCAAAGGCGACGTGCACCAAGCGTAGTAATCTAAACCCAAGCCTTCGTGGGGCCCTGGTGTGGTTTGCATACGGGTACGCAATGGACCCCATCCTTTTTGGGTGCGAAATAGTCCAGGCAAGCCGTGATCCGCCAACAATCGCCCTGAAGCACTATTACAGTAAATCATCCATTCAGCTACTATCGTATCCAAAATAGATCCCCGTATGCGAGGAGTAATTTCCACTCGTTTCTCATCATCAACATCTTTAATCTGAAAATGAAAATCTCTTGCTAAAGCATTGGGGACTACTACTCCTAATTGCTCAGGGCGCAAGCCATTAAGCACCCTTTGCTCCTGACGGCCAGCATGCAATAACTTAGCAGCCTGCCATAAAACACCAAGTTCTTGACGCTGGGGAAAATCAGAGTCTTCTGATAGCAAACTTTCTTCAGTAACCAGATGCTCCAATTCCTCCAAACGAAGATTAGCTACCAATGGAACTAGCTCGGCACGCATCTGCAAGGAATCTTTATTTAGCACACCTGTGCTATCAATATCTACATAAATAGATAAGGTGGGTCGAGGAGCGCCAGCATCTAAAGAAAATTGCTCAATCACTGAATCCGGTAGCATGGTAATTTTGTCACCTGGAAAGTACACCGTTGACATTCGGGTTCGAGCCACTTGATCTAATGGATCATCTTTGGTGATCACAAGGCCTGGTGCTGCAATATGAATGCCAATACGATGTCCCCCATCCTTTAAAGGAGTAACCGAAAGTGCATCATCGATTTCAGTAGTGGCAGCATCATCAATTGAGAAAGCGCTAACTTGCGCAAGCGGCAACTGTGCAATCACTGCATTCAATCTCTCTTGATCTACCCCAACACCCTCGAGATGGTTGCAGCCACTCGGAAAATGCGTCTTTTGGAACATCTCTTGATGGTATTGCAGTGGTGAATCAATCGCACCACACCTGATCATCAGTTGGGCTGGCGCTTCACCAGTTTGAGCACAAGCTGCAATAAATGCTTTATAAGCAGAAGTATTTTTATCTGGGGAAAAAAGTAATTGGTTTGCCTCAGACCTAAGCGACTCTGGAAATACCCCAGAAACTAACTCTTGCTGCCAAACAGCCTGTCGTTCTAATTCTTTTTGTTTGCGCTCAAGCGCTGCTAAACCAGCTTGAAGCTGTTCTAGTGGGGCTCTTTGAAAGCGCCCACGCCCTTTACGACGGAAAAATACAGGTGCGCCCTGCAGGGCAATTCCTAAAGCAGCTTGCTCAGAAATACTCGCTTGGGCACCAAAGTACTCTAACGAGACACCTACCAATCCAAACTCTTCATCGGGAGCGCAGTCCCACAATAATTGCAAATCAATCTCTTTAGATAAAGCAATCGCTTGATCCATCACGAGCTGAGCTGGTGGATTTTCAAAACGCAACCAAACCTCTTTGGCCTTGAGTTTGATCTTCTTACCAGAAAGACTGGTGGCTTGCCATGATTCTGTATCGCCAGACCCTGATGTAGCCTGAGCCGTAGCGATCTTGATATCGCCACCCTCTTCATATAAAAGATGCATACCTAGAGAGATATCCCGCCGCTGGCCTCAAGCGCCACACCATTGACATAGCTTGCTTCATCACTGGCCAAAAATAAATAAACGTTGGCAATTTCTTCTGGGCTTCCTAGACGCCCTAGCCAACTACGCCTTTCAATATCCTGCAAAATATTCTCAGGCATTGCTGTGACCATTTCAGTGGCAATAAACCCAGGGCAGACCGCATTGACCCGAATGCCCTTTGGACCTAATTCACGCGCCCAGGTCTTCGTAAATCCAATCACGCCAAATTTCGAGGCTGAATAATTGGACTGCCCAAAGTTTCCATAGATACCAACCACACTTGATGCATTGACTATCGCACCAGAACCGGCTTCAAGCATGTGCGGTACAACCAATTGCGTGCAATTAAAGACGCCCTTGAGATTGACATTAATGACGGCATCAAATTGTGCCTCAGTCATTTTGATTAAGCGAGCATCTTGGGTAATTCCAGCATTATTAATCAAAATATCAATGCGCTTATGACGTTCGATAATTTGATCAATGACTGCTTGAATACTGCCACGATCAGTCACATTCATCGTATAGGCTTGTGCACCTGGAATCTGCTCAGCCGCGAGCTTGACTGCCTCAGGACTCATGTCGGCAATCATGACTTTTGCACCCTCTTGAGCAAAGCGTTGGGCGGTAGTAAAACCAATACCTTTAGCAGCTCCCGTGATGATGGCTACTTTATCTTTTAATCTTTTACTCATTGATCTTTTCTTTTCGATTTCTACATGGATTGTTGCTGGGTTATTACCGCAGAATTGTCTGTAATATTTTTTCGTGAACACCGCCAAAGCCACCATTACTCATCACTAAGATGTGATCCCCAGGTTGAGCTTCTTTGGCTACAGCCTCCACCAAATCACCGAGCTCGTCAAATGCTAATGCTTTATTGGGCTCTGTTGTATTGAGTGGTAATAAGACCTCACGCAAATCCCAACCCAAAGACTCTTTTCCATCTCTTGCTCCATAAGCAAATATCTTATCTGCTGCTTGCAAGCTATGAGGTAGTTGCGCCTTCATGACGCCTAGTTTCATGGTATTTGAGCGGGGCTCTAACACCGCTAAGATACGAGCCTGTCCTACCCGTCGGCGCAAGCCATCGATTGTGCTTGTAATCGCAGTCGGGTGATGAGCAAAGTCGTCATACACTGTAACTCCATTAGCAACACCCACAGTCTCTAAACGTCGCTTTACGTTCTTAAACTGCGCTAAAGCAAGCGCAGCATCTACCGGAGAAATTCCAATATGGTTAGCGCAAGCAATTGCAGCTAGTGCATTGAGCTGATTATGGCGACCCATCACCCCAGAATCAGGCGCCCATTTAACCGTTGCCACTGGTTTACCTAATTGCAGAGCAATAAATCCATCACCCTCTTGAGAAATCAAGGACCATTCATTTTGCACATCCTGCCCAAAGAGCTCCACAGGTGCCCATGCTCCACGAGTAATCACCCGCTCTAAAGCGCTCTCTTGACCATTGACTACCAACAAACCATTACTTGGTACAGTGCGAACTAAATGGTGGAACTGCGTTTCGATTGCAGCTAGGTCCATAAAAATATCTGCATGATCAAACTCTAAGTTGTTTAGTAAAGCAGTGCGCGGACGGTAATGCACGAACTTACTGCGCTTATCAAAGAATGCTGTGTCGTATTCATCGGCCTCAATCACAAAATATTTACTCTGGCCTAAACGAGCCGATACTGTGAAATTGAGTGGCACTCCCCCAATTAAATAACCGGGTTGATAAGCGTTAAATTCTAAAATCCATGTCAGCATGGCCGATGTAGTTGTTTTACCGTGTGTGCCGGCGACCGCCAATACATGCCTACTAAATAACACTTGCTCTCCAAGCCACTGGGGACCAGAGGTGTAAGGCAGGCCTTGATTTAGGATAGCTTCCATCAATGGATTTCCACGAGAAACTACATTGCCGATCACAAATAAATCAGGCAGCGTCTCAAACTGCAATAATTGGTCTGGCGAGAATCCCTCAATCAGCTCAATACCCTGTGCTTCTAACTGTGTGCTCATTGGCGGATATACGTTAGCATCACAACCTGTAACGCGATGTCCGGCCTGCCGAGCAATTGCGGCAATGCCGCCCATGAAAGTACCGCAAATGCCTAAGATATGAATATGCATCAGCGAATTTTAACTAAGGAGTCACAATGAATCGCAGGCAATGGAGCATCGTCATAGGAATTAGCCTTGTAGCGCTGCTTGCAGGGGTCTTTACTTCTCAAGGAATTTATAAGGCAGGTTTGGCAAGTGAGCCTTCTGTAAAAGCTTTTTTTGATAATCCCTGGAAAACCCCAGACGGAAAATTGCTTGATACACAGCAATGGCAAGGAAAAGTGCTAGTGGTTAACTTTTGGGCTTCTTGGTGCCCCCCTTGTGTAGAAGAAATGCCCACCTTAGATAAGCTACAGCAAGAGTTTATACAACAAAATGTCTTATTTGTCGGCATTGGGATCGATTCACCATCTAATATACGACAATTTCTAGAAATAACCCCAGTTTCCTATCCCATTGTTATTGGTGGAATAGAAGGAAGTAGTCTTGCCAAGCAAATGGGCAACTCTCAAGGCGCCCTACCTTATACGGTCATCATCAATGCTAAGGGTAAATCTACTTACAGCAAACTTGGCAAGATAAGCGAAGAAGAGCTAAAAAAAGCAATTAAATCAGCATTATAGAGATTTTTATCGTTAATTAAGCGCTTGTATAAAATTCTCTTTTTCAGTAATTTGCCACTAAACAGGGCTTAAAAATTTTAAGTAATTGGGGTAATTAAGGGTTTTTTCTGGATTTCACAAGTCTTTTGGCTCAATTGTAGGGGTATACTTCTCTCGTACTTGGTGAAGAATGATTTTCATTAAGTTAGCAGTTTTAGGGATAAGCTTTTTAACTTAATAACACTTAACTGCCTCTAAAAATATCGATCTATGTCGAAAAATACTTCAATTCTCGTAATCCAAGGACCTAATTTAAATCTCTTAGGAACCCGTGAGCCCGAGGTTTATGGCAAAACCACCATGGAAGATATCCATAATAAGCTCGGTGAGATGGCTAAAGTTCATAGTGTTGATCTAAGTACCTACCAAAGCAATCATGAAGGCGAGTTGATTGATCGGATTCAGAAGGCAAAACAAGATGGGGTTGATTTCATCATCATTAACCCAGGCGCCTTTACCCATACCAGCGTTGCCCTCAGAGATGTATTAGCCGGTGTTGCCATCCCGTTTACTGAGGTGCATTTATCGAATATTCACCAACGTGAAGAGTTCCGTAAGCATTCCTATCTTTCCGATATTGCTACTGGAGTTATTTGCGGTCTAGGTGCCATTGGCTATGAATTAGCACTTCAAGCAGCAGTAAGTCGTTTGAATAAATAAAGATTAATTAAGAAATACGATAAAGGAATCACTTCCATGGATCTTAGAAAACTCAAAACCCTGATCGACTTAGTATCAGAATCTGGCATTTCTGAATTAGAAGTAAACGAGGGTGAGGATCGTGTTCGCATTGTCAATGCTGGCTCACAAGGGTCAAATGGTCAGGTTTTCTATGCTAATCCAGTGCCAGCACAAAATGTACAACCTCCCCCCGCAACCATAGCTACTCCTGCTGTCGAAGCAGCTCCGGCAGAAACTGGTTTTATTGCTCGCTCACCAATGGTTGGCACCTTCTATCGTGCCGCTAACCCAGAATCTCCTGACTTTGTAAAAGTCGGCGATACCGTAAAGATTGGCCAAACCCTGTGCATCATTGAGGCAATGAAGTTGCTAAATGAAATCGAATCTGAAAAGGACGGCGTGATTAAGCAAATCCTTTGTGAAAACGGCCAAGGAGTTGAATTTGATCAACCCTTATTCATCATTACTTAATGATTCAGTCTGAATCCGATCCACTCCCTATTCACTATTACTTAACTCAGAGCCGTTATGTTCGATAAGATTCTGATTGCCAACCGGGGGGAAATTGCCCTTCGTATCCAACGCGCTTGCCGCGAGTTGGGAATTAAAACTGTGGTGGTGTACTCCACCGCAGATAAAGAAGCCAAATATGTGAAGCTTGCAGATGAAGCCGTCTGTATTGGGCCTCCCCCATCTCCGTTGAGTTACCTTAATATGCCTGCGATTATTTCTGCGGCAGAAGTCACTGATGCTGAGGCGATTCACCCGGGTTATGGTTTTCTTTCTGAAAATGCCGACTTTGCTGAACGTGTTGAGAAGTCAGGCTTTGCATTTATTGGCCCAAAAGCAGAATCCATTCGCCTGATGGGCGACAAAGTTTCCGCAAAACGTGCCATGATCAAAGCAGGGGTCCCTTGTGTGCCAGGCTCTGAAGGTGCTCTGCCCGATAACAATCCCAAAGAAATTATTGCTACCGCCAAACGGGTTGGCTACCCAGTCATTATCAAAGCTGCTGGTGGAGGCGGTGGACGCGGTATGCGTGTAGTGCATACCGAAGCTGCATTGCTTAATGCAGTAAATATGACCAAAGAAGAAGCTGGACGCGCTTTTGGTAACCCAGAAGTCTATATGGAAAAGTTTCTTGAAAAGCCACGGCACGTTGAGATTCAGATCTTGGCTGATACCCATGGCAATGCCATTTGGTTAGGCGAACGAGATTGCTCAATGCAACGTCGCCATCAAAAAGTAATTGAAGAAGCGCCAGCCCCTGGCATTGACCGTCGATTGATCGCTAAGATTGGTGAGCGTTGCGCTGAAGCTTGTAGAAAAATTGGATATCGCGGTGCTGGAACCTTTGAATTTCTCTATGAAGATAATGAGTTTTTCTTCATCGAGATGAATACTCGTGTTCAGGTAGAGCATCCCGTTACTGAAATGATTACTGGCGTGGACATCGTTCAAGAGCAAATTCGGATTGCTGCTGGTCTTAAGCTTAGCTATCGCCAAAAGGATATTATTTTTCGCGGGCATGCGATTGAATGTCGCCTTAATGCCGAAGATCCCTTTAAATTCACACCAAGTCCAGGCAAAATTGGCTCATGGCACATGCCAGGTGGCCCTGGGATTCGTGTTGATTCTCATGCCTATAGTGGCTATGTCGTGCCAACTAACTACGACTCTATGATCGGTAAATTAATTTCTTACGGCAATACTCGTGAGCAAGCAATTCGCCGCATGCAAATTGCCCTCTCTGAGATGGTGATTGATGGCATTACTACTAATGTGCCATTGCATCGGGAGCTGATGTTTGATCCTAACTTTATCGAAGGTGGCACCAGCATTCACTACTTAGAGCATCGCCTAGAAGAGCAAGCCGCAAGTCGCGGTAAGCCTTAAGTAGTTGATAGTGGCCAGGGGCGCGCATGTCTTATCGTGAGCTAATATTCACGGTATCTGCCCACATTGCAGAGCCCTTAGGTGACACATTATTAGAGCTCGGAGCCCTTTCAGTTACCGTAGAAGACAATGACGCTGGTGGTTACGATGAAAACCCTCTTTACGGAGAACCCGGTCTCTCACCTGAAGTGCAAGCTTGGGACCACTCATCGGTAACGGCACTATTTAATCCAGAGATTGATGATTCTGGTGCGGTTGACTTTATTCCTAAGCTTCTCAAATCACTAAAAGATGAGGGGTTTTACCTTGATCCGCCAAAAGAAAAGCTTGTGCAAGAGCAAGATTGGGTTCGCTTAACTCAAAGTCAGTTTGCACCCATTCAGATTGGTGAACGTATTTGGGTAGTACCTTCTTGGCATGAAGCGCCCACCGACCCTAATGCTATCTGCTTAGCAGTAGATCCCGGTTTAGCTTTTGGTACTGGCAGTCATCCAACTACTCACCTGTGCCTACTTTGGCTTGAACAAAACACCGAACTTCAGAATCAAAGTTTGCTCGATTATGGTTGTGGCTCCGGAATTCTGGCCATTGCCGCTGCAAAACTAGGCTGCATGCCAGTAGTTGGGACTGATATTGACCCACAAGCAATGGCGGCCGCTCGTAGCAATGCACAAATTAATAACTCTGAGATTCATTTTGTATTGCCCAATGACAATGCGCTAGAACTTGCTGCAACCACTAAATATGACATTGTGATGGCTAATATTCTGGCAAATCCGTTACAAGTGCTAGCGCCCGCTTTGGTAAACAAGATGCGCCCTGGGGGCGCCATTGTCTTATCTGGCGTACTAGCGCGGCAAGCGGATGAAGTCATTGCCACCTACGCCCAATGGTTAACACTTTCAGTATGGAAAGAAAGTGAGGGCTGGGTCTGTTTACATGGCACGCTACCCATCATAGCTAAGACAAACAAAACAATAGTAAAAAAGACCGATTTATCTGCGACGACTCAAAAAAAAAGTTTTAAGCGAATACTCCTGGGGCTTTTTTTCCTTTTGCTGCTTATTTTTGGCGAACATCTTTCTAGAAATTCATTACTACCATTACTCGCAACACGCGTTGATGGCACCTCGAACCCCATTGCAGTGAGTGCATTTTCTTTTTTGCAGCGCATTGATCAAAAACTCTGTCGTGCACTAGGGTGCATTAATCGATCTCTAAGCGATTTTTCTGCATGGAAAATAACTTTGGTCACTCTCACACCAGAAAACGCACGAGAGGCTCTTAAAATCGATTTAAATCAATCTGTACTCCTAGTTGAAATACAAAATCGTCTCGCACTACCTGTTTTGTTCCCTCATTTAGAAATATCTCTCACTGATGCAGATGAATCCGAAATCAAAACTATTGAACTATCACCAAAAGAATGGGTGCCAACAACTTGGCAAAAGTCTCATCCAGATTATTTACGCCAAGGTGCGCCCTCTGGTGAATTCTTTCGTTCAGAATTGGTACTTACCCTCCCACAAAATACTGCGGGCTATCGCGTACGTATCTTTTACCCTCAATAATTTATATAAACCTCAATAGAAAGTAATTTATGGCTAGCTTGATCTGTGGCTCCATCGCCTACGACACCATCATGAACTTTGAAGGCAAATTTGCTGATCAAATTCTGCCTGAGCAGATTCATATTCTGAATGTAGCCTTCTTGGTTCCCACGATGCGACGTGAATTTGGTGGCTGCGCTGGCAATATTGCCTACAACCTCAAATTACTAGGTGGCGACCCCATTATTATGGCTACCGTTGGTGCAGACGCCACCCCATACATGGAACGCCTACAACAACTTCAAATTGATGCCAGTCATATTCGTCAAATTGATCAGGCCTTTACTGCTCAAGCCATGATTACAACTGATCAAGCGAATAATCAAATTACCGCCTTTCATCCAGGGGCAATGAATGAGTCTCACCTCAATTTAGTTTCTGTAGTAGTTGCAGAGCGCAGTGTAAATACGAAGGGCGCTGCAAAATTCGGAATTGTTGCGCCAGATGGTCGCCAAGGCATGTGGGAGCATTGCCACCAATTAGCGGAAGCAGGAATTCCGTTTGTATTTGATCCAGGCCAAGGTTTGCCAATGTTTAATGGGCCAGAACTCTTAGAGTTAGTAGAAATGGCTAGTTATCTTGCGGTAAATGATTACGAAGGAGAGATGCTCTCCCAACGAACAGGTCTTAGCTTGGCAATAATCGCTGAAAGAGTAAAAGCTTTAATCGTTACCAAAGGCGCAAAGGGTGCGGATATTTATTCAAATAACAAGTGCATAGCCATTCCTGCAGTACCAGCTGCCAAAGTGGTTGATCCCACAGGTTGTGGTGATGCATTCCGTGGCGGACTGCTCTTTGGATTAGAAAATGACTTAGATTGGGAGAGTACTGGGCGCTTAGCAAGCTTAATGGGCTCAATTAAAATTACCCACCAAGGGCCACAAAATCATCAACTTACTAAAGATGAGATTGCTGATCAGTTCAAAACCGCATTTAAATTTGCACTATAGCTTGGAAGGCGCCCTTCAGGATCGCCCAAACTAGGCAAAAAACTGCACCCATAAAAAAAGGGGTCTCATAAGAGACCCCTTTGAACTTTGACCGCCTACAAGCCGAGACTTATGGGCGTGTACCAGTTGGGAAGGGCCAAGCAGCAGCGGGATTCAACGTTGTTGAAGCAGCTACTTTTTTAGCCACGGGCTTTTTTACAGCTTTGCCCGCCTTCTTCGCCACAGGCTTACTTACTTTTTTTTTGCAGCTACACGCTTCTTAGCAGCTGGACGCTTCTTAGCAGCAGGCTTTTTCTTAGCAGCTACTTTTTTTGCAGCAGGCTTCTTAGCAGCAGCTTTTTTAGCAGCAGGACGCTTTTTAGCGGCTGGACGCTTCTTAGCAGCTACTTTTTTTGCAGCAGGCTTCTTAGCAGCAGCTTTTTTAGCAGCAGGACGCTTCTTAGCAGCTACTTTTTTAGCAGCAGGTTTCTTTGCAGCAACTTTTTTCTTGGCGATTGCCATAGTAATACTCCTTCACGTGAAGATTAATACAAACTACCGATTAAGAAGACCCGACCACTCATTTCCGCCTTGTCTTGCGACAGTTTGGATCTGACGAGCGAGCCATTCATCGGCGCGCGGCTTGAAACTAAGTGCTGCACGCTAATGAATCCTGGAAAAAAAGCCGTAGCCCCAAAGGACAACGGCTTTTTAAATTTGCTGGAAAAAATAGGGAGAGGGGTCCAGACACCCTTGAACAAGGGTTTTCGGATTTGAATCTGGTTTAACTGACTTTTAAAACTATCCAACCGTCTAATCTCCTATTTAGCCGGCTGTGCGCTTTCTGATTTACTGCTTTACTCCCAACTGAGCGCACCACCGGTTTGATACTCAATAACGCGTGTCTCAAAAAAGTTTCTCTCTTTTTTCAGATCAATCATTTCTGACATCCATGGGAATGGATTCTCTTCATTTGGGAACATGGCGTCAAGTCCTATTTGCAAACATCTGCGATTACAGATGTATCTTAGGTAACCTTTGAACATCGGAGCGTTCAATCCGAGCACTCCGCGAGGCATCGTATCTTCTGCATAACGGTACTCTAATTCGACTGCTTTTTCGAAGATGGATTTAATCTCGTCTTTGAACGCGGAAGTCCATAGCTGGGGGTTCTCCAGCTTAATTTGATTAATTAAATCGATGCCAAAATTGCAGTGCATAGATTCATCGCGAAGGATGTATTGATACTGCTCAGCAGCACCCGTCATTTTGTTTTGACGACCCATTGCAAGTATTTGCGTAAAACCAACATAAAAGAATAATCCTTCCATTACGCAGGCAAAAACAATGAGAGAACGCAGTAAAGTTTGATCGCTTTCTAGTGTCCCAGTCTTAAATGTGGGATTAGTTAGTACATCAATGTAGGGAATTAAGAACTCATCTTTAGCGCGAATTGAATCAATCTCGTGATACGCATTGAAAATCTCGCCCTGATCTAAACCCAAAGATTCCACAATATATTGATAAGCATGCGTATGAATAGCTTCCTCAAAAGCCTGACGCAATAGGTATTGGCGGCATTCTGGAGCGGTAATGTGGCGATAAGTGCCTAGAACAATATTATTAGCCGCCAAAGAATCCGCTGTGGTGAAGAAACCGAGGTTACGTTTAATAATCCGGCGCTCGTCTTCGGTTAGACCATTGGGATCTTTCCAAAGCGCGATATCGCGATTCATGTTGATCTCTTGTGGCATCCAGTGGTTTGCACAACCAGCTAAGTATTTCTCCCAAGCCCACTTATATTTAAATGGAACGAGCTGATTCACATCAGTCTTTGCATTAATAACGCGTTTATCAGCTGCATTGACGCGATGCGCAACACCGCCAGATAAAGATGCTGCTTCTAATGGTGCAGGTGCAGCAACTTGGGGTGCAATCGCAACTTGATCTGGCTGTGGACGTGGTGGCTCCACTGCAACTGGTTGCGGTGCAATACCTACTTTCGCTAGCACTGGGGTAACTTCCTCATCCCAATTCAACATAATTCTCTCCTCAATTCTTCTATTTCTATTCAGTAAGCAAATGGCCTACTGACATGCTTCACATTCTTCAAAACCAGCATCACCAGGACGCATTGTGCAAGCGGGCCCATCTGCTTCTTGGGCCGCTGCTGCATCTGTTCCATTAACGCCGCCGCCACTTGAAACTGAATTAAGTTGTCCGCTAGTAACAGTGGATTTCTCAACGTGGGTCGCAGCCATCGTGCGAAGGTAGTAAGTCGTTTTGAGGCCACGCAACCAGGCCAATTTGTAAGTGTCATCTAATTTCTTGCCTGATGCACCGCCCATGTAAATATTGAGAGACTGCGCCTGATCAATCCATTTTTGACGACGTGAAGCCGCTTCAACCAGCCAGCTAGGCTCAACTTCAAACGCAGTAGCGTATAAATCACGCAAATCTTGCGGAACGCGATCGATCTTAGACAAAGTCCCATCAAAGTACTTCAAGTCAGCAATCATGACTTCATCCCAAAGGCCACGATCTTTCAAATCACGCACTAAGTACTCATTGACCACCGTAAATTCACCTGAAAGGTTAGATTTGACAAATAAGTTCTGAAATGTTGGCTCGATACACGCAGATACGCCAATAATGTTAGAAATGGTTGCGGTAGGTGCAATCGCCACGCAATTAGAGTTGCGCATACCGTGTTGCTTGATATCAGCACGCAATCCGTCCCAATTCATGGTGGAAGAGCTGTCCACCTCAAGATATCCGCCACGCTCTTGGGCTAGCAATGCTACCGAGTCTTGTGGAAGGATGCCGCGATCCCATAAAGAACCTTTATAGGTGCTGTAAACGCCACGTTCTTGCGCTAGCTCATTTGAGGCTTGATAAGCATAGTAACAAACTGCTTCCATGGAGGAATCAGCAAACTTCACAGCATCATCGCTTGCATAAGGTATGCGTTGCATGTGCAAGCAATCCTGGAAGCCCATGATGCCCATACCGACTGGACGATGCTTTAAATTAGAATTACGTGCCTTAGCTACAGCGTAGTAGTTAATATCAATCACGTTATCTAACATACGCATTGCAGTACGCACGGTTTTTTGGAGCTTCTCGTGATCCAAGATCATCTTGCCAGAAGCATCGGTAGTCATGTGCGCAGTTAAATTCACGGAACCTAGATTACATACAGCAATTTCGCTCTCATTGGTATTAAGGGTGATCTCAGTACACAGATTTGAAGAGTGCACGACACCCACATGCTGTTGAGGACTACGAATATTGCAAGGATCTTTAAAGGTAATCCATGGATGTCCCGTTTCAAACAGCATACCGAGCATCTTGCGCCACAACTGTTGTGCGGGAATGCGACGGAATGGCTTCAAATCACCAGCATCTGCTTTTTTCTCATAGGCAATGTAAGCTTCTTCAAATGCTTTGCCGTATTTATCATGCAAATCAGGGGTATTCGATGGTGAGTACAACGTCCAATCACCACCCTCCATCACGCGCTTCATAAATAAGTCAGGAATCCAGTTAGAGGTATTCATGTCATGGGTACGGCGACGATCGTCACCCGTGTTCTTGCGCAACTCTAAGAATTCTTCGATATCAAGGTGCCAAGTTTCCAAGTAGGCGCATACTGCGCCCTTACGTTTACCACCTTGATTTACAGCAACAGCAGTGTCGTTTACCACTTTCAAGAAAGGAACAACGCCTTGTGACTTGCCGTTTGTTCCCTTGATATGACTTCCTAGGGCGCGCACATTAGTCCAGTCATTGCCTAAACCACCGGCAAACTTAGATAACAAAGCGTTTTCTTTTAAAGCCTCATAAATACCATCTAAGTCATCTTCAACCGTAGTCAAGTAGCAACTAGAAAGTTGTGGGCGAGTGGTTGCGGAATTAAATAGGGTTGGCGTACTAGACATGAAATCAAACGTAGAAAGGATTTCATAGAACTCAATAGCACGACGCTCGCGCTCTAACTCATTTAAAGACAGACCCATCGCTACACGCATAAAGAAGGCCTGCGGCATTTCAATACGGCGGTCTTCAATATGCAAGAAATAACGGTCATATAGAGTCTGTAGACCTAGGTAGTTAAACTGCAAATCACGGCTAGCATCTAAAGCAGCAGCCAATTTTGGAAGGTCGAACTCACGCATGCGAGGATCTAACAACTCTGCTGAGATACCTTCATTAATGTATTTTGCAAAATAGGTGCTGTACTCAGCCTGCATATCACCTTGCAAAACTTCGCGCCCTAAAATTTCTTTACGTATCACGTGCATCAAAATACGAGCGGTAGCTTGGCTATACGCAGGATCTTTTTCAATTAAGGTGCGGGAAGCCAAAATAGCGGAGTCATACACTTGCGCCATCGGTACGCCATCATATAAATTCTTGATAGTTTCAGTGATGATCGGTGTAGCATCAATCTGATTGCCCAAGCCCTCACAAGCAGCCTCGAGCACGGTGCGTAAAGCGGCCATGTCTAACCATTTTTCTACACCGTTATCACTGACCTTAATGCCAGATTCGCCGGACTGAGTAGCTGATTGTGCTTCTTGGCCGCTTACCTGCTGAGCAGCACGCTCTTGATTGCGCTTTTCACGATACAGCACATATGAGCGAGCAACATTGTGCTCCCCGCTACGCATCAAAGCCAATTCCACCTGGTCTTGGATATCTTCAATATGAAAGGTTCCGCCATTAGGACGACTTCGCAGTAAGGCTCGAACTACTGACTGAGTTAATTGTTCAACTTGCTCACGAACCCGAGCAGAGGCGGCGCCTTGACCACCATTGACCGCCAGAAACGCCTTGGTTACAGCAATCGCAATTTTGGATGGCTCAAATGCCACTACTGAACCATTACGGCGAATGATTTTGTAGTCAGAGAGTTGGGTTGGCGAAGCTCCACCCACTCCTCCAGCAAGAAAGCTAGCAGAAGGGTTTTGGCTTAGAGCCCCAGTAGGGTTCAACCCTGGATTCTCGACTCCAGAAGATTGGCTTGGGGTCTGGGGGTTGGCGTATGTCATATTGCTCCTGCTTTTATAGTTATTTGGACAAAATATTGTTAAAAAACAATAGGGTATTGCTCGACTCAACCACTACATCTAGTGTGGAAAAGTGCATTTAGTACTAAGTATAGGGAATTATTCACACTTTGGTAAGATATTTCTGATAAATATTGATTGGTACTTTTCCCTATTTTTTCAATAAAAGAGGATGCATTTTGGTGCGTAATTTTCCCTTTTAATTGGCTAAAGGGCTAGAAAGTGAGCTTGTGCTCACATACAAAAAAGACTCTCTATCGAGAATTCAGTCCAAAGGGAAACTTTGTTGTAGTGATCCCACTTTTATCCTGAAATTTTTTCCAGTCAAACTGAATGCCAGGGTCCGTTTTTCTATTTGGCGCAATATCGCTATGTCCAACAAATTGGATATTGGGGTAAGCAAGCTCAAGAGTGCTACTTAATTGCATCAACATTTGGTACTGAATTTCCTCAAAAGGATGCTCGCCATCGCCTTCAAGCTCAATACCAATCGAGAAATCATTACACTTTTCACGACCCTCAAAAGATGAAAGCCCTGCATGCCACGCTTTATTTTTGGTAGAAACAAGCTGAATGAGTTGACCCGTACGAGAGATCAGAAAATGGCTTGAGACCTTCTGATTAGCAATCTGGGCAAAGTAAGGGTGCAAGGTGGAATCGAGTTGGTTCTGAAAAAAATCAATCACAAAATGGGTGCAGGGCTGATTCTGAAAACCGCCAGGTGGCAAGCTTATATGATGAATCACCGCTAACTCAGGGCCAAGACCCTCAGGACGTTGATCTTGGTTAGGTGAGAGGCGCCAATCTGCTGCACCAAGCCAACCCTTTCTATCAAGAAGGCTTACATGGTCATTTGAACAGTAGTAACGGTCTTCTCTTTTGATTGCTTCAGAGAGCGGCAGATGCAGTTGACAATATTGACACTGCACGATTGCCTCAGGCTCAGTAATCTTGGTCTGCTTTGTTTTTATCTTGGAATCTTGGTCTGCTTTGAACTTGGTCTGCTTTTTCCCCTTAAACCAGAGGTAAAAGAGGATTACGGCAATAAATAAAAAAAGCCACTTCATCAAAATCTTAGGCCCTCTGAAGAATGACTTCCACGACAAAGCGACTACCAACATAGGCTAGTAGCAAGGCGGTGTAAGCACTTAATACCCAACGAACAGCAGCCCGACCACGCAGGCCAACACGCCAACGAGCCACTAGTAGACCGGCGAATAAGAACCAAGACAGAAGCGCAAAGATGGTTTTGTGGTCAAACACCAATGGCTTACCAAATAAGGCCTGAGAAAACAGTAAGCCTGAAAACACCGTCAAACTGAGCAGCCCAAAACCAACATAAAGTAAGTTAAATAACAGACTCTCCATAGTCATGAGTGGGGGTAATTCTTCTAGCCAATGAGCTGCACGACTATTGGGAAGAATAGCCAATTGGCGATGTAGGGCACGATCTTGCAAACTCATCAACATGGCATGCATTGCCGCTAAACTTAGCAATCCAACCGAGATGGTCGCTACAATGAAGTGGCCTTTAAACCAGGGGTCAGAGACTGCTTTGGGAGAGATTAAACTCCCCGGAAAGAGCGCTGGTAAAGCTGCGCAAATCATGGCAAAGAGCAATGAAAGCCAGCGCAAACTGGAGATTGGTAAAAACCAAGACTGAAACCAGTAAAAAGCAAGTCCAACCCAAGCAATCAAAGAAAGGTCTTGAGCAAATCCAAATACAAAGCCTTGGGAGGTAAAGACGGAGTCATGTAACACTACCCCATGAATGAGCAAGATAACGAAAATGATTGCCTGAACCATGCCGGTAAAGAGGTGGGTCTCTATTTTGACCTTAGCTTTTAGGCTCAAAAACAATAAAAGCAGTAAATAAAGCGCCGAAGGGAGCCAGCCGTAACTTGAGTAACCTAAAATATCCATCTGGAAAGTCTAATCGATAAATGCTAGAAAACCTCACCGACCGTCTATCTCGTGTTGTTAAAACAATGCGAGGCCAAGCGCGCCTCACTGAAAGCAACACCACAGAAATGCTGCGGGAGATCCGCTTAGCCTTACTGGAGGCTGACGTTGCGCTGCCAGTAGTCAAATCTTTGCTCGAGCAAATTAAATTTAAAGCCCTTGGTGAGGATGTGGTCGGAAGCCTCAGTCCTGGACAAGCGCTAGTTGGCGTTGTACAACGTGAACTTGCCCAAGTAATGCGAGGCGACACCTCTCAAAGCGGAGAGCTCAACCTAGCTACTCAACCACCAGCAGTCATTTTGATGGCAGGTTTACAGGGCGCAGGTAAAACTACCTCAGTTGGCAAACTGGCTAAATTTTTGCAAGAAAAAAAGAAGAAGAAAGTGCTCACCGTTTCTTGTGACGTTTATCGTCCTGCTGCAATTGAGCAGTTAGAGACCGTTTCCAAGCAAGTTGGTGCTCAATTTTTTCCTAGCGATATCAGCCAAAAACCCAACGAGATAGCTATTTCTGCCTTAGATTGGGCTCGTCGCCACTACTTTGATGTAGTCATTGTCGATACAGCCGGACGGCTAGGCATTGATGAAGCCCTCATGCAAGAAATTAAAACTTTGCACGCTAGCCTAAATCCTATTGAGACTTTATTTGTTGTTGATGCAATGCTCGGTCAGGATGCCGTTAATACAGCCAAGGCTTTCCATGACGCACTACCCCTAACCGGTGTCATTCTCACAAAGCTCGATGGTGATTCACGTGGTGGTGCTGCATTATCTGTGCGTCAAATTACAGGTGTACCCCTTAAGTTCATTGGTGTTGCCGAAAAGATGGATGGCCTAGAGTCATTTGATGCAGAGCGCATGGCTAGCCGAATTCTAGGCATGGGCGATATTCTTGCTTTGGTTGAACAAGCCCAACAAAATGTAGATGTAGTCAAAGCTGAAAAACTCGCAACAAAAATCTCTAAAGGTGGGTTTGATCTTGGTGACTTTAGAGACCAGCTTTCGCAGATGCAACAAATGGGGGGAATGGCCAGCTTAATGGATAAATTGCCTAGCCATATGGCCCAAGCAGCCTCCAAAACAAATCTTAGCGCTGCAGACAAACAAACTAAGCGCATGCGCGGCATTATTGACAGCATGACCCCTCAAGAGCGCAAAAAGCCAGATTTGTTAAAAGCCACCCGCAAGCGCCGTATTGCAGCAGGTGCCGGAGTGCAAGTACAAGAAGTCAACCGCCTCCTTGCTCAGTTTGAGCAAATGCAAACCATGATGAAACAGTTTAAAGGTGGCAAGATGGCGCGCACTATGGCCACAATGGCTGCTAAAGGAGCTGCCAAAGGGCTTGGTGGTTTATTTAAAAAGTAGGATAAGAAATCAGTAAAAGCTTGAAACTTAAGCCATCAATTGCTTTGCCGCTTGAACTTCAGTAATGACCTTTTCTTTAATCTGGGTCAGTGGAATATATTGTGACTCAAGATCAGTGCGGCCTTTAAATTCTACTTGAGCATCTGCAAGGCCGCGATCCCCAATCACCACCCTAAATGGCACACCAATAAGCTCCCAGTCCGCAAACATCGCACCTGGGCGTTCACCGCGATCATCTAAGACCACATCAACACCAGCAGCAACTAACTCGTCATGCAATTGATCAGCGGCATTTTTCACTGATTCCGATTTATCGTAATTCATTGGGCAAATTACCACTTCAAATGGCGCCATCGAGATGGGCCAAATAATGCCGCGCTCATCATGACCCTGCTCGATAGCAGCCCCGAGTAAGCGGGTAACACCAATGCCATAACAACCCATGACCATTGCTTGGGACTTACCTTCTTGATCAAGATAAGTACAGCCCATAGCCTCAGAATAACTAGTACCCAACTGAAATACATGTCCCACTTCAATACCCCGACAAATATTCACAGGCCCTTTACCATCTGGCGATGGATCGCCTACCACTGCATTACGCAAATCCATCACTAATGGCTCAGGCAAATCGCGTCCCCAATTGACTCCAGTCAAATGATGACCAGCTTCATTGGCGCCACAGATAAAATCACTCATATTAGCAACGGTAAGATCAGCTACCAAGGTGACATTGGCACTCAAACCTACAGGCCCTAGGTAACCTGCAGGGGCATTACAAGCTTGCTTGATTTCAGCTTCAGTAGCAAAGCGGGACTCAGCCATGCCAGGCACTTTGCTTGCTTTGACCTCATTAAGATCATGATCACCACGTACTAATAACATCAATAATTTAGCTGGTCCTTCTGCTTGATCCACCGCGAACAACAAGGACTTGACTGTATTTTCTAAGGGAAGATGTAAGAACTTTGCTACATCTACACAATTGGTTTGATTTGGTGTCGCCACACTTTGCATAACTTGACTTGCTACTGCGCGGCTAGCAATTAAAGCAAGTGATTGGGCTGCTTCAAGATTAGCCGCGTAATCAGAATTAGGGCAATATACGATGGCATCTTCACCAGTATCTGCTATCACATGAAACTCTTGACTACCCGAACCTCCAATTGCTCCGTTATCTGCAGTGACTGCTCGAAACTGCAAACCCATGCGCCTAAAAATGCGGGTATAGGCATCAAACATATTTTGATATGAATGCTTTAATCCTTCGGTATCACGATCAAATGAATAGGCATCTTTCATACTGAATTCGCGGCCACGCATGATGCCAAAACGAGGGCGACGTTCATCACGAAACTTAGTCTGTATTTGATAAAAATTGACTGGGAGCTGTTTATAGCTTTTGATCTCATTACGCGCTAAATCCGTTACCACCTCTTCGGAGGTTGGCTGAATTAAAAAATCACGATCATGACGATCTTTGATGCGTAGTAATTCTGGCCCCATTTTTTC
Source organism: uncultured beta proteobacterium (assembly GCA_903935355.1). GTDB lineage: Bacteria > Pseudomonadota > Gammaproteobacteria > Burkholderiales > Burkholderiaceae > Polynucleobacter. The sequence continues at coordinate 69,886 of CAIZRK010000006.1, read as the reverse complement.
CCAACGACCAGTCTCTTGCCATAACTCGGCAGGCTGAATCATTGGCATTAACAATTCGATAGCGCCGGCACGATTCATCTCTTCGCGAATGATATTTTCCACTTTGCGAATAGACTTTAAACCCAGTGGCAAATAGTTATAAATGCCTGCACTCAGTTTACGAATTAAGCCTGCACGAACCATCAGTTTGTGCGAGATTACCTCAGCGTCTGAGGGGGCCTCTTTTAGAGTAGCGAGAAAGGTGTGAGATGCTTTCATGAATGGATATAATCAAATTATTGATTTTAAAGGATTTGAGGCACGATCATGCTTGACCGTGAAGGATATCGACCCAATGTCGGCATCGTCCTTCTCAATAGCCGTAACGAGGTTTTCTGGGGAAAACGCGTTGGGCAGCATTCGTGGCAGTTCCCGCAGGGTGGGATTCAGCATGGTGAAAGTCCTGAGCAGGCCATGTACCGCGAATTGTATGAGGAGGTTGGCTTGTTGCCAGAACATGTCCAAATTATTGGACGGACTCGGGATTGGCTTCGTTATGACGTCCCTGAGGAGTTCTTGCGCCGTCAACACTCATCCAAAGCACGTCGGGCTAGCTACCGGGGTCAGAAACAAATCTGGTTTCTCTTGCGTTTAGTGGGTTTAGATAGTGATATTCACCTACGCGCCTCTGAACATCCAGAATTCGATGGATGGCGCTGGGTACCCTTCTGGATTCAACTAGATTCAGTAATTGACTTCAAACGTGAGGTCTATCAACTCGCCCTCTCTGAGTTGGCACGCTATTTATCTCGGGGCCTTCGCTTACAACAACTTACTTGGGGCTCTCCACTAGACCTCTTACAGTCCTTTTATGGAGATAATGAAGAACTGACAAAAAAACCCAAACCCCCCAATAAACCCCTATGACATTTACCTTTAAACGCTTTTTACTCACTGCCCTTGGTTTGGCCATGACGTTTGGCTTATTCGCCTGCGCAGGAGACGCTCTAGAAAGTGGCGTTGACCCATTTGCGCCCATGGTGTTTAAAGAGGGATCTACTGCAATGCCTTTAAATCCACCCAATAAAGCGAGCACCCTCCCGTTCTACGTCTCTCAACATACCATTTTTAAATTTGCGGTGGATACTGACTCGATCTTGATAGGCGCAGATGGGGTTACACGCTATATCGTGATCCTCACTAGCCCAAATGGGAATGACCAAATCCAATACGAAGGGATTCGTTGTGATTCATTTCAGTGGCGCTTGTATGGCACATTTGAAAATGGGATCTGGAAAGAAAATCCACTATCTTCTTGGCGGGGGATTCAAAGCAATGTCCCAAACCGGTATCAGGCAGCGTTAGCTCAAGGCGCTTTCTGTAACTTTAGCTCACAAGAAAAGGATATCAAGGCGATTCTGAATTCGTTAAACCCCAATGGATTTACGGGCCAAACAAAGCCCACGAACTCATTTGGTCAAATCAACTAGGCTTAAATTAGCTTGCAGTGAGGCATGTCCCAATTTTCTCGCCATTTAAGAGGCGAGTTAGGATATTTACTTCCCTTCCAGAGGCGATGATGGTAGTGGCTCCAGTTTGAGCAGCCACTTTAGCGGCCAATACTTTAGTTAGCATGCCACCTTTACTTAATTCGCTTGCAGCGCCACCTGCCATTTTTTCTAAAGCAGCATCCCCAGCATTCGCATGACACAATAAAGTTGCAGAAGCATCCTGACGTGGATCAGCTGTAAATAAGCCACCTTGATCAGTCAGAATAACCAATAAATCTGCATCAATTAAATTAGTAACTAAAGCCGCTAGGCTATCGTTATCTCCAAACTTAATTTCGTCAGTAACGACAGTGTCATTCTCATTAATAATTGGCACTACTCCCAGCTTCAATAATGTCTCTAGGGTAGCTTTTGCATTAGCATTACGTTCTGGATGAGCCAGATCGGCATTGGTCAGCAGAATTTGCGCGCTTCGTAAATTGTAACGGGCAAAGCAGCTCTCATAGACTTGGACTAAACCCATTTGACCCACTGCGGCAGCAGCTTGTAATTGATGAATATCCTGTGGACGCTTTGTCCAACCTAAGCGTTGCATACCTTCTGCAATCGCACCAGAACTCACCATCAATACCTCATGACCCGCCCGCAACAAAGTAGCCATTTGCTCTGCCCACAGGGCAATCGCAGCATGATCTAAGCCCTCACCATTATTGGTGACCAAACTTGAACCCACTTTAATAACAATGCGTTTTGCTTTTGATGTATTCATATTAAATCAGCATATCTAACCAAGAATTTAATCGGGGGTTTTATCTTCAGCTTGAACTTGGTAGCGGGGATCAACAGCGCGCTCCTCGGCATCATCACGATCACGACGTACAGAATCCAGATAATCTTGCAATGAATAACAAAGCTTATCGCAGCCTAAACCGGTTAATGCAGAAATTTCAAAAACAGGTCCTTTCCACTTAAACCTTTTAATAAAGTCAGCCACTACTTTTTTGCGATCCTCTTGTGCAATCATATCTACCTTATTGAGTACCAGCCAGCGTGGTTTCTCAACTAAAGCCTCGTCGTACTTACGTAATTCATTGACGATAGCCTTAGCATCCGCAACAGGATCTACGTTTTCGTCAAAAGGAGCAATATCTACCAAGTGCAATAGAACACCCGTGCGCTGTAAATGACGCAAGAAGCGATGGCCTAAACCAGCACCTTCAGCAGCACCTTCAATCAAGCCTGGAATGTCTGCAATAACAAAGCTGCGCTCACTACCTACGCGTACTACGCCCAAGTTTGGGTGCAAAGTGGTAAAGGGATAATCAGCAATTTTTGGTCGGGCATTAGAAACAGCCGTAATTAAAGTCGACTTTCCCGCATTAGGCATTCCAAGCAAACCGACATCGGCCAATACTTTTAGTTCAAGCTTAAGCTTACGACGCTCACCCTCTTTACCATTCGTTTTTTGGCGAGGCGCGCGATTAGTACTGCTCTTAAAGTGAATATTTCCCCAGCCACCTACCCCGCCCTGAGCCAAGCAGAGACGCTCACCATGGGTGGTTAAATCAGCAATAGGTTCACCTGTGTCGTAATCCGTAATGATCGTACCAACAGGCATACGTAATTCAATATCGTCACCTGCGCGACCATAGCAATCGGCGCCACGTCCTGGCTCACCATTTTTTGCGGTGTGCGTTTTGGCATATCGGTAATCAATTAGTGTATTGATATTGCGATCAGCAGTAGCCCAAACGCTTCCACCTTTCCCGCCATCACCACCATCAGGGCCACCAAATTCAATAAATTTTTCACGGCGCATAGAGGCACTACCGGCGCCACCTTGGCCAGCGATGACTTCAATCCGTGCTTCATCTATAAATTTCATAAATAAAAAAGGCCTCGCGTTAGCGAGGCCTGTTCCTAAGAGTTAAATTCGGAAAAAATCTGAATCAAACGTGTCTCAGTCAGGCGCCTTATGAACGAGGCAAAACTGAAACCTGGGCCTTCTTCAAAGCACCCTTAACGCCGAATTGCACTTGTCCATCAATCAGAGCAAACAAAGTGTGATCCTTACCAATACCCACGTTTGCACCAGGATGAACCTTTGTGCCACGTTGACGAATGATGATGCTGCCAGCATTGATTTGCTCACCGCCAAAAACCTTAACGCCTAAGCGTTTCGATTCTGAGTCGCGACCATTTCGTGTTGAGCCGCCGCCTTTTTTCTGTGCCATATCTTTCTCCTGCTATTTGCCCTAAGCCAATTAGGCTTTAATCGTGTTAATCAGAATTTCTGTGTAATTCTGACGATGGCCTTGGTGCTTTTGATAATGCTTGCGACGGCGCATCTTAAAGATTGTCACTTTATCGTGACGTCCCTGGGAGATGACAGTGGCCATCACAGCGGCACCATTAACCAATGGCTCACCCAATTTGAGTGAAGCGCCTTCGCCTACGGCGAGGACTTGGTCAAGAGTGATTTCGCTGCCGATTTCCGCTGGTATCTGTTCTATTTTCAATTTTTCGCCTGCAGCAACTTTATACTGTTTGCCACCGGTTTTTATGACCGCGTACATGGTGTGAAACCTTAATTTAAGTCTACATTTAAGCTTATCCACCGTGGACAAGCCAAGCCCATTATTATATCTTGCATGACTGATACTGTCAAAAACAATAAGCTAAGCCAAATTTTGGCCCCAATTGCCTTAGAATTCAAGGCCTTAGACGAAGTTATTCGTATTCGATTAGCCTCTAAAGTCGTCTTAATCGACCAAATCTCGACTTATATCATTCAGGCTGGTGGAAAACGGGTGAGGCCTGCCTTATTGCTTCTAGTGGCTAAAGCCCTGACAAATAAACCAGAAACCCCTCATGCCTTAGAGATGGCAGCAGTCGTGGAATTTATCCATACTGCCACCCTGTTGCATGACGATGTGGTGGATGAATCAACCCTTAGAAGAGGTCGAGAAACCGCTAATGCTGCTTTTGGTAACGCTGCTAGCGTTTTAGTAGGAGATTTTTTATATTCCCGCGCTTTTCAGATGATGATTGGCCCAAATGATTTACGAGTCATGCAGATTCTGTCAGATGCGACCAACACAATCGCTGAAGGTGAAGTACTTCAACTGCTTAATCTCAACGACCCTGAGGTAGATGAAGAGAGCTACCTACAAGTCATTCGATATAAAACGGCTAAATTATTTGAAGCCTCTGCGGAGCTTGGAGCGGTTTTAGCCAATGCGGACAATACAGTACGCGAACAGGCCGCCGCCTTTGGCCGACATATTGGCACCGCTTTCCAATTAATGGATGACTTACTTGATTACACCGCTAATGCAGCACAAATGGGTAAAAATGCTGGGGATGATTTACGCGAAGGAAAGCCAACACTGCCACTGATCTACCTTTTAGAAAATGGTAGTGCAGCAGAACGCTTACTAGTGCGCGAAGCTATCGAACAAATTCACGAATTACCTGAAGATATTTTTACTCAAATACTGCAGGCAGTACAAATTTCAGGCGCCCTTGACTATACTAAAGCGGCGGCTAAGAGGGAGGTCAACTTAGCTTTAGCGTGTCTACAGGACTTCCCACAAAACGAGGCCACTTCTGTTTTGCATGCTTTATGCGAATACTCTCTTGCAAGACAGACCTAAAGATTGCTACAGTCATTAAAACGGAATGTAGCGCAGCCTGGTAGCGCACCTCGTTCGGGACGAGGGGGTCGGAGGTTCGAATCCTCTCATTCCGACCATATTCTAAAAAAATATATTGGGGAGATAGCATGACTCAGTGGGTTCGATTTAAACATCAAAGTAAAGAGGGTTTTGGGCAAGTTCAAGGAGCTCACATTGCGGTTTACTCTGGAGATCTCTTTAGCAACCCTCAAGCTACTGGAGAAAAAATTGATTTGGCAGACGTCACCATAGATATTCCCTGCACTCCGAGCAAGATGATTGCGATGGTAGACAACTTTCAAGCATTGGTTATTAAGCTTGAACATACCGTACCTCCAGAGCCTTTGTATTTTCTCAAGGGGAATAATTCATTTTTGGCTGCTAACCAAGTTATTCGTACCCCAAAGTCTTACACTGGCAAAATAGTTTATGAGGGCGAGCTAGGGATTGTGATTGGCAAGCATTGTCATGAAGTGAGTGAGTCAGAAGCGGCATCTGTGATCTTTGGATATACCTGTATTAATGATGTCACTGCTATTGAAATTCTTAACCGAGATCCTGGCTATGCCCAATGGACTCGCGCTAAGAGCTTTAATACCTTTGGTGTATTTGGCCCTTACATCACGACTGATATTGACCCCAGCAAATTGACCATTAAAACCATTCTAAATGATCAAGAACGTCAAAACTATCCGGTTGCAGACATGATTTTTCCTCCGGCTAAGTTGGTAAGCCTGCTATCTCAAGACATGCCCCTAACACCTGGTGACATTATCGCTTGCGGCACCTCTGTCGGCGTTGGATCCATGAAACCTGGCAGTAATGTCAGCATTATTATTGAGGGCATTGGACGTTTAGATAATCGATTTGAGTAAGCAATCGAAATATTCAAAGCATAAAAACAAAAGCCCCCGCTTCTGTCAATGGTATTTAGCTTCTAGTAACCCGATACCGATGGCAGCGCCAAGCAACCTTTGGAAGCTTGTACGTTTTCATCTAAAAATTTGGTTAAAGCAAATACGGTATTTAAGCAAGGCGTGGGAGTTTGCGTAATCTTTCCCAACTCAATCACAGATCCCAATAAGGCATCTACCTCTAAACTACGGCCAGCTTCTAAATCTTGCAACATCGACGTCTTGTGTTTACCAACCTTCTCAGCACCAGCAATACGTCGCTCAATATCCACTCGGAAAGTAACGCCTAACTTTTCTGCAAGGGTTTGTGCCTCAGCCATCATATTGCGCGCCAATTCTCTTGTTAATGGATACTGGCAGATGCCTTCTAGGGTGCCATGTGTAAGAGAGCTGATAGGGTTAAAAGTCATATTGCCCCACAGCTTTAACCATATCTCCGAGCGAATATCCTCTAAGATCGGTGACTTAAAGCCAGCGGCGCTCATCATTTCTGATATTTTCTGAATACGTTCAGTCGTTTTGCCATCTAATTCACCCAATGGAAAGCGATTGCCCTCTACATGACGAATCACTCCAGGAGCCTGAGTAAAGGTAGCTGGATACACTACACAGCCAATGATGTTATCTGGATTAATAGTCTTTTTAGCAATACCACCAGTATCAACCGTCTCAACAGAATGATCCTGATAGGGCCCACTAAGCTTTTGAAAATACCACCAAGGTATTCCGTTTTGCATTGGAATCAAAATTGTTTCAGGCCCCATGATGCTTGCTAAGTCATTAATAATGGGCTCCACTTGATGTGCCTTGACTGCCAAAATCACTACATCTGGCGTTTGAACATCAGTCATTTTTTCAACCGCCTTCACCTTTGCAATTAAGGGCTCAGGTTGATCATCCATAATTAAGGCGAGGCCACGCTCTTTAATGGCAGCTAGTGTGGAGCCCCGGGCTACAACAGTAACTTCATTGCCCGCTCGCGCCAACATAACTGCTAGGTAGCCGCCAATAGCACCACCTCCTCCAATCACACAAATTTTCATGGGATCTCCGCAAGAATAAAAAATTTTAAATTAGCGTCATATTAGAGGATTCTTGTTTTTACAGTATGGCTGCGAAAATTTTCTCGATTTTTTGGCTATTTTTAAAAGGTTTAGACCGCTTTGAGCATATCCTTTGGTACTAGACTACCTAAAAGCATTCCGGCGATACTAGCTATTAGCCCTGCCAACTGGGGCGGCAAAATAGCACTAGGCGCCAAAATCTCGCAACTGATCCAGACTGTTAAACCACACACGACTGACAATAGGCCCCCTAAAGAATTCGCTTTAGACCAGTAAACCCCAAAAGCAAGAGGTACAAAAGCGGCAACTAAGGTTACCTTGTAGGCGCTCTCTACCATCTTAAAAATAGATAGCTCAGAGTTAATGGCAAAAAAAGTGACCACTGCTGCAAAACAGAGGACGGTGATACGCATCACTTTAAGCAGTTCGAGATCCGTCAAATGTTTAAATAATCCCCGCACGATATTTTCCGCAAATGTGACCGAGGGCGCTAAAAGAGTAGCGCTGGCACAACTCTTAATGGCTGAGAGTAAAGCGCCAAAAAACATGACCTGAGCGAAGACGGGGGCATGGTTCAAGATTAGCTTAGGCAAGATCATTTGGGGGTCAGTATCAAGATAATGCTTTACTAGATCGGGGCTTATTAACGTGGCTGAATAAGCCAAGTACAGAGGCACAAAAGCAAAAATGAAATATAAAACGCCACCTAATAAAGCTGCTTGCACCGCAATATTGACATTCTTTGAAGAGGTAATCCGCTGAAAGACATCTTGCTGAGGAATAGAGCCGAGCATCATCGTACATAAGGCAGCCACAAAACCCAGTATTGAAGCTAAATTCATATCAGGCCAGAAATTGGAAAACATACCCGCTGCTGATGCATGCTCGATAACCACACCAATGCCGCCTGTTTGTGAAGTCATTTCACCGCCAATGTATAGCATCCCAATCACAATAATGATCATCTGAATAAAGTCAGTAATTGCCACAGACCACATGCCGCCAAATAAAGTGTAGATCAATACACTTCCGGCACCAATGAGCATGCCAGCTGTTTGAGAAATACCTCCTTCAGAAACGACGTTGAAAACAAGGCCTAGGGCTTTAATCTGGGCAGCAACCCACCCCAAGTAAGAAACTACGATACAAAGGGTAACTAAGACCTCGACCGTGCGCCCATACCTTTCCCTAAAGAAGTCACCGATAGTGAGCATGCGACGGTTATAAAGATGACGTGCAAAAAAGAGTCCTACTAAAATCAAGCAAAGTGAGGAACCAAAAGGATCGGACACTATTCCGCCCAAACCTTCTTTCAAAAAAGTTGCTGGAATACCCAATACCGTTTCAGAGCCAAACCAGGTAGCAAAGACCGTCGCCGTCACAATGGGTAAAGGTAGGCTATGCCCAGCAGCTGCAAAGTCTGCCGTATTTTTAACGCGAAGGGCAGCCCATAATCCGATGCCTACGGATACCACCCAATAGATGATGACAAACCAAATCAGCATCGTCCCATTTCCCCTTCAAGAGTTTGAACAAATTATATGGCTTTGTTACCTTTAGCAATTAGGTAATAAGAGTCAATTGAGGGCATGCTGGTCTGACATAATTGTCAGGTGAATACTTCCATAGAAAATCCTAGTTCTGATTTGGCTTACCAAAAAGCCATTCTTGGTTCAGTCTCTCGCACTTTTGCCCTAACTATCCCCCTCTTACCCCCTCAAATTGAGAAGGTAGTTGGCAATACCTACTTGCTATGCCGAATCGTCGATACGATTGAAGATGCCGCAGAATTAACGCCCACAGAAAAGCAAACTCTCTCAAAGCTATTTCTTGATGCCGTCTTGGACAAAACTCCAGTAGAGTCATTTGTCCTTCCCTGCCTAGAATCTCTAAAAAGGTACTCAAATCAAGATGAGCTCGATTTAATTGCCCATACTCCAACAGTTTTACGAATTCTGCATACCTGCTCAGCAGATGATCAGAGTGCGGTTAGTCGCTGTGTCTCCATCATGTCGGAAGGGATGTCTCGTTTTCATGGTAAACAAAGCTCATTAGGCCTCAAAGATTTAATAGAATTTGAGGAGTACTGCTATGTTGTTGCGGGGGTAGTTGGTGAGCTATTGACGTCCATTTTTAGCGCATACTCCCCTGCGTTTGCAAAACAAATTCAAGGTCATGAAGCACTCTCCATCGCATTTGGGCAGGCCCTACAAATGACCAATATCCTCAAAGATACCCCTCAAGATCATAGCCGAGGAGTTGCATGGAAGCCTGCCAATATCTCTCAAGTTGAGCTACTCAAGATTGCTTATCAAAAACTGACAGACTCGTTAAGCTACATTTTGCTCATACCTAAAACAGAAGTTGGCATTCGACGCTTCTGTTTCCTAGCTTTTGGGTTAGCGGTCATGACTCTAAATAAAATTGCCAATCGAGAACAGCACGCTAGCCAATATGAAATCAAGCTCTCCAGAAAGACTGTAGCTTTGTTTTATTGTTTTACTCAAATGGCTGCATCTAGCGACCCATTAATGAAAACTTTCTTTTATTTATCATCCACTAGCTTACGAAGGCTCGTTACACAAAATCCTTAGAGTGCATCTCTTACAGTGCGCCCTCATGCTTTAAGAGCCAAATTTTGATTTGCCGAAATAAACCAGGGCAATCTTCTTGCATAAAGCCACCTACTCCTTGGGCAGAGACGACTCGATGGCAAGGAGTAAGCAAAGGGTAAGGATTAGCCCCGCAGGCAGTACCAACTGCACGCGCACCACTGCCAATAGAGCGCGCAATATCCCCATAGGTTTTGGTAGATCCAACTGGAATGGCCTGGGTACTTCTCCACACTTTTTGCTGATGAATCGTGCCCAGAGGTTTTAGCGGAAGATCAAAAACATAAGAAGGATTCTGGTAGTAGAGGGCGCACTGCCTAGAAAACTCCCTAGCCAATGCGTTCTGTGGCGCCAATAGTAGAGTCTTGGGTGGCAAATAATCAATCTTTGAGAGCATCAGACTGCCATCTACTTCTTGCGTCTGCACTCCTAGACATCCAAATGGGGCCTCAATAACGCAATATTGCGCTGTTTTTAGTGTTTTTGTTAAGCGCAAGGAGCTCATACAGAAGATTCTTACACGATTTGACGATAGAAATTCCTGATATTTCGTTAAAAGCCATAGCTACTGAAATCGCACTTTGCTATATTGATTCTTCCTTATTCTTTGCAGGCATATTTTATGGACACCTTTTTTGACGATTGGCCTTTTTACGGGCAAGTTGGTCTAGTCCTATTTTTACTGGCCCTTTCTGGCTTTTTTTCGATGGCAGAAACAAGTATGCTGTCTTCCAATCGTCACCGTTTGCGAGCTATGGCTAATGGCGGCAATGCAGGTGCCGCCCTAGCGGAAAGACTCTTAAAGAGAATTGACTCCCTCTTATCAGTACTACTCATCTCCAATAATTTAATTAACACCGTATTGCCAATCTTAGTCACTGGTATTGCCTTGCATCTTTTTGGCGACAGCGGACTTGTTCTCTCCGTCGCTACATTACTAGTTGCTTTGCTGATCATTGTTTTTAGTGAAATCACACCAAAAGTGATTGGGGCAGCGTTTCCGGAAAGAATTGCCTCCAATGTGGGCTGGTTTATTCTCCCCCTCACTTACATCCTCAAACCGTTACTTTGGTTTATTAATAGTTTTGTGTCGGGGCTAATGAAAGTATTTGGTCTGCAAACCTCAACAGAAAATCGGGCGATGAGCAAAGAAGAATTACGGAGTCTTGTGCTTGAATCAAACCGTTTTGTCTCAACACATCATCGCAACATCTTATTAAATTTATTCAATCTCGAGAATATTTTGGTCGATGATGTAATGACCCCTAGAGCTAAGATCGAAATCCTAGATCTTGCTAGACCAATTGATGAAGTAGTTCAACAATTAGAAACTTGCTATCACAATAAATTACCTGTTTGCGATGGTGACTCAGAACGAATCATTGGCATTTTGTCGGTAAAGAAAACGCTTTCCTTGCTTGGTGACACCGATCTTCAACATCAAGACTTTAGATCTCTAGTAAGTGAACCATACTTCATCCCTAGCGGCACGCCCGTACTACAACAAATGCAATTTTTTCAAGATAACCAACAGCGTCTAAGCCTTGTGGTTAATGAGTATGGCGAGGTGCTAGGTTTAGTAACATTTGAGGATATTGTTGAAGAATTGATTGGTGAGTTCACCACCTCCTTCTCTAGCCTATCAAACGATCCACGTTGGTTGGTTGATGGCACTTATTTAGCCACTGGTAGCACCTCGCTGCGCGACTTAAATCGATTGCTGAACTTGGATCTTCCATTAGATGGTCCACGAACGCTTAACGGTCTTATTCTCGAAAAATTAGAGGCCATTCCAGATCATGATGTCAGTATTCGCATTGCAGGGGTTGTGATGGAGATTGTGCATTTTGATGATCAAGGTGTGAAGACTGTCAAACTCTATCGTCCTTATAGCCAATTAAATCAAGCTTGACCGACACCTTCGATGACTCTCTCATTATTCGGGCTTGGTATGAAATCGCAGTTCATGCATTGCATGCGAGGGCCTCAGATATACATATTGAGGCGTTTTCTCAAGAGACAGTAGTGCGTGTTAGGGTGGATGGGCTGTTAAAACTGCAGTCTAAATACCCAATCGATCAGCATGAGCGCTTAATTACCCGAATCAAAGTATTGGCGCGTTTAGACATTGCTGAAAAACGGCTCCCTCAGGATGGTCGATTATCCATTGGCCATGATTTTAGTAAGCCCGACATTGACTGTCGTGTTTCTATTTTGCCCACCCTTTACGGAGAAAAAGCTGTAGTGCGCATTCTGCCTAGCCAAATAGATGAATTGGCATTAGATAACCTTGGTCTTCTTCCTGAACAACTCGTAATTTTTCAGAACTTACTTAAACAGCCAAACGGATTAATCCTTGTTACAGGCCCAACAGGCAGTGGTAAAACAAGAACTCTCTATAGCTGCTTAAGAATGCTCAACCAAATCGAGCGCAATCTTTGCTCAGTTGAAGACCCTATAGAAATCCGTTTACCCGGAGTAAATCAAGTGGCTTATCACCCTCGTGCTGGCTTAGATTTTGCAACTATTATTCGTGCACTTTTAAGGCAAGACCCTGATGTCATTATGATCGGTGAAATAAGAGATAGTGTGACGGCACAATTGGCTATTACAGCATCACAAACTGGACATCTTGTGCTGAGCACCCTACATACTCAAAATGCTTTGGGAGCATTGGCGCGCTTAAAAAGCTTGGGAGTTGATCAAGAGGCGATTGATTCTTGCTTACTATGCGTGAGTTCCCAACGACTCATCAGAAAACGCTGTCAAGCTTGCCGAGATAAGCAAGATCAAAATGGCTGTACTAGCTGTCATGATTCAAAATATTACGGTCGCCTAGGAGTGCATGAAGTGCTCACCCCAAAACAACTTAATAATCCGACATCTGAGTATCTTTCAATGCAATTAGCAGGAATGCGATATATACAAGCCGGACTGATTGATCAAGTTTGCCTAGAATCTGAGGTTAGCATTTGGAATTCATAGGCAGCCTCCTACAGCGCCAAGGTTTGTGCAAAGCAGATCAATATCATTTTGCACAGCAGTTACTCACCTTGCTAAATGCAGGATTGCCCTTACTCAATGCGATTGAGTTGCTCACAGAATCAGCACCAAATTCTTGGGTTCATTGGCTCCACAACCTAAGAGATCTCCTAAGAAAGGGAAATGGCTTTTCTCAAAGTTTACGCATGCAAGAAAATAAATTTTCTGCAGAATTTATTAACCTTATTCGTGTAAGCGAGCGCTCGGGCGATCTAACCTTGGCACTTCAAACGATTTGCCAACAACTTAAAGATCAGATTGAATTAAAACGTAAGGTGCAACAATCTTTGGCGTACCCCCTGATTACTTTGACGACATCCTTTTTGTTGGTAGTGGTCATGATGATTTGGGTTGTTCCTATATTTAACGATGTTTTTAGTCAATTTCAGGCGGAGCTACCCGCTCCAACTAGGGCATTGATTGCTGTTTCAACTGCGTTTCAACATTTTTACTTAGAAATCGCCCTCTGTATGCTCATCAGCATCAGCATCTTTGTTTTCGCATGGCTCAAGTCCCCCTATTTACAGAAACGCTGCGATCGGCTTAGCCTACGTATTCCGATCTTGGGTAATTTATTTCGTCTTGCTACCCTTACCCATTGGTGTCGTACTTTAGGTCACTTATTAAACTCCGGCTTACCGCTGCCCGATGCCTTGCGGGTCACTGCACAATCTTCAAATCACTGGTTAAGCCATGATTTAAGCGCTGAAATATTTAAACAGCTTACCCGAGGATGGCCGTTTGGTGATGCTCTCGCTAGAGTAGATCCTTCTCACCGCCTTTTTGATATTGAGACCTTACAATTATTACGAATAGGGTCAGAAAGTGGGTCTTTAGCAGAAATGCTCTGTAAGCGCTCTGATATTCTTGGAGCGCAACTGAGCAATCAACTCAATACCCTAAGCCAAACTTTGGAGCCCGTTTTAATTCTTCTAGTTGGGCTGATTATTGGTGGCATAGTCATCGTCTTGTATCTACCCATATTTAATTTAGGGCAAATCGTTTAATGGGACCTTCAAAACTGATTTTTCTCATACAGGCGGCCCTCATAATCTGTTTGATTTACTTAGCCTATGTCGACTGGCGAAGCTTTCGATTACCAGATCTGATTACATTACCCTTAATAGCGTCAGGGATTGGGTTTAATTGTTTCAGTGAGTTACGTTTTACTGACCCTCAATCCGCTGTATTAGGAGCTTGCCTTGGCTACTCATTTCTTTGGGCCTTAAACCTCGCTTATCGAATATTTAGAGGTCAGAGCGGGATTGGGATGGGAGATGCCAAACTTCTGGCTGGCTTAGGGGCTTGGCTGGGCTGGGCTAGTCTTCCTGGTATTCTTTTAGTAGCCTCAGTGACTGGCTTAATAGGGGGGGTGCTTTGGCTGAAGTGGCAAAATCAAAGCCACCAGCACGCCTTTCCATTTGGGCCATTTCTGGCTATTGCTGGCATCATTACACTGTTATGGCCACAACTCATCTTCCCCATTCTGACAGTCAACTCGATTTAAGCGCTTTAAAGGGCGTCATACCCTTGGTTGGCTTAACAGGAGGAATTGGCTCGGGTAAAAATGCCGTGAGTGATTTACTTGCTAAGCTCGGGGCTGGGATCATTGATAGCGATCTCATTGCCCATCAAATTACAGCCTCCGGGGGGAGTGCGATTGCCTCAATTGAGAAAGTATTTGGCCCTGAGTTTATAGACCCAAATGGAGCCCTCAATAGAGGCCAAATGCGTGCCTTAGTCTTTGAAAAGCCCGCAGCAAGGCAACTTTTGGAGCAAATAACCCATCCCCTCATTAAAGAGGGTCTCATTGAGCAGGCAGTTGCATTAGCCAAGACACCGGTACCCTACTTAGTATTCGTGGTGCCCTTACTAGCTGAGTCGACCTTCTGGCAACAGCAAATGGACCATCTTGTGGTGGTGGATTGCCCCTTGGAAACCCAAATTGAACGGGTAATGCATCGCAATAAACTTGGCAAATTAGAGGTGGAAAACATTATCCAAGCTCAAGCCAGTAGAGAGCAGCGTCTCTCAATAGCTAATACAGTGATCAAAAACCAGAGCACCTTAGAACAATTAAATACCCAAGTCCTGCAGTTGCACCACAAACTATTGAAGATTGGGGAAGACATCGGCAGTTCGTCATAGAATATAGGCTTGTGATTGTTTACGAATACCCCTTCAACGAATTAGTCCGAAACATGCTTCGGCTGGAGTATCTGTTCGCCCGCTTTAATCACTTTACTAGATCTGATGATCCTGAGCTTCACCACAATGCCATCACCATCTTGTTTGATTTAGGTGACATTGGCTCTAGAGGAGACATTAAATCCTTACTACTTAAAGAATTTGAGCGTCAAAAATACACCTTAAATGGTTTGAAGACATCTCAAAAAGTGGATCAAGAAGCGCTTTCTCAAACACTCTCTCAAATTGATAGTGCATCGACCAATATCAATCAATCAGTAGGAAAACCCAATTCAGTTATTACTGAAAGTGACTGGCTCAATGCAATTCGTACGCGCTTGAATATTCCCGGTGGAACTAGTCCAATCGATTTGCCTAGCTATCATGCCTGGAAAAATAGTCCGTCTAGCCAGCGCAGAGAACTACTAGAAAATTATGTGGCACCACTTCTACCATGGCACGAGGCATGTCAAATATTTTTACGTTTACTGCGTCAATCTGGTGAAGCTAAAGATGTAGTTGCACATCATGGCGCATATCAACAGGCACCTTCTGGTAAGGTGTATCAGCTAATGCGGATTGCCTTAGAAGATGATTCACTTTTTGCAGAAATTAGTGCCAATAAGTATCTACTATCCATTCGCTTCATGAAATCAGATCGCGATAGAAAACCTCAAGTACTTGATGGGGATATCCCCTTTAAACTCACACTTTGCCAACTTTAAGCCAAGAATTCTTTTAACTTATTAAGCATTGGCCAAGCTGCTGGCAATAATGGCCCCACACTAGGCCCTTCTGCTGAAATTACCTGCCAAGAGAGTTGCTGACCTTCGCATCCTCTAGGAGTCCCACTCCAAAGCCGAATGACGCTGACATGGAGTCGCACATAGGCATGGGGATAGTCGTGCTCTAGCACCATAAGCTCTTGGCTCGATTTAATCTCGATGCCTAATTCTTCATGCAGTTCTCGCTTTAATGCTGTAAAAACAGTTTCACCTATTTCAATTTTGCCTCCAGGAATTTCCCAAAAGCCAGCATAAGGCTTACCTTCAGGGCGCTGACCCAAGAGATAACGCCCATCAGAGTCCAATAAGATGCCGGCGGCTACTTCAGTAACCGGGCGCTTAAGTTCATTCATGAGTATGAAAATTTATGTGTGAGAGCCTGCCCAATGTTTAGCAAACTGCCAAGCTACTCGGCCAGAACGAGAGCCACGCTCCAAGGCCCAAACCAAAGCCTCGGCCCTTGCCGCTTCAATTTGATTGTCGCTTAAACCAAAATGACGCAACCAATGGGCAATGATTAATAAATATTCATCTTGTTTTGGTGGGTAAAAAGAAAGCCATAATCCAAAGCGTTCTGAAAGAGAAATCTTTTCTTCAACCACTTCTCCTGGATGAATTTCACCCTCATCGCTATACGCATAACTCTCATTGTCTTTCATGTATTCAGGTAATAAATGGCGACGATTGGAAGTAGCATAAATTAATACGTTATCCACTTGAGCAGATACGGAACCATCTAAGGCCGATTTCATTGCCTTATAACCTGACTCACCCTCATCAAAAGAAAGATCATCACAAAAGACTATGAAACGCTCAGGACGCTCAGCCAATAACTCTGTGATATCTGCCAAGTCAGCCAAATGCTCCTTCTCTACTTCAACCAAACGTAAACTCTGGCTAGCAAACTCATGGAGGCAGGCCTTGATTAATGATGATTTCCCTGTTCCTCGGGCGCCCGTAAGTAAAATATTATTGGCTGGTTTTTTCTCAATAAAATGCTTGGTGTTATCACGAATAGCATCACGTTGCCGATCAATATTCTGTAAATCCGCAAAAGTAATATCTGAAACATGCTTTACTGGCTGTAAGAAACCAATACTGCCAAAAATGCTATCTCGACGACGCCATCTAAATGCAGTGGTTGACTGCCACTGCTCTTCGGTAAGTTGTTTAGGCAGAAATGTTTCTAGATGACCGAGTAACTGCTCTAACTTTTCATTCATATTATTTACTTTCTAAGAGCGGTAATCAGCATTAATAGAAACGTATTCATGGGATAAGTCACACGTCCATATAGTCTGCTGAGCAGTGCCGCGCCCTAAATCAATCTTGATCGTAATTTCCTCCGCCTGCATCACCCGTTGGCCATCTGCTTCTTGATAATCTGGATTACGTCCACCATCTTTAGCAACCCAGACATCTCCTAACCACATCTGTACCCGATTCACATCCAAATCCACAATTCCTGCATAACCAATGGCTGCCAATATTCGGCCCAAGTTAGGATCACTAGCAAAAAATGCCGTCTTTACTAAAGGAGAGTGAGCTACAGCCTTTGCCACTAAGCGGCACTCCGCTGCTGTCTTACCACCTAGAACATCAATAGTGATAAATTTAGTTGCACCCTCACCATCACGAACAATCATTTGCGCTAGCTTGCGAGCCAAGACAATTAATGCGCCTTTAACTAACTCATAAATAGGGTCGGCATCTGATTGAACTTGGACTACAGATTGGCCAGTTGCTATGATGATGAATGAATCATTTGTAGAAGTATCCCCATCAATCGTGATGGCATTAAATGATTGATCGGCTACCTCGCGCGTCAAGCCATTCAACAGTCCAGGTGCAAACCCAGCATCAGTAGCAATAAATCCCAACATGGTCGCCATGTTGGGATGAATCATCCCTGCTCCCTTACAAATCCCAGTTAGTGTGATCGTGCCAGCAGGAGTATGTACCATCACCGATGCTGCCTTGGGTTGGGTATCCGTAGTCATGATTGCTTGGGCAGCATCTAACCAATGATCTTCATTTAAATTAGCCACCGCTGCTGGTAAAGCAGCAATAATTTTGCCAATTGGCAAGGGCTCTAAAATAACCCCTGTAGAAAATGGCAGAATTTGCTCGGGATTGAGTTTTAATTCTTTTGCTAATGCAACGCAGGTTTCTAAGGCATCTTTCATACCCTGTTCACCCGTTCCTGCATTGGCATTGCCAGTATTTACTACCAAAGCCCGAATTTCGCCTTTAGTTGCATTGAGGGCTAGATGCTCGCGGCAAACTTGCACAGGAGCTGCACAGAAGCGGTTCAATGTGAAAACGCCAGCCACTTGAGATCCAGGGTCTAAAGTCATTACCAGCAAATCTTTTCGATTGGCCTTCTTAATCCCGGCTTGGGCTATGCCCATCTCAAAGCCCTTTACAGGTTTGAGATGGTCTTTTTCGGGGAGAGGGAGGTTCACTGTCATAGTCTGACAATTGTAGATGAGACCTTTAAAGATCGCTTTAGAATGCTAAGGGAAATTTAAATCACTCTTAATAAGCTACTGATTTAAGATAGGTCTGCAAATACCTGTGCCTCAATTGAGCCCCACTCTTCATCGGTAAAGAGGCGTGAGCGAGTATGAAACGCTTTTCCCGATGAGCCTTCAAGAGAAAAAGTTCCTCCTTGCCCTTCGATCACATCTAAAATAAGCTGGGTATGCTTCCAGTATTCATATTGAAGTTTTCCAATATAGAATGGCACCCCTCCTAGTTCACCCAATTTGATGTCATATGGTCCAATCGTCAAGTCTGTTGGTAAATAACAGTTAGCGGCGCTGTTATCACAGCACCCGCCAGATTGATGAAACAGAATTTGGCCATGCTCAACTTGAAGTTGTTTAATCAGCGCAAGAGCCTCATTGGTAGCAACTACCCGTTCAACCATATCCATTCCCTTGAAATAAAACACAAACAAAGGGGCGGATTAACCCGCCCCTGAATACAATCAAAAAACATTGGCTTTAGAAGAATCCCAACTTAGATTCACTATAACTCACCAATAAATTTTTGACATGCTGATAATGATTTAACATCATTTTATGGGTCTCTCTGCCAATACCAGACTCTTTGTACCCCCCAAATGCTGCGTGCGCAGGATAAGCATGGTAGCAATTAGTCCATACGCGACCCGCTTTAATAGCGCGGCCCATGCGGTAGGCGACATTGCCATTTCTGCTCCATACCCCAGCGCCTAAACCATATAGCGTGTCATTGGCAATTTCTAAAGCTTCTGCCTCATCTTTAAAGGTGGTTACTGTTAGAACAGGGCCAAAAATTTCTTCTTGGAAAATTCTCATCTTATTGTGACCCTTAAACAGGGTTGGCTGCACATAATAACCCCCTGCAAGCTCACCATCTAGGTTTGCTTGGGATCCACCGATCAATACTTCTGCACCCTCTTGTTTTCCAAGGTCAAGGTATGAAAGGATTTTGGTAAGTTGTTCTTTGGAGGCTTGCGCTCCCATCATGCTGTCAGTATCTAGGGGGTTAGCATGATTGATTGAAGCAACCCTTTTAATGACGCGCTCCATAAACTGATCGTAAATACTTTCATGAATTAAAGCACGTGATGGGCAAGTACATACTTCCCCTTGATTAAAGGCAAATAAGACTAAACCTTCAATCGCCTTATCCAAGAATCCATCATCCTTGTCCATGACATCTGCAAAGAAGATGTTTGGAGACTTGCCGCCCAACTCAAGGGTTGCCGGAATCAGGTTGTTTGCAGCTGCTTGGGCAATCACCCGACCAGTAGATGTTGAGCCAGTAAATGCAATCTTTGCAATGCGCTTACTAGATGCCAGTGGCAAACCAGCTTCACGACCATAGCCATTCACAATATTAAGTACGCCAGGTGGCAAGAGATCAGCAATTAACTCCATCATGACCAAGATCGAAACGGGAGTAGATTCTGCAGGTTTTAAAACCACGCAGTTACCAGCGCCTAAGGCAGGGGCTATTTTCCAAGCAGCCATCAAAATCGGGAAGTTCCAAGGAATGATTTGACCAACAACTCCCAAAGGTTCATGAAAGTGATATGCGACGGTAGTTTCATCGATTTGAGAAAGTGAGCCTTCTTGTGCACGCACACAGCCAGCAAAATAACGGAAATGATCAACAGTCAAAGGAATGTCAGCGTTTAATGTTTCCCGAATAGCTTTGCCGTTATCCACAGTTTCTGCATAGGCAAGTATTTCGAGGTTGGCCTCAATCCGATCTGCAATCTTTAGCAAGATGTTGGCACGATCAGTGGGGGATGTTTTACCCCATGCATCAGCCGCCTTATGGGCAGCATCCAATGCTAGATCGATATCTTCTGCGCTAGAGCGAGCAGCTTGAGTATAAACTTTACCGCTAATTGGGGTAATGACATCAAAGTATTGTCCTTTGACTGGCGCGGTCCATTTACCGCCAATAAAATTATCATAACGGGGTTTGTATTGAATTTTTGCGCCTTGGGCGCCGGGAGCTGCATAGATCAAGATTCTCTCCTATAAGGGTGTTCTAAAGAAATGCTATTTATGTCTTTAAAAATAGCAGTTGTGAGCACTTTGATTCATAGAGAAAAATTAAGCAATCAGATGCAGTGCAGCATTTTTTAAATATTTCTAAAACACTAAAAAACAAGGGTATTTCCTGATCCCTAAAGTAGTCAACTGTTCATTTATGTGACACCCTAGATTCATGATTAAGGGTATTGCCTCATTCGGCAAAAAGCATTTTTTTATATAGTACCCCTCTAACCTCTTGCGGAACCAAAATGAAAGTATCTAATCTGCGTGACATCAGAAGAGCCTGGCTTCTTCATGGCGATCCGCCTACAGATAGCTTAGAGTCACAATTGGGTTTAACGATTTATCGATCTTGGAAAAGATGCTTACAGTCTGGTCTAGAAGCATTTCAAAAGCAATTGCCTGACAATATCTTAAGCGGTCAAGTATTGCAGTCGCGCATTGAACAGCGACGTGAGTTAATTGCTTTAGCTAAACCAACTATGCATTATTTGCATGGATTGATGTCAGGAAGTGGTGGGGTCATCATATTGTCAGACCACCAAGGAGTTATTGTTCACTCTGTCGGAGATCCTCAATTTATTTCTAAGGCTGATCGAGTGCTACTGAAGACAGGAGCATCTTGGCAAGAAAAACATCGAGGAACTAATGCGATCGGCACAGCATTAGTTGAGCGCACTGCTGTATCTATTAATGGATCAGAACACTTTTTAGAAAACAATGGCTTTTTGAGTTGCACTGCTGCCCCGATCTTTTCGCCTGATGGAAAAATTAGCGGCGTTTTAGACATCTCCACTGATAAAAGTGCCTATCATCCTCATACCATCGGCCTAGTCAAGGCCACAGTCCATTCCTTAGAGAAGCAATTATTTTGCATTCATGAATCTCAATACGCCTTAATTCTTAAGATCCATAGCAGTCCAGAAGGCTTGGGTTCAATGGGTGAAGGCATGATTGGTATTGATGAAAGCGGTACCATTATTGGTATAGATAGAGCGGCGTTAGCGCTGATTGAAATCAATGCTATCGATATTGGGATAGTGAAGATACAGCAAATTTTAGAGCTCCCATTGGCAGAGTTATTTGATCGAGCTAAAAAAGATAGTAATAAAGTGCATGTTCTAAGAACGCATTTTGCTCAATCTTTATTCTTAAAAATGAACTTGGGTGCATCTCCTCGTCAATCCTCTCGTGCGAATGACTTGGATATTGGCGTGAACCCGACTGTGGACTTAGTTAACCCTGCTTTCCCAGACCAATTTGAATCGGGCGCTCTTAAACAGCTTTCTAAAGTCGCTATTCAGAAGACCTTGGAGAAAACCAATGGCAATATCAGTCTTGCGGCCAAACTTTTAAGTATTAGCAGAAATACTTTATATCGATATTTAAAGAATTAACTCTCAATACAGCTTAAGGCAAGGCACCACAACAGTTTTTGTACTTCTTACCACTACCGCAAATGCATGGATCATTTCGCCCAATCTTTGGTCCTGAACGAATAGGTGCTGATGTAACTTCAATCGCAGCACCATGATCAATGGTTGAGCTAGTAACTTCTGCTTGTGGATCGGCATGCTGATACTTTACGTCAGAAAGTTTAGCAATATCCTCATTCATCGACTCGGAGGCTTCATCTAATTCACTAGCACTGCGAATCTGTACAGTCATGATGTTTTTGACAACATCATTCTTAATGACACTTAATAACTCACCATAAAGCTCGAAGGCTTCACGCCGATATTCTTGCTTAGGATCTTTTTGAGCATACCCACGCAAATGAATACCTTGACGTAAATGATCTAAAGCGGCTAAATGTTCACGCCAGTGACTATCTAGGCTATATAACAATACAGACCTCTCAAAACCAGCAAAAGAAGCCCGACCAGAAAGTTCAACCTTAGCGTCATAAGACTCTTTAGCAGCTTCTAAGACGCGTTCCACTATCTCTTCATCATCAATCGAAGCTGCACTCTCGACCCAGCTCTTCAAATTAACTGAGAGGCCCCAATCGCTAGCGAGCACATTTTCAAGGCCAACTAAATCCCACTGCTCTTCCATGGACTCTGCCGGAATGTACAGCGCGCAAATACTACGCATGACATCTTCACGCAGGTTAGCTACCAGATCGCCAATATCACTACTTTCTAAAACTTCGTTTCTTAAGCGGTAAGTTTCTTTACGCTGATCATTGGCAACGTCGTCATATTCCAATAATTGCTTACGAATATCAAAGTTTCGCCCTTCTACTTTACGTTGAGCAGACTCGATCGAACGAGTTACCATACCCGCTTCAATGGGTTCACCGTCTGGCATCTTAAGACGCTCCATGACAGCACGTAAACGATCGCCTGCAAAAATACGCAGCAAAGAATCATCTAAAGATAAATAGAAACGAGAAGACCCAGAATCGCCTTGACGACCAGCGCGCCCCCGTAATTGATTATCAATCCGGCGGCTTTCGTGACGCTCAGTACCAATGATATGTAGACCCCCAGCAGTAATCACTTGATCATGCAGACTCTGCCATTCATCTTGTAGAACTTTAATTTTTGCCACTTTATCTAAATCAGATATAGCAGTATCGGATTCAATCAAAGATGATTGTTTGCCCACATTTCCACCAAGCACGATATCTGTGCCACGACCAGCCATATTAGTGGCAATCGTAATCATCTTTGGCCTACCGGCTTGAGCGATAATCTCTGCTTCTCGCGCATGCTGCTTAGCATTTAATACTTGGTGTGGAAGCTTGCACTTATCTAGCAAGCCAGCAATTAATTCAGAGTTTTCAATCGAGGTCGTGCCCACGAGCACGGGTTGGCCACGCTGATAGCAATCCTCAATATCCTTGACCACTGCATCGTAGCGCTCACGAGAAGACTTGTATATTTGATCTTGACGATCTTTTCTTTGGCTAATACGATTGGGGGGTATTACGACTGTTTCAAGGTTATAAATTTCCTTGAACTCATAGGCTTCGGTATCAGCAGTACCGGTCATACCTGATAATTTGCCATACATACGGAAATAATTTTGGAAGGTAATAGTAGCTAAAGTTTGATTCTCATTCTGAATCTGCACTCCTTCCTTAGCTTCAACTGCTTGATGTAAGCCATCAGACCAACGACGACCTTGCATTAAGCGTCCCGTAAATTCATCGACAATAATGACTTCATTATTTTGCACTACATATTGTTGATCACGGTGATACAAAGTATGCGCACGCAAAGCTGCATAGACGTGGTGCATTAAGGTGATATTTTGTGGGGCGTATAAAGAGTCGCCATCATTTAAGGCTCCCAACTCAACTAAGACTGTTTCTGCTTTGTCATGGCCTTGCTCAGTTAAATAGACCTGCTGTGACTTTTCATCAACCCAATAGTCGCCTGGCTTTTCAACGCCAGTACCATCAGATTTCTCTTCACCAATCTGACGCTCTAAATAAGAAGGCAGTGCATTAATTTTGATATAGAGATCGGTATGATCTTCAGCTTGTCCAGAAATAATTAATGGGGTTCGTGCCTCATCAATCAAAATGGAATCGACTTCATCAACGATGGCGTAGGCTAAGCCGCGCTGAACCCGCTGCCCCAAATCTTGGACCATGTTATCGCGCAGATAATCAAAACCAAATTCATTATTCGTACCATAGGTAATGTCTGATGCATAGGCTTCTTGCTTAGTAGTGTGATCCATTTGCGAAAGATTCACGCCGACCTTCATGCCCAAGAAGTTATACAGGGTAGACATCCACTCAGCATCACGCTGTGCCAAGTAATCATTCACAGTAACGACGTGTACACCCTTACCCGTTAATGCATTTAAATACACAGGCAGAGTAGCGGTTAAGGTTTTACCTTCACCTGTTCCCATTTCAGCAATTTTGCCCTGGTGCAAGGCAAGACCGCCCATAATCTGGGCATCAAAATGACGCATCTTCATTACCCGTACGCTAGCCTCGCGAACGACTGCAAATGCTTCTGGGGCAAGATCGTCAAGCGCCTCTCCCGCAGCTAAGCGCGACTTGAACTCAGCAGTTTTGGCTTTAAGGGCGGCAGCATCCAAAGCTTGCAGGTTGGCTTCAAATGCACCAACCTTCGCAACAACTTTGCGATACTGCTTTAAGAGGCGGTCGTTACGACTGCCGACCAGGGTTTTAAGAAGACCGATTACCATGGGATATTGAAGAAAATTAAGACCTTGAGTTTATCACTCACACCCACATTTTTTATGAACTTTGCCGCTAAACCTCCTCGCCACAATACTGCTCATGAATGGGTTGATTACCTACGGGATTCTGAAGGTCTTGGGGGTATTTTGGCTAAAACAGAAGATATAGCCAAATTAAAAGTCAGCCTAAAGAGTGCTTTAGCGGTCCTTGATCTAGAAAACTTAGCGCAAAAAATTGAGCTTAGCTGGCGATCCGAGAGTAAAAATGAGCTCATTCTACTAGTAAGTAACGCAAGTATTGCTAGTCGACTGCAGCAGATTTTACCCAGCTTAATCAATGAGTTATCAAAAAAAGGGGTGTTATGCTCCACAATTAAGGTGCAGTTAAAACCCGCTCCTTCTGCCTGGGAAATAAAGTCCGAGCAGGGGCAAAAACCTTCTGAAAAATCCCGTGGTTTTAATCCTATTGCCAGGGCAGCATGGCAAAACTTAGCGGATCAATTGGCGCCGGATTCTGAGCTTCGCAAGGCGGTCGAAAAACTACTTCAGAACCAAGCCAAATAATTTAATTATTTTAAAAATATCTCAGAAAAAGAGGGGTTGGCTCTCTTGAGAATAAGCTGGGGGCGCCTTTTTTTCTAGAAATTCACTGATTTCATATGAACTTGGGTCTTCTAAGAGCCTACGTAAAAGTACATTATTTAGAGCATGACCTGATTTTTCGGCCACATAAGCGCCAACAATGGGGTGGCCCACTAAATATAGATCTCCA
This sequence comes from uncultured beta proteobacterium, assembly GCA_903935355.1. GTDB lineage: Bacteria > Pseudomonadota > Gammaproteobacteria > Burkholderiales > Burkholderiaceae > Polynucleobacter. The sequence continues at coordinate 44,614 of CAIZRK010000006.1, read as the reverse complement.
ATAGCATCTAGGATTTTGTGACGCACAAACTCATCTTCATACCGAAGTTCTTCGTTATTCAGAATTCGGTGCTCATCCAAAACTATCGCATTATCTAAGCTGCCACCGCGAGCTAGGCCAATCTCTCTAAGGGCTTCTACTTCATGGGCAAAACCAAAAGTGCGGGCACGTCCAATTTCACTTCGATAAGCATGCTCGGCAAAATCCACAATGAATCGTTGTCCAGTCTTATCCACCGCAGGATGTTTAAAGTCAATCGTGAAATCTAACTTAAAGCCAAAGAAGGGTTCAAGCCGAGCTAATTTATCGCCCTCACGAACTTCAACGGGTTTTTTAATAATGAGAAATTGACGTGGCGCGTCTTGCTCGGTAATACCAGCAGATTCTATTAAAAATAAGAATGAGGCAGCGCTGCCATCCATGATGGGTACTTCCTCAGCATCTAATTCAATCAATAAATTATCGAGTCCTAAACCTGCACACGCCGAAAGTAAGTGTTCGACAGTAGAAACTCGAACACCATCTTTTTGAATAACAGAAGCCAGACGGGTATCACATACAGCCAGAGCAGTTGCTGGTACAAGCGCTTGCTCTGGAGTATCCATACGTACAAATACAATTCCTGAATTCACGGGCGCTGGCTTAATAAATAGTGTGACCTTACGCCCTGAGTGCAAGCCAATCCCCACGGTTTTAATCGGAGCAGAGATAGTACGTTGCTTCATCATGATGGCTATTCCAAATTCAGGAAAGTGTTTTTAAAGCTGCTTTAATACTGAAGCAGCATCGCTTACTTCAAATTTACCAGGCGCTTCTAGATCTAAAGTTTTTACCACACCATCTTCAACAATCATGGCATAGCGCTGTGAACGCACTCCCAAGCCACGGGCAACTAAATCAAACTCCATGCCCACCTTTTTGGTGAACTCAGCACTACCATCACCTAACATACGCACTTTTTTTCCAACCTTCAAATCACGTCCCCATGCACCCATGACAAATGGATCATTTACAGACACACACCAAACCTCATCTACACCTTTTGCTTTAATCGCATCGAAATGCTCTACAAAACCAGGAACATGTTGCGCAGAGCAAGTTGGAGTAAACGCTCCAGGCAATGCAAAAATAACAATTTTTTTACCTGCAGCTAATTTCTCAACTTCAAATGCATTAGGCCCAACAGAACAGCCTTCACTTGCTTCATTCAAAAACTCATACAAGGTCGCGTTTGGTAATTTTTGTCCGACTGCAATCATGAAATCTCCTAATAAATAGTTGTTAATAAGTATGCCAACGCTAGCGCGGGATTCGTCGTCCGGAGGGGCGCCGCGCTGGCATTTAGCAACTATCTATTGTATTGAGCAGTGGATTAGTCTGCTTGCTTACGCAAAAAAGCAGGGATTTCATAATAATCAGCCCCTTTATCTAACATGGTCTTTGCCTGAGGGGAGCTGTCAGCGCCTAAAGTAGGGGCTGGCGTAGCATCGCGCGAATTGCGAAATACCCGTGGCAAATCATATTGGCTATAGTCAACACTAGAGGCAGCTGGCGCAGTGGTCATAGAAGGCACACCTCCAGATCCAGGTAAAGCCATGCCAGCTTTGGTGCCTAAAGCTGATTCTCTAGCACTCCTACCAATTGTGGCTGCTGCACTTGCTGGGGCAAACGTATTGAGGTCAGCCATTGTAGGCATAGCATCATGCGTACCAGTAGCTTGTCTCCAAACGACTTCAGGTTGATGGTTTTGACGAGCTTGAGGATTATTTAAACCAGTAGCTACTACGGTTACACGAAGTGCATCTCCCAAGCTTTCGTCATAGACAGTCCCAAAAATCACGGTAGCATCGTCAGCTGCATAACCACGTATCGCTGCCATTACTTCGCGTGTCTCTGACAATTTCAATGAACGATTGGCTGTTATATTCACCAATACGCCACGTGCACCTGACAGATCAACACCTTCAAGCAATGGTGAAGCAACCGCAGCTTCAGCAGCCAAACGAGCACGATCCATACCAGAAACAGTAGCTGTTCCCATCATAGCCTTGCCTTGCTCTCCCATCACTGTCTTCACATCCTCAAAGTCGACGTTAATTAAACCTTGAACATTGATGATTTCAGCAATGCCTGAAACTGCGTTATGCAATACGTCATCAGCGCAAGCAAAGGCTTTATCAAATTCGGCATCTTCACCCATGACTTCAAAGAGCTTTTCATTCAGAACCACAATTAATGAATCCACGTAAGACTCGAGTTCAGTAGCGCCGTTCTCTGCAACCTTCAATCGCTTGGCACCCTCAAAGTCAAAGGGCTTACTAATAACACCCACAGTCAAAATACCCATTTCTTTCGCTACTTGCGCAACGATTGGAGCTGCGCCAGTTCCAGTACCGCCACCCATGCCAGCAGTAATAAATACCATATGCGCACCTTGCAATGCATCGGCAATACGTGCACGCGCTTCTTCTGCTGAGGCTGCTCCGATTTCTGGCTTGGCACCGGCGCCAAGCCCACTAGAGCCTAGTTGCAAATTCACAGATGCCTCAGAGCGCTGAAGTGCGCCAGCATCGGTGTTCATGCAAATAAACTCTACGCCACTCACCCCACGTTTAATCATATGCTGGACAGCATTGCCACCAGCGCCACCGACTCCAACCACTTTAATCATGGTTTTACCGGCTGTTTCTTGATCTAACATTTCAAATTCCATATACCCTCCTAGGTAATAAACGTACTAAGTTGACGACGACGAAAAAACTTAAAAATTTCCTGCAAACCATTCCTTCATACGCGAGATCACACCCTGCAAAGTGCCAGATTGAGAAACGCGCCGGCCACGCAATAATTGCGCCTGACCTTCCATTAATAAACCAATGCTGGTGGCAAAACGGGGACTCCGTAATACCTCATGCAAGTGGCCACGATATTCAGGGGTCCCTATACGTGCAGGACGCAAGAAGACTTGCTCAGCCAACTCAACCATTCCTGGCATTAACGCAGTCCCCCCCGTCAAAACAATCCCTGAGGCAACCATATCTTCATAGCCCGAATCTCGAATAACACCTCGAACTAAAGTAAAAAGCTCTTCTACCCGTGGCTCTATCACTGCAGCCAAGGCTTGCTTAGACATTGGACGAGGTTCACGATCACCAACTCCAGGTACATCAATCATGGCAGCTGGATCAGCCATATCTTGTCGGGTAATACCATGCAAGATCTTTAAATCTTCAGCCTCAATGGTTGGGGTGCGCAACGCCATGGCGATGTCATTGGTAATTTGATCCCCTGCAATCGGAATGACTGCAGTGTGACGAATAGATCCCTGGCAATAGATTGCTATATCCGTAGTACCGCCGCCAATATCTACTAGCACTACACCTAATTCTTTTTCGTCCTCAGTAAGCACAGCCAAACTAGAGGCCAATGGCTGCAAAATAAGGTCATTTACTTCAAGACCACAACGACGCACGCATTTCACAATATTTTGTGCAGCGCTCACTGCACCAGTCACAATATGCACCTTTACTTCAAGGCGTAAGCCGCTCATACCAATCGGTTCACGCACATCTTCCTGACCATCGATGATGAATTCTTGAACCAAAATATGCAAAATTTGTTGGTCTGTTGGAATGTTGATTGCTTTTGCTGTTTCTAGAACGCGCTCGACATCGCCAGCACTTACTTCTTTATCTCGAATCGCCACCATGCCACTGGAGTTAAAACTCACAATATGGTTACCAGCGATACCTGTAAACACTTGCACAATTTGACGATCAGCCATCACTTCAGCCTCTTCAAGCGCCTTTTGAATCGACTGAACAGTTGCCTCAATATTAACAACTACCCCCTTCTTTAAGCCTTTGGAAGCAGTTTGTCCTACGCCAACCACATTAAATTGGCCATCAGGTGCTAATTCAGCGACCAAAGCAACTACCTTGGAAGTTCCAATATCTAAGCCCACCAATAGATCGCGATTATCTTTACTCATTCTCATTCCTCATTGCTTGAGCTCACTTTTTTTACCATCCGCATCACCTTTTTTCACACTCGCCAATGCGAGATGCACCGCAAAACCATTGGCATAGCGAAGATCAATTGCATCTACGCGATTTGCCCACTTTTCTTGAACCTGTGGCCAATACTTAAAAAGGCGGGCAACACGATCTTCAGTTAATGTTTTGTCAGAGCCTTCTTCATCGCGCCCAAACTCCACCTTCATGCCATTTGATAGTTTTACGTGCCATGCATAACGCTCCGATAGACTCAAGCCCTTCACTTCAGAATCCCACGGCCTAAACCAAGCGTTGGCTTTTTTATATAAGCGCATCACTTCTTTACTGGAGTCTTCTGGACCATAAAAATCAACTAATGAGGTCTCATCTCCGACCTCAGATCCGCGGCCAGAAAAAAGCTCGCCATGGACATTCATCAGAGTTTGACTATTTACTCCACCCCAGGTGCCAAAAGCCTTTTGCTCTTCAATGCTAACAATCACCCCATTTGGCCAAACTCGACGTACGTTTGCGTGACGGACCCAAGGAAGCGACTCAAAGCCACGTTTGACATCTTCCAATCTGACACTAAAAAAATTCCCTTGAATGGTTTCTAAAACCTGTTGCCTCACTAGGGGCTTGCTAATATGTTTTAGGGTTTGACCGGGAACTGGCTCTACTAATACCTGACGTAGTGCAAATACTGGGCGCTGGCTCAACCAAACCAAGATACCTACAATAACCATCAGAGAAAAACAGCGCATTAAAAAGCGACTGACCTTTTGCATCCGCCCTGGATAATTCCATAAAGGTGAGAACATCATTACCAATCCCTCGCCGAACCAATTTAGGAAGGAGCTCGTACGCCTCATATACTTGCGCTCCCTGCGCCTAACAAAGTTTGACTTAGCACCCATAAAACCAAATCTGCATACTCAACACCTGCCGCCTTGGCAGCCATTGGCACCAAAGAATGTGAGGTCATACCAGGGGATGTATTCATCTCCAAAAGATAAGGTTTTCCTGTTTTCTGATCCAACATCACATCTGCCCGCCCCCAAGTTCTACAACCTAAGGCGCGATATGATGCTAAGGCTAATTCTTGTATGGCGATATTCACATTGTCTAAATACCCTGTTGGGCATAAGTACTCAGTCTCATTAGAGAAATACTTATGGTGAAAATCATAGTTTGCCTGTGGTGGAATGATTTTGATTACCGGTAAGGCTTCTGCACTATTTCCTTGGCCAACGAGAGGGCAAGTTAATTCATCACCAATAATGCAAGTTTCTGCTATTACCTTTTTATCAAGCCCAGCAGCTAACTGATAGGCAGCCGGCAATTCCTCAACTGACTTCACTTTAGTTAGACCTAAGGAAGATCCTTCATGGGCCGGTTTTACAATTAAAGGTAAACCCAAATGCTCAACTACAGAATCCCAATCGCTACTTGATGTGAGTTCTTCAAAATCAGGGGTAGATAAACCATTACTAAGCCAAATTTGCTTAGTGGCAATCTTATCAATCGATAAGGCTGAAGCTAACACTCCACTACCGGTATAGGGTAAGTTCAATAATTCCAGTAAACCTTGAATCGTCCCATCTTCACCATAGCGACCATGCAAAGAAATAAAAATTCGGTCAAATTTTTCACTAGCAAGTTCAGTTGGCGAACGTAATCCAGGATCAAATGCATGAGCATCTACCCCTTTAGAAAGTAATGCCTCTAATACCCCGTTACCAGACATCAAGGAAATCTCACGCTCGCCTGAGCGACCACCCAATAAAACCCCCACACTACCAAGAGTCTTCACATCTAATTGTGCAAGCTCGCTTTTCACACGCTCGCCCCAGGAATTTGCTATGGGATTAGAGTTAGACATGCTTTACCTCAACCAATGCATGCGGCAAACTAGAAATTGAGCCAGCGCCCATAGTGATCAAAACATCACCATCACGCAATACGGCTGTTATTTTTTCCGGCATCTCGGCAACAGTTGCTGCAAAAGCAACGGCAGAGATATCGAGTCGACTCTTTGTAGCTTTGTCTTCAGTAATGGCGGCTTTCATGAGGCTCTTGCCATCAGCGCCAGCTATTTTTGCTTCACCTGCTGGGTAAACCTCAGTAAGCACCAAAGCATCAAAATTTCTCAGCACTTGCACAAACTCACCAAAGCAATCGCGCGTCCTTGTGAAACGGTGTGGTTGGAATGCTAGAACTAAGCGACGACCAGGGTAGGCACCCCGAGCCGCTTCCAAGGTAGCAGCCATCTCTACCGGATGATGGCCATAATCATCAATTAATGTGAAGCTTCCGCCGGCTGGCAATGGTAGATCTCCGTAGCGCTGGAAACGACGTCCAACCCCACTAAATTCAGAAAGGGCTTGCAAAATAGCTTCATCGCATACACCCAATTCTGTAGCGATACCAATTGCTGCCAAGGCATTACGAACATTGTGCAACCCTGGTAAATTCAATTGCACCTGTAACTGACCTGGCTTGTTGCCATGTCTACGCACAGTTCGGCGATCGACTGTAAAGTGCATGCGGGTTCCAACAGCCTGGACATTACTAGCGCGAATATCAGCATCTTCAGATAAGCCGTACCGCAAAATAGGTTGTGATACAAAAGGAATAATGTCTTTTACATTAATATCATCAATACACAGTACAGCCACACCATAAAAAGGCATCCGTTGAATAAACTGCACAAAAGCCTGCTTTAATCTGGCCATATCATGCTGATAGGTGTCCATGTGATCAGCATCAATATTGGTCACTACCTCCATGGCCGGAAAAAGTTGTAAGAATGACGCATCAGATTCATCTGCCTCGACCACAATGAAATCGCCCTGACCTAAACGTGCATTAGCGCCAGCAGAATTTAGCTTTCCACCAATCACAAACGTTGGATCTAATCCACCCTGTGCCAGCACAGAAGCGACCAAGCTTGTGGTCGTAGTTTTGCCATGAGTACCCGCAATCGCAATACCCTGCTTTAAGCGCATTAACTCACCCAACATGACTGCACGCTGAATGATAGGAATCTTTGCAGCGCGTGCTGCCAAGATCTCAGGATTATTACCAGCAACCGCTGTGGAAATAACCACAGCCTCAGCAGTGCCAATATTTTTTGGATCATGCCCAATATGTATTACTGCGCCCAACTCTTTTAGGCGCTTAGTGGCTATACCTTCAGTCAAGTCAGAGCCAGATACTTGATATCCTAGGTTAAGCAGTACTTCAGCAATGCCACTCATACCAGTACCGCCAATGCCGACAAAGTGTATTTGTTGAACGATGTGTTTCATAGTCCTACTCCTGCGCAATCTGCACATATCTCAGCAACTCGTCGAGTAGCATGCGGTTTAGCTAAAGCATGTGCCCGCAGCGCCATTTTCTTTAAATCATCACGGTTGAAATTTTGAATCATGGAAGCTAAGTCTTGGGCATTAAGATCTGACTGGGCTAACAAGATTGCCCCATCGGCATCGGATAAGAAACGCGCATTCGCAGTTTGATGATCATCAATTGCATAGGGAAATGGAATTAAACAAGCAGCAACTCCACATGCGGCAATTTCTGAAACGGTCATCGCACCTGAACGACAAATCACTAAATCTGCTTGTGCATAAGCGATGGGCATATCATCAATAAAGGGTCGTATATCCGCATCTACACCCAACTTTGCATAACGTAGTTCTAAATCAGCTAAATGTTTATCGCCTGCTTGATGGATCACCTCAGGGCGCGTATCTTTAGCCATTAAAGCCAAGGCTGCAGGAATAACTTCATTGAGGGCAGCTGCGCCTAAACTACCACCAACTACCAAGATGGATAAATTACCAGTACGCTGGTCATAGCGCTGCTCTGGTGACACTAACTTATCGAACTCAGCACGAATAGGGTTACCCACCCACTCTGCGTGTTCCATTGTGTCTGGAAATCCAGTCAATGTCCTAATTGCAAATTTGGCAAGCGCTCGATTAGCACTACCAGCTACTGCATTAGATTCATGTAAAACTAAAGGACGCTTGAGTAATTTAGTCATTAAGCCTCCTGGGAAGCTGATGTAACCGCCCATCCCCAAAACAACACTAGGCTTTAAACGGCGCATGATCTTCCAGCTTTGGATGCTCGCCCGCCATAAATTGAGGGGGAGCATCAATTTGGCTTTAAGCCCTTTGCCACGTAAACCCCCGAATTCGACCGACTCAAATGGGAAGTCACATGCTTTAACTAAGCGGTATTCCATGCCATTTTGATTGCCAAGCCAAGAAACTGTCCAACCACAAATACGCAAATATTCTGCGACAGCAAGTCCTGGAAATATATGCCCCCCAGTACCACCAGCCATTACCAAGATAGAAGGTTTGGTCACAACTTGCCTCCCCGCATCAAGATCCGATTTTCATAATCAATCCGTAATAACATTGCTATGGCAATGGCATTCATCAAAATTCCAGAGCCACCGTAACTTACCAAAGGAAGCGTCAATCCTTTGGTGGGTAACAGACCTAAGTTCACCCCCATATTGATAAAGGCTTGCCAACCAATCCAAATAGCCACACCTTTAGCAGCCAAGCCAGCAAAGCTACGATCTAATTGAAGCGCAGTACGACCTATTAGAAAAGCGCGACGTACGATCCAGTAAAACAAGAAGATCATCACCACTACTCCAACAAAACCAAGCTCCTCACCAATCACCGCCATGATGAAATCAGTATGTGCCTCGGGAAGGTAATGGAGTTTTTCAACACTTCCGCCTAAACCAGTGCCAAACCACTCACCTCGGCCAAATGCCATTAATGAGTGGGTTAGCTGATAGCCTTTATTTGCCGCATTGTCTACCTGCCATGGGTCTATAAAAGCCATAACGCGTTTTTGCCGAAATGGCGAAGAAGCGATAATAGTTACTGCGCTTAATATGCCAACTGCTAATAGTCCACCAAATAATTTAGCGTTAATACCGCCTAAAAACAGAATGCCAAAAGCAATTAGAGCCACAACTACTAAAGCGCCCATATCCGGCTCCGCCATCAATAGACCGCCTACTAAGGCAACAGCAATGCCCATGGGCAACATTCCTTTAACAAAAGAATGCAGATATTCTTGGCGTTGTACTGTGTAACTTGCAGCAAAGATCACCGCTGCAAATTTCATTAGCTCGGAGGGCTGAAAATTCATCAGGCCTAATGGGATCCACCGCTTCGCTCCATTCACCCCTTTGCCAATACCAGGGATTAAAACGGCAATCAGTAGCAATACAGTAAAACCAAAAATAATCGGTGAATAGCGATCCCATACTTTAGTCGGTATCTTGAAAGCCCAAATACCAACTCCAATGGCAATAGATAGAGAAATCACATGGCGTATCAAAAAGAAATTGCTACTGTAATTTGCATATTTAGGTCCGTCGGCTAATGTAATAGAGGCCGAATACACCATCACCAATCCAATTAGCGCTAGAGAAAGTACTGCCCATACGAGCAACTGGTCGTAATCCATCATGCGCGAACGGGTTTGCTCTACACCAGATACTGCATCTCGTAAGCCACTTCGGAAGTGATCAATTCCACCTCTTGAGAAATTCCAGAAGCGGTTAAGGCCCACACGATTTTCAGGAAATAGCTTTTCTTTTAAGCTCATACCTGAACTCCTTCAAAACGCATTCCCAATTCTTGAACTTCTGCAACAAAGACATCAGCCCGCTCAACATAATCTTTAAATTGATCAAAGCTGGCGCATGCTGGCGACAATAGAACAATGTCACCTGATTGCGCTTGCTTAGCCGCTTCCTGGACGGCATTTTGCAAGGTGTCACTCATGGTGCAAGGAACTACCTGAGCTAATATATCTGCAAGAATGGGGGCATCTTTACCAATGAGAAATACCCCTTTTACGAAACGCTGTGCGGGCTCGCGCAAGGGGCTGAAATCTTGACCTTTACCTTCGCCACCTGCAATTAACCAAATCCGCTTACCGCTTTCATTGACAGCCAACCCATTCAAAGCCGCAACAGTAGCACCTACATTAGTCCCTTTGCTATCGTCTACATATTCGACATCAGCAACAATAGAGACACTCTGTACACGATGTGGTTCACCGTGATAGTCCCGTAAACCATGTAACAGCAGGCTCATTGGTAAGCCAGCTGACTTAGCCAAGGCTAATGCTGCTAAAGCATTTAATGCATTGTGACGACCTCGAATACGCAAAGCATCTGCCGGAATTAAACGCTTTAGTCTGACTGGTTCTTCTACTGTAGCTACAGCAGACTTACGCCGACGCCTTGGAGCAGGCTCTAGATCTTCATCTACTTCAGCCCAAACTAGCCAATCAATACCACCCGCCCGCAGATCATGCTCGATACCAAAAGCACCTTGCTCTTGAGGGCGACTAGCGCCAAAAGTAATTACTGTCTTATTTGCGATTCGCTCTTTAGAAATCAGATCCATCACCAATGGATCATCACGGTTGAGAATACAGATAGTATTCTTACCAAATATATTGGCTTTGGCATGAATATAAGACTGCATATCGCCATGCCAATCTAAGTGGTCTTGCGTAATATTGAGAACAGCTGCTGCACTTGCATCAAAAGTGCTGGTGTATACCAACTGGAAACTAGATAACTCAAGTACCCAGATCGCTGGCATATCTGAGATCTGATCACTGGCGTCTAAACAGGACATCAATTGATCTAATGCTGCTGGACTAATATTTCCTGCAACCGCCACTTTTTTACCGGCGCGTTCACACAACTGGCCAGTTAGCACAGTGGTGGTAGTTTTCCCATTAGTACCAGTAATAGCCAATACTGCTGGGGTATACGTATCTCCCTTAGATTGGGCCATCCGATCTAATGCCGCCAACCCTCTAGCAAAGAATTCAATTTCACCCCAAATATCAATAGAAAGCTCATGGGCTTTGGATAAAAAAGTATGGATTGGTTCTTGTAATGGGGATAAGCCGGGGCTGATGCCGATGACATCAATGTTCTTTAATAAAGATTCATCTAGCGGTCCAAAATGTATATCCTTTAGACCAGCAAACTCTAGCTCACTAAGCCAAGCTTGTTGGCGCTCAGTTAAATTTACCAGATCGCGAGTATCTACAAGACGAACAATAGCGCCATTACGTAAACACCACTTTGCCATTGCTACGCCGGACTCACCTAAACCCAAGATTAAGAAATTTTCAGGCGCTTGATAAGAGTGATCCGAAATACACGCTGGGTTAGCGAAAGTTTGATTGAGGTTATGCATGTTTACTTTGGCTCACCGTAATTTCAGGCTAGATAAGCCAATTAAGACTAATAGGATCGTAATGATCCAAAAACGTACTACTACCTGCGTTTCACGCCAACCGCCCAATTCAAAATGATGATGGAGTGGTGCCATCCTGAAAATCCGACGGCCTTCACCAAAACGCTTTTTCGTAAACTTAAACCAGAACACTTGCAACATGACTGAGCATGTTTCTGCAACAAAAATCCCACCCATGACAAAGAGTACGATTTCTTGACGAACAATTACGGCGATGGTACCTAACGCCCCACCTAAAGCTAACGCACCCACATCACCCATAAATACTTGCGCAGGGTGTGTGTTATACCAAAGGAAGGCTAAGCCTGCACCCCCCATAGCACCACAGAAAATCATGAGCTCACCCGCTCCAGGAATATAGGGGAAGAGTAAATACTTGGCATAAATCGAATTACCCATAACATAGGCAAATGCACCCAAAGCGGCCCCTACCAAGATCACAGGCATGATCACTAAACCATCTAGGCCATCAGTTAAGTTAACTGCATTACTGCTGCCAACAATCACGAGATAACTCAAAATGATGAAGCCCAATACGCCGAGTGGGTAGCTCACCTCCTTCATGAAAGGGATCAGTAGATTGGACTTAGCAGGCAGACTCAGAGCAAAGCCACTTTTTAGCCAATCAAAAAATAATTGCAGCACTTTTAGATTATTGACTTCTGAAACAGAGAAAGCCAAATAAATAGCGGCGAATAAACCAATTAAGGTCTGCCACATGAATTTTTCTCTAGACGCCATACCTTTAGGGTCTTTATTGACTACCTTGCGATAGTCATCTACCCAGCCAACCAAGCCAAAACCGAAGGTCACTATCATCACAATCCAGATAAAGCGATTGCTTAAATCAGCCCAGAGCATACAAGAAATAAAGATGCCAATCAGAATCAATACACCGCCCATGGTTGGAGTACCTGATTTCACCAGATGGGTTTGAGGTCCATCAGTACGAACTGACTGTCCCATTTTCAATGTCGTTAGCTGGCGAATAACCCAGGGACCAGCAGCCAATCCAATTAATAAGGCAGTCACAGTAGCCATTACCGCCCTAAAGGTAATGTAGTTAAAGACCCGGAAAAATCCAAAGTCATCCTGAAGCCATTGCGCCAAAATCAAGAGCATGGTTTAGCCTCCTCTAACAAGGCTTGTGCCACTCGCTCCATCCGCATAAAACGCGATCCTTTAATTAAAATATTGAGATGTTCTTTTTCACTGGCTGTATGAGTCTGTAAGGCAATTGTTAAGTCGGCAATGAGAAGATCTAGGCTAGCAAAGTGCTCTGCGCTTGATGAAAGTAGTTGTTTTTTCTTTTGCGCATCAAAACTACGTACAGCAAACTGGCTTTGCTCACCAAGCGCAAATAACTTAGCCACACCTTGCTCCGCAGCATATGCCCCCACCTCTTCATGAAAAGCTGTACCTTGATCACCAACTTCACCCATATCACCCAATACCAGCCAAGATAGCTTGCCTGCCTGTTTTAAGGCATCAATGGCAGCCCTGACAGAATCTGGATTCGCGTTATAACTATCATCAATTAAGGTGCGAGTAGCGTCTAATATTTTCGATTGCATCCGGCCACTAACTGGGGAGAATGCTTCAAGACCTTCTTTGATATTTTCAAGGCTGACACCAGCAGCCAGTGCAACTGCGCTAGCTGCTAATGCATTACGGACATTGTGACTACCTAATGTATTGAGTTGTACCTGGACATTGCCTTGCTCAGTTTGAATCTGAACCAGACCGCTATCTAATAATCGTCCAATAACAGCTGCCCCTTGTTGGGTAGCGTGAGATATCAAAGCAAAATCAATTACTTTTCTACCTAAAGCCGCCTCATGCCAAACACCGGCAAACTCAGAATCTGCAGGAAAGATCGCCACACCATCATTTGGTAATGCACGGATAGCATCTGCATGCTCTCTGGCAACAGCATCTACCGTAGCCATAAATTCTTGATGTTCACGTTGAGCATTATTAATCAAGGTGATATTCGCTTGGGCTATTGCAGCTAGTTGTGCAGTTTCGCCAGGATGATTCATGCCCAACTCAACCACCGCTAAACGATCACTAGGGCGTAAGCGTAATAAAGTTAACGGTAATCCAATGTCATTATTGAGATTGCCCTTGGTTACAAGAGTGCACTCGTTACCTACCGCGGCCTTAAAAATGGAAGCAATCATTTCTTTTACGGTAGTTTTGCCATTGCTGCCAGTAACTAGTGCCAACGGTAGAGAAAAAGTGCTACGCCAAGCTTGAGCTAAGTCGCCTAAGCTTTTTTTGCTATCTGCTACGCAAACAGCAGCTAAATGAGAGGGGCATTTCTCTAAATTGCTTATCAAGGCAGCTGCCGCACCTGCTTTTGCAACCTCTTCTAAAAAATCATGGGCATCAAAGCTATCTCCAGCTAAGGCAATGAATAATTCACCTGCTTCGATTTGGCGACTATCAGTACCTACCATTGACACCTCCAATGACTGAGCAAGCTCATTAGAAATATTCACCAATTGACTGCCTGGCAGCATCGTATGTACCTGAGCAAGGGTGGTCATGGTCTTACTCATATGCCACCCCGGGCAGCTAGTTGGATATGTTCTTGGTCAGAAAAATCAAATTTCTTCCCATTAATTTCTTGGGTCGCTTCGTGACCCTTACCGGCCACTAGAATGACATCTTTGATATCAGCGTGTCGGATAGCCGCCATAATGGCTGCTGCACGATCAGTAATGACTTGAACATTACGAGACTCTGGCCTCATGCCCTCCTGAATCATGGCGATAATTGCTTGTGGATTCTCTGATCTTGGGTTATCGCTTGTAATAATAATTTGGTCAGCCAACTCTTGGGCAACGCGACCCATTAGCAAACGCTTCCCAGTATCACGGTCCCCACCACACCCAAAGATGCACCATAATTTTCCACCCCGTTGGTTTGCAATCAGGCGCAGTGCTAATAAGGCCTTCTGTAAAGCATCTGGAGTATGGGCAAAATCAACGATTGCCAAAGGGTCTTCAGCTCTTCGATTTTTATTTAATGAAACGAGCTCCATCCGTCCTGAGACGGGGCGTAATTTTGTGATGCATTTGCTCGCTTGATCAGGGCTCAATCCCTGCGTCAATAAAATAGTCCATACCGCCAAACAATTACTCAGATTAAATTCACCTATTACGGGGATATGAAGCGCATTAGGCTCCATACCTTCATAATGAAATACGACATCATATCCAGCAGCAGTGAAAATACTATCTGTAGCATAGATCCGGCGCAAACGATCACCAAACTTTTTAAATCCGGCAAAGGCTTCTTGACGCAAAGCATATGCCCAAACTGTTAAGTTGTTATGAGCTAATAATTGACTTGCTAGCTCGCGTCCGAATGGATCATCTAAATTTAATACTGCATGCTCTAATCCTGAACACTGAAATAGTTTCGCTTTTGTTTGGGCATAATCAGCCATACTACCGTGGTAATCCAAATGATCTTGCGTCAAATTTGTAAAGACTGCACAATTGATGCTTACACCGCCGATACGCTCTTGATCTAGGGCGTGAGAAGAAATTTCCATTGCCACTGTCTTAGCGCCAGCGTTCAATAGATTTTTTAATTGGGTTTGCAAGCGGGGAGCATCAGGAGTGGTATATCCCGTTGCCTCTAATGCATCTGGAAATCCCGAGCCTAATGTTCCTAACACTGCAGCGCGATGGTTAGCACTATCAAGGGCCTGTGCAAGCCACTGGGTAATACTGGTTTTTCCATTAGTACCAGTTACCCCAATGACTTTTAAGTGCTGACTAGGATCGTCATACCATTCTGAGCAAATCTTGCCAGCATGTGCTGCAAGATGGTTAATTGCAAAACATTGAGGGTGCTCCGAGAACGCTGTCATGCCAGCAGGATCGAAAACGACAGCTCCAGCGCCATTCTTCAGTGCAGATTCAATAAATTCTCGTCCATCTCGTCTAGCGCTTCCATGCCCTACGGGATAAGCAAAAAAGATATCTCCAGATGCAATCTGCCGGCTATCAGCGCAGACTTTGGCAGAAGCGTCGACCACCTCATGTAAATGGGCTATCAATTGATGGGGTTCAAGGTTCATTGCTACGATCATCTTTTCAAAGCCACTTGTTGCACTTTGACTCCAGTACCATGCAGATTGGCTGGAGGCTCATCTTTTAATACCATCTGCTTCACATTAGAATCTGGAAGAACATTTAATGTACGCAAGGTTTCACTAACAATAGTAGAGAACACTGGCGCAGCAACATCCCCACCATAGTGACTGCCACCAGTAGGCTCATCAATCATGACTGCGACGACGATACGGGGGGCGCTGATTGGCGCAAGACCCGCAAAGTAGGCCCGATATTTGTTTCCATAACCTTTGCCAACTAGCTTATGTGCAGTGCCTGTTTTGCCGCCTACACGATAACCTTCTGACTGGGCTTTAATTGCGGTTCCCCCTGGCTCGGTGACAGTCTCTAACATCGTGCGCATTTCAATAGCCGTCTTTGGAGACATGACTTTAGTGCCCGGCTTAAATTCTGGACTGCGTTCAATTGTGAGGGGCACTAATTCTCCATCACGCGCAAATACCGTATATGCACGTGCCAATTGAAAGAGGGATGCAGAAATACCATAGCCAAACGCAATCCGCGCCTGGTCTGTTGGCATCCATTTTTTATAAGGGTGAACCGTGCCTGCCACAGCCCCAGGAAATCCAATTTTAGGTGCCTGACCTAAACCAACAGAAGTGTAAAAATTCCACATCTCTTCTGCAGTCAGATTATTCATTGCAATCTTGGCTGTACCAATATTGCTTGATTTCTGAATAATTTGAGCCACTGTAAGATTGCCATAGTGGTGCGTATCAGTAATCGGTTTTGGCCCTACTAAATAGGAAGCGCCGATCACCATATTGGTATTTGGTAAAACTGCGCCTTTTTCTAATGCGATTGAGATGGTAAGCGGCTTCATGGTTGAGCCAGGCTCAAAGGTATCTGTTAATACCCGATTACGTAATTGCTCACCAGTTAATTTTTTTCGATCATTGGGGTTATAGCTTGGGTAATTAGCTAAGGCCAAGATCTCACCAGTTTGTGTATCTAAGACAACTGCCCCGCCAGCACTTGCACGATGCTGCTCAACCGCACTCTTTACTGCGTTATAAGCTAAAAACTGAATTTTGCTATCTATGGAAAGTTGCAAGTCTTTACCGTTCTGTGGCAATTGCAAAATGGCGATTTCCTCGACTACCCGTCCTAAGCGGTCCACCACCACACGGCGCTGACCTGGATGACCGGCAAGTTCTTTTTCTGATGAGAGCTCCATACCCTCTTGCCCACGATCTTCGACATTTGTAAATCCAACCACATGCGCCATCGCTTCGCCTTCAGGGTAAAAACGACGGTATTCATTATTAAGACCAATCCCAGGGATTTCTAATTGCTTGATTTGTTGAGCAATTTCAGGATCGACTTGGCGTTTTAAAAAAGTCTGCTTACGCTCTTCGCGCAACTTCTTACGCAATTCAGTTTCACTAATTTGAAGCAGGCTGGCTAACTTCTGCACTTTGTCAGTAGACAAATCATCTGGCACAGTATCGTTATAGGCAATCACTGATTTTGCTTCAAGGCTAGTAGCAATAACCTGGCCATTACGATCTAAAATTTTTCCACGAGAAGCGGGTAACTCTAATTCGCGTTGAGTACCACGGATACCTTTTGCTTCATAAAACGCATTGCCAGGACCCTGAATCCAGAAGGCCCGAATTAAAAGCAACATAAAGACGAAGAAAAGCATAAATAGCATCAAACGCGACCGCCACATCGGCAGACGCAATACTAAATTTGGCGTAGTTGAAAAACCTACATGCCTCATCTGGCCTCCTTTAAATACAAAGTACGCTCTGGAGAAATGGGGGACATGTGTAATTGGTTGCGCGCAACCTCACGAATACGTGCCGACTTAGATAAATTGCGTTGCTCATATTCCAAACGAAGCCAATCTTGATTTAGCTTTCGTTCTTCAATTTGGGCGCGGTCTAATGTAATAAATAATTTACGTGCCCGTTGCTGTGCGGCAACTAACGATAGAGCACAAATCAATAACAGTGCCAGCAAAGTTAATGTGGCGCGATTCATGCAAAGGCACCTATCCGCTTTTGTGCAATGCGCATAATGGCCGAACGGGCACGAGGATTTTCTTGAATTTCTTGATCACTTGGTTTAATACGGCCAATAATTTCTAATGCACTCTGCGGCAAATCTTTTTCACGGATAGGTAAACCGCGAGGTACCTCGACTTTGGCGTGGGATTGTAAAAACTGCTTGACGATGCGATCTTCGAGCGAATGAAAGCTAATGACTGCTAATCTTGCACCGGGCTTTAATAATATGAGTGCGGCTTTAAGACCCATTTCAAGGTCTTCTAATTCCCGATTAATAAAAATACGTAAAGCTTGGAAGGTTCTCGTAGCGGGATCTTGTCCAGGCTCTCTTGTACGAACTACACTGGCTACTAAGCTAGCCAATTGGCTTGTGGTTTGAGGTGGCAGGCCCTCCTCTCGCTTGGCGACAATAGCTTTAGCAATCTGAAACGCGAAGCGCTCCTCTCCGTAAGTCTTAATCACGTAGGTTATTTCCTCTTGCGGCGCCTGCTCTAACCATTGCGCAGCGGTTAAGCCATACTCCGTATTCATCCGCATATCGAGAGGCCCTTCCCGACGAAAAGAAAATCCCCGATGTGCTTGGTCTACCTGTGGCGAGCTGATCCCTAGATCCAACAAAATGCCATCGACAGAATCTGGCGCCGCGTACTGATCCATTTGAGCAAAGCTGTCGTGGACGATGGTTAGGCGCGGATCCTTGATTTTCTCTGCGACTGCTATCGCCTCTAAATCCTTGTCGAAGGAAATGATGCGGGCAGCAAAATCTAGCTGTGCAAGCAAAGCCTGAGTGTGGCCTCCACGCCCAAATGTCCCGTCGATTACCAAAATGGGTGTGGCTGGATTTGGATGTTGAATAAGCGGACCACTGATTAGTGCTGTCACCGCCTCGGCCAGTAACACTGGGCGATGAGTTATGTTCATAGCACCCTGTCATCAAAAATTAAATTGCTTGAGCGCTTCAGGCATCCCCTGTGCGATGGCGACCTGTTCTTTTGTAGCGTAGGTAGTTGCATCCCACAATTCCAAGTGACTACCCATACCGAGTAGCATCACTCCCTTTTCTATTCCAGCAGCGGCCCGTAACTCTGGGCTTACCAATATTCTTCCGGCGCTATCCAAATCGACCTCAGCAGCATTGCCCAGAAAAATTCGGCGCCACCAATGGGCATCCATCGGTAGTTGCGCAACCCGAGAGCGAAAGATATCCCACTCGGGCCGGGGAAACAAAAGTAGGCAGCCATCTGGATGTTTAGTAAGCGTTATTCGACCCTCACCTTGAACCAATAAGGCGTCACGATGCTTTGCCGGTACTGACATACGGCCTTTTGCATCCAAATTGAGAGCTGACGCACCTTGAAACACCATTTACCCCACTTTTTCACACTTCCTCCCACTTTAGAGGATCAGAATAAGGGGGTCAAGTCTTTTTAGGGATTTTTTTTGGAAATTCTCTAGTAATTACAAACACTTAGCGTGATGTGTTCATAAAATGGTGATTATAAAAATGCTACTTGAAACAATAGCTTGGAAAATATACTTAAGAATAGATCTTAGATATTGAAGTAGATAATCAGTAAATATACTGTATTAATGAACAGTATATAGGGGCTTAGATTTTGTACGCCGTTGCTGTCATGATCTTGGACATTTCCTGCATCATTCTCTTAATTGGCCTAGCTAAAACTACCCCACCGGCTGCAATCGCAGCATGTCCATGCTCAATTTCATCGATGCGCATTTGATCGACGATGGCACGCGAGCGGTGATCTTCTAAAGGTAATTTTTGAAGATGACTTTCTAAATGGCTTTCAACTTGTTTCTCGGTTTCAGCAACAAAACCTAAGCTCCACTTATCTCCTGCTAAGCCTGCTATCAAGCCGATTGCAAAGGATCCTGCATACCAAATTGGATTGAGATAGCTTGGGTGCGAGCCAAGCTCTAAAAGACGGGCTTCGCACCAAGCTAAGTGATCCATTTCTTCTTGAGCAGAGCAATTGAGCATTTCTTGGATTTCAGAATTTCGTGCCACTAATTTTTGGGATTGATACAGGGCCTGGGCGCACACTTCACCAACATGGTTGACTCGCATCAAACCTGCCGCGTGCTCACGCTCAGCAACATCTAAAACGGAGCCAGAAAGTACCTCTGCTCCAGGGCTTGCTCGATGAGCATTTGCTCCCCCAAAGACCGAACGAAGTGCCGTATCAAATTCAAGAATAAAGCTGTCGATCTGAGACATTAAGAGCCAAACTTTAAATTAAAACTTCTGACTTACTGCTCTGCTTGGTCTTTAATCCAAGTTCGGCTAAAAGCTCGCGGTCTTGCTCTGCCTCAGGGTTAGCGGTAGTGAGTAGTTGCTCACCATAAAAAATAGAGTTGGCACCCGCTAAAAAACACATTGCTTGAACCGACCTACCAAGCTCTTGACGACCTGCTGATAAACGCACCCGTGCTCGCGGCATAGTGATGCGAGCTACGGCTATCGTTCTCACAAACTCTAGGGGATCTAAAGGCGCCTGATCAGCCAATGGAGTTCCGGCAACAGGTACTAAATGATTAATCGGAACAGACTCTGGGTAAGGACTTAAATTGGCCAAACGGGTTAAAAATGCTGCCCGTTGCTGGCGGGACTCGCCCATACCCACAATACCGCCACAACAAACTGACATGCCTACTGCGCGAACATTGGAGATCGTATCCAAACGATCTTGATAGCCGCGGGTGGAGATGACTGAGCGATAAAAGTCTTCGCTAGTATCTAGATTATGGTTATAAAAATCCAAGCCAGCTTCTTGCAGGGCCTGAGCTTGACTAGCTTCCAACATGCCTAAAGTGGCGCAGGTTTCAAGGCCTAAGGCTTTTACACCCTTAATCATCGCTGTGACTTTTTCAATATCACGGTCTTTGGGCTCCCGCCAAGCGGCGCCCATACAGAATCGATTGGATCCAGCCGCTTTGGCTGCTTTAGCTGCCTCAAGCACGTCATCCAAGTTCATTAACTTATCTGCTTTCACATCCGTGTCATATCTTGCTGCTTGGGGACAATATCCACAATCCTCAGGACAACCACCAGTCTTAATCGATATGAGGGTAGCTAATTCCACATCACCCTCAGGGAAATTAGCCTGATGAGTCTGTTGAGCCTTAAACATCAACTCATTGAACGGTAAGGCAAAAAGGGCTTCAATCTGAGCTAGTGTCCAAGTTCCCGAGGCGTCTACCTGCGTATCAGCCCCCTGTGGCGAATCAGCCTTTGATTTGATGAAAGTAAGTGGTTTTTCAGTTGTTTGGGCAGCCTGCATAGGTAAATTCCAGAAAATAGAACAATTCAAGCCATAAACATAACAGATACAGCTCAAAATTAGGAAAAACTAGTGGTCAAATACCAAACATGAAGCTTATTTCTGATCTAAATCAAAATCTCCTAGTTGATCGTAGTTTGTCAGCCGTCTGGCATCCTTGCACCCAGATGAAACATCATGAGTCCTTACCTCTGATTGCCATCACCCGTGGTAAAGGCCCTTGGCTCTACGATGAGCAGGAAAATAAGCTATTAGATTGCATCAGTTCATGGTGGACTAATTTATTTGGACACTCCAACCCCCGCATTAATCAGGCTATTAATGCTCAACTAGAAAAAATTGAGCACGTCATGCTTGCCGGATTTACCCATCGGCCGGTAGTGGAGCTCTCAGAAAAGCTTAGCGCTTTAACAGGAGGTAATTTAGGTCATGTGTTCTACGCATCTGATGGCGCTTCAGCAGTAGAAATTGCTCTAAAAATGAGCCACCATTATTGGCAACTACATCACCAGCCTGAAAAGAAAAAATTCGTTTGCCTGGAAAATGGCTACCATGGAGAAACATTGGGGGCATTAGCAGTCACTGATGTTACTATCTTCCGCGAAGCTTACGGCTCTCTTTTGCAAGATGTCTATACCGTGTCATCGCCAGACTCTCGCAAAGCACTAGATGGAGAAAATGCCGATGATGTTGCGCGGCGTGCAGCTAAAGAATTAGAGCAACTATTTGAAAATGAACATCATCAGATTGCCGCGATCATTATTGAACCTTTAGTGCAGTGTGCTGGCCAAATGGCGATGCATTCAGCGCAATACCTAAAGCTGGTAAGAACTTTATGTGATCGCTATGACATTCACCTGATTGCCGATGAAATTGCGGTTGGGTGTGGACGTTCTGGAAAGTTTTTTGCCTGTGAACATGCAGATATTTGGCCAGACTTCTTAACACTCTCCAAGGGGATTAGCGGTGGCTATCTACCACTATCCCTTTCAATGACTACTGAGAAAATTTATCGCGCCTTTTATGGCGATCAAACAAAACAGGGGTTCTTGCATTCACACTCCTATACTGGTAATCCCCTTGCCTGTGCAGCCGCACTAGCATGCTTAGAAATCTTTGAAACAGACCAGGTGTTAGAAAATAATATGAATCGCTCGAGGGATCTTGCTAATGCTTTTGCATGGGCCAAAGCAGACTCACGAATCGAGCATTGGCGTGCGCAAGGCATGATTCTGGCATTCGATGTGAAGAACTCGAAAATAAAGAGCGCTAGCACTTTCCCTAGAGAAATGTTTTCAGCAAGCCTAAAAGAAGGTATGCTAATTAGACCTATCGGCAATACGATTTATGTAATGCCTCCTTACATATTATCTACAGAAGACACCATGCAGATGGGCGACTCTGTTCAACGTGCATTTGATCAGGTAGCCGCATGAAAAAAACTTTTCATGCCATTGAGTTAGCCCAGCAGCAGATTGCCGATCTAGATCGGCAATTATTAAAACGTCAGCTTCGTGTAACTGAATCGCCCTGCGATATTACAGCGACTGTTGATAAAAGAGAATTAAAAGCATTTTGTAGTAATGATTATTTAGGCCTTGCGAATCATCCTAAATTGGTGGGCGCCATACAGGCGGGGGCTCTGCAATATGGAGTTGGCAGTGGCGCTTCTCATTTAATTAGCGGCCACAGTATTGCCCATGAACTGCTTGAGAAAAAATTAGCCGCTTTTCAAAGTAAGCATATTCCTCAGGCGCGCGCTTTATTTTTCAGTACTGGTTATCTCGCTAATCTGACTGCTATCACTGGTCTATCTCGACTAGCCAAGCTAGGTGAAGCCAGTATTTATTCAGCCAACTTAAATCATGCCTCGATCATTGATGGTGTGCGTCTAGCGAGTACCCAGACTAAAGCCATGGTGACCCTGTTTGATCATCAGCATCTAGACTTGCTGATTGAGTCACTTAAAAGAGATACTCATCAGCTCAAATTAATTGTGCTTGATGGCGTCTTTAGCATGGATGGAGATCTTGCCCCAATACAAGAGCTAGTTCAAATTGCACATGATTTTGATGCACTCCTACTAGTAGATGATGCCCATGGCTTTGGTGTTCTCGGACAGCATGGTCATGGCATTTTGGAAATGTTTAATATTCACTCTGAGCGGATTATCTACATTGGCACGCTTGGTAAAGCTGCAGGAGTAAGTGGTGCCTTTATTTGTGGCTCAGCCCCCTTTATTGAATGGCTTATTCAAAAAGGACGTCCTTATATTTATAGTACTGCTACGCCACCAGCAATAGCACATACCCTGTTAAAAAGTCTTGAGATCATTGAGAGCGATGAGGGTATCGCTCGTCGTCGGCAATTAAATCAATTGATTGAGATATGGCGCCAAGAGATGAATTTTTCTTACTGGGAAAAAGTAGCCTCTTGCACCCCTATTCAACCAGTCATTCTTGGTAGCAATGCTAATGCATTAGCTGCTTCTAAATTATTAGATGAAGCGGGCTATTGGATTCCGGCAATACGTCCGCCAACCGTTCCTACTGGTAGTGCACGCTTACGCATTACTTTCTCAGCCAATCACAGCATTAAAGACTTACGTGCGCTTATCAAAACCCTTAAGCTCATTGAGCAACAAATAGAAATTAAAACCTCATCTTGAAAAAAAATCGGAGCTTCTTTGTTACGGGCACTGATACTGAAGTAGGTAAAACTTTGGTGAGTGGTGCCTTGATTTTAAAATTAAGGCAGTTAGGTCTTCAGGTTGCTGGATTTAAACCTGTCGTTGCTGGAACCTATTTGGATGACTCTGGAAATAAACTGAATGAAGATTTAGAAACCCTTAGGATGGCGGCAGGACCATTGTCTTTTGAGCTCACTCTTTGTCCTTATGTTTTAGATCAACCTGTAGCACCGCACATTGCTGCGTATACTCAAGCAATTGAGTTAGAAAGTGTGCATATTCAAGAAGCTTTTCAGAAAATATATTCACAGTTCGATGCAGTGGTGGTGGAGGGGGCTGGTGGATTTTTGGTGCCACTAAACGATCATGATGATTTAGGAGATATTGCACAAACCATGGGACTACCCATCATTTTGGTGGTGGGAATGCGGTTGGGGTGCATTAATCATGCTTTACTCACCTGTGAAGCCCTGCAATCTCGTCATTTACCCATTGCTGGATGGGTTGCAAATACCCTTTTTGATGAAATGCCTTTAATTAATAAAAATATTTTGGCTTTAAAAAATCGAATTTCCGCCCCCTTTTTAGGTCTTATCCCCACTCTTCCTAAGCACTTACAAAAATTTGCTAATGCCCCCTATTCTTTAGAAGCGCTGGAATTTGCTGCACAGCACCTTAATCTACCCCGATAAATTCGGATAAGATGAAGGTATGCGATTACTTCCAGAAATCGTCGATTCCGCAGAAGCAATTCAAGAGATTCGGCGCAACATTCATGCTCATCCCGAATTACGGTTTGAAGAGAATCGCACATCTGATCTAGTTGCTGAAGCTCTTTCTAGCTGGGGCATCTCGGTATATCGCGGTCTGGGAAAAACTGGGGTAGTGGGAAGATTAGATGGAGAGCTCGGGCCTGGCAAGATGATTGGTCTGCGCGCCGATATGGATGCTCTTCCTTTACAAGAACACAACACATTTACCCATACTTCCAAGTACGCTGGAAAGATGCATGCTTGCGGTCATGATGGCCATACTGCCATGCTACTCGGTGCCGCTCAATACTTATCGAACCATCGAGAATTTAAAGGTACGGTTATTTTTATTTTTCAGCCCGCTGAAGAGGGTGGTGCTGGTGCACAAGAAATGATCAAAGATGGTCTATTTAAACAATTTCCTTGTAATGCTGTTTTTGGTTTGCATAACTGGCCTGGCCTTGTTGAAGGTCATTTTGGGGTGACCGCAGGGCCCATGATGGCTTCTAGCAATACCTTTGAGATCACCATTCGTGGCAAAGGCGGACACGCTGCTTTGCCCCACAATAGCGCTGACCCAGTTCTTACTGGCGCACAAGTAGTTCAGGCTCTACAAAGCATCATCACTCGCAATAAACGCCCGGTTGATGCTGCTGTTTTATCAGTAACGCAATTTCATGCTGGCGAGACCAGCAACGTCATTCCAGATAGTGCCTTTATTGGCGGGACCGTTCGAACCTTCACCTTAGAGGTATTAGATCTTATTGAGGAGCGCTTAAAAGAAATTTCTCACAGTGTCGCCAATGCATTTGACTGTCAGGCAGATGTGAGTTTTTCTAGAAACTATCCGCCGCTAATCAATCACGATGCTGAGGTTGATTTTGCTAGCGAGGTGATGGGCGAATTAGTGGGCGAGCAAAATGTCAACACTGCTATTGATCCCACCATGGGCGCTGAAGATTTTGCTTTTATGCTACTTGAAAAACCGGGCTGTTATGTATTCCTAGGTAACGGAGATGGCGATCATCGTGCGGTCGGTCATGGCATGGGTCCATGCCATCTTCATAACCCTTCTTACGATTTCAATGACGCTTTGATTCCAGTTGGCGTGAGCTATTGGGTTAAATTAGCTCAGCGCTTCCTAGAGAAACCTTAAGAATTTGTAAATTTGGCTGGACGTTTTTCCATAAACGCAGCCATACCCTCTTTTTGATCATTTGTAGCAAAGCATGCATGAAACAGGCGGCGCTCAAAATGAATCCCTTCTGCAAGAGTAGTTTCATAGGCAGTATTAATCGCTTCTTTTACCATCATCGCCGTGAGCAAAGGCATATCTGCAATTCCTTTGGCAATCGCCTTTACCTCTTTGAGTAAATCCGCTTGGGGAAAGATGCGTGATACTAAGCCTGAACGTTCTGCCTCTGCAGCATCCATCATGCGACCCGTGAGCGCCAAATCCATAGCTTTGGCTTTAGACACTGCACGCGGTAGACGCTGAGTACCACCTGCCCCAGGAATGATTCCCAGCTTCACTTCAGGTTGTGCAAACTTCGCATTATCTGCAGCCATAATGGTGTCACACATCATGGCTAATTCGCATCCGCCACCTAAAGCATAGCCAGAGACCGCGGCAATCACTGGTTTGCGAACCTTTTTCATTTGCTCCCAATTGCGGCTTATAAAATCTCCACGATAGGTATCTTTAAACTCATACTGCGCCATAGAGGCGATATCAGCACCAGCAGCAAAGGCTTTCTCGCTACCGGTCACGATAATGCAGCCAATATTGTCATCAGCATCAAAACCGAGCAATGCGGTGCCAAGCTCATCCATTAACTGATCGTTCAGGGCGTTTAATACTTGCGGGCGATTTAAAGTAATCACGGCAACTTTGCCGTCAACTTCAGTCAAAATTGTGTTGTAGCTCATAAATACCTTTCCAGTCTTCATGCATCAGCGGGGTAACAATACCCACATCTTGCCATTTTGTTTCATACGTCCAGCAAATTCTCCGGCCGACTCCCCAGAACCCCAATAATAATCTGCCCTAACACCACCTACGATTGCCTTACCCGTATCTTGGGCCATCACCAGTTTTTGGAGTGCCTGATTGCTTAATGGCTTAGTCGTAGCTAAAAATACAGGTGAGCCTAAAGGCATTGCTTTGAGATCGACAGCAATACTCCTTTCTGCGGTCAATGGCACACCAAGGGCTCCAAGAGTCCCAGAGGTCTCTTTAAAAAATACAAAGCGGGGATTAGCATTTAACATTTCATTTACGCGATCAGGATTGCGCTTGGCCCATTGTGAAATTCCTTGCATCGTTGCTTCTTTATTCGTAATCTCTTTACGGTCAAGTAACCATTGCGCAAAAGATTTAAAGGGTTGCTCATTCGTTCCTGCAAATCCCAGTTGCAAAATTTTTCCGTCTTCAAGCCGAATTTTTCCTGAGCCTTGAATTTGCATGGAAGCAGCCTCAACAGGATCTTGAATCCACGCTATTTCTGAGCCCTTCAAGATACCGGAGTTCATGAGTTCTGCCCGTGTTGGACCAGGATTTGGTCGAGATTTTTTCCATTCACTTGGATAGGCATACAAAGGGGTGTTGTAGACACTAGTTCTCGTCTTTGAACCACTCATTACTGGTTCGTAATACCCCGTAACTAAGCCGGTCTCGCTGCCAGAGCTATTGCGAATTTCATAAGCCTGAAAGTTGTTCTCAAAATATTGACGAATGGCTTGGCTATCCCTAGCAGAAATATTGCTCGCCTGTGCGCAAACTTGGCGCCAGTTAATTTCACTGTTTCTTTTTCTAAGTACATCACAGCTTTTAAGCCAAGCTGGCCATGCTTGAGAAAGATCATCTTCCTGCCACCCTGGTAAGGCCTGCCAAGAAACAGCGCTAAAGCTAGCTATGGAAGAGCTATAAGAGCTAGGGGCACTGCCACTAGATCGATAAACTGGGCCGCGAGTTGGTGGAGCCGTGCAGCCCACCACTAAACTAGCCGTTGCAATAGCGAATACACTAAGACGAGCAAAGCGTCCAATACGAACATTCAATACTTGAAATTTAGAAATCATGATTGCCAATTTACTTGATGAATACCCGATGATCTTATTCGTACTGGAAGGGGGCATTGCTCTAGCACTCCTCCTATTCATCGTACTATGGACTGGTAAAGGCAAAAAATAGCCTAAAAGTGACTAACAAGCCAGGGTTAATGCAAAGTTCTAGGCATGATCAAGGCAAATTCAGGAATCTGCGCCTGAAAGAACTGAGCATCCTCGCTCACGCAGAAGTATTCTCCGCGCATAGTTCCCACTGGGGTGGGTAAAGTAGCCCAACTGGTGTATTCAAAATGCTCGCCTGCTCGGAGCAAAGGTTGCTGGCCTACCACCCCTAACCCACGCACTTCCTGAACGTCATTATCCCCATCTGTAATGAACCAGTGGCGGGCAATGAGCTGAACGCTAGCAGAGCCAGAATTGCGGATAGTGATGGTATAGGCGAAGGCAAATTGACGGTTATCGGGGTCAGATTGCTCAGGCAAATACTGAGATTTGACGGTAATGCTGATTTCGTGGGGATTCATGCACGAATTCTGCGCTATCCTCAAGTCAAGTGCAAGCTAGAATCTAGGGATGGATAGCCAGAAATCACCCCTCGATATCGATTTTGTTATTGCCCCTTCTATTTTGTCAGCTGACTTTGCCTGCCTTGGCAAGGAAGTTCAAGACGTTTTAGCCGCTGGAGCTAACTGGATTCACTTTGATGTGATGGATAACCACTATGTCCCAAACCTTACCATTGGTCCTTTAGTTTGTGAGGCTATTCGTCCGTATGCGATAAAAAATGGCAAGCTAGCAATGATTGATGTTCATCTGATGGTGGAGCCTGTAGATCGCCTAGTTCCCGATTTTGCAAAAGCTGGCGCCAATTTGATTAGCTTTCATCCGGAGGCAAGCCCACACATTAACCGCACACTTCATTTAATTCGTGATCAAGGATGTCAAGCAGGTCTGGTGTTCAATCCCGCTACGCCACTTGATTATCTTGATCACACGCTAGAGCTACTCGATTTAGTTTTGCTGATGTCAGTCAATCCTGGTTTTGGTGGCCAATCGTTTATTCCGAGCACTCTGGATAAAGTTGCCCAAGTTCGCGCACGTTTAGATCAATATCAATTGCAGACTGGTCGTTACATCCGCCTCGAGGTAGATGGCGGTATCAAGGTCGATAATATTGCGCAGGTTGCTAAAGCAGGTGCAGATACCTTTGTAGCTGGCTCTGCCATTTTTGGCAAAGAAAACTATGCGACGGTGATTGATGCGATGCGCACAGAACTAGCGAAGTCAGGTAAAGCGTAATGCAGCACGAAGAATTTCTAGCCCTAGGAAAAGAGGGTTTCAATCGCATTCCTCTGGTAAAAGAGGTATTGGCTGATTTAGAGACTCCTCTCTCACTGTACATCAAACTCACCCAAACCTTTGGCCAAAAAAATACCTACCTACTTGAATCAGTTCTAGGAGGCGAGCGCTTTGGCCGCTTCTCTTTCATTGGCCTGCCTGCTAAAACAATTTTAAGAACAGTTGGGACACCAAATGCCCCACTAACAGAAGTGCTAACTAAGGATGAAGTAATTGAAACCAATCGAGATAATCCACTCGATTTTGTAGATGCTTATTTCAAGCGCTTTAAGGTTGCCTTGCAGCCTGGTCTGCCCCGTTTTTGTGGCGGCCTAGCAGGCTACTTTGCATATGACACAGTACGCTATATTGAATCTCGCTTAGCCAAACACAGCTTACCTGACGAGTTAGGCGTACCTGATATTCAACTCATGTTGACCGAAGAATTGGCCGTCATTGATAACGTTGCTGGTCGCATTTATTTAATTGTGTATACAGACCCTAGCATGCCTGAAAGTTTTGAAAAGGGTCAAGCCCGCTTAAAAGAATTACTCGCCTGCCTTGGCAAGCCAGTGAGCATGCCAAAATCTTTGCCAAGTACTAAAACGGAACTCATTCGTCAATTTAAAGCGGAAGATTTTGAAAATGCAGTGCGCAAGACTAAAGAATATATTTTAGCTGGGGACTGTATGCAGGTAGTTATTGGTCAACGCATCAGCAAACCATTTACCGATTCTCCTTTATCGCTATATAGAGCCTTACGCTCATTAAATCCATCGCCTTATATGTATTTTTACGACTTTGGGGATCTACAAGTCGTGGGTTCATCCCCAGAAATTTTGGTTCGCCAAGAGCAACGTGAATCTCAAAAGATCGTGACCATTCGCCCCCTAGCAGGAACACGTCCACGCGGTGCTACACCTGAAGAGGATGAGCGCCTTGCCAAAGAGTTACTTGCAGACCCCAAAGAAATTGCCGAGCATGTGATGTTGATAGACTTAGCTCGTAATGATGTAGGTCGCATTGCTAAGACGGGCACTGTAAAAGTTACCGATTCCATGTCCATTGAAAAGTACTCCCATGTGCAACATATTGTGAGCTCAGTAGAGGGCGAATTACTCGACAATATGAGCAATATGGATGTGTTACGTGCCACTTTTCCTGCCGGAACTTTATCGGGAGCTCCAAAAATACGGGCAATGGAAATCATTGATGAAATGGAAATTGTCAAACGCGGCGTTTATGGTGGCGCAGTAGGCTATCTCTCATTCTCGGGAGATATGGATGTAGCAATTGCGATTCGGACGGGCGTAATTCGTGATGGCGTCTTGCATTCACAAGCTGGTGCTGGTGTGGTTGCAGACTCAGACCCTAGAGCTGAATGGAAAGAAACCGAAGCCAAGGCTCGCGCTGTATTAATGGCGGCTGATTTAGTACAAGGAGAACTCGATGCTCCTCATGATTGATAACTATGATTCGTTTACCTATAACCTGGTTCAGTATTTTGCTGAGCTTGGGCAAGAAGTCAAAGTATTTCGTAATGATGAGATTGCAGTAGAAGATATTGCAAAAATGAATCCCGAGCGTATTTGCATTTCTCCTGGGCCCTGTAGCCCTACCGAGGCAGGCATCTCTGTGGATACCATTAAGCGCTATGCGGGGCATATTCCGATTTTGGGAGTGTGCTTAGGTCACCAAGCGATTGGCGAGGCCTTCGGGGGAAACATTATTCGCGCCCAAAAAGTTATGCATGGCAAAACCGATGATATTACCCATACTGGAGTGGGTGTTTTTAAAGGCTTACCTAGTCCATTTAAGGTAACCCGCTATCACTCACTAGCGATAGAAAAAAGTTCCTTACCTGCTGTCTTAGAAATAACCGCTACCTCATCAGACGGGGAGATTATGGGTGTGCGTCATCGCGAATTTGCCGTTGAAGGGGTACAGTTCCACCCCGAATCCATTCTTTCTGAGCATGGCCATGCCTTACTCAAGAATTTCTTACAAACCCAGTAAAGATACATAACCGCCATGGCCATCACTCCTCAAGAAGCATTACAACGCTGTATTGAACATCGTGAACTCTTTCATGATGAAATGACGGCGATGATGCGACTCATCATGAGTGGAGAAATGCCACCTACTGTAGTTGCAGGTCTTTTAGTAGCGCTGCGCACTAAAAAAGAAACCGTTGGTGAAATCGCTGCCGCAGCTCAGGTGATGCGTGAATTTGCTACGCCAGTTCATGTGGCAGATAGAACTAATCTAGTAGATGTAGTGGGTACTGGTGGGGATGGAGCGCATACTTTCAATATTTCTACGGCAGCCATGTTTGTCGCTGCAGCGGTGGGCGCAAAGATCGCAAAGCATGGTAATCGTAGTGTCAGCAGCAAATCTGGTAGCGCTGATATTTTAGAGGCCCTAGGCGTAAAACTGAGTCTTTCACCAGAACAAGTGGCGCAATGTATTGCGAAAGTAGGGGCAGGCTTTATGTTTGCTCCAAACCATCATCCTGCTATGAAAAACGTGGTACCTATTCGTAAAGACTTAGGCGTTAGGACAATCTTTAATATCTTAGGTCCACTCACCAACCCAGCCGATGCCAAACGTATTGTGATGGGCGTGTTTCATGCCGATTTAGTAGGCATACAAGCACATGTTTTACAAACCATGAATATGGATCATGCTCTTGTAGTCTATGGTCGTGATGGGCTAGATGAGATTTCTCTTGAAGGCCCCACCCTTGTTGGCGAAGTAAAAGATGGCATGGTTCGGGAATATGAAATTCACCCACAAGACTTTGGTCTAAAGACTGCCCCTAGTCAGAGCTTTAGAGTAGCTAATGCCAACGAATCTAAATCTATAGTACTTGATGTACTAAACAAAAAAGAGGGCCCAGCGAGCGATATTGTTTGCCTTAACGCAGGCGCTGTTTTGTATGTAGCTGATCTAGCCCCCAATATCGCTAGCGGTATTGAAATGGCTAAAGCCGCCATTATGTCTGGAGCTGCTCGCCAAAAGCTTGATGACTTTGTTGCTGCAACCCAAAATAATTAAATCTATACATGAGCGATATCCTTGACAAAATAGTCGCCACCAAGAAGCTTGAGGTAGCTGCAGATTCCAAAAAAATTACCTTAGCGAGTCACCGCACGCAAGCGCAAGAGAATAATCGGGACATTCTATTAAAGCCACGGGGTTTTATTGCCTCGATAGAGCAAAAGATTGCTTTAGGCAAAGCAGGCGTCATTACTGAGATTAAAAAGGCAAGCCCTAGTAAAGGCCTCTTACGCGAGAACTTTGTACCAGCCCAGATTGCACAAACCTACGAAAAAAATGGCGCAGCCTGTTTATCAGTTCTGACTGATAGGGAGTACTTTCAGGGCGCTAACGTCTACTTACAGGCAGCCCGAGCTGCCTGCCACATTCCAGTGCTAAGAAAAGATTTCACAATCGACCCTTATCAAGTCTACGAGGCACGCGCAATTGGTGCTGATGCCATCTTATTGATCGTGGCCTGTCTTGAACTCAATCAAATGATAGATTTAGAGGCCTGCGCTCACGAGCTGGGCTTAGATGTACTTGTGGAGGTGCATAATGCCCCTGAATTAGAGCAAGCCTTGGAATTAAAGACCTCTTTGCTCGGAATTAATAACCGCAACCTGAAGACCTTTGAAGTTACCCTTCAAACTACGCTTTCCTTACTGTCCATGGTTCCGCAGAATAAAACGCTCGTTACAGAGTCAGGGATCATGACCCGTGCCGATGTCCAGCTAATGCGAGAACATAAAGTCAATGCCTTCTTGGTTGGCGAAGCCTTTA
Organism: uncultured beta proteobacterium; assembly: GCA_903935355.1. Lineage (GTDB taxonomy): Bacteria > Pseudomonadota > Gammaproteobacteria > Burkholderiales > Burkholderiaceae > Polynucleobacter. Next base: position 12,153 of record CAIZRK010000006.1, on the reverse strand, counting down.
TGCGTGCAAATGACCCTGGAGAAGCTCTTAGCGCATTATTTACTTAAAGCGCTTTTAATCCCCCCCCTCTTTAATAAATCTAAGCCGTATTTAATCAGCCCAATCAGAAGTAATGTCCCGGCCACATCGCCAATCAACATCACTAAGAAATGATTGGCAGTTCCAGCCTCTTCTAGACCTCGTACAGCAAACCACCACTGGTGCAATCCTGAACTTAAGAGAGCATAGATCAAGATGCTAATAGCTAGCTTTCCTAAACTTAAATCACTGAGGTCTGGAGAAATTTTGATATTTTTTAACACCAAAATACTGGCTAGGTAAGGGGCAAACCCAGAAATGAGTCCCACTCCAATACACGTAGTGAGCCCATAGGGAAACTCGCCGAAATAACTAATGAGAAAAGATGCCACTGCAATCCCCACCGCCCCAGACAATCCAAAAATTAACGTAAGAAATAAACGCAGGCCCGCAGGAAGATATATCCAGTTAACCCCTAAGCCATAAACAAAATATGCCGTTAACCAAGCATTAATATAAAAGACGGCCGTATAGACCATAGCGCTAATTGCAAATTCAACGAACCATTCACTTTTATTTATTTTCTTAACGCCAGTCATAGTATTTTTTATAATTATCAGTAATAATCCGCTTCCATAGCTAATCTTAAAGCCAATTTACCTATTGAGGATCATTATAAAAATGCCCGCTCCTAAATCATCTAGCTATATCCGCTTCCTCAACTTAATCGACACCCTAGATCGTATGAATCCAGGTAAAAAGCTTGACTACATTGAAGAAAGCCTACTCGACAAAATTGTTCTATGTGCGAATGCGAAACAGTCTATTTTGGTAGGGGATTTGATTTCCTTGGCAGCGCTAGGCTCTCAAGCTACTTTGCACGGGCGCCTAAAAAATCTCAGTGCCATGGGGTATATCAAGTTAGCTAGCAATGAGGATGGCCGCAAGAAAGAAGTGGTCCCAACAAAAGCTACCCTAAAGCGCTATGAAGAGCTTTCTAAGTGTTTGGATAAAGCGGTAGGCGCTTAACTTAAGCTGTATTCAAGATTGGTCTAATCCTTCAAATCCCTAACAAAAAATAGGGAATTTTAAATTAAGAAGTCCACAATTAACACCATAATAAGGAAGCGCTGATGCTCCGTTTTCGCCCCCTTCAATCATTACCTTATGTTTTATTGATATGCACTATCGTTTTGTCTTTAGCATTGGGCTCCTGTGGGGGGGGTGGAGATTCCTCATCAAGCGCAGCTGCTACCCCAGCCGCTTATTACAACGTTTCTAACTTAGATGATTTAGGAGCAGGATCACTCAGAGCAGCAATCACTTCAGTAAATAGTGCACCATCTGGTCAATATTCAGGGATCACTTTTTCGGTAGTGGGGGCAATTACCTTAGCCAGCGACTTACCTGCTATCACAAATAAAGTCATTATTGATGGCACAACAGCTCCTGGATATAGCGCAGGAAATACGACTACCGCTCCACTAGTTGCGGTCAATTTTAATAACGCGGGATCAGGCATAGGCTTTACTTTTAATAGTGGATCGGCAGGCTCTAGTATTTCTGCTCTATCTATTTATGGCTCTAAATCTAATGGCATCACCCTAAACGCTAGTAGCATCACTCTATTGAGCAATTACATTGGACTTAATCTCAGTGGTGCTGCTGGCGGGAATGTCTCAAACGGTATTTATATTGCCGCCACTTCAATAAACAATGTGATTGGCAGTAATCCAAAAAGTATTTCTGGGCTTTACTCTAATGTGATTTCTGGCAATACAGGCCATGGTATTGAGATTGTTGGTAGCGCGGGTAACCAGATTCGAAGTAATGCCATTGGAACAAACCCAGCGGGTACGGCAGCCATTGCCAACGGCGGTAATGGCATTCTTGTAAGGTACTTCGCAGTAGATAACACCATTGGTGGAACTGCTTACTACAACGCAGCTACGGGTCAAACAAATAATCCTACCGGCAATAAAGGGACAGTACCTATCGTATCTATTGCCCCTCCCTTAGGCAATCTTATTTCTGGTAATGTTCTTAATGGTGTGTTAATCGATGATGGCTCAGAGTTAACCGTTCTTAGCGGTAATTTTATTGGCACAAATTATGTGGGCACTAGCGCCATTCCGAATACCTTAGACGGGGTGTTAATTCGCAATGCAAATAACAACTCATTGATTGGTTGTACCTTTGAAGATAATCCATTCATTTACTACAACGTTTTAAGTGGTAATGGAGCGAATGGCTTACATGTAAGTAACTCAAATGCCATCTTAGTTCAGGCAAACTTCTTTGGTGCCGGTGCAAACAATGCCTCGATGGTGCCAAATATTGGCCATGGCATTTTGGTTGATGGTGCTTCTGCTGGTGTACAAGTTGGCGGCGTGATTCCATTGGGTAATGTTTCTGCAGGCAATGGAGGCGATGGCATTAAAGTCTCAGGAACTGCTAGCGGGTTCACCACTTTTAATACCTTTGGTGGCTTATATGCCTTCCAAGGTGCGGCCCCGAATCAAGGAAACGGCATTACGATTGACTCCACCGGCGGTAATAACTTAATACGCACCAATGTCTTTTCTGGAAATATACTAAATGGCATTAAGCTAGACGGTGCAATAGGGGTTACTGTAGACCCTAATGTGGTTGGTTTAAATACGGAAGGAACCGGATTGCTTGCCAATGCACCTGGCGGAGGCAATGGACGTAGTGGTATATACATTACCGGAACTGCCAGCAATAACTTCATTGGCGGGTATAACAACTCAATCATTCCACAAAATACCTTCTCAGGAAATGCCCGTTACGGCATTGAGATTGATGGCACCGCAAACAATAACTTTATTTTTAATTCTGTTATTGGGTTAGGTACAACCCAGGTGTCTGCTTTTGGAAATGGTATGGGTGGAATTTTAATTGGGGGAAATAGTAGCTTTAACTCTGTCATCGCCTACACCACTTCCAGTGCATACACTGCAATGGCAAATGTGATTAGCGGTAATACGGGAGATGGAGTTCTTATAAACGGTACAGCGTTCAGCAATACGGTTACAGGCAATTTCATTGGTTATGGCAAGCGCAACATATTGCTTCCAATAGAGCCAGGTCTCTTTCCAAATTCTTTTCCCACTAGAAATACCAGCACTGGCTTAAATAATAATCTTCAGACGCTCTAAAAATTAAGCGAAATGTCGAAGTTTGGCAGATCGCTTCATTTAAACGTCGACTTAAACATTAAATAAGAAATTAAGTACATCGCCATCTTTGACGATGTACTCCTTACCCTCAGCTCGCATCTTGCCGGCCTCTTTAGCACCAGACTCACCTTTAAATTGAATAAAGTCTTCAAAAGCGATTGTTTGCGCCCGAATAAAGCCGCGCTCAAAGTCAGTATGTATTACTCCAGCAGCTTGGGGGGCAGTATCGCCCTGATGAATGGTCCAGGCGCGCACTTCTTTAACCCCAGCAGTAAAGTAGGTTTGTAAGCCCAGTAATTTGTATCCCGCACGAATCACACGATCTAAACCCGACTCTTGCATGCCTAGGTCAGCCAAAAACTCAAGTTTGTCAGCGTCATCTAGGTCGGCAATCTCCGCTTCAATCGCAGCGCATACCACCACAACTGGGGCGCCTTCTTTAGCGGCGTGCTTTACAACTGCATCTAAATGGGGGTTATTAGTAAAGCCATCTTCTTTTACGTTGGCAATATACATTGCTGGTTTAGCCGTAATTAAGCATAAGGGCTTTAAAAGCAGGTTTTCATCATCACTAAGATTCATGCTACGAACAGGTAGTGCTTGATCCAAATGTGCTTGAACCTTAGTCAATACAGCAACTAATGCGGCAGCTTCTTTGTCATTACCCGACTTGGCCGCTTTACTTGAGCGTTGTAGGGTTTTTTCAACAGTAGCTAAGTCAGATAAGGCTAATTCGGTATCAATCACGCTAATATCAGAAATTGGGTCAATTTTTCCAGCAACGTGGATTACATTGGGGTCTTCAAAACAGCGCACCACATGAGTAATAGCGTCCGTTTCACGAATAGTGGCCAAAAATTGATTACCTAAGCCTTCGCCTTTAGAAGCACCAGCCACCAAACCGGCAATATCAACAAATTCGACAGCGGCAGGTAAGATACGCTCGGGTTTAACTATCTCAGCCAAAGCGGCAAGACGGGGGTCAGGAACCTCAACCACGCCTACATTAGGCTCAATCGTGCAGAAAGGATAGTTTTCCGCCGCGATTCCGGCTTTGGTAAGCGCGTTAAAGAGGGTAGATTTGCCGACGTTAGGCAGGCCGACGATGCCACATTTCAAAGACATATTGATATTGTAAAGGGGCGGCTTTCGATATCATCGAGATATGTCCCTTACCCGTCAAAATAGCCCAAAAAAATTACCCCCCCATTTCGCTCAAATTCGTAGCGTTGATGTCGTAGTGGTGGGCGGGGGTATTGCTGGCAAGGCTTGCGCTTTAGGTCTTGCTCAATTAGGCCTTCAAACCATCCAAATTGCACCAGACTTAGACGAACTCATGCCTGCCCCTCATGGCGATCAATGGGGGCAACGCATTTATGCTTTTTCACCAGGAACCCAGCAATTGCTGTCCCATTTGCAAATTTGGGATGCTTTAGATCACAGTCGAATGCAAGCTGTTCGAGACATGCGGATTTTTGGTGATCGTTACGAGCAAACTGATCAACTTCATCTTTCAGCATTTGAGGCGGGAACTCCTCAGTTAGCCTGGATTGGCGAATCTAATGTGATTGAGCACACTCTTGATCAAGCATCCCGTTTTCAAAATAAATTGGATCGTCTAACTGATGTAGTAGAAAAGCTAGCTGTAGACGCTGATGGAACAACACTCCATCTTAAAAGTGGGGGCTCCATTCGGGCGTTACTCGTAGTTGCAGCCGACGGGGCAAATTCACCACTTCGTAGTGAACTTGGTATCTCCACTAGTCAAGAAAGTTACTCGCAAAGTGCGGTTGTGGCTAACTGGCTTTGTACCAATGTCCATTTGGAAACCGCCTATCAATGGTTTTTGCCTGGGGGGGATATTGTGGCTATGTTGCCACTTCCCCATAAACAAGTGTCGATGGTGTGGTCTACATCACCTGAAAAGGCAACGGATCTTTTAAAGTTAGATCAATCGGGGTGGGCACAACAATTCTTCTCCATTGCCAATGGGCAAATTGCCAAGCAATTCGGTAGCCTCACCATCAATTCCTTGCCGGCAGCCTTTCCTTTACGAAAAATTCGCGCTAGCCGCTTTATTGGGCCAGAAGATAATCCCAAAGTTGTCCTGATTGGGGATGCCGCTCATGTCATGCATCCTCTAGCAGGACAGGGCCTGAATTTAGGTTTGCGTGATGTCGCTTGCCTACTGAATATTCTGGGTAAACGAGAATCTTTCAGATTACCCAATGACAAAGTGCTCTTGCGCCGTTATGAACGTCAGCGTCAAGGTGACACTAGTGCTCTACTATGGGTAACTGATAAGTTAAAGAAGTTATTCTCGGCTTCTAGTGGGGCTGAACGACAATTGCGTAATTGGGGTCTTGGTCTAGTTAACCGTAATCACTTTATTAAACAGCGCTTAATTGAACGCGCCTTAGGAGAGGTCGATTTTGAATAAATTTGCATCTGGATTGGCAAGCCTTATTTTGCTCTGTCTCGGCGTTGGTGTTGGTGTTGTCCACGCTCAATCTGAGGCCCAAATTAGAGCTGAACTGCAAAAAAGAATTGGGCCAAACACCAAGATTAAAAGTGTTAATCCATCGCCGATCTCAGGTGTTTATGAAGTCCTGGTAGGCACTGAGGTTTTTTATACTGATTCCAATAGTAAATACTTGATTCAGGGTGACATTATTGAAATTGCTAGTGGAAGCAATCTCACTGAACAAAGAAAAGCCGATCTGAACCGTATCAAATGGTCTGAGCTTTCCCCTGCAAATGCCTTTAAGGCAGTTAGAGGCAATGGCAGTAGGCAGGTCGCTATTTTTTCCGATCCGAATTGTGGCTACTGCAAACGCCTGGAAAAGTCTCTCCAACAATTAGATAACGTCACCATATACACCTATCTCATTCCCATTCTATCTCCAGACTCAGCCCAAAAATCCAAGCAAATCTGGTGCTCAACTGACCCTCAAAAAACCTATGTTGATTGGATGATTAACAATATCACCCCGACTGGTAAGAGCGATTGCGCTACTCCACTTGATAAAAATATGGCTTTTGCAAAGACATATGGCATTACTGGAACGCCTACCCTATTCTTTACCGATGGCAGTCGTTTTCCTGGGGCCGTTCAAATTACAGATATTGAAAAGAAATTTAGTACCCTGAAATAATTCCTTATGCCTGCTCTACTTTCTTCAGGCTTGCCAGCCATTCAATACACCGTTTGGCCAGCAGACTTGCATGGCCACCGCTTTCATGTCAAATTGCATATTGAAAAGCCAGACCCCAAGGGTCAAGCACTACAAATGCCGGCATGGATTCCGGGAAGCTATCTGATTCGGGATTTCAGTAAACAAATCGAATCCATTGCCGCCTATAGCGTTGGAAAACCAAATCACAAACTAGCCCTCGAGCGTATTGATAATGATCAATGGCGTCTGCCAATGACCGAGGGACCGGTTGAAGTTCTCACCACCGTATATGCCTTTGATTCTTCAGTGCGAGCTGCCTATCTGGATACTGAACGTGCGTTTATCAACCCAAGTAGTTTATGTTTAACAATCAGAGGTCAAGAGTCGTTACCCTGTGCCTTAATCCTAATTCCACCTAAAGACAGCTCAGCTAATGATTGGACAGTCCAGACAGAATTGAGATCTGTGAAAGTGGATAGTCAAGGCTACGGATTCTATTTGGCTAAAAACTATGATGACCTGCTTGATCACCCCATTGCCATAGGGCAATTTCAGATTGCGCACTGGCAATCAAATGGCGTACCCCACAGCATGGCAATTCAAGGTTGTATTCATGAGGTAGATCTCAAACGACTAGCAGTCGATTTGCAAGCAATTTGCAAGTGCACGATTGACTTATTTGAACCTAAAACACAACTGGCTCCTTTTAAAAGCTACCTTTTTTTAGTAAACGCCGTATTGGCTGGATATGGTGGTCTTGAACATCGTAATAGTACTGCCCTGCTTTGTCGGCGAGATCAAATTCCACAACTAAATAACCCACTTGATGAAAGAAGTTATCAGGAGTTTTTAGGGCTGTGTAGCCATGAGTACTTTCATGCATGGTTGGTGAAGCGCATTCAACCTAAGGCATTTCAGCCGTACCAACTTGATCGCAGAAACCATACTCGTTTGCTCTGGCTATTTGAAGGCTTTACGAGCTACTACGATGACTTACAACTTGTCCGCAGTAAGCGTATTGACCTTCAAACCTATCTATTACAGCTCGCCGATCATTGGAATGGGGTATTGCGTGGCCCTGGAAGACATAAGCAAAATTTAGCTGATAGCTCCTTTGATGCCTGGACTAAGTATTACCAGTCTGATGAAAACACGCCCAATGCCGTTGTCAGCTATTACGGCAAAGGCGCCCTACTGGCCTTAGGTCTTGATCTTCAGATTCGAAAATTCACTAAAAGTCGTCTATCTTTAGATGACTTAATGCGCCTGCTTTGGCAGCGCCATGGCCTTACCTTTGAAGGCCTTGCTGAAGATGGATTAGATGCGCTTATTCTTGCTCTTCTGGGTAAGGGATTTAGCAAAACTTGGGCTATCTTTAAATCGCATTATATTTTTGGCGTAGAAGATATTCCCATTCAAAAATGGCTTGATCCAAAAATGATCCTAGTTAAACACAAAACCCATTCCAAGCTTGAGAAAATCAAACTCCAATTGGGATTGCGCCAAACTGAGGTGAGTGGTTGGTTAAAGGTAACTCATGTCTTAGATGGCGGGGCAGCTCAAGCAGCTGGCCTAGCCCCTGGTGATTTACTCGCTAGTATCAACGGTCAACGCATAAGCGCTAGTCGCTGGGATAAAGTGCTTAGTAGTCTTACGCAAAGCAAAGATTTTGTCTTGTGTTTTTACCGAGATGATTTAGAGCATGAGTGCATGGCTGTTCTCAAGGATGATCAAATTCCAGATCAATATGTCTTGACCCCAACTGAGTAATGCACTCATTTTCTGCAGCTGATATTCCCGATCATTGGCGCGCCCTGCTCGGCGATTATTTTGAGTCTTCAGAGTGGCAAGCCCTCCAGACCAATCTCAGAACTGAACTGAATAAAGATGCTGAGAAGATTCGGCCTGAGCCGCAGAATTTCTTTAAAGCACTGACACTGACGCCGCTTACTAAAGTCAAAGTAGTGATCTTGGGGCAAGATCCATATCACTCCCCTGAGCTAGCCCAGGGCTTGGCTTTTTCTATCCCCAGCAATATTGAGATCAATTCTCGGCAATTTCCCAGCTCCTTACGCAATATCAGTAAGGCGCTGGCGCTAGAGGGATTTGGGGCTCTTCCCAATGGCGATCTCCATGCTTGGGCAGAGCAAGGTGTACTACTCCTTAATACCGCCCTCAGCGTTAAATTGGGTGAAGCGGGAAGTCACACAAATCTAGGCTGGAAATTTCTCATTGATCGACTAATTAGCGAATTAGCTAAACAAAAACCCAATCTCATCTGGATGCTCTGGGGTGGACATGCTCAATCCAAGTTACCCCTCATTGAGACAGCCCCAGATCACTTGATTCTGAAATCCTCTCATCCCTCAGGGCTGGGGGTCTACAAAACGGATCGGCCCTTTCTACAGCCCGGCGGAAAGACAAGTTGTGGGCATTTTCATCAAGCTAATGAGTGGCTCGCAAGGCATCGAGAAACGCCCATTTGCTGGGTTGACGCAGGCAATCATGAAAGATTAGACTTGTTTGAAGTAAGGGATTAATCTTCTTGTTACATGTAACAAAAAGAAAGGGTTTCAAAATGCCTTCAAATACCGCACTTAGAGTCCAAAAACACAGACTTGCCTTAAGGGATGCTGGATTAAGGCCTATTCAAATATGGGTTCCAGATACGCAAGCGCCAGGATTTTTTGAAGAATGTCGTCGCCAATCAGCCTTGGTAGCCACTGCTGATCAAGCTGATACTGAATTGATGTCCTTCATTGATGACGCCCTTACTGATCTGGATGATGCATGAAACGTGGCAACGTTGTAATGGTTGCCATGCAGGGTCACTTTGGAAAACCTAGACCAGCTTTGATCCTTCAATCAGACGTATTTACCGACATCCATGCAACGGTAACCGTTGCGTTGATCTCATGTGAAATTGTGCAAGCCCCAATATTCCGACTTGATATTGAGCCCAATAAAGCCAATGGGCTGACTCGACCATCTCAAGTTCAAATCGATAAGATCATGTCCATTCGAAGTGAAAAAATTGGATCTGTGATTGGCGAACTAAATGATGTCATGATGGTACGGGTCAATAGGGCGCTGGCACTTTGGCTAGGCTTGGCCTAAAAAGACCTCCTAGCAACCGCAGCATAAAGACCACTTATAAGGCAAGAGGCAAAGATGGCACTAAGCCACTCCAGCATCTGACCAGATTGAAAAAACCCTATAAATTGCCCTGTATAAGAACTCGCTAAAGCAGCTAAAAAACCAATCAGAATAGCGATAAGGAGTTTTTTTAGCTTAGGTTTAGCAGTTCTCACCCCAGGATAAAGAGCCCATGCAAAAGCCCCAGATAATCCACCAATCACCAGAAAAGCTAAAAACCCCATTGTTACCCCCATTAATACTGTCATCACTTCTATAATCACCATTATGAAGTTGTTGACACTGGGCATCAATCATCACACAGCGCCGGTCGCTATTCGGGAAAAAGTCGCCTTTGACCCTGAATTTCTTCAAGAAGCGTTGCACGATCTTCGCCAACACCTTGTTGGTGCGAATCAGGCCGGGCTGCCCGAAGCCACAATATTGTCAACTTGCAATCGCACCGAGTTGTACTGCGCTGCCAATGATGCTAATGCAGCTAGTCTATTGCATGAAGCCACTTTTGATTGGTTGGCTAAAACTCAAAAGTTGGCTCCAAGTAGCTTACAACCCCACATTTATTCCCTACCGCAATCTGATGCGGTACGCCACGCTTTTAGAGTTGCTTGTGGACTAGATTCCATGGTGATTGGTGAAACCCAAATTTTAGGTCAGATGAAAGATGCTGTTCGAACCGCCAATAATGCTGGCGTACTAGGCACCTATCTCAATCAACTCTTTCAGAAAACCTTTGCTGTTGCGAAAGAAGTCCGCGGCTCAACTGAAATTGGTGCTCACTCAATTTCGATGGCTGCTGCTGCCGTCCGATTATCCGAGCGAATCTTTGAGAAAATAGCCGAGCAACGTGTCCTGTTTATTGGTGCAGGAGAGATGATTACTCTGTGTGCAACTCATTTTGTGGCACATAAACCTAAAACAGTAGCGATTGCCAATCGTACGATTGAACGCGGCCAAGAACTAGCAGACTCCGTTTCCATGCAAGATGTCCAAGCAGAGTCCTTCAAGCTCTCTGAGCTCCCTGGAAGATTGCATGAGTTTGACATTATTATTTCCTGTACTGCCTCTTCACTTCCTATTATTGGCCTAGGCATGGTGGAAAGCGCATTAAAACAGCGCCGCCATAAACCTATGGTGATGATCGATTTAGCGGTACCCCGTGACTTTGAACCAGAAATTGCCCGCCTAAATGATGTCTACCTCTACACAGTAGATGATCTTGGCATGATGATTCAGACGGGGGCTTCTTTACGCCAAGCAGCTGTAAGCCAAGCAGAAGCCATTATTGAAGATCGCGTTGGCAACTTTATGCATTGGATGCAAGGCCGTAAGACTGTCCCGCTGATTTTGGATATTCAGGTACAAGGCGAACATTTTCGACAATTAGAATTAGATCGCGCCATGAAACACCTGATGCGTGGTGATGACCCCCAAGAAGTACTCAATGCGCTCGCTCAAGGCTTAACCAATAAGTTCTTGCATGGCTCATTACATGCCCTACAACACTCCAATGGCGCTGAACGTGATGCCCTCATTAAGTTGCTACCTAAATTATTCGCCTCACATACCAAGCCAGAAGATCATTAAATGAAGCCCAGTATGCGGGCTAAGCTAGACTACCTAGACACACGCTTAGCTGAACTTAACTCCTTATTAACTACCGAAGAGTCCACAAAGGATATGGACAACTATCGCAAACTCACACGAGAGCATTCTGATATTGCAACGGTAGTGGAGCAATTTGGCTTATATAAACAAGCTGAGGCTGACGCTCAGGCCGCACAAGAGATGCGCAAAGATCCCCAAATGAAGGACTTTGCCGACGAAGAACAAAAACTAGCCCAAGCCACCATGGATGAGCTTGAAGGTGCACTACAAAAACTGCTATTACCCAAAGATGCCAATGATGAGCGTAATGTTTTTCTCGAGATTCGGGCGGGTACTGGTGGTGATGAAAGCGCACTCTTTGCCAGTGACTTACTCAGAATGTACACTCGCTTTGCCGAACGACAAGGCTGGAAAGTAGAAATGGTTAATGCTGCTGAATCTGATCTTGGTGGCTACAAAGAGGTGGTCTTACGTCTTGTTGGTCAATCAGTATACTCACGCCTCAAGTTTGAGTCTGGTGGTCATCGTGTGCAACGTGTACCCCAAACCGAGACGCAAGGACGGATTCATACATCCGCCTGTACTGTGGCAGTGATGCCTGAGGCAGATGAACTCGAAGCAGTCAAAATTAATCCTGCGGAATTACGCATTGATACTTTTAGAGCTTCAGGTGCCGGTGGTCAGCATATTAATAAAACGGATTCTGCAGTACGGATTACACACTTACCCACTGGCACAGTGGTTGAATGCCAAGATGATCGTAGTCAGCATCGCAACCGAGAGCAGGCAATGAAGGTATTGGTTTCACGCATCATGGATGCGCGTGAACGAGAAAAACACCAACTAGAAGCGCAAACTAGAAAATCCTTAGTCGGCTCGGGCGATCGAAGTGATCGCATTCGTACTTATAACTTTCCACAAGGTCGGATTACCGATCACCGCATCAATCTCACACTCTACAAAATTGATGCCATGATGGATGGTGATCTCGACGACCT
>CAIZRK010000005.1 GCA_903935355.1 uncultured beta proteobacterium | reverse complement strand
GATGACTGAGCTTGAGCTGCACCAGCAAATGCTGTTACTGCAGCGATTGCGAATAGCGATTTTTTCATTCTTTAAATCTCCATAAATTGAAAGTAATGCCCAAATAAAACTGGGACCTATGAATTTTGCTTGTTTTGCCCCACTAGACTGGGGGTAAGGGTATTTAGGAGTTCTTTTTGCTTGTCAAAAGGCAGTTTTTTGGCTTTCTTTGTTGTATCACGGCAACAAGGGCATCCTTTACGGGTGTTTTAGGGCTGTAGATGTCAAAATTGTCATATGGCAAGCCGTGAATTCTTAAAAATCCTCCAATCAGCTCGACTAGGTGATGTTTGTGCGCAACAAAATTTAGCCTCTGCTTACCTTACTGGAGCCTTTAAAACACCCATTCAACCGGCTAATGCCTTGATTTGGCTAGAGAAATCCTATTTTTCTATTGAAAATCAATCACTTAGTAAAAACTCTTCAAGTGCAACAGAGATAACTCAATCAGTAAGCCCTTCCCCTGAATTCTTAGAGGTATTAAATCAAATATCTGCAGTACCTTTAGCTAACACCTTTAATTCTCCTGCCTTTTCCTTTGGTTGGAATTCTTTTTGGAAGATCTCTGAATTAAGTATTCCTGCTAGTCATGCCACTCAATGGCAACTCGCTGAATTTCTTCTAAACCCCGATAAAAAAGATCTTCAAGCTGAGCTTGGAGCATGGATTGCAAATCAAGCTGGCAATACTGATCTAGTAACACTTCAAAAGCTCGCTAAAAAATACTTACTAAGCCTTTCTGAAATGGAATCTGATTTCACGGCTAAAGCAAAAGAGCTTCTTATTAAGCTCCAACCAAAAAATGAAGCGCTCTCTTCTTTATGGCAGACCTGGCTTACTGATCAGAATGAAGCTGCCCTAGCGCAAGCTGCTGAACTAGGCTTAACACTGGCTAAATTTACTTTAGGGTTAAAGCTAGCGCAGTTTGATGATGCGTCTTTAATAGAAAACAATAATGCGCTGCGACTAGGCAAATCCAACGCTTCACTTAAAAAAGCAGCCTACTGGTTAGAACTTGCCGCTAAAGATGGTCATCGCGATGCTTGGTTTGCATTAGGAGAACTTTACCGGCGTCCACAATTTTCTGGATACAACGCCGCAGAGAGTGATGGCTGCTTTGATCGGGCTGCAGATCTCGGGCATGCGCAAGCTCAATTTAGAAAAGGCGCAAACTTGTGGCGTAAGCGTGAAAAAATTGAGGAGAAGGTGAAAGGCCTCCAAGCTTCTTATTGGGTATGGCAAGCCCATCAGCAAGGGATACTTGAAGCCAAAGCACTTCTTGCCAAAATTTTAGCCAATGTTTCTGAGCCTAAGAATAACGATTGGTATAAGCTCGCTACGTATGCCAATCAAGCCTTAAATCATGCTGAACATAAGCTTGAACAAGAATGGGTCTTGATGTGTCATCGCCTGATTGTTGCAAACCAATTTAATTTGAGTAAAGCTGAGTTGCTGTTATGCGTAATGGGTCAACTACAGCATGAGCATTGCGTAGTAGTAGATATTCGGCATGAGTTACCCAAAATATTACCTAAGCTCATTCAGATTGATACTACCCAACAACGACGAGCCCTATTGGCTGCTGGCAAAGCCTTTGCCGGAAGTGAATTAGATCAAGAAGGAAATCTGCGGCAAAGACGCTATCGATTCGATCGAGTAACCCAATGGCTTAGCGCTACCTTCATGCAAGATCAAGTGCTAACTTAAGTGGCTGGATCTGTAGCACCAGACTCTTTAGCGCTATCAGGCTCATCATCTGTAGGCTTGGGCACATAGAAACGGGCAATTAAAAGTCCTAACTCATAAAGTAGGCTCATAGGAATTGCTAGGAGCAATTGCGAGAGCACATCGGGAGGCGTGACGATAGCAGAAATTACAAAAGCGCCAACGATGACATAAGGACGAATTTCTCTCAGCTTAGCTAATGGCACCATACCCATGCGCACTAGCACCACCACTACCACAGGTACTTCAAAGGTAATGCCAAAAGCCAAAAAAGTCGTCATCGCAAAGCTAAGATAGTTATCAATGTCTGTAGACATCTCCGCACCTAATGGGGCGTTATAACTTGCCATAAACTGAAACACCGTTGGAAAAACTAAGAAGTAGGCAAAGGCCATGCCAAAGATAAACAAGCTATAGCTACTTACCACTAAAGGCACTATGAGTTTGCGCTCATGCAAATAAAGCCCTGGTGCAATAAAGGCCCATACTTGATACATCACCACTGGCAGTGCAATTAAGAAAGCCACGAGCATGGTAACTTTCATGGGCACAAAAAAGGAACCCGTGACGTCCGTTACGATCATCTTGCCACCAGCAGGCAATGCCTGAAGTAGCGGTTGAGCAAATAGATGAAAAATATCAGGGGCCCAGTACACCAGACTAACAAATACAATAATGATGGCAAGCACAGATTTAATGATGCGATCACGTAACTCATATAAATGAGATAAAAAAGATTCTTGTAAACCCGAATCTTCTGAAGAATTGTTTTGCGTCATTGGCTAAGAACTTTGTTTTACTTTTATTGCTTAGTTTATTGATTGGCGCTGTGATGAAAGCGTTTCATCCGAGCAGCCCCAGACTGTACCCGCGTTCGCATACCAGTTGATCGTTTAAACCAAATTGGCCGAGCTGCTCGCCTGACACCCCAACTACTGCGGCCTTGACGCATTGACTTGCGCAGTACTTCTGTTTCATCTAGAGGTAACTTGGTCAAATTATTTTCAAAAAGATCGGCTTGATCGCTTAAGTTAGCACCAGCCTCTTGAACGGTACTTTCAATATTGCTTTGCACATCCTTAAATACGGAGGCACTTTCTTCGCGCAGCTTTTTAAATTCCTCTATGTCCATCTGACGGCTAACTTCAGACTTGACCTCTGCCATATAACGCTGTGCACGGCCAAATAAATTGCCTGCCATACGCGCAATCTTGGGTAGGCGCTCTGGTCCAACGACAATCAGAGCAACTACCGCAATAAGGGCAAGCTTTGAAACGCCAAGGTCAATCATTTAAACCAATCGCCTAAAAGCCGCATGCACTTCTAACTGCGCTTCTATGATCACTTATTGATATCTTTGGCTTGCACATCCACGGTTTTATCTGCTGGCGCTGCTGTGCTTTGCACAATTTGCTCCTTAGACTCTTCGCTTGTCTCAGGCGTTTTCATGCCATCTTTAAAGCCCTTCACAGCACCACCTAAGTCTGCACCAATATTACGTAATTTTTTGGTACCAAATACCAACAAAATAATGACCAAAACAATTAGCCAATGCCAAATACTAAATGAACCCATCATCAATCTCCTCGGACTATTTTTTCCAGGGGCGCGGACCGCCCATCACATGCAAGTGCAAGTGATAAACCTCCTGCCCACCATCTGCACCGTTATTTACCATTACCCTAAAGCCACCATCTTTTCCAGGACGGCAACCCTGCTCTTTGGCAAGACGCGGTGCTAATGCCATCATTCTACCTAGCAATGGGGCATCTATGGGTTCTACTGACTCCAACATCGGAATATGTTTCTTTGGAATGATCAAGAAATGCACTGGCGCCGCTGGGTTAATGTCCTTAAAGGCAAAGAACTCCTCATCCTCGTACACCTTCTGAGAGGGGATCAAACCTTCAGAAATCTTGCAAAACAGGCAATTTGGATCCCGGGACATCAATTACTCCTTGCTAGCAGCTTTTCTGGCAGCCTTTTCTTCAATGCCTGAAGTTCCCAAACGACGATCCAACTCAGCAATCACGTCTTCTGGGCGCAAATTGAATTGAGATAAGGCAATCAGACAATGAAACCAAAGATCAGCCATCTCTCCAACCAAGAGTTTTTGTTGCTCAGGGGCTAAATTCGCATTGCGGGCATCCTTGGCAGCCATGACTGCTTCGGTAGCCTCTTCGCCAATCTTCTTCAAAATCCCATCGTCACCCTTGGAAAAGAGCAAAGCCGTGTAAGAAGTCTTAGGGTCTGCTTGACCCGCTTTAAATGTATCTCGGCGTTGATCCACCACATCGGCTAAATGAGCCAAAGCAGAATCTAAATTTTTAATGTTATTCATTGAAGCGTTCTACTAAGACTATATCGTCCAGTCCTCTATCTTTAATTTATGAACCTTTTTAAATGCTTGGTCATTGGTTACTAGAACAGCGCCAACTTGTGCAGCATGTGCGGCAATTTGCATATCAAGGGATCCCATTACATTTCCTGAGAGCTCCAATTGCACCCTTAAGGAACCGTAATACTCAGCTACATCGCTGTCCCAGACCAGTACGTCAACTCGCTTTAAAAACTCTCGAACTATTCTATGAAGATTGAGAGCATTTGGTTTTTTAGCCAAACCGTACAAAAGCTCACCTTCAGAAATCACAGATAAGCATAGTTTATCCATAGACAAGCTTGAGATTCTTTTGCTTACTTTTGGGTTTTCTTTCATGAAACTACTAACCGTATTAGTATCGAGCATATACCTCATTATTTATCGATTCCTGCAAAAGGATCGCGATTTTGCGTACCTTGATTTCGATCTTCTGGACTCAAAAAGTCTGCTGGAACGCCCCCGCCCCTCAAGGCTAGAAAAAAATCATCCCAGTTTTCCGGCTTTCTAGACAAAATTAAATCGCCGGTTTTGGTGTCGCGCCGAATAAACACCTCTTTTTCCTCAAAACGAAACGCGGCAGGCAAGCGAATGGCCTGACTCCGCCCGTTCATAAAGACTTTTGCTGTTTGACTCATCATTCGAACCCCTTGGTATATATCAAAGTATATATCATTCTAAATCATAACGGGGTGTAAAGAAAACCTTAAAAACTAAAGATTGATGTCAGATCTTGCTGATTTTTCGCCAATTTGAACTGATTGGATCCCACTCCTGAAAGAAGCAACTATGTTCACCAGTATGGCAAGCAATACCGTCTTTTTGATCAACTATGAGCAAAATTGTGTCGCCATCGCAATCGAGGCGGATTTCTTTCACTTTTTGAATATGGCCTGATTCTTCACCCTTATGCCAGAGCTTTTGACGTGAGCGGGTCCAATACACGGCTTCGCCAAGACGCAAGGTTTCCAAAAGTGCATCGCGGTTCATCCAAGCCATCATCAAAACATCCTTGCTGACCGCCTCTTGGGTTATAACAGGAACCAAGCCTTGCCCATTCCAAGCGACCGCCTCCAGTAGGGCGGCATCTTCTGGGTTTGTATTTGTTGTTTTATCTGACATTTGTCTTATTTTGACAGAAATAATGGCCCTTTAGCCTAGATATCGATATTGGCAAATCTTCGTTGTCCTCTAATGATGAAAACTAGAACGTGAACCGCGACACGCCCACCTTTTTCATAGCGCCAATGAGATCCTTGTCTAGGGTTGCCAAAGGTATTGAATATCGCATTGCAAGCTCTAAATATGACGCATCATAGGAGCTTAACTGATACATTCTTGCCAGATGAAGGACTGATCCAAAAGAAACATCTTGAGCGATGGATTCAGTTGCAATATTCATTTCCCTAATAATTTCTAGAAAATGTGCGCTACGCCCTTGGAGTAGCGTGCAGGGCGCTTAAATCCGAACCGGAATTCCCTGACTCGCCATATATTCTTTTGCTTGGCCAACAGTAAATTCACCATAGTGAAAAATACTTGCTGCCAGGACTGCATCAGCATGGCCTTTGGTAATGCCGTCCACTAAGTGCTGCAAATTACCCACTCCTCCAGACGCAATCACCGGAACACTCACTGCATCGCTAACGGCTGCAGTTAACTCTAAGTCAAAACCATCTTTACTGCCATCGCGATTCATACTCGTGAGGAGGATTTCACCGGCACCACGTTTAGCTACTTCAGATGCCCAAGTCACCACATCCATGCCAGTCGCAGTTCTGCCGCCATGGGTAAATACCTCCCAATTGCCCGCTTCAGTCTTTTTTGCATCTATCGCAACTACGATGCACTGAGAACCATAATAAGCACTAGCATCAGATACCAAGTCTGGATTAGCAACAGCAGAGGAGTTCATGCTGACTTTATCTGCGCCAGCATTGAGCAAACGCCGCACATCAGCAACTGCACGAACTCCACCACCAACTGTTAAAGGAATAAATACTTGGGAAGCCACATCTTCAATGATGTGCAAAATGAGATCGCGGCCATCCGAGGTAGCGGTGATATCTAGAAAAGTTAATTCATCGGCGCCTTGTGTGTCATAGCGCTTGGCAATCTCTACTGGATCGCCCGCATCACGTAAACCCACAAAATTCACGCCTTTAACAACGCGCCCTGCTGTGACGTCAAGGCAAGGAATAATTCGTTTAGTTAGCATGCGATTAAGACTCGAACTAGCATTAAATAAATTTCTGGGCGTACTTCAAAGTCAGCTCATCGGCATACTGTTGCGCAGCAGTCAGATCAAGATCACCAGCATAAATGGAGCGCCCTGCAATCACACCCATAATGCCTTCAGCCTCTGCTTCACACAGGGCCTTAATATCTTGATTACTAGATAAACCACCACTAGCAATCACCGGAATGCGGATAGCCTGCGCTAGCTTAATCGTCGCCTCCATATTGACGCCCTTGAGCATGCCATCGCGTCCAATGTCGGTATAGATAATGGCCTCAACCCCCCAGTCTTCAAATTTCTGGGCGAGGTCAATCACTTCATGGCCAGTAATCTTGCTCCAGCCATCGGTTGCCACCTTGCCATCACGAGCATCCAAACCCACCATGATATGTCCCGGAAATGCGGTACAAGCATCTTGCACAAACCCGGGACTCTTTACCGCAGCAGTACCAATAATGACTGTGCTAATACCATCATCCAGTAATCGCTCGATCGTATCTAAATCACGGATGCCCCCGCCAAGCTGAACAGGGATCTCATCACCAACGGCTTTCAGAATGGCTTTGATCGCGGATTCATTTTTGAGCTTGCCAGCAAATGCACCATTCAGATCCACCAAGTGCAATCGACGCGCACCCTTGCTTATCCAGTGCGCCGCCATTGCACCAGGGTCCTCAGAAAAAACCGTAGCTCTATTCATATCACCTTGCTCTAGTCGAACACAGTGGCCGTCTTTTAAGTCAATCGCAGGAATCAGCAGCATAGCAGTACATTAGAGAGTGATTAAGGTTGCCAAGAAACAAAGTTTTTGTAAAGCTGTAAACCATATTCTGCACTTTTTTCTGGATGAAATTGTGTCGCAAAAATATTATCCCTTGCAACAGCAGAGGTAAACCAGCCGCCATACTCAGTAGAGCCCGTAATATCCTCCTTGCGCTGTGGAACCACGTAGTAGCTATGCACAAAGTAAAAGCTAGTTAAATCAGGTATCCCGTACCAAAGTGGGTGCCCTTGATCTTGGCGTACTTGGTTCCAACCCATATGAGGAACTTTGTAAGCAGAGCCGTCTGGCTGTAATTTGCCAGCCAACTCAAAACGCCTTACTTCACCCGGGATTAAACCCAAGCAAGAGGTCCACTGTGATTGAGCATCAGAGCGTACTTCAGCACTTTGATCAAATAGCATTTGTTCGCCCACACAAACCCCCAAGAGCGGCTTGTTTTTTGCAGCATCTAGCAATGCTGTAAGTAGCCCCGACTCTTCTAGGTGCTTCATGCAATCGGGCATAGCGCCCTGACCTGGAAGTACCACGCGCTCCGCGCAAATGATTTCTTCTGGGGTGTGTGCAATTACTACATTGGCATCAGGCGCAACATGATGAAAAGCTTGATAGACGGAACGCAGGTTACCCATTCCGTAATCTACGATCGCAATTGTTTGCGCCAACTGTTTACCTATGTACCTATGTTTTCTGGATTTCTTTGGCAGTCTTGAACTGAGTAATAGCAGTTTTTAGATTAGAGGCTGCCCTTAGTAGAAGGAACAACACCAGATGCACGCGGGTCAATTTCCAAAGCCATGCGCAAAGCACGGCCAAAGGCCTTGAACACCGTTTCAATCTGATGGTGGGCATTAATGCCTCTTAAATTATCGATATGTAACGTTACGCCAGCATGGTTTACAAAGCCGCGGAAGAACTCGATACTCAGATCCACATCAAAATCACCTACCCGTGCTCGGGTGAAGGGTACGTTAAATTCCAAACCTGGACGGCCAGAAAAGTCGATCACGACACGCGATAGGGTTTCGTCTAACGGCACATAGGAGTGGCCATAGCGGGTAATGCCCGCTTTAGCGCCCACTGCCTTGGCAAATGCTTGACCCAAGGTAATGCCCACGTCTTCAACGGTATGGTGATCGTCAATATGGGTATCCCCGTTGGCAACTACTTTTAAGTCGATCATGCCGTGTCGGGCAATTTGATCAAGCATATGATCTAAGAAGGGAACGCCTGTGGCAAGCTCAGCCTTACCTGTGCCATCTAAATTGATGGTAATTTGAATTTTAGTTTCCGAAGTGTTTCGGGTTACGTCGGCTTGCCGCATGCTTCATTGCGCCGCGAGGCGAAGGGTTGATCCAAGTTTCATAATATCATCCCTAGTGCCGATATAAATACTGAGTTTGCTTGGCTGGATTGATTTCACTATGCTTGCTTGTCTGCGTTTATTTTACTTTTTGCTGATTTTTGACCAAAGTACCCCATGAGCCGCTTTTGGAGCCCCGTTGTTCAGACCCTCACCCCTTACGTTCCTGGGGAGCAGCCGCAAATGGCTCGGCTGGTCAAACTCAATACCAATGAAAGCCCTTACGGCCCATCGCCCAAGGCGCTAGCAGCCATTAGCCAGCAAAATAATGATGATTTAAGGCTCTATCCAGACCCCGAAGGAGTGTTCCTTAAAAAAGCCATTGCCAATTTGCACGGCCTAGACCCAAAACAGGTGTTTTTAGGAAATGGTTCCGACGAGGTCCTAGCCCACGTCTTTTTAGGCCTCCTTAAACAAGCCAAGCCAGTTCAATTTCCGGATATTACCTATAGCTTTTATCCTGTGTACTGCAAGTTATTTGGAATTGACTACAAAACCATCCCGCTCGGGTCAAATTTTGAGATCCAGGTGAATGACTTTAAAACCCCCAATGGCGGGATCATTTTCCCCAATCCCAATGCGCCTACCGGCAGATCTATCGCTCGTAGCCAGATTGAAGCCTTACTAAAAACTAATATTGATTCAGTAGTGGTGATTGATGAGGCGTATGTGGACTATGGAACTGAGTCCTGCATTCCACTTCTTCGCGGAAGTGCTTGCCCAGAAAATCTTCTAGTGGTCCACACCCTCTCTAAATCGAGGGCACTGGCCGGCCTTCGCGTTGGTTTTGCAGTGGGACATCCCTCACTGATCGAGGGCCTAGAACGAGTAAAGAACAGCTTTAACTCCTACCCGCTTGGACGCTTAGCCCAAGCTGGGGCGATTGCCTCAATACAAGATCAAGCCCATTTGGAATCTACGGCGAAAAAGGTAATTCAAACTCGTGAGCGTCTTGTAAAAGAGCTGGCCTCAATGGGATTTGATACTTTGCCGTCAACAGCCAATTTTATTTTTACACGCCATCCAAAACATGCAGGTGCAAAGTTATATCAAGCCTTGCGGGATCGCGGCATTATCGTGCGTCATTTCAAATCAGCACTTATTGAGGAATATCTACGCATCACCATTGGCACAGATGCACAAAGCGATGAATTGCTGGCCGCACTTAAAGAAATCTTAGCGGCGTTTTAATTATTTCTTGAGTCGCATCTCAGCTGCGCGGGCATGGGCTTGCAATCCCTCACCATGCGCTAAGGTGCTAGCTACAGCGCCTAAGGTTTTAGCACCCGCTTCACTCACTTCAATCATGCTCGAGCGCTTGATAAAGTCATACACACCTAAGGGCGAAGAAAAACGCGCAGTCCGCGCTGTTGGTAAGACGTGATTTGGGCCTGCGCAATAATCACCCAGAGACTCACTGGTGTAGTTACCCATAAAAATAGCGCCCGCATGACGAATTAACTCGGCCCACTTGCGCGCGTCAGTAGCACAAATTTCTAAATGCTCAGCAGCAATCGCATTAGCAATCTCACAAGCCTCGCCCATATCTTTTACCTGAATCAATAACGCGCGATTGGTAAGTGATGCCTCAATCACTTTCTTTCTAGGCATCTCTGGCAGCAGCTTGCTAATACTAGCTTGCACTTGTTCGATAAATTGCTCATTCTGGCAAAGCAAAATGGACTGAGCCAACTCATCGTGCTCTGCTTGAGAGAACAAATCCATCGCAACCCAATCTGGGTTGCTAGAACCATCACAAAGAACCAAAATTTCTGAAGGGCCAGCAATCATATCGATGCCAACAATTCCAAATACCCTGCGTTTAGCCGCTGCTACATACGCATTACCAGGACCAACAATTTTGTCGACTGATGGAATGGTATTTGTGCCGTAGGCTAAGGCACCAACGGCTTGCGCACCGCCAATTGTAAAGACCCGGTCAACTCCTGCCAGCCATGCGGCAGCAAGAACCAAAGGATTACGTACTCCATCAGGCGTAGGCACCACCATGATGACTTCTTTCACACCAGCAACCTTTGCAGGGATTGCGTTCATTAAGACAGACGAGGGATAGGCCGCTTTGCCACCAGGAACATAAATTCCCACACGATCTAAGGCTGTGACTTTTTGACCTAAACGTGTGCCATCAGCTTCTTGATATTCCCAAGAGTGGCAACCAGCCTCAATCTTTTGCTTCTCGTGATACGCACGTATTCTTTGTGCAGCAATATCCAGAGCATTTTTTTGCTCTGTCGATAAACCTTGATAGGCCCTCTCGAGCTCTTGAAGAGAAATCTCTAGCTCGCTGACGCTAGCTACATTTAAGCGATCAAACTGCTTTGTAAAGGAGAGTACAGCGGCATCACCCTCACTTTTGACTTGCGCCAGAATTTTTACTACTGCAGCATCAATCGCCTCATCATCTGCCATCGGCAAAGAAAGGCTAGATAAGAGGATTTCTTTAAACCCCGCATCTTTGCTATTGAGGCGCTTGATTTTAATTTGTAGAGAAGACATTCGAATTCGTCTTTTCTTGATTACTTGAGCAACTCAAAGAATGGCTGCAACTGAGCACGCTTACGCTTATACGAGGCTTGATTGACTATTAAACGGGCACTAATGTCGGCAATAGACTCTACTTCAACCAAGCCATTGGCACGCAAGGTATTACCAGTAGAAACCAAATCGACGATCGCATCTGCCAAACCCACTAATGGGGCTAACTCCATCGAACCATAGAGATGAATCGTATCAATGTGCACACCTTTGTTTGCAAAGTGATCGCGTGCGCAATTAACGTATTTTGTGGCAACTTGTAAGCGAGAACCCTGCTTTACTGCTGTGGCGTAATCAAAGCCTTCTTTTACTGCAACAGACATGCGGCATTTGGCGATATCCAAATCAAAAGGCACATAAAGACCATCAGTGCCGTTTTCCATTAAAACATCCAAGCCAGCCACCCCAAAATCAGCACCGCCAAATTGCACATAAGTAGGCACATCAGAGGCACGAACAATAATTAAGCGGACATCTGGATTGGAAGTTTCAATAATCAGTTTTCGTGACTTTTCAGGATCTTCGAGCGGCACAATACCGATCTTAGATAAGATCTGTGCCGTTTCTTCGAAGATACGCCCCTTTGAGAGGGCTAGAGTTAACTTCATCAGACCAATTATCTACTAGGCTTACTTGATTCGGGCAATGTTGGCTCCCAATAGGGTCAACTTTTGTTCCATGCGGTCATACCCGCGGTCTAAGTGATAAATCCGATCAACCTGAGTCTCCCCTTGGGCAGCCAAGCCAGCAATCACCAAACTAGCTGATGCTCGAAGGTCGGTAGCCATCACAATCGCCCCAGAAAGCTTCTCCACGCCCTGTGCAATCGCGGTATTACCCTCAATGGCGATATCAGCGCCAAGGCGGTTTAATTCTTGGACGTGCATGAAACGGTTCTCAAAGATAGTTTCTGTAATGGTAGAGTTACCGCTAGCAATGGCATTGACGGCCATTAATTGCGCCTGCATATCGGTTGGGAAGGCCGGATACTCAGAAGTACGAAAACTCACCGCCTTTGGCCTACCCTTCATGCTAGCTCTAATCCAATCAGGTCCTACTTCCATTTCTAGGCCGACTTCTTTTAGTTTTACGATAACGGCATCCAAGGTATCAGGGCGACAGTCCTTCACCAAGATCTCTCCGCCAGCAGCGGCCACAGCACATAAGAATGTACCTGCTTCAATCCGGTCAGCGATAACGGAGTGATCAGCGCTGTGAAGCTTTTCTACGCCCTCAATCACTAAACGGTCACTACCGATACCGGTAATCTTGGCGCCCATTTTGACTAGAAGTTCTGCTAGGTCGCCCACTTCTGGCTCGCGCGCAGCGTTTTCTAAAATAGTCGTACCACTAGCCAAGGTGGCTGCCATTAATAAGTTCTCGGTACCCGTCACCGTAATCATGTCTGTGAGGATTGATGCGCCTTGCAAACGACCGGTAGGGGATTTTGTGGTTGCTTGAATATAGCCGCTCTTAATCTTGATCGTAGCACCCATGGCTTTTAAACCTTTGATGTGCTGGTCTACTGGCCGAGCACCAATCGCACATCCGCCTGGTAAAGAGACTTTGGCACTATGCATTCTGGCTAGTAATGGGCCAAGAACCAAAATAGAAGCGCGCATGGTTTTCACCATCTCATAGGTGGCTTCTGAACTTTTAATATGGGCCGCATTAAGCACTAAATGGTGGCGATCATTGGCATCAGGAAAACTTACTACCACGCCAATTTCTTGTAAAAGCTTGAGCATTGTCCGCACATCTTGCAAATCCGGAACATTACGCAAGGTGATGGGCTGATCGCTTAATAAGCAAGCACAAAGAATTGGCAGCGCAGCGTTCTTAGCGCCAGCAATCAGCACCTCACCTTTTAGTGGTGTACCACCTACCATTCGTAATTTATCCATGAATCAATTCCAATTAAATGCGATGTATCTACAGTTGTGTCTAAGGTTTATCTATTTTTTATTCTTACGAATTGGTATTTTGTGCATACTCTTGTGGAGTAAACGCTTTAATTGATAAAGCATGCACTTCAGCCTTCATCCGATCGCCCATAGCGCTGTATACCAATTGATGCCGCTGGATTAAGCGCTTACCCTCAAACTCAGGGCTCACAATAGTAGCAAAAAAATGCTGTCCATCGCCCTCTACTTTAAGATAGGTGCAGGCAA
The DNA here is from genome assembly GCA_903935355.1 of uncultured beta proteobacterium. Taxonomy (GTDB): domain Bacteria; phylum Pseudomonadota; class Gammaproteobacteria; order Burkholderiales; family Burkholderiaceae; genus Polynucleobacter. The sequence goes on along the minus strand of CAIZRK010000005.1, from coordinate 40,485 downwards.
TGCCTTGCTCGATATAGCCTTCAATTTGTTGAGGGGTTGGCAACATCACGATCTCCTAATTTCTATTTTATAAAGAATGCTTCAATACAGAATTGGGGTATAACTATATAGGTAACTAGTTTCTTAACTTATAGCCTTTTTGTAGTAAGCGCAATGCGACCACAGAAACTAGTACAAAAAAACATGTCACGATCCCCAAGCTAGTCCAAGGGGACATATCAGATACCCCAAAAAATCCATAACGAAATCCATCAATCATGTAAAAGAAAGGATTGAAATGAGAAACTGTTTGCCATGCCACTGGTAAGGAATGAATGGAATAGAATACGCCAGATAGCATGGTGGCGGGCATGATGATGAAATTCTGAAAAGCAGCTAACTGATCATATTTATCTGCCCAGATACCAGCAATCAAGCCCATACTTCCCAAGATAGCTGCACCTAAAAAGGCAAAGCTCAAAATCCAAAGGGGGTATTCAAAGGCGGGTGGCGCATACCAAGCTGTAAATACCAAAACACCCATACCCACTACTACTCCACGAAACACGGCTGCCAATACATAGGCAGTATAAAACTCCAAGTGACTAAAAGGCGCCAACAAGACAAATACCAAATTACCAGTGACTTTTGACTGAATTAATGAGGAAGAGGTATTAGCAAAGGCATTTTGCAAGACGCTCATCATCACTAGACCAGGGATTAAAAAAGCTGTATAGCTTAAGCGGCCATATATTTCTTTGCCCTCTAGGACATGCCCAAAAATCATTAAATACAAAATGGCCGTTAACACTGGGGCGGCAACCGTTTGAAATCCTACCTTATAAAAACGCTTAATTTCTTTATGCAGCAGAGTTGGAAAGCCACTGCCATACACGAGTAAGGGCTTATTAACCGTATTTCTCACAGTGCATTGCCCGACATAATATTTACAAACACATCTTCTAAATCCACCTTAGCTTCACCATTTTTTTTAATGGAGCCATGCTGCCTTAAGAGATTTTCAGTACTGTCTAATGCGACAATTTTTCCTTGCTTGAGCATCGCAATGCGTTGACATAATGCCTGCGCCTCTTCAAGGTAGTGAGTAGTTAGCACAATGGTGTGTCCATCTTGATTCAAACGACTAATAAATTGCCACAAAGATTGACGCAACTCTACATCTACTCCAGCAGTGGGTTCATCCAAAATAATGACTGGCGGTCTATGCACTAATGCTTGTGCCACTAAAACCCGTCGCTTCATTCCACCAGACAACGATCGCATATTACTATCGGCCTTACCTGCAAGGTCTAGATGAGCTATGATCTCATTTACCCAAGCATCGTTGTTCCGAATTCCAAAGTAGCCCGACTGAAATTGCAAAGTTTCGCGAACAGTGAAGAAAGGATCAAATACCAATTCTTGCGGAACGACTCCCAACATACGACGCGCTTCACGAAAATGACTTTGCACATCGGCGCCCATAATAGAGGCATGCCCATGGTCAGCTCTAACTAATCCAGCTAATATGGAAATTAAGGTGGTCTTACCAGCCCCGTTTGGACCAAGCAACCCAAAAAATTCGCCTGGCTCAATCGATAAAGAAATATCGTCTAGCGCTTGAAGTGCTCCGTAATTTTTCGAAATGTTCTTAATCGATATAGCAGCGTGCATGCTATGACAAACCTAGCAAAGCAGAAACGCCGTAGACACTGGCTAACACTTTTAATTTTTCTGGTGCATGAGCGATGGTCAACTGGTGGCCATCTATCTGTAATTTTTTCTGCCACGCGAGCAAAACTGTGAGTACTGTAGAGTCAAAATCTTTTAAACCCGAACAGTCTACGGTTCTGAGGTTTACAGAATTGATTAAACCCTCTTTTTCTAACTGCAACACATTGTCTTGAGTAACTGAGGCAGGCAATAAAAAGGACATAGTTCTTGCGTTCTTGTTCTTAATTAGCAGGTTTTGCAGTGGCAAGTTGCTTGTTGCGCTCTTGTAAAAATTTCACCAAGCCATCAATGCCATTCTGGCTAATCTGATTAGCAAACTGATTGCGATAGGCCTCAACTAACCAAACGCCCATGATATTCATGTCATAGACTTTCCAGCCGGTAGGGGTGTTTTCTAAGCGGTAATCTAGAGGAACGGGGTCACCACGCCCAAGTACCACCGTCTTCACAACCACTTCTTTGTCATCGGGCGCCGCTCTTAATGGCTTAAATTGCACTGTTTGATCACGCAACTGACTCAAGGCACCAGAGTAGGTCCGAATCAATAGGGTCTTAAATTCAGCTATTAATTGAGCCTGCTGTTCTGGACTAGCCTTTTTCCAATTAGGGCCCATTGCCATTTCTGTAGTACGACGCATATCGGTGTAGGGGACAATTTTTTTATCCACCAATTCCACAATGCGAGGAATATTGCCTTTTTGAATTTCAGGATCGGACTTTACAGAGGCCATCACATCAGAGACCACTGTCTTAATTAAGCCGTCAGGAGTCGATTGATCAGGGGCTTGTGCACTTGCGGCGCCAATTGCAACAAATAGGCCAATTAAGCCTATGGCAAAGCATTTTTTAATCATTTTGCAGCTTTTCATAGATCCTCAAGCAGTGTGTGTTCCAGCGTATTCATAGAGGCTAATTTTAGCCTTTTAAGCAAACTGCTACACGCCTTGGCGATTTACTCGTAAGGATTTTCGTAAACGGGCATTAGGGGCTCTCTATCTTCACGCCCCTCGTTAATCTGATATTCCCTTCTTTGGATATAGGCATCACGCATAAAGCTATATTTATCAATTGCGGCGCCATCGATTAAATCACCAGCCTCAAAATAGGTATTTCGCGCATTAACGACCCGTAAACCAGTAATACTATTGCGTAGCCCTATATCTTTTACATAGCTAAACAGATAATCTGACTCTATATCTGCTACCGTTCCAAAGGTATCCCGTACATTACTTGGGCCAAAAAAAGGCAGTACTACATAAGGACCAGATGGAATGCCCCAAACACCAAATGTTTGGCCCCAATCCTCTTTATGCTTAGGTAAGCCACCAGGCGTAGCCATATCGATTAAGCCGCCCAATCCAAATGTAGTATTGACTACTACTCGCATAAAGTCATTAAAAGCATAGTCTGGCTTGCCTTGTAATAAATTTTGTAAGGCGGTATAGATATCGTTGTAGTTGCTAAAGAAGTTATAGATGCCATCACGCACAAACTCCGGCAAAATAAAGCGGTAGCCAGCCACCACAGGCTTTAATAAATAGGCATCTAAGCCTTCGTTAAACTCAAAGACCGAACGATTAAATGGTTCCCAAGGATCATGGGGGGATGGCTCAACACCAGCAGGAATAGATGCGCACCCCAAGACTAAAGTGGCTAAGCCTACTATCAATAGCTGCTTAAGCTTGGCCATCCATAAAATCATTTTACAGCGCCCTTATCCTGCCCACTATCTGCTGCCTTGTTGTACAAGAATTGGCTAATTAAGTTTTCTAAAACGATGGCTGATTGGGTTTGTGTAATCTTTTGGCCAGCAACTAACATATCGTCAGAGCCGCCAGCCTCTAGGCCAATGTACTGCTCACCCAATAAACCAGAGGTCAAAATCTTGGCTGATGAGTCTTTAGGAAATTTATATATTTCATCGATGGTCATCACCACTGTAGCCTGGTATGTTTTGTCATCAAAGGAAATGTTGGCGATGCGCCCCACCACCACACCTGCACTCTTGACAGGAGCGCGCGGCTTTAATCCACCGATATTGTCAAACCGGGCAGAAATTTTATAAGTAGGAGCAAATGAAACCGCGTTCATATTACCTACCTTGAGCGCTAAAAATAGAGCTGCCAATAAGCCAATGGCTACAAAAATTCCTACCCAGATATCAATTGCACTTTTTCTCATAAGAGTTCCAGTTTAATCTTTCTAATTCGAGAACATCATTGCAGTTAGCAAGAAATCCAATGCTAAAACTGATAAAGAAGAGATCACCACTGTACGGGTAGTCGCTTGTGACACACCTTCTGGCGTAGGTTTCGCTTCATATCCTTGATAAAGAGCGATAAATGTCACTGCCACCCCAAATACCATGCTTTTAATTAAGCCATTGCCAATATCAGAAAACAGATCAACACCGCCCTGCATCTGTGACCAAAATGCCCCAGAATCAACCCCAATCAAAGGCACGCCCACAAAGTAGCCGCCCATAACACCCACCGCAGTAAAGATGGTAGCCAAAATGGGCATTGCAATAATGCCGGCCCAAAGACGGGGGGCAATCACGCGGCTTAAGGGATCGACTGCCATCATTTCCATGGCGCTAAGTTGTTCGCCTGCTTTCATTAAACCGATTTCAGCAGTTAAAGATGTTCCTGCACGACCAGCAAATAACAAGGCAGTAATCACAGGTCCAAGCTCACGGGTTAAAGAAAGTGCCACCAATAAACCTAATGCTTGCTCTGAGCCATAACGATTCAAAGTGTAGTAGCCCTGTAAACCCAATACAAATCCGACGAATAAACCTGATACGGCAATAATGACAAATGAATGATTACCTACAAACAGAATTTGATCAGATACTAAACGGGGTCTTTTTAATAAGAAGCCAGAACGCAAAATGACTGCAATAAACATCCGCGTTGCAAGCCCAAGACTTGTTAGGTTACGGCGCACAAAAAATCCAAGATCGCCGAAAAAATTGAGAAGTAAATCGAGGGATTTATGAAGTACGCTCATAGGATTCTCACCCCAAAATCTTCTGTCAAACTTTCACCGGGGTAATGAAATGGCACAGGGCCATCTGGCGCCGCATCTAAAAATTGGCGCACAAAGGGATCTGTAGAGCAACTGAGTTCTGCGGGGGTGCCTTCCGCCCCAATGCGCCCATTAGCAATGAAATATACATAATCTGCGATTTCAAAAGTCTCCTCTACATCGTGGGTGACCAATAAGCTAGTTGCCCCTAAAGCATTGTTGAGATCTCGTATTAAGCGCGCAGTAATACCCAAAGAGATGGGATCTAAGCCAGCAAATGGCTCGTCGTACATAATGAGCGGAGGATCTAAAGCAATAGCGCGAGCCAAAGCAACCCGTCTCGCCATTCCGCCAGAGATTTGGGAAGGCATTAAATCGCGCGCGCCCCTAAGGCCAACTGCATTGAGTTTCATGAGCACTAATAAGCGCAAGAGTTCTTCACTTAAATCCGTATGCTCACGCAAAGGAAAGGCGACATTTTCAAAAACACTTAAATCTGTAAAGAGAGCGCCAAACTGAAAAAGCATTCCCATCCGACGGCGTGCAGTCATAAGCTCAGAATTATTCATCTTGCCAACATCACAGCCTTCAAAAAGTACCTGGCCAGACTGCGCACTAAATTGCCCACCAATTAATCTGAGAATAGTGGTCTTGCCACAACCCGAACTACCCATAACAGCTACTACTTGGCCCCGACGGAACTCCATATTGAGCCCCGACAAAATTTGGCGTTCCCCTGGTGCGTAGGAAAAGTTGACATCCTTCACTGCAACGACAACATCTCCTGCAGCTGGGGTATTTGCACTTGAAGGATTTGACGGGCTTTTGTTCATATCCTAGACATTATCGCCCGCCTGTAAAACCCAATCCATACTGAATAGAGTCCAAAAAAGATATTCGAAGCCACCCATGTCTATGAGGTCCTAGGAAGTTAGCAATCCTCATCCCCACTGCAACAAGGCCAATAGGCAAATTACGGCACACTTTTCTTTCGTAGGGACTTTAAGGGGTTTCATAATGCGTAAATTATGCTGATTTTTTTAATGAAGAACAAGAATGGTGGCTGATCAACGAGGCAATACAGAAGAGCCCATTAAATACTCATCTACTGCCTGAGCGCACTGGCGCCCTTCACGAATGGCCCACACCACTAGGGATTGACCGCGACGCATATCACCGGCCGCAAATACCTTAGAAACATTGGTTTGATAGGCTTTTTGACCCTCAACGGTGGCTTTTGCATTACCTCTAGCATCTTTTTCCACCCCAAAAGCATCTAGCACTTGTAGGGCTGGTGAAACAAATCCCATGGCTAACAGCACCAAGTCAGCCTTAATTTCAAATTCGGAGTTTGGCACTTCTGACATCTTGCCGTCTTTCCACTCCAAACGAACGCCAATAAGCTTTTCCACTTTGCCATTTTTACCCTCAAAACGCTTTGTTCCTACCGCCCAGTCACGATCACACCCCTCATCATGCGACGAGGAAGTGCGTAATTTGGTCGGCCAATAAGGCCACACTAAAGGTTTGTTCTCTGTTTCTGGTGGTTGGGGCAGCAATTCAAATTGCGTTACCTGACTAGCGCCATGCCGATTAGAAGTTCCCACGCAATCTGAACCAGTATCACCTCCACCAATCACTACAACATGCTTATCGGTAGCGCGGATTTCATTTTTGAAGTCACCCGCATTCTCTTTATTTTGAGGAATCAAAAATTCCAAGGCGTAATGAACGCCAGCTAACTCACGACCTGGCACAGGTAGATCCCGTGGCTGCTCCGCGCCACCAGTAATCACTACCGCGTCAAAATCTTTGATTAACTGTTCAGGTGAGACTGTTTTTGTTGAATAGTTTTTTACTTCAGCGCCAATGGCTTCTTTACCAACAAAAACACCTGTTTCAAATTTCACCCCTTCGGCTTGCATCTGCTCAACGCGACGATCAATCAACCACTTTTCCATTTTGAAATCAGGAATACCATAACGAAGCAATCCACCAATCCGGTCATTCTTTTCAAACACGGTGACGTCATGGCCGACGCGCGCTAATTGCTGCGCAGTTGCCATGCCGGCAGGTCCGCCGCCAACCACGGCTACTTTTTTACCAGTCTTAGTCTTGGATGGTTGCGGCTTAACCCAACCACTTTCCCAACCCTTATCAATAATGGCATGCTCAATAGACTTAATGCCAACCGCCTCGCTATTAATACCTAATGTACAAGCAGCTTCACAAGGTGCGGGGCAAATACGTCCAGTGAATTCTGGAAAGTTATTGGTTGATTGCAAAACATCTAGTGCATTTTTCCAGTCACTATGAAAAACAAGGTCATTAAAGTCAGGAATAATATTGTTGACTGGACAACCGTTATTACAAAACGGAATGCCGCAGTCCATGCAGCGTGCACCCTGCACTTTTGCTTCATCATCCGTCAATGCAGCAACGAACTCTTTGTAATGATGGAGGCGCTTAATGGGAGCTTCGTAAGTTTCATCTACGCGCTCAAACTCCATAAATCCAGTGACCTTACCCATATCGAATCCTCAGTATCTTTTCTTAATATCTTTATAAATTAAGCAACTTATTAGCAAATTACGCAGTTACAGTTTTGTCTTGCGCTTTTTCCCACAACTCACCTAAAGCACGTTTGTACTCAGTTGGGAGAACTTTTACAAAGCGAGCACGGGCATTTTCCCAATCAGCCAAGAGTGCTTTTGCACGCTCAGAACCAGTGTGACGGAAATGGCGCTCAACCAAGCCCTTCAAAATTTGCTCATCCGTTAAACGTTCGCCGCCATCTTTTACGTCGACAGGTGCATGCCACTCAGACTTTGGCATCTTGGCAATTTGATCGGCACAAGGCAACACTTTTTCCAAAGTAGCCATACTGGTATTGCAACGCTTATCGAAGAGGCCATCTTCGTCATACACGTAGGCAATACCACCGCTCATACCCGCTGCGAAGTTACGGCCAGTTGCGCCCAAGACCACGACAGTACCACCAGTCATGTATTCACAACCATGATCACCGGTACCTTCGACGACAGTTGTCGCACCAGAGTTACGAACTGCAAAACGCTCACCAGCAACACCATTAAAGAACGCCTCGCCTCCAATTGCACCGTAAAGAACGGTATTACCAACAATGATGTTCTGAGCAGTGTCGCCGCGGAACTCATGTGGAGCACGTACAATCACGCGTCCACCTGACAAACCTTTACCAACATAGTCATTACCATCACCAACTAAATCCAAGGTGATGCCACGAGCCAGAAAAGCTGCAAAGCTTTGTCCAGCAGTACCATTTAATTGAATATGAATTGTGTCATCAGGCAAGCCCGCATGGCCGTATCGTTGAGCTACTTCACCAGAAAGCATGGCGCCTACTGTACGGTTTACATTCTTAACCGGAACAATGAAAGATACTTTCTCGCCACGCTCTAGGGCAGGTTCACTCTTTTCGATCAAAATATTGTCAAGGGCGCTAGCCAAACCATGGTCTTGTGTGAGAACTTGGTAGCGCGGAACATCGCTTGCCACTTGTGGGGCAGCAAAGATCTTGCTGAAATCCAAACCATGAACCTTCCAGTTCTCGATTCCCTTACGAGTATCCAAGAGATCAACGCGACCGATTAAGTCATCGAACTTACGAATCCCCAATTGCGCCATAATTTCACGTACCTCTTCTGCAATAAAGAAGAAGAAGTTCACAACATGCTCTGGCTTACCAGAAAACTTCTTACGCAACTCAGGGTCTTGAGTAGCAACTCCGACAGGGCAAGTATTTAAATGGCACTTACGCATCATGATGCAACCTTCAACTACCAATGGCGCCGTTGCAAAACCAAATTCATCAGCACCTAACAAAGCACCAATCACTACATCGCGACCGGTTTTCATTTGACCATCGGCCTGAACACGAATACGGCTGCGCAAACCATTGAGAACCAGCGTTTGCTGTGTTTCAGCCAAGCCCAGTTCCCACGGAGAGCCGGCATGCTTAATTGAAGAAAGTGGTGATGCGCCAGTACCACCGTCATGCCCAGCAATCACCACGTGATCTGCTTTCGCTTTAGCCACACCAGCAGCAATGGTTCCCACACCCACCTCAGAAACTAATTTCACAGATACATCTGCAACTGGGTTCACATTCTTTAAGTCATGAATCAATTGAGCAATATCTTCAATCGAGTAAATGTCATGGTGTGGTGGAGGAGAAATCAAGCCAACACCTGGCACTGAGAAGCGTAACTTACCAATGTAATCGGAAACCTTGCCGCCAGGCAATTGACCGCCTTCACCAGGCTTGGCACCTTGGGCCATCTTGATCTGAATCTGATCAGCAGAGCGCAAATATTGAGTAGTCACACCAAATCGACCAGAAGCAACCTGCTTAATCTTAGAGCGCAGTGAGTCGCCATCTTGCAAAGGAATATGCGCTTGAACTACGTCATCGCCCAAAATACTTGCCAAGGTTTCACCGCGCTGAATAGGAATACCTTTAAGCTCATTAATGTAACGGTTGGGATCTTCACCGCCTTCACCCGTATTAGATTTGCCACCAATACGATTCATGGCAATGGCTAAGGTTGCATGAGCTTCAGTTGAAATCGAGCCCAAAGACATCGCGCCCGTAGCAAAACGTTTGACGATTTCTTTAGCAGACTCCACCTCATCTAAGGGGATTGCTTTAGAGGGCTCTATCTTAAATTCAAACAATCCACGCAAAGTCATTTGGCGCTTAGTTTGATCATTAATGATGTTGGCGTACTCTTTATAAGTCTGATAACCCTTCTCAGCTCCGATTCGAGTGGAATGTTGCAGCTTGGCAATGGTGTCAGGGGTCCACATATGGTTTTCACCACGAATACGAAATGCATACTCACCACCAGCATCCAACATATTTTCTAAGACAGGATCATTTCCAAAAGCAGCTGTATGCATGCGTAAGGCTTCTTGTGCTACATCGAATACCCCAATACCACCCACATTAGATGGCGTACCTTTGAAATAATGATCAATTACTTCATGGTTTAGGCCAATGGCTTCAAAAATCTGTGAGCCGGTATATGACATATAAGTAGAGATGCCCATTTTGGACATCACCTTTTGCAATCCCTTACCAATCGCTTTGACGAAATTCTTAACGGCCTTTTCAGCAGATAAATCACCAGATAAGCCTTTAGCCATCTCAGCCAAGGTTTCCATTGCAAGGTAGGGGTGCACTGCTTCAGCACCATAACCAGCCAAGAGAGCAAAGTGATGGGTCTCTCGCGCACTACCAGTCTCAACTACAAGACCAACACTTGTCCGTAAGCCTTTTTCAACTAGATGTTGATGAATTGCTGAAGTAGCCAGTAATGCAGGAATAGCCACATGCTCTTCATCCACCTGACGATCACTCACGATCAAAATGTTGTAGCCAGAGCGCACGGCATCAGCCGCTTCTGCACACAAAGATGCTAAGCGGGCCTCAATACCCGCTTTACCCCAAGAAGCTGGGTAGCAGATATCTAATTCGTAGGAGCGAAACTTACCATTGGTGTAATGGCCAATATGGCGAATTTTAGTGATGTCATCAAAATCCAAAATAGGCTGACTGACTTCTAAGCGCATTGGTGGATTGATATTATTGGTATCTAATAAATTAGGCTTAGGCCCAATAAAAGAAACTAAAGACATCACCAAGTTTTCGCGAATGGGGTCAATCGGAGGATTAGTCACCTGAGCAAATAGTTGCTTAAAGTAGTTATAAAGTGGCTTGTTCTTATTTGAGAGAACGGCCAATGGACTATCGTTGCCCATTGAACCAATGGCCTCTTCACCATTCATGGCCATTGGTGCCATGAGGAACTTAATATCCTCCTGGGTATAACCAAATGCCTGTTGTCGATCTAATAATTTAGCTGCTGGTCGAATCGTGGTTTTTTCATCCACTAAATCTCCCTTACTAACGTGGACCTCATCTAATTTCACACGCACAGCATCAATCCAACTCTTATAAGGCTTGGATTTAGAGACTGCATTCTTGAGCTCAATGTCATCAATAATGCGGCCCTGCTCCATATCTATCATGAACATCTTGCCTGGCTGCAAGCGCCATTTTTGAACAATCTTACTTTCCAAGATGGGCAATACACCGGCTTCAGAAGCCATGATGACTAAGTCATCATCGGTTACGTAGTACCGTGCTGGACGCAGACCGTTGCGATCCAATGTCGCGCCAATCTGGCGGCCATCAGTAAATGCCATTGCAGCAGGACCATCCCATGGTTCCATCATGGCTGCGTGATACTCATAAAACGCACGGCGATTCTCATCCATTAAGGCGTGCTGTTCCCATGCCTCCGGAATCATCATCATCATGGCTTGCGCCAAGGGATAACCTGCCATTACTAATAGCTCTAAACAGTTATCAAAACAGGCTGTATCGGATTGGCCTGGATAAATTAATGGCCATAACTTTTTCAAATCATCGCCTAGCACTGGGGAGCTAATTGCTCCTTCGCGCGCATTAACCCAGTTGACATTACCTTTAACAGTATTGATCTCACCGTTGTGGGCAATCATGCGATAAGGGTGAGCTAGCTCCCATGCAGGGAATGTATTGGTAGAGAAACGTTGATGCACTAAAGCTAATGCTGAAACAGTACGTTGATCTTGCAGATCTTGGTAATAGGCGCCCACTTGGTTTGCCAAAAGTAAGCCCTTATAAACAATTGTGCGGGCAGACATGGATGCCACGAAATACTCTTTGCCATGCTTTAAATGTAAATCTTGGATTGCATGGCTAGCGGTTTTACGAATGACATACAACTTACGCTCAAGCGCGTCGGTCGTCATAATATCCCGACCACGACCAATAAATATCTGGCGGATAAAAGGCTCGGTCATTCTGACGGTGGGGGACATTGGCAACTCAATATCTACCGGCACATCTCTCCAACCCAAAACAACCTGACCTTCTAATCGAACAGTACGTTCTAACTCTTGCTCGCAAGCCAAACGAGAAGCATGCTCTTTTGGTAAAAAAATCATGCCAACGCCATATTCGCCTAGTGGTGGCAGGGTGATACCTTGTTTTGCCATTTCTTGGCGATACAAGGTATCTGGAATCTGAATCAAAATACCAGCTCCATCACCCATCAAAGGATCAGCGCCAACTGCACCACGATGATCTAAGTTCTCTAATATCTTTAAGCCTTGAGCAACGATCTCATGAGATTTTTTACCCTTAATATGCGCTACAAAACCGACCCCGCATGCGTCATGTTCATTTCGTGGGTCATATAAACCTTGAGCGATAGGGCGAAGACCTAAATTAATGGGTGTTGTCATAGTATTTCCGTATGCCACTGATGGCTTGATTGCTTGATTGCTTTTGGAGGATCTAATATAGGTGAATACCCATGCTGATGCAATAGAAATAAAATGAGTCTGTCCCATTTAATATAGAAGAGCACCAAAATGATTTACTAAAAAAGGGACAGACTCGGTATTGAGCTCAGATGAACTATTCTTTTGAGCAATGATCGATTATCTAAGTTACTGAATTTAATGAATTTACTTTCTTTGGGCGCCCCCGATACCGAATTAAAGCCTGTTCCGGCTTATCTTTAAAAAGCGTCTTAGCGTAAATATCACTTACCCAAGGCTTAGATCGAATTAGGGCTTCGGTGATTTGTCGGTCCTCCCAATGAGGAGCGCCCTCCTTTACAAACCCCGCCCAAGTCATTTGTCTTTCAAAAGGGGTGTTACCCAAACTCCAAAAGTGCTGGTGATCGACAAGCCAAGGTTCAGCATTACCACCAACATGGGAGGCAAAGCTAGTCCAGGTGCAATCTTGGGGGCTAGATTCAAAACCGGCTCTTACAGGATTGAGCTCGATATAGCGCTGACAACGCAAAAAATAACTGGGGTCGATTAATGAAGAGCGGTAACGCCCCTCCCAAATCGTGCCCGAACGATGATGCTGTTGATTGAAATATTGGGCATAACGCCTTCCTAAAGATTGCATGGTTTTAGCAAGTGAGTCTGAATTTTGTGGGGTAATTAAGAGGTGCACATGATTGGGCATTAAAGCAAAGGCATGCACCGCGCTACCAAATTGTTTGGCCGCCTCACGCAACCAATCTAAATACAGGCGCCGATCTGCATCACTAAAGAACAGAATCTCACGGTTATTACCGCGCACCATCACATGCATCGCTTGACCAGGAATAATCGTGCGCGCTTGTCGTGCCATGATTAAAGCGAACTACTGCAGTTCGCGCACGCCGCCATTCGTTGCAAAATCAGGTACAAACCAATCACCATCAAATTGAGTTACGCCAGCAGGCACCTCGCGCCCCTGCTGTGGCTCATCCCGTAGCGCAGTCTGCATATAAGATATCCACATGGGCAAAGCCAGACCGCCCCCCGTCTCGCGATCACCTAAGCTTGCCGGTTTATCAAAACCTATCCAGGCAACTGCCACTACTTGTGGGTTGTAACCAGCAAACCAAGCATCATGAGATTCATTTGTTGTTCCCGTTTTACCAGCAATATCAGTGCGCCCTAATTTCGCTCTAGCGCTGGCAGCTGTTCCTGTTTTAGTCACTTCTTGCAGCATGCTATCCATGACAAAGGCCGTGCGTGCATCTAAAACACGAGCGGCATCTTCACCAGCTTGGGTTGGCTTAGCCTCAAATAAAATAGCGCCTTTTGAATCCATCATTTTGTTAATCAAGTAGGGATCGACCCGATATCCGCCATTGGCAAACACACTATAAGCAGCAGCCATTTGCAGCGGTGTAACGGAACCGGCACCTAATGCCATGGTTAAGTAAGGGGGATGTTTTTCTGGCTCAAAACCAAAGCGCTGTATAAATTCTTGGGCATAGGATGGACCAATAGCTCGGATGATGCGAACTGATACCAAGTTCTTCGATTTAGCTAGGGCATTACGCAAGCGCATCATGCCATCATATTTCCCATCATAATTTTTTGGTTCCCAAGCTTGGCTGCCCGTCTCCATGCTACCAATGGACAAGGGTGCATCATTTACTATCGTACTGGGTGAGAAGCCTTTTTCAATTGCGGCAGCATATATAAATGGTTTAAATGAAGAGCCTGGTTGGCGTAGGGCTTGTGAGACGTGATTGAACTGATTACGCCTAAAATCAAAACCGCCCACTAATGAAAGAATTGCCCCAGTTCGTGCGTTCATAGAAACAAAAGCTGCCTCCACCTGTGGCAGCTGTGCTAACTTCCAAACGCCACCATCAGATAGCAATCGAATCACTGCACCCGGTCGCAACCGTTTTTTAGGTTGAGCACTATCTGTTATTGAGGCTGACGCTAATTTCATGCTCTCGCCTTTGAGCGTAATGGTGTCCCCAGTGGCAATCATGACTTGCATCTCTTTTGGCTTGACATCCAACACAACGCCAGACTGCAAATCATCTAGCTGTGGGTAAGCAAGCAAAGCCTCATCAATAGCACGCTGGCGCATAACCGGATCTTCCGGAAGGTTTATAAAGCCTTCTGGTCCTCGGTATGCATGGCGAAGGTCATACTCAAAAATGCCGCGCCGCACCGCCTTATAAGCAGCATCTTGATCCGCTTTCAAAATGGTCGTGTAAACATCAACTCCTTGCGAATAAATTGCCTCACCATATTGAGTAAAGAGCAGTTGACGCACCATCTCCGAAGCAAAATCTGCCCGAGTACTAAATTCATTACCGAGGCCTCGAATATGTAATTCCTCGGCCATCGCATTTTTATAATCATCGGGGGTGATATAAGCTAAGTCACGCATCCGCTGCAAGATGTATTCCTGTCGGATTTTGGCGCGTCGAAAATTACTCACCGGGTTATAGGCGGAAGGGGCCTTAGGTAAGCCAGCCAACATAGCCGACTCTGCTATCGTGATGTCTTTTAACTCCTTGCCAAAGTAAATTTGAGCGGCACTAGAAAATCCATAGGCCCTTTGTCCCAAGAAAATCTGATTCATGTAAATTTCTAGAATCTTATCTTTGCTCAATTGAGATTCAATTTCCCACGCTAATAAGACTTCATAAATCTTGCGGCTAAAGGTTTTTTCATTACTGAGAAAGAAGTTACGCGCCACTTGCATCGTGATAGTGGAGGCGCCTTGAGTAAGATTCCCCCGCAAATTGGTCAGCGCCGCCCTTAGTATTCCCACATAATCCACGCCACCATGAGAATAAAAGCGGTCATCTTCAATTGCTAAGACTGCATTACGCATATTGAGTGGAATCTCACTAAGAGGGATGACTTTGCGACGCTCTTCACCAAATTCACCAATCAACACTTTGTCCGCCGTATAGACTCGCAATGGTGTCTTGGGGTTGTAATCCACCAATGCAGAAATTTTGGGTAAATTGGGTTTAGCTATTAAAAAAGCATAGCCAAGCAACAATGTGAACACCACGGCAAATAACATGCAAATAATCAGTAAGGCTTTTACGAGCGGGTTGCTACTAGATTTTCCATGCGAAGAGGACCCCGCTTTGTACTGACTAGGGCGCCTGTCAGCTGGTCGGTTCAACCGCTGATTGCGCGGTGGCTTGTCTTTTGGGGGTAGGGCCATAGAGTCAAATTATAGGGGGGTTAAGGAAGTCAAAAAGGCTGCTGATATAGGCAATTTTGCAAGCTAGACCCTAGATTACTTAAATGTATTTACAAAAAGACTGCTCTTGTAGTTTTTTGTAAGTATAATTAGCTATGTGGGGTTTTTGTATACCTTAATCACTAAGGGCAAGCCCATCTACAGGCAAGATAAAAAAGGCGCAGAAACATGACGAAAAAGGCATTGGGGTTAACAAATAAAGATGTCTTAGCTCCCTCACTGCGAAAAAAGATAGGTGTTCGTGGGGCACAAAAAGCACCCAAGAAGATTGTCATAACCATTCGACTATCACCTGATGTACTAGAAAAGTTTAAGGCTACTGGCAATGGCTGGCAAACGCGTATCGATACTTCATTACGTCAATTTATTAGCGAACATCCCATTCTTAGTTAAGTCAAATTTGGGGCAAAAGCCTTTAATATTCCACGCGGTAGTTATGAGTGTCATCTGCAAATAGTGCTCAAATCCATCTTTTTTAGTAAACGAATCGTCCTTTTCTGACAAGCTAATCCACTTAGCCTGATCGCTTCTTGTCTCCAAAAGTTCAACAATGGGGGATGCCCACACGCCAAATCTCCTCGCAGTCTTTTGATGAAATTCTTAGTGATCTAGGTGATGACCCAGCCATCCCCGATCCCCATGGAATTCGCAAAAATCAAATGCATCACTCACCTCCAATTTCACAATCTAGCGCTCCAATAAAGTCAAAACGGGCACTTTTATCTGAGATACCATTTCAGCTTCAAGCAAAGAACGGGGGGATATTTCTGGCCCTTGGGGTGCTTATAGTCGCCTTCAGCATGGGGATTTTCTTCGTCCTTGAAGCCTATAAGGTAGATTCTCAAGCATCACTTGATGGCTTGCAAAATCAAATAAGCGCGCTCAAGAACGAGCTCTTTATTGCACAGGAAAATTGGGAAAATGGCCAAGATGAGTTATATGAAATATTAGATGAAATAGAAGTAAGTATTCACTCTAATACAAGTTCTAACACCAACAAAGCGGCTAGACCCACCACACTTTACCCATATGAAGCAGATCTTTTACGTTGGCGATATTTGGGGGTCACTCAGATAGGGGCATTTGAACAAGTCTTTTTTTATTCTGGGAAAAGCACGGTCATGTTCAAAAAGGAGGATCTCGTATTGGGGGAATGGCGCTTAAGTCAGGTTCAAAAAGAAGCTGCTACCCTCTCTCATCCCAAGGGTAAATCCATTACTTTGAAAGCATCTAAAAGCGAATGAATCAAGCCAATATTTTCCGGCTATTTTGCACCGCTTTGATTGGTTTCTTATTGGCTTGCTCTGTAAGTAAAGCGGCTATAGAAGAGAGTGCCGCCTCGAAGTTGCTGGTCCAGACCCCCATCAGTCTTCAATTTAGCAATATTGAAGTCAGTGAGCTTTTGCAGGTTTTAGCCAAATTAGGCAATACCAACTTTCTGCTCAGTGAATCGATTCAAGGCAAGATCTCGATTGACCTAAGCAATACCCTCTGGCAGACTGCCCTGCATTCTATTCTTGCTAGCAGAGGTTTGCGTTTAGTAAGAAACGGGGATATTTACTGGATTGGACCTCATGCAGAAATTGCTGCCTTTTTAAAATTTCGGCGTGAAGATGCGGCCTTACCCTTTGGCGGGGATCACATTAATAGCCCCCGCCAAATACTAATAGAAGCCAGAATTGTGGAAGCTGATCAGCGCTTTGCCAGGGAGTTGGGTATGAAGCTTGGATACCAAGCCAAGGGGACTGGGGGTCATCCGAATCAGAAGATCGGCTCAAACTTTGATTTAACTGGGGCTGGCCTCAACGGCTTTAATCCAGCTACTCTTGCTGCCACGCTCGTATCTAAAAATGCGAGCCACCTCTTACAAATGGAACTCTCAGCCCTAGAGTCGGATGGGCAGGGGAAAATTCTATCGAACCCCCGCATCATGACAGGCGACCAAGTTAAGGCCACTATTGAACAGGGAACCGAGCTTCCTTACCAAACCACATCCCAAAATGGGAGCAAAATGCAATTTAGAAAGGCCAACTTACGCCTAGAAGTTCTTCCCAAGCTTCATCCAGACGGAAAAATTTCTATGCTGGTTAGCATCAATAAAGACACGATCGGCATGAAAACCGAGCAGGGCTATGCCATTGATACCAAAAGTTTGAGCTCAGAGGTCACAGTGGAAAATGGTGGCACGGCCATTATTGGAGGAATTTATCAAACAACTGAGCGTGAGGATGAAGTGAAGATCCCCTTGCTAGGTGACATCCCACTCATTGGCTATTTATTTCGTCATAAATCGAAGTTGGCAGATAAAACTGAGTTATTAGTGTTCTTAACACCCACAGTCCTAGATAAAGAATAATAAAATCAAGTGGTGAACTCTTCTTCCAACAATATCTTCCTGATTGGCCTTATGGGCGCTGGCAAATCGACCGTTGGTAAATTACTGGCAAAAAAATTAGGTCGACGCTTTCTGGATGCCGACCATGTCATTGAAGAGCGCTGTGGGGTCAAGATTCCAGTCATCTTTGAGATGGAAGGTGAAGCAGGCTTTAGAAAGCGTGAGGCTCAGGTTATTAAAGAAATCACCTCAGAAAATGATCTTGTTTTAGCAACGGGCGGGGGCGCTGCGCTTCTTCCTGAAAACCGCCAAGCTCTGCGTGAGCGAGGGACCGTAATTTATCTTCATGCTAATCCAACGGAGCTGTTTCATCGCACTAGGGGCGGTGAAGGCAGGCCGCTCTTAAAGAATGGTGATGCCAAGAGTATTCTTGAAAATCTATATTCCATTCGCGATCCTCTTTATCGAGAAATTGCCGATCATGTGATTGAGACTGGTAAGCCCAGCGTCAATCAATTAGTCAATACATTAATCATGCAGCTTGAACTTTCCGCCTAAAATTTATGAAAACACTTGAAGTTGATCTGGGCAGTCGTAGCTACCCCATTCATATTGGCACTGACTTAATTGATCAAGCCCCATTATTTAGCGCTTGCAAATCCGCCACCTCAATCTATATTGTTACCAATACAACTGTTGCACCTTTGTATGCGCAGCGCCTAACTCAGACTCTAGAAAAACTTGGAAAGTCAGTAAGAACCATCGTCTTGCCAGATGGTGAGTCATATAAAGACTGGAAACATCTCCAGCTCATCTTTGATGATCTCTTAAAGCATGGCGCAGATCGCCAAACGATGTTGGTGGCTTTAGGTGGTGGCGTGATTGGAGACATGACGGGTTTTGCAGCGGCTAGCTTTATGCGTGGCGTTCGTTTTATTCAGGTTCCCACCACACTGCTTGCCCAGGTAGATTCTTCTGTTGGCGGTAAAACTGGTATCAATCATCCGCTCGGAAAAAATATGATTGGTGCATTTCATCAGCCAGTAGCAGTGATTGCCGATCTCAACACCCTTAAAACCCTAGCTCCGCGCGAGCTTTCTGCAGGCTTGGCCGAAGTAGTCAAGCATGGCGCAATTGCAGATAAAGACTTTCTGAACTGGATTGAGGCCAATGCAACAGCACTCATGGCTTGCGATACCGAAGCAATGGCCTACGCTGTTTTACGTTCTTGTCAAATTAAATCTGCAGTCGTCTGTGCAGATGAGAGGGAGGCTGGGATTAGAGCCACACTGAACTTTGGCCATACCTTTGGTCATGCGATTGAGGCGGGACTGGGCTATGGCAAATGGCTGCATGGTGAAGCGGTTGGCTGTGGCATGGTAATAGCTGCCAATTTATCTTGCCGTTTAAATCTGATTAATCAATCTGAGGAAGCTAGGTTAATCAAAATTATTCAATTGATGAACTTGCCTACTCAGCCACCCAAGTTTGGCGCCGAACGATATATGGAGCTGATGGCTGTGGACAAGAAAACCGAAGGTGGCCAAATTCGTTATGTGGTTTTAGAGAAAATGGGTCAAGCTCAAATTAAGAGCGTGGCAGATGCCCTTGTCATTGAAACCTTGATGGCTACTGGTGCTGCTTAATTTAGACTAACTTAATACTGAGCGACTGCCCTGCTTGAGCACTAGCAAACTCAGATAAATCACTCAGTAACTCGCGTCCTGTTTTGGTATCTAGCCAGAGAGGGTCTGCCAGAGTTCCGGCCCAACGGTAGTGATAACCACCTGCTTTGGCGGCTACCCAAATTTCATGTAAAGGTGGCTGGGTATTGACCACAATCACGCTTTGATCTCTAAATCGAATATTAATCACATTGCCGCCTTGCCTTTCTATATCCAAATCAAGATCTAAAACATCGTCTGCGGTCTCAAGAGCTGTCTCAATTGACTGCAATAAATGAGCCCCCAGCTGATGAAATTGCTTGTCATTGATCGTTTCTATATCTGAATCGTTTGGCTTCATATGGGAGTCCTGCATGCTATATTCAATCATTCGTATTAGAGACATTCATGATAGCGATTCTGAGAAGGGCCCTTCCTATTGCACTGCTAATTGCCCTTGCTGGTTGTGGGGTTAGAGGACCACTATTTTTGCCTAATGTACCTCCAGCGCCATTGCCACCTAGCCAACCAGAGCCCAAAGGCACACTCTACCCCCTACAAAGCCATACCGTTACCAATTCTTCATCGACTACAAAATGACCCGCACTACCATTCCACTCCCCCACCTAGTTGGCTTTACTGAACGCGCAGGCACTTGGTACGCTGAAGAGCTTGCTTTAGGGGATCTCGCTAAAGAATTTGGCACGCCACTCTACATTTATAGCAAAAAAGCGCTTACGCAAGCTTATCAAGCCTACGACCGCGCCTGCGTAGATGCTAACGGCAAAAGAAGGGCGCGTATTCATTACGCCATGAAGGCCAACAGCAATTTAGCAGTGCTAGATTGCTTCTTACAGTTAGGTTCTGGCTTTGATTTAGTAAGCGGGGGTGAATTAGCTCGTGCCTTAGCCATTGGGGCAGATCCTCAGAGCTTAGTTTTTGCCGGGGTTGGTAAATCTGCCAAGGAAATTGCTCAAGCCTTAAAGGCGGGCGTTAAATGCATCAACGTGGAGTCTATTGCTGAACTTCATAAAATCAATAGTGTTGCTAAAGAACTTAACTGTCGTGCGCCGATTTCAATACGCGTCAATCCAGATGTTGATGCGCAAACGCACCCCTATATTTCTACTGGATTAAAAGGCAATAAATTTGGGATTGCTTATCACGAGGTCTTAAAGACCTATCGCGAAGCAGCTTTACTCTCTCAAATAGATGTAGTGGGCATTGATTGTCATATTGGCTCCCAAATCACTAACACTTCTCCCTATTTAAATGCTGTAGACAAGGTGCTAGATTTGGTTGCTCAGTTAAAAAAAGAAGGTATTGAATTACATCACCTTGATTTAGGTGGGGGACTTGGAATTTCTTATGGCACAGAAAGCCCACCCGATATTACGGAGTTCACCAACACCTTACTTAATCGCGTAGCTGAGCGTGGCTTTGGACATCTCGATATTGTTTTAGAGCCAGGTCGATCCTTAGTAGGTAATGCCGGCATACTTCTCACACAAATTGAGTATATAAAACCTGGAGTTGAAAAAAACTTTTGTATTGTCGATGCCGCTATGACCGAACTGATGCGCCCCGCACTATATGAGGCTTATCACGGTATCGTTCCAGTCCACACTAAAGCCATTAAGAGCGCCACTTACGATATTGTCGGGCCAGTTTGTGAATCCGGCGATTGGCTTGGCAGAGATCGTACTCTGGCGGTTGAAGAAGGTGATTTATTGGCGATTCTGTCTGCAGGTGCTTATGGCTTTGTGATGGCATCGAACTATAACACTAGGCCTAAACCTGCAGAAATCATGGTTGATGGCAAAAATGTGTATGTCATTCGCGCCCGAGAAAATACCTCAGATCTTTTTGCAAGTGAACAAGTTCTACCAAAATAAAACCCCGCTACCTAGAGCGGGGTTTTCATTGAATGCTGGTGTTAATTAATGCAATCCCGCCATGTAATCGGAGACCGCCTTCATTTCTTGATCAGATAGCTTGGTAGCGATTGTGGTCATCATATTGCCATTTTTGCGCGTACCTTCGCGAAATGCCAATAACTGAGAAGTGGAGTACTCAGCCCATTGACCGCCTAAAAGGGGGTATTGAGCAGGAATGCCTGCGCCCGTTGGGCTATGGCAAGCAGCGCACGCAGGTACGCCTTTGGCTGCAATCCCGCCACGGTAGATGCTTTGACCAAGCTCAATCGTTTCTTTATTTTGCGCCACTCCCAATGAAACCTCTTGTTTAACTAAGTAGGCAGCAATATTGACCATATCTTGATCTGTCAGAGTAGCAACCATACCCATCATGACTGGATTAGCACGGCTGCCATCTTTGAAGTTCTTCAATTGCTTAGTGGTGTAAGCAGCGTGCTGGGCGGCCAACTTGGGCCAAGTGCCCACCGCACTCTTACCATTCGCGCCATGACAGCTCACACAAGCCACCACGCCACGGCTGGCATCCCCATTGGTATAAAGTGTTTCTCCTGCTGCTATATCAGTTTTGGGCTTACCTGGAACCACTGGCTTAGTAGCGGCAGGAGGAGCAGCATCGCTAGCAAAAACCGAGGCTGTAAAGCCCGTTGCTAAAACGGTTAAGCTAAGAGCTAGAAAACTGGCTCGTAAGCTAGTTAATTTGGAGAATTGGGAGGTTTGACGCATTATGTTTACCTTAACAAAAATTCCTAAAAGTGTTTGGGCCCTACTTTTTCAACCCTTCACCCAACACCATGAGATATTTCATGATTTTGCGTGATTTTACAATAGCTTCTGGACATGTCTAAACTCTTTCAAGCCCGATTCGCTACTACCGTCAATGATACCCATTGCCTGCCGGCCACGCCATTGCGTGAAGTCGCCTTTGCTGGTCGCTCAAATGCTGGAAAATCTAGCGCAATTAATGTGCTCTGCAACCAAAAAAGACTGGCTTTTGCCAGCAAAACGCCTGGTCGAACCCAACATATCAACTATTTTGGTCTATTTTCAAAAGACGACCTTTTGGCCTATTTGGTGGATTTACCAGGATATGGCTATGCCGCAGTCAATCATGAGACTAAATACCACTGGAATGCCCTTCTGAGCGATTATCTACAAGAACGTGAGCAACTAGTCGGCATGGTCCTGATTGTGGATGCTAGGCGCGGTATAACCGATTTGGATGAGCAAATGATTCAGTGGTTTGTTCCAACTGGTAAACCTATTCATATTTTGCTGAGCAAATGCGACAAACTCAATAAAAGTGAATGCAAGCACGCTCTTGAAGACGTCAGAAAACAGCTTCAGCAATACGATCCAGCCCTTCCTGATGGCACTGGTGAATCCCAGAAACTAACGGCACAATTATTCTCAAGCACCAAACGAATTGGCCTAGAAGAGGCCGACAATATAGTTATTAAATGGCTTTTTGAAGCTCAAACCCATGAAGATCAAATCACAAACTAACTCTTTACTCCACTTTCCATCCCACCGCCCTCGGCGCATGCGTCGAGATGATTGGTCACGACGTCTCATCCAGGAAAATTCGATATGCGCTAGTGATTTAATTTATCCCGTGTTTTTATTAGCAGGCAATCAACAATCTCAAGCGATTGCTTCGATGCCAGGCATCAATCGGATTTCGCTAGACTTACTTTTTCCAGTTGCAAAAGAATGTGTTGCGCTTGGTATACCAGTTATGGCACTTTTTCCAGTGATTGATTCTGCTCTCAAAACACCTGATGGCAAAGAGGCCTTTAATCCAAATGGTCTAGTACCAACGGCAGTTCGAGAGCTAAAGAAACGCTTTCCTAATTTAGGCATCATGACAGATGTCGCACTCGACCCTTACACTAGTCATGGCCAAGACGGTGTGTTAGATGATCAAGGGCGTATTCTTAATGATGAGACTACCGCAATCTTAGTGCAACAAGCAGTGATACAAGCTGAGGCAGGCGTAGATATTGTTGCTCCATCAGACATGATGGATGGCCGCATTGGAAAAATTCGTGAGGCGCTTGAGCAAAAGAAACTCATTCATACACGCATCATGGCTTATTCAGCTAAATATGCTTCTGCGTTTTATGGTCCATTCCGTGATGCAGTTGGCTCGGCTAAAAATTTAGGTAAGGCTGACAAAAAAACATACCAAATGGATTGCGCCAATGGTGATGAGGCTTTGCGGGAGGTTGCTTTAGATATTAGCGAAGGGGCTGACATGGTAATGGTCAAGCCTGGCATGCCTTATTTAGATATCGTCCGCCGTGTAAAAACAGAATTTGATTACCCCACTTACGCATACCAAGTTAGCGGTGAATATGCGATGCTCAAAGCTGCGGCACAAAATGCTTGGCTAGACCACGATGCTGTCATGATGGAATCGATGCTCGCATTTAAACGGGCTGGTGCTGATGGAGTGTTAACGTACTTTGCACTGGAAATAGCGCGACTTCTAAAAGCCACCCCGTAATTAATTAGACTCGGCTACTTTTTGCAGGCGCTCCAAAAAACGTTGCGGTGGCATATAACCAATGATGCGTTGGTTTTTGATCTCTGCCGAGCTACGATCAAAAATTAAAATACCGGGTGGGCCATATAGGCCAAAACGCTTTAGTAAAGCTTGATTCTCTGCACTGTTAGCGGTGACGTTAGCTTGCAACAATACAAATGTTTGCAATTCTTTGCTTACCGCTACATTGGCAAATGTGGTGACTTCCATCTCTTTGCAACTAATACACCAATCAGCATAGAAATCGAGCAAAACTAATTTTTTCTCTTGCATCGCTTTGCTAAGCTCGACCTCTAACTCTGCTGGTGATTGAATCACTCTAAAGGCTAAGTCTCCTACCCCATGAATCTTCTGCCCATTAACGGTATTGGCAGTCCCTAAGGAATCGTTTTTTTGCAGTAATGGGGAGGCAATCCAAACTGCTGTAGCTACCAGTAAAACACCCAAAGTACGCTGTAGCCATACCATCCAAATACCAGTTGATGGAATCAAAATACGTGCTTCAATAGCAATTAAGAGGAGTGGCAGCCCCATACCCAAGGCCATTACGAATAGGAGTCCAGCACCCAAGCTGATGGAGCCAGTTTGGGCGATAAACGCTAAAACACCTGCTAAAGGAGCAGTAATACATGGGCTTGCGACTAAAGTTGAGATTCCTCCTAAAACAAACGCTCCAAACACACTACCGCCCTTTTGGCGACCCGCCAGACGATCTATATGGTGATGCCATGACTGTGGCAAACGAAGCTCATACAGGCCAAATAGACTCCCAGAAAGCGCTAAAAGTAATAAGGCAAAACTGGCCAATGCAAACGGGCTTTGTAAAGCTCTTTGTACGCTGCCTCCCAAGGCTGCCATCATGACCCCAGCTAAGGCGTATATCAGTGCCATACCCAATATATAAGCTATAGCTAAGGTACTCGCACGTCCTTTAGATACCGCTTTACCATCCCGAATTCCGAAAATAACACTCGATAGAATAGGCAGCATTGGAAGAACGCAGGGCGTAAATGCCAAAGCAAGGCCAAGAATAAAAAAAGCCAAGAACAGGTAAGTAGTAGAAGTGCCCTCTAAAAACCGCTCAATCGCATTGACATCATCGCGCTCACGCCATAAGTCAACCAAACTAATGCCGCTTGTTTTTTGACTTACTCTGCCAATCGAACCATCAAGCACCTCGGGTATTGGCGCAGCCTTAACGCCAGGTCCAGCCAATAAAAATTTCAAGGTCATCGGTGGATAGCAAATGCCTGCCTCAGCACAGCCCTGTAGATTGATTTCAAGAAATATTGGCTTATTAGGCTGAGGTTTAATCCCTATTAGCACCATAAACGGCTGCTTATAAACCTGCAATTTTTTCTGGAAAGTTTCATCAAACTTTTCCACGCCTTCTGGCAATGTAGGACTAAGGTTGTCTAACTTTTCAGGCTGCGATCCAGCCTGAAATCGAAGCGATTCTTGATAGATGTAATAGCCTTTAACCGGCAATAACTCTATCTCAATTTGATTGGAGTTCTCAAGCCAAGTCGCTTCTACTCGAAAAGCTTTTTCTGGAGGCAGGAATTCTGGTGCCCCAAATGCCTGCGTAGATAAAAGCAGAAGGCATAGGAAGATCTTTGCTAGAAATAAATTGATTCTCATATTTTTAAATTTACCTCAGACTGCACCCATTTGCTGTAGTCATCATCGTATTGCAATGGGGTGAACGCCAAAATTTCAGGTAAATCATAGGGGTGAGCCTGCTTAATCAAGTCATGAATCTGATCCCATTTACTCGCTTCTGTTTTAGCCAAGAACAATATCTCTCTTTCTTCGCAGATTTTTCCTTCCCAACGATACATTGAATGAATGCCTTCATTGATCTGGACACATGCCACTAAATGCTGCTCAATCAGTGTTCGAGCCATTAGCTTGGCATCCTCGAGCTTGCTAAAGCTCGTCATCACAACGAGTAATTGAGGAGTTTGAGTATTGATCATTCTGCATTTATACCCGCATCAATAAAAAAGCCAGACCGAAGCCTGGCTTTTTATCGCAAGTACGAGACTTATGCCTCTTCTGCCACAACTGGTGTTTCTTCCACTTCTGGGCGGTCTAATAACTCAACCAAAGCCATTGGAGCATTATCGCCATGACGAAAGCCAAACTTCAAAATACGAAGGTAGCCACCTGGCCGAGTTGCATAACGTGGGCCGAGCTCTGTAAAGAGTTTGGTCACGATATCGCGATCGCGTGTGCGATTAAATGCTAAGCGACGATTTGCTAGGTTATCTTTTTTACCTAAGGTAATTAAAGGCTCAACAACCATGCGCAATTCTTTTGCTTTTGGCAAAGTGGTTTTAATCACTTCGTGCTCCAAAAGAGAATTGGACATGTTGCGCAGCATCGCCAAGCGATGTGATGATGTTCTATTAAGTTTGCGTAAGCCGTTTCCGTGACGCATGATGCTTCCTTTCTAATTATTTCTCGAGGTTAGCTGGAGGCCAGCTATCGAGTTTCATGCCAAGACTTAAGCCACGGGTCGCCAAAACATCCTTGATTTCATTCAAAGATTTACGACCTAAATTAGGCGTCTTCAACAATTCATTCTCTGTACGTTGAATCAAGTCACCGATGTAGTAAATGTTCTCAGCCTTCAAGCAGTTTGCAGAGCGAACTGTGAGCTCGAGATCATCAACTGGACGCATCAACATTGGATCAACCATTGATGAGCGGTTTGGAGCAAGATCGCCAGAAACTTCGCTGCTCTCAAGGGCAGCAAATACAACTAACTGATCAACCAAGATCGTCGCTGCTTGACGAATGGCCTCTTCTGGAGACAAGACGCCATTAGTTTCAATAGTCATTACAAGTCGATCAAGGTCAGTACGTTGCTCAACACGAGCGGATTCAACTGCGTAACTAACTCGGCTTACAGGGCTAAATGAAGCATCCAATACGATGCGGCCAATAATCTTGGTAGCTTCGTCATGGTACTGGCGCATATTACCTGGTACATAACCACGACCTTTTTCAACCTTAATCTGCATATCTAGCTTACCGCCAGCTGACAAGTGAGCAATAACATGATCAGGATTAATGATTTCTACATCATGTGGTAAATCAATGTCTTTTGCTGTGACAAGGCCTGGGCCTTCTTTGCGCAAATTGATAGTGACTTCATCACGTGATTGCAACTTAAATACGATACCCTTGAGGTTCAATAAAAGATTAACAACATCTTCTTGTACTCCGTCTAAAGTCGAGTATTCATGAACAACACCTGCAATCGCTACTTCAGTTGGCGCATAACCAACCATCGAGGACAACAACACACGACGTAATGCATTACCGAGTGTGTGGCCATAACCACGCTCGAATGGCTCCATAACAACCTTAGCTTGGTTGGCGGTAAGCGCTTCAACAGAAATAATTTTTGGTTTGAGCAAATTTGTTTGCATATTTTTTCCTTGAGAGTGCCTAATTAGCGTGAATACAATTCAACGATCAAACTTTCATTAATTTCGCCGCTGATGTCTTCGCGGTCGGGCACCTGCTTAAATGTTCCTTCCAGTTTTGCCGCATCTACTGAAACCCAGCCCACTGCTGACATCTGCTGAACTAAATTGAGGGACTCAGTAATGCGTGCTTGCTTCTTCGCTTTTTCACGAATAGTAATCACGTCACCTGGCTTAACCTGAATGGATGGAATATTCACTGCACTACCATTTAACATAACAGCGCAGTGTGAAACCAATTGACGCGCTTCAGCACGAGTAGAACCAAAGCCCATGCGATAGACCACGTTATCTAAACGCGACTCTAATAACTGCAACAAAGTTGAACCAGTATTACCTTTACGACGCTCAGCTTCAGCGAAATAGCGACGGAATTGGCGCTCTAAAATTCCATACATACGCTTAACCTTTTGCTTTTCACGCAATTGATTGCCATAGTCGGAAGTTCTTGAACCAGAGGTCCGGCCATGTTGACCAGGCTTAGTATCTAGCTTGCACTTGTCTGACAGGGCGCGACGTGCGCTCTTTAAAAATAAGTCGGTACCTTCCCGACGGGATAATTTGGCCTTAGGGCCTAAGTAACGTGCCACGATGCTTTCCTTTCTTTGCCGCAGTCTTGCGACCGGCGGTTAGTTCACCCTTTAATTTAGATGAACAGTGGGCTTGATAAAAAATACTAAAACTTGTATTGCCAACAACCTAGCTTAGATACGGCGACGCTTAGGTGGACGGCAACCATTATGAGGAACTGGAGTTACGTCTTGAATCTCGGTAATTTTTATTCCCAAAGAATTCAATGCGCGAACTGCAGATTCACGACCTGGGCCTGGGCCTTTGATCTGAACCTCTAAGTTCTTAATCCCACATTCAACGGCAGCTTTACCAGCTACTTCTGCGGCTACCTGAGCAGCAAAAGGGGTTGATTTACGTGAGCCCTTGAAACCCTGGCCGCCGGAAGTTGCCCATGAAAGCGCATTTCCCTGCCGATCAGTGATAGTAATAATGGTGTTATTAAAAGAAGCGTGAACGTGTGCAATGCCGTCAGCAACGTTTTTCTTAACCTTCTTGCGAGCACGCTGTGAAGCTGCGGAAGCGGATTGTTGTTTTGCCATGTCAATAAACTTTCTTGATTATTTCTTCAGTTGCACGCCAGACTTACGAGGGCCCTTGCGGGTACGCGCGTTAGTCTTCGTACGTTGACCACGAACTGGCAAGCCCTTGCGATGACGAACGCCACGATAGCAGCCCAAGTCCATCAAACGCTTGATGCTCATCGTCACTTCACGACGAAGATCGCCTTCTGTAATGAACTTACCTACTTCATCACGTAACTTTTCCAAGTCAGCGTCTGTAAGGTCTTTTACTTTTTTGTCGATAGCAACACCTGTGGTTTTGCAAATTTTGTTAGCACGCGTTGTGCCAATGCCAAAAATCGCTGTCAAACCGATGACAGTGTGTTGATGATTTGGGATATTTACCCCAGCGATACGTGCCATGAGATTTCCTCTTAATTAACCAGATCAGCCTTGACGCTGCTTATGACGTGCGTCTGAAGAACAGATCACGCGCACAACGCGCTTGCGCTTAATGATCTTGCAATTTCTGCAAATACACTTAACGGATGCCAAAACTTTCATAACTCACCTCTTAAAAATAGGTACTACTTAATCGTTACTTAGCGCGGAATATGATTCTTGCGCGAGTCAGGTCGTAAGGAGTTAACTCCACCGTCACCTTATCTCCTGGCAATATGCGGATGTAATGCATCCTCATCTTCCCAGAAATGTGCCCTAGAACCACATGTCCATTTTCTAGCTTCACGCGAAACATTGCGTTAGGCAAATTCTCAATAATTTCTCCCGCCATCTGAATTACATCGTCTTTAGACATTCAGTTAAGCGCCCATCTTAAAGTTAGCTTTTTTCATCAAAGAGCCGTACTGCTGCTGCATTACAAATGACTGAACTTGTGACATAAAGTCCATTGCAACCACGACAATAATTAACAGTGAAGTACCGCCAAAATAGAATGGCACGTTGTACTTCAAAACTAAGAATTCTGGTAATAAACATACCAAAACCATATAAATTGCACCGGCTAAAGTCAAGCGCACTAAGATCTTATCGATATAACGACCGGTCTGATCACCTGGACGAATACCTGGAACAAAAGCGCCGCTTTTCTTCAGGTTTTCAGCAGTATCCCGACTGTTAAACACCAAAGCTGTATAAAAGAAACAGAAGAAAATAATCGCTGCAGCATACAAAATGGTATACACAGGCTGACCTGGGGCTAGAGTAGCTGCCAAATCTTTAATGATTCTGCTAAACATATTGCTTGGCTCGCCTGATGTAAACCAGCCAGCAATCGTTGCAGGAAATAAAATAATAGATGAAGCAAAAATAGGGGGAATAACACCAGCCATATTTAACTTCAATGGAAAATAAGAAGACTGGCCGCCATAGATCTTGTTGCCAACTTGACGTTTAGCATAGTTAACCAAAATACGGCGCTGACCACGCTCTACAAACACGACAAAGTAAGTGACTGCAATACAAATTACTACGATGAGTAGGGCAGATAATATATTCATTGAGCCGGTGCGAACCAACTCGAGCAAGCTAGCGATAGCACTTGGAAGGCCAGATACAATGCCGCCAAAAATAATAATAGAAATTCCATTACCCAAACCACGCTCAGTAATTTGCTCACCAAGCCACATTAAGAACATAGTGCCGGTTACTAAAGTAACTACGGTATTGAGCTCAAACATTAAACCTGGGTTGATAACCAAGCCTGGCTGCGCCTGTAGTGCAACTGAAATACCTAAAGCTTGGAACGTGGCTAAAAATACAGTTCCGTAGCGCGTGTATTGAGTAATCTTGCGCTGTCCAGCCTGGCCTTCTTTTTTTAAAGACTCTAGAGAAGGCACAACAATAGTCATCAACTGCATGATGATTGATGCTGAGATATACGGCATGATTCCCAGAGCAAATACAGTAAAGCGGGATAGAGCACCGCCTGAGAACAGGTTAAACATTCCCAAAATACCGTCTTTTTGACCAGAAAATAATTGCGCCAATTGGTCTGGATCAATTCCTGGCACAGGAATATGCGCACCTAAACGGAACACGAGCAATGCCAAAACCAAGAAAACCAAGCGTTGACGTAATTCGCCAAACTTGCCTCCTGATTGCGCAGTGCTATTGTTGTTGGTAGGTGCGAGTGCCATGATTACTGATTACCGATTAAGCCAATTCAACTAGTTTGCCGCCAGCTGCTTCAATAGCCGCTTTTGCACCTGCAGTTGCAGATAAACCTTTAAGAGTTACAGCAATCTTTATCTCACCAGTTTTAATTACTTTGATAGAAGTAATTTGCTCACCGGCAAAGCCATGGGCCTTCAAAACCAACAAGTCCACTTCTGGTAAACCAATGGTTGCTAGGTCGTTCAAAGTAATTTGACCAACGTGACGACGTGTCAAAGATACGAAACCACGTTTTGGCAAACGGCGGTACATAGGCATCTGTCCGCCCTCGAATCCCACTTTGTGGAATCCGCCTGAACGGGATTTTTGACCTTTATGACCACGACCAGCCGTCTTACCAAGACCAGAACCGATGCCGCGACCTACGCGACGACGATTTTTATTGGAGCCCGCTGCGGGTTTAAGTGTATTAAGTTGCATATTCTTCGCCTATTTACTTGCTAGTTATTAGCTAACGACCTTAACTAGATAAGAAACTTTATTAATCATTCCGCGAACAGCAGGCGTGTCTTCTAATTCTGAAACAGAATTGATACGACGAAGGCCCAAGCCGCGAACAGTAGCACGATGGCTTTCACGTGTGCCGATCAAGCTGCGCACTAATTGCAGTTTGACTTTGGAGGTGGTGGTTGTCATTTGTAGATTCCTAATCTTTTGGTCTTAACCGAGAATCTCTTCAACTGACTTACCGCGCTTAGCAGCAATCTCAGCAGGAGTACTCATCTTGCTCAAACCATTAATCGTTGCACGAACCAAGTTGTATGGGTTGGTAGAGCCAAGCGATTTAGCTACTACGTTTGTTACGCCCATAACATCAAAAATAGCGCGCATTGGACCGCCGGCAATAATTCCTGTACCGTCTTTTGCTGGAGAAATCAAAACGCGTGAAGCTCCGTGTTGGCCTGTAACAGTGTGCTGCAAAGTTCCTTTACGTAAGGATACCTTGATCATCTTGCGACGCGCTTCATCCATTGCCTTTTGAACGGCAACTGGAACTTCCTTTGATTTGCCTTTTCCCATACCGATACGACCATCGCCATCGCCAACTACAGTAAGTGCAGCAAAGCCGAGAATACGACCGCCCTTAACCACTTTAGTTACACGATTAACAGCAATCATCTTCTCGCGAAGACCATCATCGCGCTCTTCGTTTTGCATCTTGGTTTGCATTTTTGCCATGTTTTTTCCTAAACCCTATTAGAACTTCAGGCCGGCTTCACGCGCAGCTTCAGCTAAGGCCTTAATACGGCCGTGATAACGATGCCCGGAACGATCAAATGCAACATCAACAACGCCTGCCTTAACAGCTCGCTCAGCAACTAACTTGCCGATTTGTTTTGCCGCTTCAGCGTTGCCGCCGTTTTTGATCGCTTGGCGCAATTCTTTTTCCATTGTTGAAGCAGCTGCGACAACTTTGGTACCACACGGGCTATATACCTGTGCAGAAATATGAGTATTGCTACGGATAACTGTTAAGCGATTTGCCAATGCTTCGGCAATGCGAATACGAGTCTGCCGAGCACGTCTTTGTCTGGATTCGTCTTTATTCATTTTTTAATCTCGCTTACTTCTTCTTGGTTTCTTTCAGGTGCACAACTTCGTCAACATAGCGAACGCCCTTGCCTTTGTATGGCTCTGGGGAACGATATGCGCGAACTTCTGCGGCAACCTGGCCAACTTGCTGCTTGTTGAAGCCTTTAATAATGATTTCTGTTTGAGTTGGTGTCTCAGCTTTTACGCCTGCTGGCAGGTTGTAAATAATGTCATGAGAAAAACCCAACTGCAATTTCAATGCATCGCCTTGTACTGCAGCACGATAACCAACGCCTACCAAGCTGAGCTTGCGCTCAAAGCCAGCAGTTACGCCAACAACCATGTTATTTACTAAAGCACGTGTTGTACCTGACAATGCGCCAGCTTCTGGTGAATTATTGTTCAAAGTCACTGTTAATACGCCATCTTCTTGCTTCAATCCAACAGCAGGGTGCAATTGATGTGTCAATGTCCCTAATGGGCCTTTAACAGTAACGGTTGCACCGTTAATGTTAATTTCGGCGCCTTTTGGAACTGGAATAGGTGTTTTACCGACGCGGGACATATTGCTCTCCTTACGCGACGTAGCAAATAACTTCACCACCAACACCGTTTGCACGGGCTTTGCGGTCAGTCATTACGCCTTGGGGGGTTGAAATAATTGCAATGCCCAAGCCATTCATCACTTCTGGAATGTCGTGACGGCCTTTATAGATGCGTAGACTTGGTGTCGAAACACGGTCAATTCGCTCAATTACAGGACGGCCTGCGTAGTATTTGAGTTCAATGTGTAGCACTGGCTTAGCTGCTTCACCTTTGATTTCAAAACTATCAATATAACCTTCATCCTGCAAGACTTTTGCAATAGCTACTTTAACTTTTGACGACGGCATGATAACTACTGGCTTCTGCACTGCTTGCGCATTGCGGATCCGGGTCAACATGTCGGCGATTGGATCGCTGATACTCATGAGTTCTCCTAATTCTTTCGCCGCTTACCAGCTGGCCTTGGTTAAACCGGGGATTTCGCCACGAAAGGCGATTTCACGAATCTTGCTACGGGCCAAACCAAACTTACGGAATGTGCCACGTGGACGACCGGTTAATGAACAACGATTTCTTTGACGAATCGGGCTTGCGTTACGTGGAAGTGCCTGTAGCTTCAAGCGTGCTTCATAGCGCTCTTCATCGCTGCGTGTTTGATCAGCAATGATTGCCTTAAGTTCGGCACGCTTTACAGCGTACTTCTCTACAGTTTTTGTGCGCTTATTCTCGCGCTCAATTAGGGATAGTTTTGCCACGTTAGCCTCTTAATTGCGGAAAGGGAATTTGAACGCTGCTAACAAAGCTTTTGCTTCTTCGTCAGTTTTAGCGGTCGTTGTGATGCTGATATTGAGTCCACGGAGGGCATCAATTTTGTCGTACTCGATTTCTGGAAAAATGATTTGCTCTTTAACGCCGATGTTGTAGTTGCCACGACCATCAAAAGCTTTACCAGAGATTCCGCGGAAGTCACGTACACGTGGCAAGGCAACGGTAACGAAACGATCTAAGAATTCATACATGCGTTGACCGCGCAATGTCACCATGGCGCCAATTGGGTATCCTTGACGAATCTTGAAACCCGCAATCGCTTTTTTAGCCTTGGTAACTACTGGCTTTTGGCCTGCTACCTTAGTTAAATCGCCAACTGCATTTTCGATAATTTTCTTGTCGTTCACTGCATCACCCAAGCCCATATTTAGGGTTACCTTGGTGATACGAGGTACTTGCATTACAGACTTGTAACCAAACTTGGTAATCAAATCAGCAATGACTTTTTCTTTGTAATGCTCTTGAAAACGTGTGCTCATAATTTTTCAGTGCCCCTTATGCGCTTAAAGTTGCACCAGTGGTTTTGAGGAAACGCTGCTTTTTACCATCAACGAGTTTGATACCAACTCGTGATGGTTTGCCGTTACCGTCAACCACAGCCACATTAGAAATGTGAACAGGCATCGTCTTGTCAATCATGCCACCAGTAACACCAGCAGCAGGATTAGGCTTGACGCTCTTTTTATACATATTCACACCCTCGATTACTAATTTGTTCTCGAGAACAGCCGTTACAGTTCCTTGCTTGCCCTTATCGCGGCCAGTTAACAGAACTACGGAATCACCTTTACGAATCTTTTTCATATCAGCCTCTTAAATCACTTCGGGGGCGAGAGAAACGATCTTCATGAACTTTTCGGTGCGCAACTCACGCGTCACCGGTCCAAAGATACGTGTGCCAATTGGCTCTAACTTTGCGTTGAGCAATACCGCAGCGTTTGCATCGAACTTAATCAATGAACCGTCTGGACGGCGAACACCCTTAGCAGTTCTCACTACTACGGCGTTATAAATGTCACCTTTTTTTACACGGCCACGTGGAGCAGCGGATTTCACGCTAACTTTGATCACATCTCCGATACTGGCGTAACGACGCTTAGAGCCGCCCAATACCTTAATGCACAAAACTTCACTGGCGCCGGTATTATCAGCGACCTGTAATCTACTTTCGGTCTGAATCATTTTTAATTCCCAACTTATTGGCCAGAGGCGAACAGTCTTGGTTCCGTCAATGGGTGTTAGCGAAAGCTAATACCCGGAATTAATGAAAAAACACTGCTTCTCTTAATAAAACTAGAGAAGCCTTCTATCTTACTACTTAAAACTAGAATTTGGCAATCAATTTCGCCTAAATCCCTGAAATTTCTTTAAACGCCTTTTGAAGCTTCTACTAAACGAGTTACAACCCAAGATTTAGTACGTGAAATCGGCTTAGATTCAGCAATTTCAACGGTATCACCCATCTTGTATTGTCCAGCTTCGTCATGAGCATGGTATTTTTTGGACTTACCAACATATTTACCATAAAGAGCATGCTTTACTTGACGCTCTACTAGAACGGTCACAGTTTTTTGCATTTTGTCACTAACAACACGACCCACGAGGGTGCGATGCAAGGGTTTAGATAATTCTGTCATATCCCTTTTTCCTTATTTCTGTGCAGTTGCTTGAGTAATGAAAGTCTTTACACGAGCAATGTCGCGCTTAGTCTTACCCAATTGACTGGTATTAGTGAGTTGCTGAGTACCTTTTTGCATACGGAGCTTAAAGCTAGCCTTTAAGAGCTCTGTTAGTTCTGCATTTAAGGCAACCAGATCTTTAGTTGCTAATTCTGAATTTTTCATAATATCTATCCCAATCAACCCAAGTGACGAATCACGAATGTTGTTTGTAAAGGCAACTTAGCTGCTGCAAGCTTAAAAGCTTCGCGTGCTAATGTTTCGTCTACGCCATCCATCTCGTACAAAATTTTGCCTGGTTGAATTTCAGCTACGTAGTACTCTGGATTACCTTTACCGTTACCCATACGCACTTCAGCTGGCTTTTGTGAAATCGGCTTATCTGGGAAAATACGAATCCAGATGCGGCCACCACGTTTGATATGGCGTGTCATTGCACGTCGTGCTGACTCAATCTGACGCGCAGTCAAACGACCACGACCGACGGCTTTCAATCCAAAGTCACCAAAGGCTACCGAACTTCCGCGTGTTGCCACACCAGTGTTACGGCCCTTTTGTTCCTTACGATACTTGCGACGCTTTGGTTGTAGCATGCTTACTCTCCTGACTTCTGCGTATCAGCACTTACAGCTTGTACGGCTTCAACTACTCTTGGTACACGCTTAACTGCTGGCTTTGAAGCCACTAAAGGCTTTACTTCACCTGCTGGTTTGCGAGCTGTTGTTTTAGCTGGTGCGCGGCGTGGTTTTTTATCATCGGCTACAGGCTCGGCAACTACTGCTGGAGCATCTGCTCCACGACCTAATGTATCGCCTTTGTAAACCCAAACTTTTACACCAATGATGCCGTAGGTCGTCGCTGCTTCTGAGGTAGCGTAATCAATATCCGCCTTCAATGTATGAAGTGGAACGCGGCCTTCACGATACCATTCGCGACGAGCAATTTCTGCTCCATTCAAGCGACCCGAAGACATGATTTTGATTCCTTGTGCGCCAAGGCGCATTGCATTTTGCATTGCACGCTTCATTGCACGACGGAACATGATGCGCTTCTCGAGCTGCTGAGTAATTGAATCAGCGATCAATTGTGCATCTACTTCTGGCTTACGAATTTCTTCGATATTTACATGGACAGGAACGCCCATACGCTTTTGTAATTCACGGCGGAGAACTTCAATATCTTCACCCTTTTTACCAATAACCACTCCTGGGCGTGAGCTGTAAATCGTAATACGTGCGTTCTTAGAAGGGCGCTCAATAATGACTTTGCTTACAGATGCATTCTTTAATTTCTTCTTCAAATAGATGCGGACATTAACGTCCTCTTTAAGCATCTTTGAGAAGTCAGTATTGTTTGCATACCAACGTGAGGTCCAGTTCTTCGTTACCGAGAGTCGGAATCCGGTGGGGTTTATCTTTTGGCCCATATCTTTCCTTAGTTGCTCAAGGTCACGCTGATGTGACATGTTTGTTTTTCAATTTGATTGCCGCGACCCTTAGCGCGCGCTGTAAAGCGCTTTAAAGAGGTCCCTTTATCAATGATGATTGTTGACACTTTGAGCTCATCAATATCAGCTCCATTATTGTGTTCTGCATTAGCCATTGCTGACTCAACTACTTTTTTCACAATGAAGGCAGCTTTCTTGGGGCTGAAATTCAAAATATTCATGGCGCGCGCAATTGGCAAACCACGAATCTGGTCAGCGACCAAACGTGTCTTTTGCGCAGAAATGCGGGCACCGCGGTGCATTGCTTTAACTTCCATCATCATCCCCTTACTTCTTCGTTACTTTCTTGTCAGCAGCGTGACCTTTGAAAGTACGGGTCAAGGCAAATTCGCCTAACTTATGACCCACCATATTTTCTGATACATAAACCGGAACGTGTTGACGGCCGTTATGAACAGCAATTGTCAGACCAATAAAGTCTGGAAGAATTGTTGAACGGCGTGACCAAGTTTTAATCGGCTTTTTGTCTTTGTTGGCTTGTGCGACTTCAACTTTATTTACTAAGCTGGCTTCGCAAAATGGGCCTTTTTTAGCTGAACGTGTCATATCTATTTTTCCTTAATCGCTTAGCGCTTCTGACGGCGTTGAACGATCATCGATGTTGTACGTTTGTTACGACGTGTACGATAACCTTTGGTTGGTGTGCCCCATGGCGATACAGGTACGCGGCCTTCGCCAGTCTTACCTTCACCACCACCATGTGGGTGATCTACTGGATTCATTACTACACCGCGAACGGTTGGTCGAATACCACGCCAGCGATTTGCACCAGCTTTACCAATCACACGCAAGCTATGCTCTTCGTTTCCTACTTCACCGATAGTTGCACGGCACTCGATCAAAATACGACGTACTTCACCAGATCGCAACCGAACCTGAGCGTATACACCTTCACGAGCTAGCAATACTGCAGAGCCGCCAGCAGAACGTGCAATTTGTGCGCCTTTACCTGGCAACATTTCAACGCAGTGAATCGTACTACCAACTGGGATATTGCGAATGGGCAAATTGTTACCCGACTTGATTGGCGCCTCTGAACCGCTCATCAAAGACTGACCAACAGTCATGCCCTTAGCAGCAAGAATATAGCGACGCTCGCCATCAGTAAACACGATCAATGCAATATTGGCACTGCGGTTTGGATCATATTCTAGGCGCTCTACTTTTGCTGGAATGCCATCTTTGTCGTTACGTTTGAAATCAACAACACGATAGTGATGCTTATGACCGCCACCCTTATGACGGGTAGTGATGTGACCATTATTGTTACGACCTGCTTTTTGGAACTGTGGCTCTACCAAAGCTGCAAAAGGTTTACCTTTATGCAGATCAGGATTAACCACCTTGACCATTGAGCGACGACCTGGTGAGGTCGGTTTTGTTTTCATCAAAGGCATGATTAATTCGCCTCCGCTTCAAAGTTAATTTCTTGACCTGGCTTTAAGCTAACGTAGGCCTTCTTAGCATGGTCACGACGACCTTCAAAACGGCCATAGCGCTTTGGCTTGCCTTTTTGATTGACGATTTGAACGGAGTCTACCTGCACTTTAAAGAGCAATTCAACTGCCAATTTCACATCACTCTTATTAGCATCACGAGTAACTTGGAAAACTACTTGTTCATTCTTCTCTGCAACCATGGTGGCTTTTTCAGAAATAACAGGTCCAAGCAGAACCTTCATTAAGCTGTGATCATTTTTACGGACTTGGCTCATTTCAGCAACTCCTCAATTTTTGCGATCGCTGCTTTGCTGACCAATACTTTTTTGTATTGAACTAAAGCTAATGGATCTGCGTGCTGTGGCTCACATACAGCAACCTTATGCAAGTTGCGTGAAGCTAAGTACAAATTCTCGCTAACTTGATCAACAATGATCAAGACTGAATCCAAGCCCATTGCCTTCACTTTGTCAGCTAATTCTTTGGTCTTAGGAGCATCAAGATTAAATTGATCAACCACATTCAAACGACCTTCACGGGCCAACTGAGACAAAATTGATCTCATACCAGCGCGGTACATTTTTTTGTTTACTTTTTGGCTGAAATTTTCTTCAGGAGAATTTGGGAATATACGACCACCTCCACGCCACAGCGGGGAAGAGCTCATACCAGCACGTGCACGAC
This sequence comes from uncultured beta proteobacterium, assembly GCA_903935355.1. GTDB lineage: Bacteria > Pseudomonadota > Gammaproteobacteria > Burkholderiales > Burkholderiaceae > Polynucleobacter. The sequence continues at coordinate 1,649 of CAIZRK010000005.1, read as the reverse complement.
CAGTGCCTTTTTGACGCCAAGGTTTTTTGGTTGTGTGCTTAACTTGCTCACGGTCTTTTTGTGCACGATTACCACTACGTGCATTCGCTTGGTAAGCCACAACAACCTGGTGTACCAATGCTTCGTTATATTCACGCTCGAATACTTCTGGTGAGGCTTGTATGCCAGCACCTAAAGTTCCGTTTTCTTGGAGAAGCTTAAGTTCCATAGTCGCTCTCCTTATTTCTTCTTCAACGGTGTTTTCACCGCTGGAGTAACAATTACTTTACCGCCTGGGGCGCCTGGAATAGCGCCTTTAACCATGATGAGATTGCGTTCTGCATCAATGCGTGCGATGACTAAATTTTGTACTGTACGTGTCTCATCACCTAGGTGGCCAGTCATGCGCTTGCCTGGAAAAACTCGACCTGGATCTTGCGCCATACCGATAGAACCTGGCACGTTATGTGAACGTGAGTTACCGTGTGATGCGCGACCAGATTTAAAGTGGTGACGTTTAATGGTACCGGCATAGCCTTTACCAATCGTTACGCCTTGTACATCCACTTTTTGACCAGCAGTAAATGCAGTATCTGCAGGTATTACTTGACCTGTAGTCATTTCTGCAATTTTTGCCGCATCTAGTTGAAATTCGTTGAGTGCATTACCAGCCATGACACCCGCTTTAGCGAAGTGACCAGCCATTGATTTAGTAACGCGAGTAGCTCTACGTGTGCCATGCGCCAACTGGATAGCATCATAGCCATCAGTTGCCTGGGTCTTGATTTGAGCAACCCGGTTATCGCTCACGTCGATTACGGTTACAGGAATCGCTTCCCCTTCGTCCGTAAATAGACGGGTCATGCCGATCTTGCGACCGATTAAGCCTAAGCTCATATTCATGCTCCACGCCGACTTCGATTGGTCGGCAAAATTAATTTAAGTGATTTACAAGTAAAAGTACTTCTAAATCAATAACTTACAGCTATTTTCAATCTAATAAATCTATAAAATTCACTCATTTAATCGAGCGAAGCCTTAGATTCTATCCCGAAACACCACTCTTGGCAAGTGCAAAGAGTGGAAATACTCAATTACTGCAGTTTAATTTCAACGTCGACGCCTGCTGGTAAGTCTAATTTCATCAAAGCATCTACAGTTTTCTCTGTGGGGTCGATGATGTCCATCAAACGCAAATGGGTACGAATTTCCATCTGATCACGTGAAGTCTTATTTACGTGTGGTGAGCGCAATAAGTCAAAACGTTCAATACGGGTAGGCAAAGGAATTGGACCCTTAACAACCGCACCAGTACGCTTAGCTGTATCAACTATTTCAGCAGCAGACTGATCGATCAAACGGTAATCAAATGCTTTGAGGCGAATACGAATTTTTTGGTTTTGCATATTAATTCCAAAGAGCGATGCGGTGCTGCCGCGTTATACATCTAAAGAGCACGATGACATCTGCAGCACAGATGTCATCGGTTAGCAAACCGCTAAATATATTTACTAAGTAATACCTAAGACTTAAGCCAAAATCTTTGCAACCACGCCGGCGCCAACAGTACGGCCACCTTCCCGGATTGCAAAACGTAAACCTTCTTCCATCGCAATTGGCGCAATGAGTTTGACGGTAATCGTGACGTTATCACCTGGCATCACCATTTC
>CAIZRK010000004.1 GCA_903935355.1 uncultured beta proteobacterium | reverse complement strand
CTTCTAAGGCGTAGGTCGCACGTTCGAATCGTGCTGGGCAGGCCAAACCATTACCCTTATTTACTGTGTTTCTGTTGCTCAGATACCTATTTCTTAGCATAATTACACCATATGAATACAGCCTTAATCGACTTGGCTACTCAAAATGCAGCTCATGCATTCATGGAAAAAATTGCACATCAATATGATGTCAGCAAGGCTTTTTTGTTTGGTAGTCGAGCTCGCAATACGCACCAAAGCGAGAGTGATGCTGATATTGCCATTTTATTGCGAGGCAAGCCGGGCCGCTTTATGGCTACTAAGTTTGCGATGGCTGATCTGGCCTATGATGTTCTATTGGACTCCGGCATTCGCATTCAACCTCTACCTATTTGGCAGGAGGAGTGGGATCACCCAGAAAATTATTCCAATCCCAGTCTTTTAAGGAATATTCAAAACGAAGGCATTGTTCTTTGAAGGCCAAAGAACTTTTTACTAAAGCTCAAACTGCAGCAGCTTCAGCTCGAATTTTGTTAAATGCTGGGGATGTTGATGGTGCTTGCAACCGTGCTTATTATGCTATGTTTGATGCCGCAAGGGCAGCCCTTTTAGCATCTGGTGTCGACGAGTCAACAGTCAATCCGGCTTAGCAACCGATTTTTGCGTTGCTTCGACTGCTATAGATGCTGTCTCTGCTGGATTTACTGCTGATGTAGTGGAGGATGCCTGTAGAGCCCTTGACCTTAATGGATCCCTACAATCTGCATGGAAAAAGATGACGGAAGCAGGGTGGTACGTATTTAATCTAACGATTTGAGATTGACGCAATATGCTATAAATTAAAGTAATTGCAGGCGCATTGCCAATATGACTCGTGATCCTCAGTATTTGTAGGATTTGCTTGGGCATCAGCACCTATTTTTTTAAAGCTTCATGCTTGTTCTTCCTAGTAAATACGAAAGGGCTTATATATGAAAAATTACTTATTTAGCGCATGCCTACTCACTTGTTCCATTAATATTTATGCTGACTGCCCTGGAGTTGAGCAACCCCTGATTATTGCCGGAGAAAATATCTGCGGATCAATAGCCTCATCAGCTGAGAAGAGCGCTAAACCAGGAGAAATATTTATTAGTATGGCTGCAGGCCCTGATTCTCAGCTATATAAACTTCACCAACATCAATTAAACAAACTTTCGCCAGGGATATTTAAATCCTATGTTGATAATCTCAAAAAAGATAAAATTCCAGTGGGTGTAGCACACGCGATTAGCACCATAAAATTTGCGAATGATAGTTTGCCGCAATATGCTAATAAAACGTTTAACTGTGCTACCCCTCATGTTTATAACGTCGTAAAAGAAGACATCTCAAAAGCAATTCTACTCATTCCGGGTTGTATGTTGGCGCCCCAATAATTTAATAAGACACTCTTGGCGCCTTTATTGCTATGAAAATTCAGCACCAGTTTGAGCCAGTGATTCGTTACCCAATGCGGCTTGCCATCATTACCCTAGCCCATTTTTGGTTTGCTTCTGCCGCATGGGCATTACCTGATGGGTTTGTATATATTGACAAGGCAATACCAGGGATTCGGGTGGATTTGAGGTATGCCAGTAGTAATAATTTTGTGGGTCGACCTGTAAACGGGTATATCAGTCAAAGAGCAGTTTTGAGTGCACCTGCTGCTCAAGCACTGGCACGGGTTCAATCTGAACTTAAACCATTTGGACTTGAATTATTAATTTTTGATACCTATCGACCACAAAGGGCAGTTGATGATTTTATGGCTTGGTCAAAAGACTATGCAGATACACGTACCAAGGCGAACTACTACCCCCAAGTTGCAAAAGAGAATTTATTTCCCGAGGGATATATTGCTGATCGCTCCGGTCATAGTAGGGGGAGCACTGTCGATTTAACTATTGTGACTGCATTGCCTGCAATCAAGGCTCTAGACATGGGCACCCATTTTGATTTCTTTGGACCAGAGTCATGGCCAAAATACAGTGGCGCCTCGCTAGAACAAAGAGCAAATCGACTGCTTTTAAGATCTCTAATGCAAAAATATGGGTTTAAGCCTTATGAGATGGAGTGGTGGCATTTTACTTATGAGAATGAACCATTTCCAGACACCTATTTTAATTTTGTCGTAGATTAAATCATCTTGGGCTAATCTCTTTTACGCTCGCCCAGCGCTTTTAGATTTCAGTGTATTTAAATACCCATTTCTGTAAAAACTTCTTTAGCGCATCTAAAGCTATCAATTGAGGCTGGCACGCCACAATAAATTGCGGTTTGCATCAGTATTTCTCTAATCTCATCTTTAGTCAGGCCGTTATTAATGGCGCCTTTCAAATGCAGCTTAAGTTCATGTGGGCGGTTAAGTGCAGTTAGCATGGCAAGGTTAATCATGCTTCTAGAGCGACGATCTAAACCTGGGCGATTCCAAATGGCATTCCAAGCGTATTCAGTCACTAGTTCTTGCATGGGCATATTAAACTCACCGGCATTAGCAATCGAGCTATCTACGTATTCTGGTCCCAAAACTTCACGTCGAGTTTGCAAGCCTTTTTCAAAAGCCTCTTTGTTCATACAGATCCTCTTTCATCGTTCTAATTAGGTCAACAGTAATATATTGCCACTTTTAAAGAGCATCTGTTTATCCTAGAATAGATCCATGACAAAATTAAAAAAACTCCTGCCAATAGTCTTGCTTGCCATTTCTGTATTTCTTAATGGGTGTACCGTCAATAAGTTGGAGGCTCGCTTGGAAGCTGATCCTCAGTGCAAGCCAATCATCAATGCCAAGACAGGGGCTTTAATGCCGTGTCCGGGCAGTGATCAGGAGTTCTATCGATCTGTGGCTTCCACGAGCGCGCCAAGTGCCCCTACCGTGGCTGCAAGCTCACAAAATAGCGCATCACCACCCCAAAAACGGGATAACTCTCCATCTGTCACGACTAAGCCTTTAAGTGCGCCAGTCGAGTGCAAACCTGCATTGCACCAGAAGTCGGGGAGTTTAATGCCTTGCCCGGCCCCCTGATATTAGCCATTACCCCATAATCACCAAGGGCGGTTATGATGATCGAAATACACGTAATTTGCTGATACCTCACATGGGAATAAAAATGAAAAAATTAGGCGCCATCGCACTCTCAATTTCTTTTGCCGCTGTATTAGCTGCATGTAGTAATACCACTAAGTTGGCTAGCGAGCCAATGCCTAAATCCGGATTCTTGCCTAACTATTCACTCCTGCAGCCAGTATCCACCAGTCAGTCGGATGTGCGCATCTGGAGATATCGCATTACTGGCGTTAGCCCTAGTGCATACACAGCCGTGATTCTTGACCCAATTTACTTAAATCAAAATACCACTCAACAAATTACGAGTGATTCCATTAATCAAGCAAAAGCTGCCCTACAGGCTTCAATGATTGAGGCGGTACAAGGTCGCGGAAATATCAAGATCGTCACGCAACCTGGCCCAGGTGTAGCACGTGTTTCTGTTGGTATTACAGGCGCTGAAAGTTCTAATGATTATTTGAAGCCATGGAACTTCACACCAATTGGATTGGCTACGAATGCAGCAGCCTATGCAGGTGGCCTGAACGCTAAAACACCTGCAATGGTGGTGGAAAGCAAGATTGTTGATAGTCAATCAAAAGTCTTGTTGGGTGAAGGCTTGGTGACTATTCAAGGGGAATCCTTTAGGACTGGTAGTGGATCAGTAGAGTCATTTGTTGCTATGGCCAAGAAAGTGGTTCTTGCCGCAATGGAAACTTCTGCTAAATAAGAGATAGCAAATGAATTCCTCACTGAAAAGTCTATTTACCGTTGGGCTGGCGCTTATTGTTGTCGCACCCATTCAAGTCTTTGCTCAAGATGCCGCGCGTAATCAAGAAATCGCAGAGCGTTTTGCAAAATGCGATACCAATCGTGATGGCAAATTAACTCTAGATGAAGCTAAGGGTTGCATGCCTCGTATCTACAGTAATTTTAGTTATATTGATTCTCAGAACAAAGGCTATGTCACTGTCGCTGAAATTGAAACCATGGCTAATCGGTGATGGGTATTCAAATTAAAAGAGCCTCTTGATTT
>CAIZRK010000003.1 GCA_903935355.1 uncultured beta proteobacterium | reverse complement strand
CCGTTGACATACTTATGGCCATCAGTACCGCCAAAGGTTTTGGCTAGTTCTACAGCCTCATTGATGGCTACTTTGTAAGGAACAGACAGATCAATGGCCAACTCATACACACCAATCAGCAATGCGGCATGTTCTACGGGGGAAAGCTCATTAATGGAACGATCTAATGCGGGAGTAATAATGCCTTCTAGCTCATCAGTGCGCTCTAGAACTCCTTCAAAAATGCCATTAAATAAATCCAATTGGCAGCGGCGAAAGCCAGGATCTTCAGCCAGTTGTTTGGCAATAGCCCCAGCGTTTGGCAGACTCCCAGCACGACGCATCACTAAACTTTGATAGATGCCTTGTAGGGCGTACTCACGGGCGCGACGTCGAGGCGTTAAGGAGCGTTTTGGTGCTGTAGAGGCATTTGCCGCTTTTGCAGAAAAGGAATGAGGAGTAATTTTGGACATGGCGTAATTACTCTTTTGTAGGATGAATTTCGATATCAAGATCGGGAGTAAGGGCCAGAGCTAAGTTGGCCATCTCGACTACTGCCTTTGCACATTCGGCGCCCTTAATTTGCGCACGCAGGTGTGCTTGTTCATCTGTTTCGCAAGTCAACACACCATTGGCAATTGGCAAACCAGAGTCTAAGGAGATGCGAGTAATGCCAGCAGCAGATTCGTTGCTAACGAGTTCAAAGTGATAGGTTTCTCCACGGATAACGGCCCCCAATGCAACAAAGCCATCAAATTCACCTGTCTCAACTAGTTTTTGTAGAGCAAAGGCAATCTCAAGAGCCCCCGGCACAGTTACTAACTTGATGTCTTCTGGTGCCACACCTAAAACAATTAGCTCTTCGATACAGGCGGTGGTCAGCGCCTTGCAATGCTCTTCATTAAAGCGAGCTTGCACAATCCCAATATGTAAGCCTTGGCCATGAAGATCTGTAGCTAGCATGCCTACTGTGGATGGGGTATTTGGGATATTGATCATGGCTTGAATGTGAGGATGAGCGAATTAAGGGGTAGATTTAAAAGGGGTATAGCCAGTCACTTCTAGTTGATATCCTGAAAGACTTGGTACAGGGCTTGGATTGGCTAGTAAGCGCATTTTGCCAACGCCCAAGTCTTTCAAAATTTGAGCGCCAATACCGTAACTTCGAAAATCAGTTTTACGAGCTTGCGGGGCAATCTTATCCGCATGCGAGTGATTGAGTTTTTTAAACTCGGCCAACCAGTCGGCATCACTTGGGGCGGCAATACCCGAAGCATTGAGCAATACAGCCACTCCTACTGGAGCAGAGGCTAGTTTTTGTAAGGCTTGAGCTAGCGGCCAAGAGTGGGTACTCATACTGGCATCTAGAAAGTCGAGCACTGTTACTGGCTCATGTACGCGTACTAAGGTTTCTTCTGTTTCAGAAGGCTTGCCCTTGACCAAGGCTAGATGAATACAAGAGCTTGGGGTATCTCGATAAATGATCCCCTGAAATTTCCCCCAAGGAGTATCAAACTCGCGCGCGCCTTCGCGCACCACAATACTTTCATTTTGACTGCGATATTCAATCAAAGCGGCAATACTACCGATTTTCAATTGATGTTCTCTAGCAAATTCGAGCAGGTCGGGCAAGCGGGCCATACTGCCGTCATCTTTCATGATTTCGCAGATTACAGCGGTGGGTGAGCACCCGGCCATGGCCGCTAAGTCACAACCTGCTTCGGTATGTCCTGAACGAATCAATACTCCACCAGGCTGAGCCATTAATGGAAAAATATGCCCAGGTTGTACCAAATCATTTGGTTTGGCATTGACCGCTACTGCGGTTTTAATGGTGTGGGCGCGATCTGCTGCAGATATTCCGGTAGTGACACCACTAGCAGCCTCAATTGAAACCGTGAAGTTAGTACCCATAGCGGTACCGTTATCTCGAACCATTAAGGGCAGGTTTAATTGTTGGCAGCGTTCACGGGTCAAAGTGAGGCAAATCAAGCCACGGCCATACTTGGCCATAAAGTTCACCGCTTCAGGTGTGACGTGATCTGCAGCTAAAACAAGGTCGCCCTCGTTTTCACGATCTTCTTCATCAACCAGAACGACCATCTTGCCAGCGCGTAGCTCTGCAACAATTTCTTTTGTGGTGGCGAGTGTATTTGGCATAGCCTGCTATTTTAAGCTGAGGCGGGGTTTAGGGTGAGTTCTATCCATGGCTACTAACGCAATATCGGTCATTTCTGACAACTAGGTGCATATAAAGGCATTTTTTATTGGGCTAAAAGCTCAGAAAATAGACCGATGCCCATCAATTTGAGAACAAGTCAGGGATTTATTTTGCTAGAAGCATTAGTAGCCATGAGCTTGATATTGACGAGCTGGATGGCTCTATCTCATACCTATCAGGGATTGGCATTGCGCTTTGGTCAAACTCAGGAAAAAAGAACGTTAGCTAGAAAGGAATTAGATCAATTTGAAATTCGTCTGCATAGCCTTGCCCATACTCATCAGGGCCATCTAAATGAGCCTACTGGAATGTTTAATCGCGCTAGCACTAAGTCTGGTTCTCGTAACCCCCCTCATCAAAAGTAGTGGTGAGCTGATCGCAAAACAGATCGAATATGAAAAGGTCCAGTTATTGACAGCAGATGCAGAGCGCGCTTTGGAGTTAATCGGGCGAGCGATTCGGATGGCCGGATACCGTCAGGCTCCATCGGTGGCTTTAGATCAAGGCAATAGTCAATCGGCTGCGCAATATATTCAACTTCAAAAAGGGATTGGCTTTGCAGGTTCAGATTCTTTGATAGTGAGACATGAATTATCCAATGGCGTGGATCTTGATTGCATTGGTAATGTCCTCACAAAAGATCGAACTCAAAACCATTTGGCCCTGCAAGGTTTTTTTGTGGTTCGACAAACTAGCGAGTTAGCCCGAAATGATGTCCATGGTGGTTCACTCATGTGCCAAACATATGATCGGCAAGGGCGAATTCAAAATCTTACCCTTATGAATGGGGTGCAACGCCTTTCAATTGAAGAAGACCTAGGAAATCAAAGGCAAAACCTTAAGGTGGCTAACGCAAGTCGTTTATTTACTGTGCGACTTGAGATGACTGATGGCAAAAAAATTCAACAAGAATTCGGGCGCACTTTTGCCACCCGTAATTTACGATGATCATTGCATGGGTTTTATCCTTAATGATTTTGCTTTCTTCTTTGGTGGCCTATTTAGAGCGCTTGAGTACTTTACAGGTGCTTAGTATTAATACGCTTTATGAATCCCAAAAGCAATTCATGGCTGCTGAGAAAAACCTGCTTGATTGCGAACAACATCTTTCTCAGATTGCTAACCTAGAAAATAGGCAGTGTCATATTCAGTCTGCCGGAAAAAATTGGTGGCTCATTTCAAATACAGAAAAACCATTAATAGAGGTGCTGGTGTATTTAGACGACAATACTGGGTTAGCGACACGCTTAAATTGGCGACAAGATTTTGAATAGGCAAGCTGGCGCCACCCTTTTAGAGCTGATGGTGGTCCTCTGCATCATGGTGATTCTAGCGACGGTATCTGTGCCCCTTTTACATCAACAGATGGCCGCTCATGAAATAGATCGAATTGGCCGCCTTTTTATTTTGCATGCACAATTTGCGCGTCAGCAAGCGTTGTATTTAGGAGATTTGGTTCATATCGTTCCCCTTAGTGATCATCTCTGGGACCAAGGGTGGGTAGTGAAAAATGTCTGTAATGCTAAGCAAGGCAAGACAAGTTGTATTGAACGCAACTGGATTTCTCAAGGTGCGATTAGCCCGGTCTACTTTAAGGGGGGAGGTAATCAATTCCTTGATCTTCATTCTGCCAAAAGGGGCATTATCTTTAATGCAGCTGGCGCGGCAAAAATGGGTCAAGGGGGCTTTGTGGCTAATCGTTTGATATTGGGTCATCATCGAGCCCCCAAGCTGGAACGACAGCTAATTTTGAGTAGTGGTGGGCGCTGGCGCATTTGCGATCCTAGCTTTGACTCCAAAGCTTGTCAGTAGTGCAGATGTTGATAGGTAGTATGAAAAATTTGGCGATCAAGTCCACAATCGGTTTTAATAGACCCATGTACAGCGCAGTTGACCACCAATTTATGAGCGAAGCTTTAGCGCAAGCGCAAAAAGCACTCTATTTATCCAATCCCAATCCCCGCGTGGGCTGTGTCATTGTTAAGAATGGACAAATGATTGGCCGGGGATATACTCAAAAAGTAGGTGGCCCTCATGCTGAAATCGTCGCTTTGGCAGATGTGCAGACCAATGGATTTGATCCAAGGGGTTCTACGATTTATGTCACATTAGAGCCTTGTAACCACACTGGCAAAACACCTCCTTGTGTAGATGCCATTATTGCTGCTAAGCCAGCTGTAGTCATAGCCGCGATGACTGATCCCAATCCCTTAGTAGCAGGCAAGGGCATAGAGCGACTAAGAGCTGCCGGCATTGAAGTGCACTCTGGTTTACAAGAATCTGAGGCAAGCAGAATCAATCTCGGATTTATTTCTAGAATGAGTCGAGGGCTACCCTGGGTACGCCTAAAAATAGCTGCCACGCTTGATGGTAAAACTGCTTTGCCTAATGGACAGAGTCAATGGATTACCGGCCCACTAGCAAGAGCGGACGGACATCATTGGCGTGCTCAGGCATGCGCCATTCTGACAGGTGTGGGGACGGTTAAAGAGGACGACCCTAGCCTAAATGTTAGGGATGTCTTGACAGAGCGTCAACCCTGGAAAATTATTGTGGACTCTCAGTTGCAGACCCCGATCAATGCTAAGGTTTTTAATCAATTAGACCAAGCTGGAGTTATTTTAGTTTGTGCCTCATTGCAATCGCAAGAAGCTCAAAGTAGAGCCAAAGCGTTCGAGGCACTAGGTGTGCAAGTGATTGCGATGGCTAATCTAAATGGCAAAGTCGATCTTCCTGAGCTAATGAGGTATTTAGCCCAAGAGCGTCATCTGAATGAAATTCATATTGAGGCGGGCTTTAAGCTCAATGGATCTTTATTGAAAGAAGACTGTGTCGATGAGCTTTTGTTGTATTACGCTCCTTTTTTTATGGGTGAGGGTATTGGCATGGCCAATATCACCTCCTTACCCGAATTAAGTTCACGCCAGCATTGGCAGATCATCGAGCAAAGCCTCTTTGGCCCTGATCTTCGTATGCGTTTACTAAAAAGTTAAAATCACCCTATGTTTACCGGAATCATTACCGCCATAGGGCAAATTAAGAGCGCTCAAGTTAAGGGTGATGGCTTGCACCTGACAGTGCAGGTGCCAGCAGGCTACCTTGATGATGTGGTCTTGGGCGATAGCATTGCTATTGAAGGTGCCTGCATGACGGCTACTGAGATAAAAGGCAATACTTTTAGCATGGATATTTCTAGGGAGTCCCTCAATAAAACAGTAGGGCTAGATCAACTCGGTCCTGTCAACCTAGAAAAAGCCTTGCGTTTAAATGATCGTCTTGGAGGGCATCTAGTCAGTGGGCATGTCGATGGCGTTGGAAAGGTTGCCCATATTGCAGCCCTTGCTCAAGATACTAATGGTTCATGGCTATTGCGTATCGAGGCGCCAAAAGAGCTGGCACCATTCTTAGCTTACAAAGGTTCTATTGTTGTCAATGGGGTTTCTCTTACCGTCAATCAAACGCAAGACACTGCTACTAGCTGTCTAGTAGACATTAATATCATTCCCCATACATTACAAAACACTACGCTTGGTAATTTAAAGCAGGGCAGTATCGTAAATCTTGAGATTGATTTAATTGCCCGCTATGTCGCGCGCATGTTAAATAATGCTTAGCTTTATTTTCGACTCGAAGCTTTTTATTTGTTTTTAAGGTAGCGAGTTGGATCGTTCACATTGGCTTGTTTAAAGCCTGCCTGCCTTAGGCGACAAGACTCACACTGCCCACAAGCTTCCCCTAAGTCATTGGCTTGATAGCAAGATACCGTTTGGGAGTAATCAACGCCTAGGCTTGTGCCTAGTTGAATAATTTGTGCCTTACTCAGACTGATGATGGGGGCGTGCACTCTGAAGCGATTTTCATTATTAATCGCTTGAACTCCAGCCTTGGTAGCTAAATTGGCCATGGCCTCAAAGGAGGCGACATATTCAGATCGGCAATCAGGATAACCTGAATAGTCCACTGCATTAGCGCCATAGAACACATCAAGACCACCAAGAGACTCAGCCCACCCCAGTGCAAGTGATAGCAATATCGTGTTGCGTGCTGGCACGTAAGTTACTGGGATCTCATGTTCTTTGGCAGGAGTAGTTGGTACGGCAATAGAAGAATCGGTTAATGCAGAGCCACCAAAGCGGGTTAAGTCTAGGTTTACAACTTCATGACGAATAACGCCCATCTGCTTGGCGATATGTTTTGCAGCAGCTAATTCTGAGGAATGGCGCTGACCATAAGCTACCGATAGCACATAGGGTGCATAGCCCAAGTCTTTAGCCAGGGCCACTATGGTGGTGGAATCTAAGCCGCCAGAAAATAAAATGACTACTGGGGCGTTGGGTTTGCGTGGCGCAAATTTCTCAAAAGCTGCAAAGTGCAAAGACATAAATTAGAGAGATTATTTCGTGGCTGCAAGTAGTTGCGAAGCTTCTTTGGCAGTATCAGTATCTGGATATTTAGCCACAATCTCGGTAAAGGTTTTCTTGGCAGCTACTTTATTGTTGCTCTCTAGCTGCGCATTGCCCAAGGTCAACATAGCCGCCGGAATGCGGGGATGATTAGGAAAGCGTTTAATGAGGTTTTGTAATTGCGCAATAGCACCGTTGTAATCCTTATTGGCATACTTGCTATTACCACTCCAAAAAAGTGCTAGTGGCAAGTAAGGGCTCTTAGGATATTTGTTAGCAAAAGCAGAAAATCCTTCATCGGCCTTCTTCAGATTGCCGTCTTGGAAAGCTTTTAAAGCATCGTCATAGGCTTTTTTCTCGCCAGGCTGAACCGTGCCACTGATACCTTCAATCGTTATAGTCTTTGGTTCAAAATTACCCAAGCGAGTATCAAGGTCTTGATAGTAGGTCTTTTGACTCGTGCTGATGTCTTCACCTTGCTTCTCTAGATTTTCAACTTTACCGCGTAACTGGGCATTTTCTGCTTTGAGTTTTTCAATTTGATTTTGCAAATCTAATTGCGTGGTAGCCAAGGTTTTACGTAAATCTAAAATGGCTTTGCGTGCCTCATCATCGGCAAAGAGTGCCCAGGCGCTATTAGGGGTGATCAAGCAAAAGCTAGCGGCACTTAAACAAAACGCTCGTGAGAGCGTTTGTTTAACAAAGCGAGAATGCTGACTCATTAGTTCGTGATGTAAACAATATCAGCGCGGCGATTTTCTGCCCAAGCAGCTTCAGTATCACCTTCGGCTTTTGGTTTTTCTTTACCAAAGCTTACGGCTTCCATTTGATCATCAGAAACACCCATCAAGTTCAATGATTTGCGCACAGCGTCTGAACGACGCTGGCCTAGGGCTAAGTTGTACTCAGCTGTACCGCGTTCATCGGTATTGCCCTGAATAATGACTTTTTGCTTTGGATTGCTCTTTAAGTAGTTTGCGTGGGCAGATAATTGTTTTTGATATTTAGTCTGAACAATGTATTCATTAAAGTCGAAATACACACTACGTTGGAACAGTGGGCTGCTTGGGTCATTCCATGGCTGTGAGCCAAAATTGCCGCTGCCACTATTCGCACTATCAACATCATCTAATTTAACGCTTGAACAGGCCGCCAAAAGAAGGGCTGTTGCACCGATGAGCGTAAAAGTGGCTGCACGGCGTGCGATAGAAATCTTCATGGTCTTTCCTTATTTCTACAAACTATGTAAGTAACTAATAAATATGCTATTACCTAATATTATGACCCAAGAAGGGTAAACCGACCATATTTGTCGGGAAGGCAAGCTATGCAGTTCCCTACTTTTAGTCCATAAAAGGACCCCAGGAGGGCTGACGGACATCAGATCCTGGAATACTTAATACCTGTTTGGAATTACCGTCGACAGAAACTGCCGCTAATACTCGCTTACCACCTACCTTAGTGGAGTACAAAACATATTTACCATTCGCTGCAAAAGAGGGGGATTCATCACTGCCGCTGTCGGTGAGGGCTTGGGACTCTCCCGTAGCCAGGTTGAGGATATACAGACGGAAGGCGCCACCCACATTGGCAATATAGGCTAAATACTTTCCATCAGGAGATATCCGAGGCGAAGTCACAAACCCTTGTTTATAGCTTACGCGCTTTGCACCTTCAGCTTGCTCGCCTTCGGCGCTCATGCGGTAGATCTGTGGATTGCCACCCCGATCACTCGTGAAATAAATAAAACGCCCATCGGGTGAGAACTGGGGTTCGGTGTCAATGGTGTAACCGCGCGTGAGGCGATGTAGGCCAGTGCCATCTGCGTTAATGCCGTAAATCTGGGTATTGCCATCTTTAGAAAGAGAGATCGCGAGTTTTTTACCATCAGGCGACCATGCTGGTGCACTGTTATTACCCTTCTGGTTCGAAAGAGAAATGCGTCGACCAGTAGCTAACTCATGAACATAGATGACGGGTTTGCGATCTTCAAAGGACACGTAAGCTACTTTTTTACCATCAGGGGACCAGGATGGGGAGATGATGGGTTCGCTGCTGTTCATGGCATTCCGAATATTTTGACCATCTGCATCGGAGATCACTAGGCGATAGCGTTTACCTTCTTTAATAACATAAGACAGGCGGGTGGAAAAAATGCCACGTTCCCCTAATAATTTGAAGATGATGTCATCGGCAATTTTATGGGCTACCGCGCGTAAATGATCGGTGCTAGAGTTTAGATTGAGCCCACCTAAACCCACTGACTTGCGCACATCAAACAGTTTGTAATGAATCTCAAACTGGGAAGCGCTAGTTTGTACAACTGAGCCCACTACTAAGGCATCGGCACCGCGAGCCGACCAGGATTTAAAGTTAGGCGTACCTTCATCGCTTTCGCTAGCGTTGCCAGTTTCAGTATTTTTAAAGTAACCACTACGCGCTAAGTCTTGACGAATAATGTCAGTGATGTTGATGGGCAGTTTATTCTCATCCTTAAAGCGCATCACTGCTATGGGGTAAAGCGATTGCCCTACGCCAGTAATCTCAATGCTCATTTGAGCAAAGCTAGGAAGGCTAATTGTGCTTAAAACTAGAGTGCTGATGAGCGCAAGCATTTTTAATACAGAACGGGCAATGGGTTTGATCATGTCTAGTAATTTACTTGGGTTTTAATTTAAGTTCAGGCGTGAGTGTCGGAAATTGCCCATTGTCGTCCTTCGGTAAGCTTTGGGTGGCATCAATGGCGCTTAACACGGCTTGATCCCATGCATTATCACCGCTACTAGAGCTCATTACCCTGGTCAAAATTGCACCATCTGGTGCCAATTTGACTTGGATGATGGTTTGTTTATTACCTTTGAACGAATCAGCGTTAAAAGTGATGTTGGCGCGCACTTTCTTAATCACCTTATCGCTCCACCCTGGGGGAGCATTACCACCGCCACCCACACCACTACCTACTGAGCCACCTGTGCCCCCATCGTTTGCTGCTAGACCACGCAAACTTGCAATATTAGCTTCACGTCTTTTGTTGGCTTCAGCATTGGCTTTGATTTGGGCGGGTGTTAATGCTGGGGGTTCTACTTTTTTAGGCACTTCTTTGGGCGGAGCGGGTTTAATCGCAGGCACAGGTTTTGGTGTTTCTTTGACCACTTCTTTTTTCGGAGGCTCTTTTTCTATTGGTTTTTTCTTAACCACAATATCAGCAGCCTCTTCTTTGATTTCTGTTTTTAGTTCTGGGGCGGGGGTAGCTGGCATTTGAACTTGAGGTGTAGCATCCCAAAGTTCTACTTCAACTCCAGAGGGCGTGCTGGTGTTCCAGCTAATACCAATCATCAAAAAAGCCAGCAAGCCTAAATGAACCACCAATGAAAAGCTAAAAGCGCGTTTGGTGCTTTCGTTTTTGGTGAGACGTCCTCTCGAAAATTCCGAGTGAAACGTTTGCGCGCTATTCATGGACACGTAATTGATAATCGCTTATTGACTTTTAACGGCTAGGCCAACCCGTTTAACGCCATTTTCTTTGAGCTTAGACATCACTTCCATCACCACTTCATATTTAATGGATTTATCCGCGGCAAGTACTACCGGTTGCTCACCCGATTTTTCTGCTTGAGAGCGCGCAAAAGCACCTAACTCAAACTTATTTAAGGTCTGAACGGGCTCACCATCTTTGCGCACAATCACATTCTCGTTAGCATCAATGGTTAAAAAGACAGGAGGTAAGGATTGCACTTTGGCGCCACCAACCGTGGGTAAATTCACTACGCCAGGATTAACCATGGGCGCGGTGACCATAAAGATGACGAGCAGTACCAACATCACATCAATGTAAGGAACCACATTGATATCGGACATGGCCCGACGTTTAGAAGATCTTTTTAAAGAGCCTGCCATTTTTATTTGCCCGCAGTTTGACGCTGCAAAATATTGGTGAACTCTTCAATGAAGGTTTCAAAACGAATCGAGAGACGATCTACATCGGTTGCTGCGCGGTTGTAGGCTACTACCGCTGGAATGGCTGCAAATAGGCCTATAGCTGTAGCAACGAGCGCCTCGGCGATTCCGGGGGCTACGGCTGCTAAAGTGGCGTTTTGTACATTGGCTAGGCCACGGAAGGCGTGCATGATGCCCCAGACGGTACCAAAGAGGCCGATATAAGGAGAGACTGAGCCTACGGATGCCAAAAAAGGCAAATTGGCTTCTAGCATGTCCATTTCGCGTTGATAGGTTGCTTTCATGGCGCGGCGGGCAGCATCGATTTCACGAACTTTCATAAACTCTTGCATTCCAGCCTCAAAGATATGCTCTAGAACAGCATCTGTCCGGGTATTGCGCTGCGCAGACTCCAATAAGGTATTGAGATCGCCACCTGACCAGAAATCACGCTCAAAGCGCTCGGTATCGCGTCTGACGCCCCGTAATATGGCGGTTTTCTTAAAAATGATGGTCCAAGAAGCCACCGACATGCCCATTAATAACAGCATTACCAACTGAACTAATAGGCTGGCATTGAGGACTAGCGAGAGAAAGGAGAGGTCTTGTGTAGGGTTCATTGGGGGATTTTGTATGATGTAGGTTCATTTTACTTAAGCAAGCCAACTACATCAGGATTATCACCATGTTTGAGCATCAAAACACTTTAGCCAAAACCGACCCAGAATTATGGGCAGCGATTCAGAATGAGAACCAGCGTCAAGAAGATCATATTGAACTGATTGCTTCTGAGAACTACACTTCCCCAGCGGTAATGCAGGCACAAGGCTCACAACTGACCAATAAGTACGCTGAAGGCTATCCTGGAAAGCGTTATTACGGTGGCTGTGAGTTTGTGGACGTCGCTGAGCAATTGGCAATTGACCGTGTGAAAGCCATTTTTGGGGCTGAAGCAGCTAATGTGCAGCCCCATTGCGGTGCTTCGGCCAACCAAGCCGTATTTTTGGCCTTCTTAAAGCCTGGCGATACTTTTATGGGCATGAGCTTGGCTGAGGGTGGGCATTTAACCCACGGCATGGCTTTGAATATGAGTGGTAAGTGGTTTAACCCGATTGCTTATGGCTTGGATAAGAACGAAGCCATTGACTACGAACAGATGGAGCGTTTGGCTCGAGAGCACAAACCCAAATTGATTATTGCTGGTGCATCAGCTTATTCATTAAAGATTGATTTTGAGCGCATTGGTAAATTAGCCAAAGAAGTAGGTGCGATTTTTATGGTCGACATGGCCCACTATGCAGGTCTTGTGGCTGCAGGGGTTTATCCAAACCCAGTGCCGCATGCTGATATTGTGACCTCAACGACTCACAAGAGTTTGCGTGGCCCGCGTGGCGGCATCATCTTGATGAAGGCTGAACATGAAAAGGCCATTAATTCAGCGGTATTTCCAGGTCTGCAAGGTGGCCCGTTAATGCATGTGATTGCTGCAAAAGCAGTAGCCTTTAAAGAAGCCCTAGACCCAGAATTTAAAGATTACCAAAAGCAGGTGGTTGCTAACGCCAAAGCATTAGCCCAGACTTTGATTGAGCGTGGCTTGCGCATTGTTTCTGGGGGCACTGATTCTCATGTGATGTTGGTGGACTTACGGGCCAAGAAAATGACAGGCAAAGAAGCTGAACGGGTGTTGGGTGAAGCGCATATTACCTGTAATAAGAATGGCATTCCGAACGATCCAGAAAAAGCCATGGTGACTAGTGGCATTCGCCTAGGTTCACCCGCGATGACTACCCGTGGATTTAAAGAGGCAGAAGCACGACAAGTGGGCCATTTCATTGCAGACGTTTTAGATAATCCCAATGATCTAGAAAACCTCGCTAAAGTTCGTGCGCAAGTAGCTGAACTCACGAAGCGCTTTCCGGTGTATGGTTAAGCAGATCTGCCGCTATTTAACTCAAGATTAGAGAGAATACTCATTGCGCTGCCCCTTTTGCCATAACGACGATACCCAGGTTCTAGATACTCGGGTATCAGACGAGGGCGATACGATTCGCCGTCGTCGGCGTTGTGCTAAATGCGATAAACGTTTTACTACTTATGAGCGGGTCGAATTGGTATTGCCCGCGATTGTGAAGAAAAATGGCAGTCGGGTTGAATATGACCATGATAAGTTAGCCAGCTCAATCAAGCTTGCGTTGCGTAAACGCCCAGTGTCATCAGACTCGGTAGATGAGGCTATTGCGCGCATTGAAGAAAAGCTGATGAGCTTAGGTGAAAAAGAAATTCCGAGTGAGCACGTGGGCGAGTTGGTGATGCGAGAACTCAAGCGTCTTGATAAAGTAGCCTACATCCGCTTTGCTTCGGTTTACAGAAGCTTTGCCGATATTGAATCTTTTGAGACTGCGCTTAAGGAGTTGAAGTAGCTCTTTACACCGCTAGTAGTTTTGCGGTAATTGGTATAGCAAAAGGGACTGCAAT
>CAIZRK010000002.1 GCA_903935355.1 uncultured beta proteobacterium | reverse complement strand
GGTAACTAAAACTGCCTTGGTTAATGCTGCCTCTGTTGCTGGTTTATTGTTAACTACTGATTGCGCCATCTGCGAAGCACCAAAAGATGACTCAGCTGGTGGCGGAATGCCTGACATGAGTGGTATGGGCGGTATGGGTGGCATGGGCGGTATGATGTAATTGTCTGATTTCCACGGCTATCTAGCTGTAGAAACAAAAACGCCTGGTTCAGAAGACCAGGCGTTTTTTCTTTGGTACAGTAGATCCTCAATAGCTTCGTATTTAATTCATTCTGGAACTCAAAAATGAGCAAACCTAGATCTGCCACACGGACACTTCAACTTGCTATGCTAAGTGCCGGGTTTTTGGTGGCTACCCCAGATACTGTATTTGCGCAAAGCAATAGTCCTAGTCAAGCGCAACCCCAATTTAGCAAAGAGGTGAGCAAGCTTCGTAATCAACGCTACTGCGAGGTCTTATATGGCAAGCGGCATTTTTTCAATCTAGAGGTCAAAGTTTTCAATACTCAAGGACTAAATCATTGTCCGCAAGAGCAGTGGAAGGTTTTAACTAAAGAGTCTGTTGAAAAAACCTATGATGCTTCTTTTGTCTTATTAAATGGGCCGCGGTTTTGGACGATGGACGAGATTAGGGCAGCAGGCAATACGGTGAATGATGTGAAAGAATCATTTGGCGGGATTGAGATGAGCCTGCGTGCAACTGTTACTTTAGGTCTAATGAAGCAGCTCATTGGCAGCAAACAATACTCGCCTAATGAAATCAATCGAACAACCAGTTTTATTTATAGGGCAGGTAACCCTGTATATGAATTAACCTCTCCTGCTGGCGAGGTTTATTTGATGCAATCTTATTCACAGATTGTGAACCCCACGTTAAGCATGGATAATTTAGCCACACTTGATCAGCAGCTCAAATTGCCCGCTGGCTGGAAATACAAAACCAGACTACTACAACAAGATTTAGCACTTGTTGCTAATGGTGTAGCTTATGTTATTCAAGATAATTTAATGAACAGCTATCAAAGACAATAAGACTTAAGTTTTAATGCCGTACAAAGAAATAGGGCTAGCATTGCTAGCCCTATTAAGTGCTGTGGCTATGCTCAATCCACCGCTTTTACCATCTCTTCCACTACCTTCTTCGCATCACCAAAGACCATCATAGTTTTATCCATGTAAAAGAGTTCGTTGTCTAGGCCGGCATAACCAGCGGCCATGGAGCGCTTATTGACAATGATTGTTTTTGCTTTGAATGCCTCTAGGATGGGCATGCCAAAGATCGCGCTACCCGGTGTACGTGCCGCCGGATTTACTACGTCGTTAGCGCCAAGCACCAGCACTACATCAGCTTGACCAAAGTCGCTATTGATATCTTCCATCTCAAACACTTGATCGTAAGGAACTTCAGCTTCAGCCAATAGCACGTTCATGTGACCAGGCATACGACCAGCTACTGGGTGGATAGCGTATTTCACGGTGACACCATGGTGAGTCAATTTCTCAGTTAACTCTTTCAGAGCATGCTGCGCTCGAGCCACTGCAAGGCCGTAGCCTGGAACAATAATGACAGTGTCAGCATTTGTCATTAAGAAGGCGGCATCTTCAGGGGAGCCGGTTTTGTAGTTTTTTGGAGCACCATCATCAGCGCCACCAGCAGCCGCATCGGCACCAAAACCGCCAAGCAATACTGCCACGATAGAGCGGTTCATAGCCTTACACATAATGTAAGAGAGGATTGCTCCTGAGGATCCTACGCATGCTCCAGCAATAATCAATACGGGGTTACTTAAGGTAAAGCCGATTCCAGCTGCAGCCCAACCAGAGTAGCTGTTGAGCATTGAGACCACTACCGGCATATCAGCGCCGCCGATAGGAATAATCAAAGTCACACCTAATACCAGGGCGACAGCGCACATTGCTAAAAAAGCTGCATGGCTGCCTGTCAAGAAATACGCAATTCCACCGGCAATCATGGCAATTGCTAGGATGAGGTTTAAGAGGTGCTGACCTGTAAAGCTTACTGGTTTGCCGCTGACCTTGCCTGATAATTTTCCAAAAGCAATAACAGAGGCGGTGAAGGTGATAGCTCCAATGAAGGCTCCAATAAAGAGTTCAATCTTTTGCGCGCCCGTGTGATCTTGGGCAGGATTGAAGACTGCAGCAATCGCAATTAATACTGCTGATAAACCAACAAAGGAGTGCATGAGCGCAACTAGCTCTGGCATCTTGGTCATTTGTACGCGCTTTGCCGCAATCGTACCAATAATGGCACCAGCAACAATCGCCCCAATGATCAATGAGTAGACTGGCTTGAATTCAGGGATTAAGAAGGTGGTAATTACGGCTAGTAACATGCCGATCATGCCAAAGGTATTTCCTTGACGTGAAGTAGTAGGTGAAGACAGTCCGCGCAAAGCGAGAATGAATAGCACCGAGGAAATGAGATAAGAAATCGCTGTGATATTTAACATGAGTATGGTCTCTGGATAGGTCTTTTTCTAGTTTTATTTAGTGCCAGCCGCATCAGCTTTAGGGGCTTTTTTCTTGAACATTTCAAGCATGCGACGGGTGACCATAAAGCCACCAAAAATATTGATTGAAGCTAAAAATACTGCAATTGCACCGATGATGCTAGTGAGGGTGATTTCATCACCACCAATCACTTCAGTTTGTAAAAGTGCGCCCACAATGATGATTCCAGAAATAGCATTCGTAACCGCCATCAGTGGGGTATGTAAGGCTGGCGTTACATTCCAAACGACGTGATAACCAACAAAGATGGCTAAAACAAAAACAGTGATGTTTTGGACGGTGAGGATGCTTTGAAAAGCGGCTAGATCCATGATGTTTCCTTGATATTATTTTTTACTATGAGTTTTTACGGACGGCTTGGCCATCACGACACATTAAGCAGGCGGTCACAATGTCATCTTCAGTCGGAATAACTAACTTCGCCTCAGAATCAATAATGAGCTTCATAAAGTCGAGTAAGTTGCGGGCATATAGGGCAGACGCATCTGCAGCAACCATGCTGGCAAGATTGGTATAGCCAATAATCTTGACACCATTTTTCTCAATAATTTTATCTGCTTCGGTTAGAGGGCAGTTACCAGAACCATTATCACCACGGCCAGCAGCTAAGTCGATGACGATAGAGCCTGGTTTCATATGGGCCACAGTGTCGCTATGCAATAAGACGGGAGGCTTACGCCCAGGAATTAATGCAGTAGTAATGACAATGTCTGCTTGTTGGGCACGCTCAGCAACTAACGCAGCTTGACGCTTCATCCAAGACTCGGGCATAGGACGCGCATAGCCACCAACCCCTTTAGCAATTTCACGTTCTTCGTCAGTTTCATAAGGAACATCGACAAACTTAGCGCCTAAGGATTCAATTTGTTCCTTAGCTGCAGGGCGGACATCTGATGCCTCAATTACTGCTCCAAGACGTTTAGCTGTAGCGATGGCTTGTAAGCCAGCAACACCGGCACCCAAAATCAGAATACGCGCTGCTTTTACTGTGCCTGCTGCTGTCATGAGCATCGGCATAAAACGCTGATATTCATTAGCAGCGACTAACACTGCTTTATACCCAGCAATATTGGCTTGAGAAGATAAGACGTCCATGCTTTGGGCGCGCGTAGTTCGTGGAGCGGCTTCGAGCGAAAAGGCCGTGATACCTTGAGCAGCCATCGCTTCAATATTGTGCTGATCAAATGGATCGAGCATGCCAATTAAGACACCTCCCGCTTTAATCTGTTTGAGCTCCTCAGTTTCAGGGGCGCGTACTTTAAGAACGATTTCAGCACCCAATGCATCAGCTGCACTACCGATACTGGCACCAACGGCTTCATAAGCAGAATCAGGTTGACTAGCTTTAACACCAGCATCTTTTTGGATGATGACCTGATGGCCTTGCCCAATCAGTTTTTTCACAGTTTCTGGGGTCGCAGCTACGCGAGTTTCCCCAAGTTTGGTTTCCAGTGGTACTCCTATGCGCATGGCATGTCTCCAAATACTAATTATTAGAAATGGCTATTTTAGTGATATATGCGCAATAGCGTATATATACATACCCTTATATATCGTCTGCCACGCTCAAATCTGAGCTATTTATAGTTAAGACTTCTACAATAAGGTTTTTAAGCTTATATCGAATTCTCGCATTTTTTAATGATTACTCTCAATTCTTCGGTAATTCCCCCTTTAAAGCCCACCAAAGTTGTGATTGGCATGTCAGGAGGGGTGGATTCATCAGTGGCAGCCTGGATGCTAAAAGAGCAGGGTTATGAGGTAATCGGCCTTTTTATGAAGAACTGGGAAGACGACGATAACCAGGAGTATTGCTCTGCACGTCAAGATTGGCTTGACGTTGTCTCGGTCGCTGATCTGATTGGAATTGATGTTGAAGCGGTTAATTTTGCCGCTCAATACCGCGAACGCGTCTTTGCAGAATTTCTCAGAGAATATGCCGCTGGAAGAACCCCAAATCCCGATGTATTGTGCAATGCAGAAATTAAGTTCAAAGCTTTTTTGGATTACGCCATGAGTTTGGGTGCTGATGCTATTGCCACAGGCCACTATGCACGCGTTCGACATGAGGGCGGCAAAGTACAATTATTAAAGGCAGTTGATGCCAGTAAAGATCAAAGCTATTTTCTTCATCGCTTAACCCAAAGTCAGCTAGCCAATGTGCTCTTTCCTTTAGGAGAAATTCCTAAAACGGAAGTGAGGAAAATTGCCGAGAAAATTGGTTTGCATAATGCCAAGAAGAAAGACTCCACTGGTATTTGCTTTATTGGCGAGCGTCCATTTCGAGAGTTTCTCAATCGTTATTTACCACATACTCCAGGGCCTATTAAAACCCCTGAAGGTCAGATTGTGGGTGAACATATGGGTTTAGCGTTCTTTACTTTGGGGCAGCGCAAAGGGATTGGTTTAGGCGGTAGCCAAGATGGCAATGGCGATGCATGGTATGTGGCTCGCAAGGATATGGCAAGCAATACTTTGTATGTGGTGCAAGGCCACGAACACCCATGGCTATTGGCTATCAAGCTATCTGCTATAGATGCTAGCTGGGTATCTGGTGTAGCGCCAACACCTGGAAATTATTTGGCTAAGACGCGTTATCGTCAAGCTGATTCTGCATGTACTTTGAGTGCTGGTAATGATGCGCAAAGTTTTGAATTAAACTTTCCAGATGTTCAATGGGCAGTAACACCTGGACAATCTGCCGTTCTTTATGACGGAGAGATTTGTTTGGGCGGCGGTATTATTTCTGCCTAGGGAAGTTCGCAAGTTGCTCTAAGCGGCTGGTGGCACAGTCTCTAAAAAAGAAGGTTTTTGCATCAACTTTTGATACAAAGTATCTAGATTGGGATATTGCTTTTGCCACTCAATAGTGGGAAATCGAAATAATAAATAGCCTAGTGCACAACCCACGGCAATATCAGCCAAGGTGAGCTGGTTGCTATGACACCATGCGTTTTGGCCTAAATCACCTGACATTCTCTTTAAAGCGGCATCTATTTTCCCCATTTGACGTTCTATCCAAGCAGGGCTTTGTTGTTCTGAAGGGCGCCAAGTCGCTTCTAAGCGGGCTAAAATGCCAGCGTCCATCACTCCATCAGCTAAGGCCTCCCAAGTCTTTACAGAGGCTCTCTCACGACCCCCCGATGGAATCAATTGGGCAATAGGGCTTAAAGTATCGGCATATTCTGCAATGACCCGCGAGTCGTAAATAGCGCCACCATCATCCAAAAGCAAGCATGGGATCTTGCCTAAGGGGTTATTAAGGGCAATTTTGGTGTCTGCAGCCCATACATTCTCTGCTTCAAGGTCAACATCGACCTTTTTTTCCAAGAAAGCAATGCGAACTTTACGTACGTAGGGGCTAGTAAGGGATCCGATGAGTTTCATAAGGTGGAGTATAGCGGTCTTGGCGAAGCAAGGTTGGAGCCCATAACGCATTAAAATCAGGTTTTATTGACATATTCAATGTAAAGGCAATATCTGTGAGCCAGCCACTTTCCACTCTCAATGCACTTTCCCCTCTAGATGGTCGCTACGCTGGTAAGTTGGACCCCCTTAGACCTTGGTTATCTGAATCGGCATTTATGCGTCAACGGGTTTTTGTAGAGATCCATTGGCTCTTAGCTTTGGCAGATGCCGGATTGCCTGATGTACCAAAAATTAGTTCTGCCGATCAGGACTTTCTTTTGTCGCTGCCTGCAAACTTTTCTGATGCTGATGCGCAGCGCATTAAAGATATTGAAGCAGTAACTAACCATGACGTCAAAGCAGTTGAGTATTTCTTAAAAGAAAAAGTATCTGGCCGACCTGACTTATTAAAGGCTAGTGAATTTATTCACTTTGCCTGTACCTCAGAAGACATTAATAACACTTCGCATGGTTTGATGTTGCGTGGCGCACGTGATGAAGTGCTCTTGCCGCAACTGCGTAAAGTTCTTTCGGTATTAACTGACTTGGCAATTGCAAATGCTAGAGTGCCGCTGCTCTCCCGCACGCATGGACAGCCAGCATCCCCAAGTACTTTAGGCAAAGAGCTTGCCAATATTGTGAAACGTTTAGAGTGTGCGATTGAGGGCATTGCCACCGCTCCACTTCTTGGAAAAATGAATGGTGCAGTAGGTAACTACAACGCTCATATTTCTGCTTATCCCGATTTTGATTGGGAAAACTTTTCTAAAAATGTGGTTGAGCAGCGTTTAGGCTTAACTTTTAATGCTTACACTATTCAGATTGAGCCACATGATGGTATGGCGCAGTTATTTGATGCAATAGCCCGTGCTAACACGATTCTCTTAGATATGGATCGTGACTTCTGGGGCTATATTTCTATTGGCTACTTTAAACAACGCACTAAGGCTGGCGAAATCGGCTCTTCTACAATGCCGCACAAAGTCAATCCCATTGATTTTGAGAACTCCGAAGGTAACTTGGGTGTGGCAAATGCATTGCTACGCCATTTGGCTGAAAAATTACCCATCTCTCGGTGGCAGCGCGACTTGACTGACTCTACTGTATTACGTAATCTAGGCCCTGCTTTTGGGCATAGTGTTTTGGCCTATGACAGCGCCTTACGCGGTTTAAGTAAGTTAGAGGTCAATCACGCTGCAATTGCAGCAGATTTAGATGAATGTTGGGAAGTATTGGCTGAGCCAGTGCAAACGGTGATGCGCCGCTTTGGTATTGAAAATCCATACGAACAACTCAAAGAACTCACGCGTGGCAAAGGCATTAATAAATTAGATCTGCAAAACTTCATTAAGGGACTCGCCATTCCAGAAGAAGCTAAAGCACACTTGCTAGAAATGACGCCTTCTTCTTACTTAGGTAAGGCGGTTGAGTTGACCGAACGTCTTAAAAAGTGAACTTGACTACCAATTCAGAATACGGGGCACGTCCACGCATCTGGTTTGTTATTTATCAATTGCTATGGCATCTCTTATTGCCCTTAGCATTTATTCGCCTTGCTTGGCGCGCGCGCCATTCCATCGAATATCTTAGTGATCTTCCTGAGCGTTTGGGCTTTGCTTATAGCAAGCCAATTAAGCAAGGGGCAATTTGGATTCATGCAGTCTCAGTAGGAGAGACTCGTGCAGCACAACCTCTGATTGAGGCGTATCTGGCCCAGGGCGAATGTATTCTTCTAAGCCATATGACCCTCAATGGTCGTCGCACTGGAAAGCAGTTATTTGCTAAAGAGATAGCCTTAGGGCAAATTCGACAAGTCTATTTGCCTTATGACCTTTGTTGGGCTGTAGAGCATTTCTTGAAGACCTTTAAACCAAAGCTAGGCCTTTTTATGGAGACGGAGGCGTGGCCAACCGTTGTCTTTCGCTGTAAAGAGATTCGCTTGCCTTTATTTTTAGTGAATGCGCGTTTATCAGAGCGCAGTGCTAGTCGGGTAAATCGATTTGGTAAAGCAGGGCGCGCTTTATTTCAGGCCTTTGCAGGTATCTTGGCGCAAACTGATTTTGATGCTCAACGTTATCGCCATTTGGGCGTCAAGAATGTAGAGATCGTTGGTAATCTCAAATTCGATGTGCCACTTGATATAGAGCTCGTTAGTCAAGGTAAAGCCTGGCAGCAAGAATTGCATGCCAACCAACGTCTCATGGTCTGTGCTGCGAGTACGCGCGATGGGGAGGAGGTCATTATTCTCAAAGCATGGCAGGATTTACTCCTCAGTCATGCCTTTAAGGTGCCCCCATTATTGTGTTTAGTCCCAAGACATCCCGAGCGTTTTTCAGAGGTAGCAGATCATATTGCTGGTGTGGGTTTTCAGTTTCGGCGCCGTACAGAGTGGCGCGGTGTACCTCAGACCGCGACTGATTTAGAAGTGATCTTGGGTGATTCCATGGGCGAGATGCCGCTCTATTACAGCGCTGCTGACTTAGTGCTGATGGGCGGAAGCTTGCTCCCTTTTGGCGGTCAAAATCTGATTGAAGCATGTGCAGCAGGTTGCCCTGTCTTACTAGGGGAGCATACTTATAACTTTCAGCAGGCCGCATTAGATGCATTAGAGATTGGCGCTGCTAAAAGACTCAAAGGGAATTTGTTATTGGGTGAACCGATTGCTTTAATGGAGTCTTTAAAGTCTATGTTGTTAAATCCGGCTCAGCTAGAAAAGATGTCAACTGCTGCAAAGAGATATTCGCTTGAACATCGAGGTGCGACACAGAAAATACTCAGATCATTAGAGCATCAACACTTCAGCCTGAGTTAATCAGGCTGAAGGTGTTTCATTAGGCGCTATACCTGCGCTCCAAAATTGGGATCCTCATTGCGCGATGCATCATCAGGTTTACGTTCGCCTTTGATGAGATCTTCTCGGGTCACCCCAAGCCACATTGCTAAAGCTGCTGCCACAAACACAGAAGAATAAATACCAAACAATATTCCAATGGTCAGGGCTAAGGCAAAGTAAAAGAGTGTAGGCCCGCCAAATATCAGCATGGCCAACACCATCATCTCAGTACTTCCATGGGTAATGACAGTACGGCTAATAGTGCTGGTAATTGCGTTATCAATGATCTCACGGGTATTCATCTTGCGATACTTGCGGAAGTTTTCCCGAATTCGGTCAAAGATCACAACAGATTCATTAACCGAGTAACCCAGTACTGCAAGCACAGCCGCCAATACTGAGAGTGAGAATTCCCATTGGAAGAAGGCAAAGAAGCCAAGAATAATGATCACATCATGTAAGTTCGCAATGATGCCGGCGACAGCAAATTTCCACTCAAAGCGAAATGACAGATAGACCACAATACCAATGATCACAAAGATTAACGCTTTCAAACCATCAAGCGCCAACTCTTGACCTACTTGCGGACCAACAAACTCAACGCGCTGTAATTTTGCTCCCGTAGTTTGGGGATCTAGTGCTTGCATTACTGCTTGGCTTTGATCTGCTGAAGAAATGATTTTTCCTTGTGCATCTTTTTGTAATGGCAAACGAATCATCACATCACGTGAACTACCAAAGTTCTGTATCTGGGTATCTGCATAGCCCAGTTTCTCAACATTGCTTCTGATTGACTCTAGAGGGGCAGTTTGTGGATAGCTCACTTCCATTACCGTACCGCCAGTAAATTCAATCGAAAGATGCAGACCGTTATGCCAGAGGAAGAAAACAGCAGCTAAAAAGGTAATAAAGGATATTGCATTAAGCGCCAAGGCATGGCGCATAAAGGGAATATCTTTTTTGATGCGGAAAAATTCCATGACTTATTTCTCCTGTGGGCGCCAAACTTGGCCGATAGCGAGTTTTTGAACCTTCTTATGTCTGCCGTACCAAAGATTAACGAGGCCACGAGAAAAGAAGACTGCCGAGAACATGGAAGTCAGAATACCTAAGCAATGAACCACTGCAAAGCCTTTGATTGGACCTGATCCAAATGCAAGTAGTGCTAGTCCAGCAATTAAGGTGGTGACGTTTGAATCTAGAATAGTTGCCCACGCTTTATCAAAACCTACTGCAATTGCAGTTTGAGGAGCAGCGCCATTGCGTAACTCCTCACGAATTCGTTCATTAATCAATACGTTCGAATCAATCGCCATACCAAGAGCTAGTGCCATCGCAGCAATACCTGGCAAGGTGAGGGTGGCTTGTAGCATGGACAAGACTGAGATCAGTAGTAATAGGTTCACCGCTAGGGCAATAACCGAGAAGGTGCCAAACAAGAGGTAGTAGGCCATCATGAAGATAGCAATTGCCGAGAATCCAATTAAAAGAGATTTAAAACCTTTTTCAATGTTTTCTGCACCCAAGCTTGGTCCAATCGTGCGTTCTTCAATGATTTCCATTGGTGCTGCCAACGAGCCAGCGCGCAATAAAAGAGCTAAGTCATTCGCGCTTTCTGTTGTGGGTTGACCTGTTATCTGAAACTTAGAGCCAAACTCACCCTGAATAGTGGCAATCGTTAACACTTCACCCTTGCCTTTTTCAAACAAGATCATGCCCATGGGTTTACCAATATTCTCGCGTGTCACCTCTTGCATCACACGACCACCTGTAGCGTCTAGGGAGATATTTACCGCAGGGCGTTGGTTTTGATCAAAGCCAGCACTTGCATCAGTAATGCGATCTCCACTGAAGATTACTGACTTTTTAAACACACCCATTCGGTTTTCACCAAAGCGAAAGGCATCCATGCCAGGTGGGGGCGTTTCACCGATAGCAATGGTGGAAACAATCGGGTCAGCAAGTCTAGACTCTAGGGTTGCAGTACGCCCAATGATGTCCTTAGCGCGGGCAGTATCTTGTACGCCTGGTAACTGTACGACGATACGTTCTGCGCCTTGCTGTTGAATCACCGGTTCTTTAACCGCTAATTCATTAACACGCTTATTTAGCGTAACAATATTTTGCTTAACAGCGTTATCTTGGATCTCTTTTAAGGCTGCCGGTTTAAATTCTCCAACGAGCTTTGGCGATAGGCCAGTGGGCTTTACTTGCCACACTAATTCAGGTTGGCTGATCATCAATACAGAACGCGCTTTTTCAGCATCCTCAAGACTGCCAAAGTTCACGGTGATGGTATCTTGCCCACGATCAATGCCTTGTTGGCGAATAGATTTATCACGTAGTTGACTGCGGATATCGCCTGCAAGTGAAGTCACTTTCTTTTGGACTGCACCCTTCATATCGACTTGCAAAAGGAAGTAGACTCCGCCACGCAAGTCAAGACCTAACGGCATCGGTAATGCGTTAATGGCATTGAGCCACCCCGGTGTGTTGGAAAGAAGATTTAATGCGACTGTGAAATTAGGATCATTTTGATCAGTATTTAACTTTTGCTGCAAGAGATCGCGAGCGCGTAACTGAATATCCGTATCGTTAAAACGAATTTTGATTGATCCTACATGCCCATTAGACTCAAAGAACATGCCAGTACTGCTGATGCTGTCATCAGCCAAAATCTTTTCAACGCGTGCTTGGGTCGCCAAATCAACCTTGATCGTAGGTTTGGCGGAGGAAACTTGAACCGCTGGTGCCTCACCGTAAAAATTCGGTAATGAATACAGCCCCCCAATTAACAATGCAACTAGGATGACGATATATTTCCAGAGAGGATAGCGGTTCATATTGAGATACTTTTATGCAGACTTTAATGTGCCTTTTGGCAATACCGTAGTGATGGCCCCTTTTTGCATTTGCACTTCAGTGCCAGCCGAAATCTCAACTGTAACAATCTGATCTTTTAAGGCGGTGACTTTGCCCATGATGCCGCCAGTGGTGACGACTTCGTCGCCAACGGCTAAAGATTCGAGCATCGCTTTAGTTTCTTTTGCTCGCTTCATTTGTGGGCGAATCATGATGAAGTACAAGACGGCAAACATCAAAATAAGAGGGAGAAAGCTCATTAAGCCTCCTGAATCTGCACCCGCGGCTGGAGCCTGGGCAAAAGCATTACTAATCCACATATAAAACCTCCATTAATTACGAATTGGGAACTGCTTACCTTTTCGGCTTTTAAAAGTGAAGCCGTAAACCCGCAATTCTAAACTGTGTGGGGCTTTGGGGGAGATTTAGCGGTAGCTATTCCCTTTAAGGGGTATTAATCCTGTCCAGGCTCAACCCCACGTTGGCGATTACTACGAAATTCCTCACGATAAGCGCTAAAGCGGTCCTTACTTAAGGATTCCCGAACTTCTTCCATTAACTGTAGATAGTAGGAGAGATTGTGAATGGTATTGAGCTGGGAGCCTAAGATCTCATTGGCCTTTTGAAGGTGATTTAAATAAGACCTAGTAAAGTTTTGACAGGTGTAGCAGGCGCAGCTAGGGTCTACTGGCCGATCATCGTCCTTGTAGCCTGAATTACGTAACTTAAGGTCGCCAAAGCGGGTAAAAAGCCAACCATTTCGAGCATTACGGGTAGGCATCACGCAGTCGAACATGTCAATTCCCAAGCTAACGCCCAAAATCAGGTCTTCTGGGGTACCCACACCCATTAGATAGTGCGGCAGATGCTCGGGGAGTTTGGGAGCAGTGAAGTTCAAAATGCGCTCGAACTCTGGCTTAGGTTCTCCCACAGAGAGAC
The DNA here is from genome assembly GCA_903935355.1 of uncultured beta proteobacterium. Classification (GTDB taxonomy): domain Bacteria; phylum Pseudomonadota; class Gammaproteobacteria; order Burkholderiales; family Burkholderiaceae; genus Polynucleobacter. Next base: position 43,419 of record CAIZRK010000002.1, on the reverse strand, counting down.
CTCCAATGGCAATACCATCAAATCCTTGCTGGCTAACGGCATCTAGAGAAAACTTACGGAGATTTTCAAACATGCCACCTTGTACGATGCCAAAGAGGCCATTGCCAGTTTCTAGCTCCCGAAAGCGCTTTAAGGATCGATCACCCCAACGCAGCGACATTTCTAGTGAGGCGCGGACAGTTTTTTCTGAGGTGGGTTGTCCCTTTACTTCATAGGGAGTGCATTCATCAAACTGCATGGCAATATCGCTATTTAAGACCCCCTGAATTTCCATGGACACCTCTGGGGACATAAATAGTTTGTCCCCGTTAATTGGAGAGGCAAAAGTTACGCCTTCCTCAGAGATTTTTCTTAGAGCGCCCAAACTAAAGACTTGAAAGCCTCCAGAGTCAGTCAAGATGGGCTTATCCCAGCCCATGAAGCGATGTAGGCCACCATGTTTTTTCACAACACCAAGTCCTGGTCTAAGCCATAGGTGGAAAGTATTTCCTAAAATAATTTGCGCCTTAGCCTCATTGAGATCTCGCGGTGTCATCGCCTTGACAGTGCCATAGGTACCCACGGGCATAAAGATCGGCGTTTGAACGCTACCATGTGGTAGATCGAGTTGACCTAAGCGTGCTGGACTAGCAGAGTCACGCGCCAAGATATTAAAGTGAACGGGTTTAGTCATGAGTTTATATTTTCAAATCGGCTTAAGAACATCGCATCGCCATAACTGAAGAAGCGGTATTTCTGACAAATGGCATATTGATATGCATTACGGATATTGTCCATGCCCGCAAAGGCGCTAACCAACATTAATAGAGTAGATTTTGGCAGATGAAAATTAGTGAGTAAGCAATCTACAGTCTTAAAAACATAGCCCGGAGTAATAAATAGATTAGTTTGGCCACTGGTTTTGAGATTTTGGGCCTGACTCTCTAGGGCGCGCAGGCTAGTGGTGCCCACAGCGATAACTCTGCCACCAAGGGCATGAGTTTGCTCAATAGCCATAAGGGTGGCCTGCGGAACTGAAAACCACTCATAGTGCATTTTATGTTTGCTAAGGTCTTCCTCGCGCACGGGAGTAAAGGTACCGGCACCTACATGCAAAGTAATAGACGCCTGCTTAACGCCTAATGCGCTGAGTTTTTCAAGGATGGATTCATCAAAGTGCAGACCTGCAGTGGGCGCTGCTACTGCGCCTAGATTTTTAGCCATAACTGTTTGATAGCGCTTGGCATCTTCTTCGTTTGGTTGATGTTCAATGTAAGGTGGTAGTGGAAGTTCGCCAAATCGCTCTAACAGGCAGAGCACATTTTCTGGGAAGCGAACTTCATAGAAGCGACCGTCATAACCAAGCATTTCTAATGGGAAGGTTTCTCCTGCTTGGTTATAAATATGAAGGATGGTGCCTGTTTTGGGTACCTTTGAGGCTCTCATTTGAACCCAGGCCTGGTTTTCTGCGCTGATGCGTTCAATTAGAAGCTCAACCTTGCCGCCAGTCTCCTTTTTGCCATGAAGGCGAGCGGGGATGACTTTAGTGTCGTTAAAGACAAGTAAATCCCCTGGCTTAATAAGGTCAAAAATATCCTCAAACTGGCGGTCAATGAATTGGACGTCATTTCCTCCTTGCGCCTTGACCTCTAGAAGGCGGCTATCGGTTCTGTTCGCCAAAGGATGCTGGGCGATTAGATTGGGCGGGAGGTCGTAATTGAAGTCGGAGAGTTGCATAGCATTACCATCAGGTATTGGATTTTAACGATGACGACCAAGCGACCACCAACACTACTAGAAAAGATGGGTTTAAACAGCCCTATGGCGCTAGCTTTGCACCTGCCAGCTCGGTATGAGGATGAAACGCAGCTTAGCACCATTGAGGAGGCTTTGGATCTCGGTAAATTTGATTCGATCCAGACGCAAGGCAGAGTAATTCGCAATCAAGTGCTATATCGTCCTAGAAGGCAGATGTTGGTCACGATCGAAGACGGGACTGCTTGCCTGCAACTCCGTTTTCTGAATTTCTATCCTAGCCAGCAAAAACAAATGGCAGTAGGCAGCCATCTGAGAGTCCGTGGAGAGGTTCGGGAGGGGTATTTGGGTCCAGAGATAGTCCATCCTACGGTTCGTGTCCTAACCCCTGATGCGCCCTTACCAACTAGCTTGACTCCGGTTTATCCTGCGAGTGCTGGGGTTTCACAGGCCATGATTCGTAAAGCAGTCACTTTGGCCTTGCAAGCGCCTAGCCTTAAAGAAAGTTTGGCGGAATTTTTACCTACCCAACTCATGGCTCAAATTTTGCCCACCAATAATTGGCCTCAATTGCAAGATGCCATTACTTACTTGCATCAACCACCGGCAGATGCAGATACACAGACTTTATTGGAGCGTACTCATCCGGCTTGGCGGCGGGTGCAGTTTGAAGAATTACTTGCACAGCAAATTTCATTAAAGCGGGCTCATGCTATTCGTAGGCAAAGGCAGGCTCCCACATTTAAACAGAAAGAGACATTCGCAATTGAAGAAGAATTGCTTAAAGTATTGCCCTTTGACTTAACAGGCGCACAAGTACGCGTTTGGACAGAAATTTCTAATGACTTAAGCCAAGTATTTCCAATGAATCGCTTATTACAGGGTGACGTGGGAAGTGGTAAGACTGTCATTGCTGCTCTTGCAGCTGCACGGGTAATGGATTATGGCTATCAAACAGCGGTGATGGCGCCCACCGAGATTTTGGCGGAACAACACTATTTGAAGATGAAAGAGTGGTTCGAGCCTTTAGGAATTCACGTGAGCTGGTTATCTGGAAGTTTGAAGGCAAAAGAAAAAAGACTAGTACAAGAAATGATTGAGTCTGGAAAAGCCCAACTCATTATTGGTACGCATGCGCTTATTCAGGATAAGGTGAGTTTTGCTAAATTGGGTTTAGCGGTAATTGATGAGCAGCATCGCTTTGGCGTAAGGCAGCGCCTAGAAATTCAACAACGGGTTGGCTCTGAGTTGTTCTACTGCCATCAGATGATGATGTCTGCTACACCGATTCCACGGACCTTGGCGATGACGTATTACGCTGACTTAGATGTTTCTGTTATTGACGAGCTTCCCCCTGGAAGAAAGCCGATTACCACTAAGGTTGTTAAAGCTACGCGCCGTGAGGAAGTAATCGGGGGATTACAAGATTGGCTGGCTAAAGGTTTGCAGGCATATTGGGTATGCCCCTTAATTGAAGAGTCTGAGGCACTGCAATTACAGACAGCTGTTGAAAGTTTTGAGCAACTTACCTTGGCCTTACCAAATTTCAAGGTGGGATTAGTCCATGGCCGTCTCAAAAGCGAAGAGAAAGCCGCAGTGATGGCTGCATTTAAGGCCAATGAGATTCAGTTACTAGTAGCTACTACGGTAATTGAAGTTGGGGTTGATGTTTCTAATGCTGCCCTCATGGTGATTGAACATGCAGAGCGTTTTGGCTATGCGCAGATACATCAATTAAGGGGTCGTGTTGGTCGTGGACCAGCTGATTCAGTATGCATCTTGATGTATGCCGAACCTCTTTCATTTACTGCAAAAGAGCGCCTGCAGACCTTGCGAGAAACCTCAGATGGGTTTGTGATTGCTGAGCGCGATTTATCCTTGCGTGGCCCAGGTGAATTATTGGGTGCGAAACAGTCGGGAGATGTGATGTTACGTTTTGTCGATTTACAGCGTGATGCTTGGTTAATTGAGCTGGCCCAAAAGGCGGCAGAGCGTTTGCTGGCAGAACATAGTGATCTAGTGGAGCGTCATCTAGAGCGTTGGCTGGGCTCTCGCACAGAATTTCTAAAGGCCTGATAATTACCTCATGACACTGACAGAACTTCGTTACATCGTTGCCGTTGCTAGAGAGCGCCATTTTGGTCGGGCGGCAGAATCTTGTTTTGTCTCTCAACCGACTTTATCAGTGGCAATCAAGAAATTGGAAGAAGAGCTCGGTATTCAGATATTTGAGCGCACCAATACTGAAGTTGCGATGACGAGCCTAGGCACTTTGATTGTGGAACAGGCTCAAAGAGTGCTAGAGGAAGCCAGTTCTTTAAAGCATCTAGCAAAGCATGGACAAGATCCCTTATCTGGCCCGCTCCGCTTGGGCGCCATTTATACGATTGCACCTTATCTTTTACCGAGTTTGGTGCGAGTAGCTAGAGATCTGATGCCCAATGCCCCACTATTTTTAGAAGAGAACTTCACAGTACGTTTATTAGAAATGCTCCGCCAGGGCATGATCGATTGTGCAGTGTTGGCTGAACCTTTTCCTGATACTGGACTAGATGTCATTGACTTGTATGAAGAGCCTTTTTTAGTTGCAGTACCCAAAGATCATCCATGGCAGAGTCGGACCTCGATTGCGCATCAGGAACTTAAAGAACAAAATACTTTATTACTAGGAGCGGGCCACTGTTTTAGAGACCATGTTTTAGGGGTCTGCCCAGAATTAAGCCGTCTAGGCACGGGCTCAACTTTTGGTGAGCAACGAAGCTTTGAGGGATCTTCCTTAGAAACGATTCGCCAGATGGTAGCTGGTGGCATTGGAATCTCCGTTTTACCTAGGACCTCTATAGCCGATCCCACTACAAAAGAGGGCTTGATTCGGTATATCCCTCTTGAGGAGCCTATTCCGACTAGGCGAGTTTGCTTGGTCTGGCGTAAAAGTTATCCCCGAAGTGTTGCTATGCATCGGTTAGCTCAAATTATTCGACAGTGTGATCTTCCTGGGATCACTTTGATACATGTATGATCGCCTGATTGCCTATGGTCATCTGATTCGCTTAGATAAGCCGATTGGAACACTCTTGTTATTGTGGCCCACTTATTGGGCGTTGTGGTTAGCAAGTGGCGGATTTCCTCAGTGGTCAATTTTGATGATTTTTACACTCGGTACATTTCTAATGCGTAGCGCGGGTTGCGCTGTCAATGACTATGCTGACCGCAACTTTGACCGGCATGTGCAAAGAACTAAAGATCGCCCTATCACTAGCGGAAAAATTTCTGGTAAAGAAGCGCTTGGCGTAGCGGCAGTCTTAGCCGCTTTAGCTTTTTTATTAATTCAGCCGCTCAACTCGCTTACTAAAGAGCTCTCGGTATTTGCATTATTTGTGGCTACCATTTATCCATTTACTAAGCGCTTTCTGGCGATCCCTCAGGCCGTACTCGGAATTGCATTTGGTTTTGGTATTCCGATGGCATATGCCGCGGTGCTGGGTTTTATTCCGCTTGAAGCATGGATTCTGTTTATAGGGAACGTGTTTTGGGCAATTGCCTATGACACAGCCTACGCCATGGTGGATCGCGAGGATGATCTGCGTCTTGGTCTACGAACCTCTGCCATTACCTTTGGACGCTTTGATCTCAAGGCAATAGCTCTCAGTTACGGGATTTTGTTTTTTAGCCAAGCGGTGGTAGCCCACTTAGCCAATCTCAGTCATTACTTTTACTTAGGATGGCTAGCTGCGCTACTTTGTGCTCTCTATCACTTAAAGCTAATTGCTACTAGAGAACGTGCTGCATGCTTTAAAGCATTTCGGCATAATAATTGGCTAGGCGGCTTTTTGTTTCTAGGAATTGTGCTCGGCTTAACTCTGACCTAACTCATCACCCATCGACTTACCGCGCCTACTAGCGGCCTCAATGGCCTTTTCTAGCGTTCCATGCCAATCTAGCTGTTTGAGAATATCTAAGGCTGCAGCAGTAGTCCCCCCTTTAGAGGTAACTCGTTCACGTAATACTCCTGCGCGCTCATCGGAGTTATGAGCTAGTTGTGTTGCTCCTTCTAAAGTAGCATAGGCGAGTTGGCGGGCGGTAGCCTCATCTAAACCCAACTTTTCTCCACTAGCTTGCAAGGCCTCCAAGAAAGCAAATACATAGGCAGGCCCACTTCCTGAAACTGCTGTAACGGCATCCATCAGTTTTTCTTCCTTGACCCATACTGTTTGACCTACTGCATTACAAATAGTTTGAGCAAGATCCCGATCTAATTGATTGACTGCGGCATCAGCAAATAAACCTGTAATTCCTTTGCCAATGAGCGCTGGAGTATTGGGCATAGCGCGTACACAACGTTCATGATCAAGCCAGCGACTCATGTCCTTAATTCGAATACCGGCAGCGATACTCAGAATGAGGGGGCCAGGAGTGGCGGCCTGTTTTAGTTTGGAGCTCAAGGTCTTGGCAACCACATTAAAGTCTTGCGGCTTGATAGCCATTACAAGGACATTGTTCTTAGAAAAATCAAACGCAATTTGATCTAAAGCACCAATCACCTGCACTCCAAAGTCAGCATGTAAGTCAATGCCTGTAATGGCATTGGCCTCAACGACCGAGAGTTGATTTGCATTAAACCCATTAGCTAATAGTCCGCTAATCAGGGCGCGCCCCATATTGCCGCCCCCAATGAAAGTAATGTGGGTATTAGAATTATTTTGTGTGCTCATTTGGTAACCTTGTTACGCTCCCCAAAGATGGATCTTCCTACTCGCACCATGGTACTGCCTTGTGCAATAGCCGCTTCCATATCGTCTGACATGCCCATCGACAGGGTATCAAAGAATTCATAGCCAACTTCAGTAAAGTGTTTTGCCTGAATAGTGAAAAAGCATTCCCTCAGTAATCCAAAGGCAGCAAGTTGCGCTTTTGGATCTAAATTAGGAGCAGGAATAGCCATCAGACCTCTCAGAATCAAATGGGGCAACTGGGCAATCGCATTACAAAGCTCCTCTACTTGCGCCAAGGGCACCCCACTTTTGCTGTCTTCTTCGCTCACATTGACCTGAACGCACAATTGCAGAGCCCCTAGATCAGGAAATTGCCCACGTTGATCTGATAGCCGTTCAGCGATTTTTAGGCGATCCACGCTATGAACCCAATCGAAATGTTCCGCCACTTCTTTGGTTTTATTGCTTTGCAAGGGGCCAATAAAGTGCCATTCGAGCCAGGGACGTAATTTAGCAAGCAACTTTATCTTGTCTACCGCTTCTTGGACGTAGTTTTCTCCAAAAGCAGTTTGACCGGCATGCATGGCCTCTTCGATGGCCCGTGCAGGAAAAGTTTTACTCACAGCCACTAATTGGATATCTTCAGGCTCACGTTGAGCTGCTAATGCAGCTAACTCAAGCCGCTGCCGCACGCCAATGAGATTATTGGTAATTTGACTCATTGGATGGGGTGGAGGGCTGACGCCAATTTAGACTGAATGGGGAAAATGACTATATTCATGAACATCATTTTAGCCATTTACTTATAATTGGCTACATGGGAAATCGACTTTCAAAAATTGCCACCAGAACTGGTGACGCTGGGATGACAGGTTTAGGCGACGGTAGTCGCGTTGAAAAAGACCATCTGCGGATTTGCGCCATGGGCGATGTGGACGAGCTGAATTCAGAAATCGGCGTTTTGATGACTGAAACCATCCCTGAGGCTATTGCAGGTGAGTTGCAGGCCCTGTTTTTACAGGTGCAACATGATCTTTTTGATTTGGGAGGTGAGTTGTGTATCCCAAACTACACCTTGTTAAAACCAGAGCATGTTGCCCAGCTCGATATTTGGCTCGAAAAATACAACAGCACTCTTCCTCCACTTACTGAATTTATTCTGCCAGGGGGTACTCGCGCAGCGGCACAAGCGCATGTGTGTAGAACTGTTTGTAGAAGAGCGGAGCGCTCGATTGTGCGTTTAGGTTGGGCAGAGCCCCTATATGACTCTCCTCGTCAATATGTCAATCGCCTATCTGACCTCCTTTTTGTATTGTCCCGCGTACTTAATCGCGCTGCTGGTGGCCTTGATGTTCTTTGGGAGCACGAAAAAAAAGAGACTAAATAAATCAGTCTCTTTTTTAACGCTATAGCGCAGGCTTTTTCTATTTTTTGGTGCGCCGACGATTCTTCACGGCTAATGCTAGGCGTTGTAAGACATTGACTGAATCTTCCCAGTTAATACAGGCATCAGTAATGCTCTTGCCATACTCTAGTTTGTTGGGGTCATCTTTACCTGGAGTGAACTTTTGAGCGCCATCATTGAGATGACTTTCAATCATTACGCCAAAAATTTGACGTGAGCCAGATTCAATTTGCTCGGCAATATTGTCAGCAACAACAATTTGCCGCTCATGTTTTTTGCTGGAATTAGCATGCGATAAATCTACCATCAAACTTGCTGGAAGCTTTGCAGAACTTAACTCAGCACAGGCTTCTTGTACATACTGAGCTTCGTAATTGGGCTCTTTACCACCCCGCAAAATGACATGACAGTCTTTATTGCCTTTGGTCTCAACAATAGAAACTTGGCCATTTTTATGAACTGATAAGAAGTGGTGGGGACGGCTCGCAGCTTGAATTGCATCCGTTGCAATTTTGATATTGCCATCAGTGCCATTCTTAAATCCAATCGGAGCAGATAAGCCAGATGCGAGTTCTCGGTGAACTTGACTCTCGGTTGTGCGAGCGCCAATCGCCCCCCAAGAAATAAGGTCAGCAATATATTGTGGGGAAATGACATCTAAGAATTCGCTACCTGCTGGCATCCCTAGGCGATTAATTTCCATTAAGACTTGACGGGCAATACGTAGACCTTCTTCGATACGAAAGCTCTCATCTAGGTAAGGATCATTAATCAAACCTTTCCACCCAACGGTAGTGCGGGGTTTTTCAAAATACACCCGCATCACAATTTCGAGTTCACCTGCAAAGCGCTCGCGCTCACCTAGTAATCGCTGGCAGTACTCTAAGGCTGCACGTGGATCATGAATTGAGCAAGGTCCAATAATGACCAATAAACGATCATCTTTACCATGAATAATGTCCCGAATCTTCTTACGAGTTTTACTAATCAAAGTCTCGGTAGGCGTTCCTGCAATTGGAAAGAAGCGAATTAAATGCTCTGGCGGAGGCAGAACAGTAATGTTATGAATGCGTTGATCATCTGTATCCGACGTCTTATCAACGGCGGCGTACCAATTGGAGGGATTTGTGTTTTGTTGGCTCATACGACTATTTTAATCGTATCAAGCAGTGCCACCGACAGTTAAGCTCTCAATGCGTAAGGTAGGCTGGCCAACCCCAACGGGCACACTTTGCCCCTCTTTGCCACAAACACCAACACCACCATCCAATTTAAGGTCATTTCCGATCATGGAAACCTGCTTTAGAGACTCTGGACCACTACCAATAATGGTGGCCCCTTTGACGGGATACAGAATTTTGCCGTTTTCTACCCAATACGCCTCAGAGACAGAAAATACGAATTTACCGCTCGTAATATCCACCTGACCTCCGCCAAAGTTCACCGCATAAAGACCTCGCTTGATGCTAGCCACAATTTCTGCTGGATCATCTTTACCAGCCAACATATAGGTATTGGTCATACGGGGCATTGGCAATGAAGCAAAACTTTCTCGGCGGCCATTGCCTGTTAGGGGCATTTTCATGAGACGGGCGTTAAGACTATCCTGAATATAGCCCTTCAAAATGCCATCTTCAATTAGGGTGGTGCATTGGGTGGGCGTACCTTCATCGTCAATATTGAGAGAGCCGCGTCGCCCTGAAAGAGTGCCGTCATCCACCACTGTGACACCTTTTGCAGCCACCCGTTGGCCAATACAACCTGCAAAAGCAGAGGAACCTTTACGATTAAAGTCCCCCTCTAATCCATGACCTACAGCCTCATGGAGGAGAACTCCTGGCCAACCTGGCCCCATCACTACGGTCATTGGTCCAGCCGGAGCGGCGCGCGAGTCTAGATTTACTAGCGCACTATCTACTGCCTCATCGACATATTGATTAATAAGCCGAGTACTAAAGTAGTTGTAGTCATGACGAGCACCACCACCTGATGAGCCCGATTCTCTACGCCCATTTTGTTCGGCAATGACATGCACAGAAACGCGCACCAATGGGCGAATATCTGCCGCTAATAAACCATCGGCACGAACTACTAGGACCACATCAAATTCACCGGCTAGGCTAGCCATGACCTGAATGATGCGTGGATCACGTGCCCGTGCTCGACGTTCAATACTTTCTAATAATGCAATTTTTGCTTTGGGTGTAAGGGAGTCTAGGGGGTTTAAATCTGAATAGAGCGCATTAGATACTGGATGAAAGGCCTTACTAGCCACAACTTGTTTACCACCTTGCGGTCCAATCACGCGGGTTGCATTTGCAGCTTTACTTAAAGCTTCTAAATTAATTTCATCAGAGTAAGCAAAAGCGGTTTTATCTCCATAAATGGCTCGTACGCCAACACCTTGATCAATGCTAAAGCTGCCAGACTTCACAATACCCTCTTCAAGACTCCAGCTTTCACTACGCGTATGTTGAAAGTAGAGGTCAGCATCATCAAGGCGATGGGTAAACATATTTCCAAAAGTGTGATGTAGATCTTGCTCGGATAAACCAGTAGGTTCAAGCAAAATACTTTTGGCCACTCTTAAAAGGTCGGCCTGCTTCTTTGGTTTAGACCAGCTCCTTGGAAATAGCGCTTCTGGTGCATTCATGATGGGTGTGCAGAACTTTCGATAGTCATAGCTTACGGTGATTTAGTGCAGGCAACTTAGAGCGTACCTCGTTTAGTTTTTCTTTGCTCAGAGTGCTCGTGATATATCCCTCGCCCTCGGGAAGTTGGGCTAAAACTACTCCCCAGGGGTCAATAATCATGCTATTACCCCAAGTTCGGCGGAGATTGACATGAATGCCACCTTGCGCTGACGCCAATACATAGCATTGATTTTCAACAGCGCGAGCCCGCAATAGCAATTCCCAATGGTCTTTGCCAGTGGTGTAAGTAAAGGCAGCGGGAATAAGATGGCAATCGACTTGTCCAAGAGCTCTATAAAGTTCGGGAAAGCGTAAGTCATAACAAATGCTTAAACCAAAGCGCCATTCTGTATTAGCTACTTTTATGGCAAGCAATCTCGGTTCGCTACCTGCGGTAATTGTTTCCGATTCTTCATAATGTTCAGTTGCCGTCTGAAAACCAAACAAATGTATTTTGTCGTAATGGGCAATAAGTTGGCCTTGAGGGTCATATACCAGCGTGGTATTTAATACTTTATTGGGTTCGGGTGACTCCAATGGAATTGTGCCAGCTACTAAATAAATGCCATGCTCTTTGGCAATGGCTGCAAGACGTTCTTGAATAGGCCCAGTTCCAAAGGCTTCTTTTGCACTAAGCTTATCGGTATCCTTAAGACCCATCAGGCAAAAATATTCGGGCAGAACAACTAGTTGGGCGCCATCTTTGGCAGCAATATTTACCAATCGCTGTGCGGTATCCATATTTTCTTTAAGCTTAGGAGTGGAAACCATCTGTATAGAGGCTACTTTTAGCAGCTGATTGCTAGATAGGGTGCTCATGTCGATTTAATCTGGGTTTTGGGTAGGTGTAACAGAGGGCTGAGTACTTGGGGTATCTGGCTTACTTTGTTCTTTTAGCAATCCCTTGGTGCGAATAGTCTCTAAGGTTTTAGCATCTAGTGGCTGCCCTTTTTGATCTAAGGGGACAACCTCTGGATTGGTCCAGGAGCCTTGAACTAAATAATCTGTTTGCATCGTGCGATTAATTTGATTGGTAATGAGATATTGCCCTAATAATGCGCCAAGCCCAATGATGGGATTGATGGCAAAAGCAGCAAGTGAGCCCGCAGTGGCATCAATGGTCGGAAATATAGTGATGCGAAGGTCTTGAGTCTCTTGGGGAATGTTGATTTGACCAATCATGGCAACGCGCGCTTGATCTAAGACCATATTGAATTGCTGTGTTTGAGCAATGCCTTGAGAAATCTCAAAATTACTGGTAATGGAGTTAAACGGAGTTCCCTTGGTCGCTAGATTACCTAAGCTACCTTGCAAGTCAAGCGTTGCAAATCTCAATAGACTTTGTAGGCTTAAAACGTCTAATAATTTTGCGCCACTGGTGTTGACTTCTAGTAATCGACCTTTAGTAAGATCAATATTAACGGTGCCAGCAAGGGTTTCATAACTTGGTAAAAAAATGGGTCCTTGCCAGTTCAATTTAGCAATCAGCTTTCCTTGTCCACCTTCAACCGATTTAGGATTAGACCAGCGGGCAATAATCGCCCCCGCATCCTTAATTTGCATATCTACTTCGATGTTGCTTTGCTCCCTCGTATTGGGAGTAGAGCCTTGCCATTGACCGGTAATGCTTGAGTTACCTTGTGGGTTTAAAATTTGTAGCGATTCGAGTTTAAATAAATCTGTAGTGGTCAGAGATTTAATTTTTACTATCCCCAACTGTGCTTTAGACCAAGATAAGTCATCAATGCTTAAGTCTAGGCTAGGGATAGCATTGGGGTTAATTGGCGTTTTTACTGGAGCCCGTTTTGAAATTGGCTTGGAGTTTTTGGTCTCAAGCTCAGTAATCTGACTTGATGACTCAGTAATTTCATCAGGAATTTTAAGACGAGCTAAGCGTCCGCTTATTAGGCCACTAGGCGAAGAGGCGCTTTGGGGATGCCAATATATTTGACCAGCAATTTGTGGAGAAGTTAAACGCAACTGCCAAATATTTTTATGATTATTACCAGTTAAGTTAAGATCATTCCAAGCCCTATCAAAAAGAACAGCTTTTTTGATTTGTGCGCTCACTGAGATCATTTCTTCTGTGGCAGGAGAAGGGACGGTATGGGCTGATTTGCGCCTCAATTTGCTACTTTCTATAAAAGCGTTCCAAACATCTAGATCTAACTCATTGCCCACGTAATTGATAGCAAGACCTTGCTGCGGAAGAGCGACATTCACACCCACGCCTAGTGCGTGCCGGAATTCATTTTCAGTACCTAAACTTCCCATTAAATAAAACTGCTCACCAAATTTACCACTCCAATCGGCACGAACTAAGTTAGATTTGCTTTCGTTATAGGTTTGCAAGCTGACTTCCCCCAGCATTGGTGCACCAGCAAGCTTATTTAATGGTTTGGGGGCTGCATTCGCCCAATTACGTAAATCAAATTGCAGCTTAGTTTGGCTGCCCAATTTATTAAAATTAATAACACCATCGTATTTTGCCGAACCAGTCATCACATTTAATAATGGACTTAAATTAGAAGGGGGATGATTAGCAAAATAGTCTTTAATAAAATTGGCGCTGATATCTCCGCTGATATTAAAAGTGGAGTTGTTAGGCGTTGTTGCTGCGCTAGCTATCTTTAGCGATCCACCAAGAAAATTTCCAGTGATATCCTCAAATTCTGGATTTGTTTCTGTAATGCGAATTTTTCCTTTAAGGTTTTCTAAGGGGGGGACATTACCCCATTGAGCTTGATTTCCGGGTAAGGTTAGCTTTGCATCTACGCCGACATTATCCTTGCCTGATAAAGGAATCTTTAAGCCTAGATTAAGGTTTACTAGGCCTGAGACGGACAGGTTTTTTTCCAGACTGGGCTGTTTTTTACCTACAGGTGAGTTAAAGAGATACTCTAGAATTTCTGGTGCAGGCCCATTAACCTCCCCATGAATAAGTAGGTTGAGTTGTTTCGCACTGAGATTGGTGATCTCTGCACTCACATTTGCAAGCGCTGCTTTTTTGTAATTGGCTTGATTAATGCTGACCTTAAGATGAGATTGCTCCATATCTATCGAGCCAGTCACGTTATTCAGGGGGCGCCATACTCCTTGCGTAGTGGGAAGTAAGGGTGCTGGTTTAAATGTAGCTCCAGTAATTGGGAGATGAAGGGAGAGTTCGCCCACTTGGCCTTTGGGATAGGGCGCTTGGTTTGGATCCCCTTTGATATGCAAGCTGCCGTTTTCAATTAGCCCACTCTCGAATGCTTTACTTAAGTACTGGCGGCTTTCGGCGCTCATGCCTATCGGTAAATAACGGTGCGCACTCTCCAATTTGGCTTTAGCAAAATCCATGTCTAGCGTCATGAGATCGGGTTGTTTAGGCCCAGCAAGGAAGTAGCTTAGATTAAGACTGGTAGTAATCTCAGGATTGATTAATGCCAGTTTTTTTGCATTAATAAGCCAGCCCCCTTTTTGCTTGGTCCAAGCAAGAGCGCCATTTGCTCGCTCAAGTGTTATTTTCGGGTCAGATAAGAAATCAGCCAGCTCGATTTCAAGATCACGTGAATCTAAGGTGAAGCTGCCTTGTTTTTGATTGCTAGAGAGATTGCCAGATAGATGAGAAACAGTAGGAATCGATGGATTAATGCCTATAAAACTTACCTCTTTCAATGAAGCACTGATAGTGAATTCCAATTTATTAGAGTCAAGCCAATTGCCAGGAATTGGCAAAGTAGCTAGCGCTGATTTTCTCTCAGACCATTTAATTTCTAAGTTACTGAGTTCGCCATCCGCTTGGGATAATTTAATCCATTGCCGCACCTTCTTAGGCAGTGGAAGATTAAGTGCTAATTTAGATATATCTTCAATTAATATTTTTGGAGATGAGAAACCAAACTCTTTAATCTCGCCATCTGCTTCAGGCTGTCTCCAGCGAAAGGTCATCGGACTTAAATTTTCTAATGGCGCAGTAAGGGGGCTATTGATATTGCGCCATGCCAATGTTTGTGTGCTAACTGAGAACAGGCCGTCATCGATTTGCTGTACTAGATCAGTTTCTAGCCTTCCAAACTGGATCGGCTCTTCATTTTTATTTGGCTGGAGGATGAGCTGATCAACTGCTAGATAGAGTTGGCCCCCATCGACCTTGCCGCTATCTAGATTCAGCTTACCTTTAGAGCTTGCATTGCCTTCAAGCATATTGAGTGGCAGTGTAAAGTCTTTTGCAAGTTGTGTGAGATTGAATTTAGTCAAATCCCATGAAAGATTTCCTATCCAGTCCTGCCAATTACCCGCTTGTCCACTTAGGCGATGGACAAAGTCTGCATTGATCTGAACAGCTTCTTTACTCCAAGGTGTTATGGCTATCAGCTGACCCTGATGGTGACGAATTCCATTTTCAAAGCGGAGATTTTGAATGTTAATAGATGTCTTAAGTTTTTTGTTTTTCTGGTCTTCCCAAAATATTTGCGCTTGATTGATTTGAATTTCATTTTGGTCAAGCAACCAGTTCCCCGATGAATAATCGTCCGCTTTACTTTGGATAGGGATACCCGCAACAGAAATAACACCCTTAGTGTCTCGTTGCGCATACATCTGCACATGATCAAAGGTGATTTCATGAAAGTAAGGAGCCAGATGGTAAAAAGAAAGCCAACTTAATTGGCCGCTAATTTTTTCAATTAATAAGGGTGCTGGGGATTTGTCAGAGGCATTGATTCTCAAGCCCAAAATTTCAAAGCTAGGCCGAATCCCTGTCCAAGATACCTGCACATCATCCATGGTGATATTTGCCCCTAGGCGTGCGCTGACTAATCTTTCTAAAGAAACCTTAGATTTTTCAATTTGCGGCCAAAGAACAAAGCGGACACCTAAATGACCTAATATAAACAAGGCCACTACAAGCCCAGACAGAATCAGGGCGCGCTTACGCCAACGAGCACCAGAGGCTGAAGGACGTTTTTGAAACACGCTCTGCAGGCGAGTCCGGATAAAGTTTAAAGGCATGACCTCTATTATCCTTCAGCCTTTGCTCGATCGCCAAGCTTCCCCCTCCTCTACTGGAGACCGATTAAGATGGAGAGATGACAGATTTTCCTCGGCAAATTGAGTTTCTAGAGCAACACTCCACCTATGCACAGCGCTGGCTGAATGCACAAGCTCAATGGGGGGACTGGCTAAAGAGCTGTGGCCACCAAAAAATCGATTTAGGGGGCATTCAGAATCTTTTGAGCTCTTGCCAATCTGCTCTGAGCATAGAAGACCGGGATGAGGCCCAATTTATGGCTGATCTTCGATTGGCGCGGCAGCGTCTGATGCTTTGGGTAGCGTTTCGGGATATCAATGGCCTAGCTAGTCTAGATGAGGTAACTCATGCTTTAAGCCATTTTGCCCAGGAGGTAGTTGCTTTATCGATTGCCTATATTCGTGAGGATTTAAAAGGACGCTTTGGAGTGCCTTGGAGCATTGTTAATAACGCTGAAATGCCCTTAATGGTAATTGGCATGGGTAAGTTAGGGGGGTATGAGCTCAATCTCTCCTCAGATATTGACTTGATCTTTTTGTATGAACACGAAGGCGAGACTCAAGGGGCGCCCAAAAGCTTGTCCTATCACGAATGGTTTACGCGGATGGGTAAGCGTTTAATTAAGCTTTTGGCTGAACATGACGCCAATGGTTTTGTATTTCGGGTGGATATGCGTTTAAGACCCAATGGGGATTCTGGCCCATTAGCATGCAGTCTTGATATGTTGGAAGAATATTTATTTGTGCAGGGCAGGGAGTGGGAGCGGTATGCCTGGATTAAAGGTAGATTGATTGCGCCATTGCCTGACTCGCCGGTTTATACCCATTGTGAAAAAGAGTTAAATCAACTTATTCGTCCTTTTGTGTATCGTCGCCATTTAGATTATGGGGTGATTGCCTCTATTCGGGAGCTTCATTCTCAGATTCAACATGAGGCGGAGAAGCGCTCATCTAACCACCATGGTCGATCTAAAGATATTAAGTTGGGTCGTGGGGGTATTCGGGAAATTGAATTTCTAGCGCAAATGTTTCAATTGATGCGTGGAGGAACTGATCCGCGTTTTCGTATACGGCCTACCTTGGAGGTTTTGGAGTTAATTAAACAACAAGGGAGTTTGTCAGCCGCAGAGGTGGATGCCTTAAGAGCTGCCTATATTTACTTGCGACGTTTAGAGCACCGAATTCAAGTCTGGGAAGATCAACAAACACATTACTTGCCTGAAGATGAAGCTGCCCGGACTCGACTAGCCCTGAGCATGGGGAGTAAAGATCTCACTAGCTTTTTAACTGAGCTTGAAGGGCATCAAGCAGCAGTTGCCGAATTATTTGCAAAAGCTTTTGTACTAGACGATAGTGCCCGCTTAGATTTATCGGCCATTGCCCTTGATTGGGAGCCAAATGCTCAGTGCTTTCCTGAGTCGATCAAGCGCTGGCGTTCTTGGGTTGAAAGCCCAAAGCAAAAACAATTACCAGAAAAAAGCCGCTTAATTTTTAATAATCTGATTCATAAAGTGGCGGACATTTTGCAAGCTGAGCTCGATAACTTTGCCAATGCTGATGCTACTTTGCTGCGGTTTTTTGACTTACTAGAAGCAATTGCTCGAAGAAGTGCGTATCTGTCAATTTTGTCAGAGTACCCTAAAGCGTTGGCAAATGTGCTGGCCTTGTTAAGGGCATCACAATGGGGTGCGCAGTATTTGACAAGGCATCCGCATTTACTCGACCATTTACTAAATTCACGCGCAGAGATGGTGTTGATTGATCAGCCAGAGCAATATTGGAAAGATGTAAAGGCAACATTAGATATGCGCTTAGATGATGCTATGGCGCTGGGCGATGGGTCTGAGCAGGCAATGGATATTTTGCGGGTGACCCACCATACCGAAACCTTTATTACCCTATTAGCTGATTTAGGTATTGGGGTTGATCAAGCCCTTTCAGTAGAAAAAGTGAGTGACCATCTATCTGCTTTAGCCGATTTAATTTTGCAGGCAACTTTTGAGCGTGTCTGGCCTAGCGTAGCTCAAAAGTTTGATCTAGATAAGAGCATCAATCCTCCCTTTGCAATTATTGCTTATGGCAAATTAGGTGGTAAAGAATTAGGCTATGCCTCTGATTTAGATTTAGTCTTTTTATATGAGGCTGTTGAGAATGATTTTGCTGCGCAAGAAATTTATGCACTGTTGGCAAAACGCATGATTAATTGGTTAACTACCTATACCTCTGCTGGCAGCTTATTTGAAATCGATACCCGGCTTCGTCCGAATGGTTCAGCAGGTTTCTTGGTGACCAATGCAGATGCATTTAAAAAGTATCAGTTACGTGAAGGTGATAATGCAGCCTGGGTATGGGAGCATCAAGCCCTTACTCGCGCAAGATACTCTGCAGGAAACCGGGAAGTAGGAATGATGTTCGATGCGGTGCGCTTTGAAGTATTAAGTCAGAAGCGCGACGTAGCTCAATTGCGCACTGAAATTTTAGAGATGCGCCGTAAGGTACATGCTGGCCATCCCAATCCTGCACCAGAATTTGATTTAAAGCATGATGCAGGTGGTATGGTAGACATTGAGTTTATTGTTCAGTTCTTAATTTTGGCTTATTCACATGAACATAGCCAGTTAATAGCTAACTTAGGAAACATCGCCTTACTCCAAATTGCTGCACAAGTGCATTTGATTGATGCTGATGCTGCGACCACTGTTGGTAATGCCTACCGTTTATTGAGATCTTGTCAGCACCGTTTGCGTTTAGATGGCGCAGAAAAAACCCGCGTAAATCTAAAATCAGAATTGGAATTAATACAAGCAAGGGAGTCGGTACTTCGTTTATGGCAAGAGATCTTTCAAGCACCATCCGATATTACCGGTTAAGCAAGCGAAAAAACCCGACTTAGTTTTACTCAAGTAGCTCGCGTGCATGGCGAAGAGTGGTGTCGGTGATCGTAGTACCGCCGAGCATGCGGGCAATTTCTTCTACACGCTCAGCCCTTCCTAGAGACATAACTTGCGACACGGTTTTATCTACCGTTTGCAATTTACTTACCTTTAAATGATGGTTGCCCTGTGCGGCAACTTGAGGCAAGTGGGTGACGCACAAAATTTGGTGGGACTCTCCTAACTGACGTAATAGTTTGCCTACTGTCTCAGCTACAGCTCCACCAATACCTGCATCTACTTCATCAAAGATTAAGGTGGGAGTAAATGAGGCTTTACTAGTAATGACACTAATTGCGAGGCTAATACGGGCTAGTTCGCCCCCAGATGCTACTTTAGCTAATGGGCGTGGCGTGCTCCCAGTATGACCTGCAACTAGAAACTCAATTTGTTCAAGGCCATTTGCACCTCCTTCATGAAGGGGAAGCAAGACAATCTCTAACTTACCGCCTGCCATGGAAAGATCTTGCATAGCATCGGTTACGAACTTGCTTAAGTTGGTTGCTGCATCACTGCGTTTTTGTGAGAGTTTTTTGGCTAGCTTGAGATAAGTCACCTCTTCTTGTTTTACTTTTTCGCGCAAAGCTGCCATATTTTGTGATGCCGTTAACGTCTCTAGACGCTCAGTGGTCTCTAAAAGTAATGTAGGCAAAGCATCTGCTTGGATATGGTATTTTCTAGCGGCGCCATGTAGTGCATGCATCCGTTGTTCCACTTGCTCCAGGCGTGCAGGATCAAGCTCTAGCTTTTGTAAATAGCGATTGAGGCTATGAACCGCTTCATCTATCTGAATTTGAGCTGATTCGAGTGCCTCGCTAATATCAGACAGTACTGCGTCATGTTCTGCCAAGCCGCAGATCATAGCGCTAGCTCTTGATAGTGTGGACTCTACTGAGTGTTCAGAGTCACTTAAACCATCTATTGCTGCTTGGCAGCCAGTAATAATTTTTGCTCCATTTGCAAGACGAGCATGCTCGCCTAAAATCGCGTTCCATTCATTTTCTTGAGGTGACAGCTCGACTAATTCTTTTAGTTGCCATTCAAGAAGTTCGCGTTCTCGCTCAATGTGTTGGCCTGCATTTTCTGCTTGCTCTAAGCGACGACGAGATCCGCTCAATGCTTTAAATGCTTGCCCAATTTCATTACCAAGTGAAATGAGGTTGGCATGGCGATCAAGGAGCTCTCGTTGTGCCCCCCCTTTTAATAAAAGTTGGTGTGCATGTTGCCCATGAATATCTACCAACTGATCGCCGGCTTCGCGTAATTGCATCAAGGTTGCCACGCTGCCATTAATAAAGGCACGGCTACGCCCATTGGTTTCCACAGTTCTTTTGAGTAGGAGGTTTTGCCCGTCATCTGCTGTTGGAAAGCCCTGATCATCTAACCATTTATTAAAATGGGGCATTTGTGTAGCAGTCACTCTAAAAAGAGCGCTAATTTCAGCGCGATTACTACCTTCACGGATTTGACTACTGTCAGCGCGCTCGCCCAAGACTAAGCCAAGAGCATCGAGCAAAATAGATTTACCTGCACCAGTTTCGCCGGTTAAGACCGTAAAACCAGATGCAAAATCTAGCTCTATCTGATCAACAATAACAAAGTCACGGAGTGTAAGAGTTTGAAGCATGTATTAGCGTACCAAACTAATCAACATCAGAATGTCGATGGATACTCATTCCAATGTAGCTTCTCACGCAAGGTTTTGTAATCACTATGGCTACGAGGATGTAAGAGGGTAATATATTTATCAGATTGGCGTACTTCAATCGTGTCACCAGTTTGCAAATCGGTTTGAGATTGCATATCGAAATTGACAATTACTTCTCTACCATCAACAACTTCAATGCTGATCACTACATCTTGAGGTAAAACAATAGGGCGATTTGAGAGCGAATGTGGAGCAATAGGCGCTAATAAAATTCCAGCTACCCGAGGGTGCAAAATAGGGCCGCCAACTGAGAGTGCATAAGCGGTCGAGCCAGTAGGGGTTGATACGATTAAGCCATCGGATCGTTGGTTGTACATGAATGAGCCATTGACTTGGACAGCAAGCTCAACCATGCCAGAAATTCCAGACCGGTTCACCACGACATCATTTAATGCTAATGCGCGATTGATTTCTTTACCGTTGCGAAGAACTACTGCATCTAGAATAGTTCTGGCATCAGCTTCGTATTCGCCTGCAATCATTTTCGGTAGAGTGGTTTGGACTGACTGAATGGGAATATCAGTCATGTAACCAAGGCGCCCCATATTAATTCCGACCAAAGGTACGTTGCTTCCGGCAAGTTGACGCCCAATACCCAGCATGGTTCCATCGCCACCTAATACCACGACCAAGTCAATCTCATTGGTAAAGTCTTCTACCTGCTTGGTAGGGTAGTTTGTTAGCCCTAAATGGCTAGCAGTGGCAGTTTCTATAAATACCTCGCAATGATGATCAGAAACCAGCTTGGCGAGATCATTTAGGCGCTCTTGCATCCCGTCGACCTGATATTTACCGACAAGGGCGACCCGGCTAAACGTCTTTTTGATGGAATTTGGGGATGGGCTTAACATATAACGATTAAACCATAGGCATAAAATCCCTTCCACCATGGATGATCGTTCCCGCGCCTTACTCAAAACTCTCATCGAGCGCTATATCGAGGAGGGGCAGCCTATTGGCTCGCGAACCCTCTCGCGGTTCTCGGGTTTGGATCTATCTGCAGCCACTATCCGTAATGTAATGGCTGATTTAGAGGATATGGGCCTAGTGACTAGTCCCCATACCTCAGCGGGGCGTATTCCCACTCCCCGAGGCTACCGTTTATTCGTCGACACCATGGTGACAGTACGTCCCATAGAAGAAATGGCGGCACGGGAGATGGAAATGGGCCTTTTACCGGATTCCCCCCATCGTGTTTTGAGCTCAGCGGCGCAAATTTTGTCCAATTTGACCCATTTTGCGGGTGTGGTGATAACGCCTAAACGAGCCCAAGTCTTTAAACACATTGAGTTTTTGCGTCTAGGCGAAGGCAAAATTTTGCTCATCATGGTTACTCCAGAGGGGGATGTACAGAACCGCATTCTGCCAACCACCCAAGATTACACTCCGAGCCAGTTGATTGAGGCGGGCAATTACATTAATGCCCAATTTGCAGGTAAAAGCTTTGCTCAAGTGCGAGCACACCTTACATCCGATTTGGATAAATTAAGAACAGATATTTCTGGGTTGATGGCGCTGGCACTGCAAAGTGGGGTTAGTGATTACGATATGGGCTTGGGAGAAATGGTTTTATCGGGGGAGCGGCGCTTGCTCAATGTCGGTGAGCTTAGTTCCAATTTAGATAAATTGCGCAAGATGTTTGATCTGTTGGAGCAAAAATCGGTATTGATGCAGCTTTTGGATGTGTCAAGTCATGCTGACGGAATTCAAATATATATCGGTGGCGAAAGCGATTTATTGCCCTATGAAGACCTAGCAGTAATCAGTGCTCCTTATAGTGTCGATGGTCAAATTGTGGGGACTTTAGGGGTTATTGGACCGACTCGGATGGCTTACGACAGGGTTATTCCAATTGTGGATATCACTTCTAAGTTACTTTCTGGCGCTTTAAGCTCATGAGATTACCCACTTTATTTCTGAGCACTCAATCAATAGAAGCGAGTCTGACTTGAATCAAAATCCACACCTACGTTCTACTAAGACTGCAATCTTATTGCTAAATTTAGGCACACCATCAGCACCAACGACAAAAGCAGTTAGGGCATATTTAAAAGAATTTCTTTCTGACCCTCGGGTTGTAGAAATTCCCCGGGTGATTTGGTGGTGCATTTTAAATGGCATTATTTTGCCCATCCGTAGTAGTGCTTCTGCCAAAAAATACGCTTCCATTTGGTTGCCAAAATTAGGCTCTCCCTTGATGCATTACTCGCGCTTACAGGCAAAAGAGCTAGGCGAGAGGTTTGTCAATCAAGGTCATACCGTCTTGGTTGATTTAGCCATGCGCTATGGCAAACCTGCCACCCAAGAAGTGCTAGAAAGCCTCAAAGCGCAAGGCATGGAACGCCTTCTCTTGCTACCCTTGTACCCACAATACTCAGCGACTACTACTGCCTCTAGCTTTGATGAAGTGTTCCGTGTATTGGGAACTTGGCGTGATCAGCCTGAGCTTCGTCTGATCAAGCACTATCACGATCATCCTGCTTATATTTTGGCTTTGCGTGATCAGGTGCTCAGCATGTGGGAGAAGGAGGGGCAAGATAGACCCAACTTTGCCAAGGGTGATCGCTTTGTGATGTCCTTTCATGGCTTACCTAAACGGAACTTAATGAAAGGCGACCCCTATCACTGTGAATGCTTAAAAACGGGACGTTTACTAGGCGAGGCTTTGGGTTTAGAACTTGGCCAATACGTAGTTACTTTCCAGTCTCGTTTTGGTAAAGCAGAATGGCTAAAGCCCTATACCGCTCCTACTATTGAAAAATTAGGCAAAGAAGGTTGTCAGCGTATCGATATCTTTTGTCCTGGCTTTCCAGCGGACTGCTTGGAAACTCTAGAAGAGATTGCCATGGAAGCACGCGAGATTTTCTTAGAGCATGGTGGTAAAGATTACCGTTATATTCCTTGTCTTAATAGCAGTCCACAGTGGATTGAGGCGCTTGATGAGATTGCTAGTCAGCATTTAGTGGGTTGGCCTCTAGGTACTGAATCCGATGCCGAGTTGGGCGAACGTCATCAACGGGCAGAATTGGTGCAGTCTAGATTTTTGTCAGGTTAGATTCATTGAAGTAACTTGAAATTAGGGTAAATTGCCCCATATTGCAAAGTAGTAGCCATTCTTATAGAAAAGTGACCTAGCACCATGACAAAAGAGAACCAACATTTTGCGCCTGAGCAAGAAAATCCTGCAATTGAGCCGCAGGTTGAGCTAGACCCAAGCGCTGCCCCTGCAGAATTAGTTGGCATGACTTCTGAAGAAGAGATCGCCCAATTAACGCAGAAACTAAACGATATGCAAGATCAATTTTTACGCGCTAAAGCAGAAGGTGAGAACATTCGCCGGCGCGCAGCTGAGGATGTGACCAAGGCACATAAGTTCGCAATTGAAAGCTTTGCGGAGCATTTAGTTCCCGTAACCGATAGTTTGTATGCCGCATTAAATGCAGAAGCGGTTGACACTAAGGCCTCTAGGGAGGGGTTGGAAATTACTTTGAAGCAACTGCTCTTTGCCTTTGAAAAAGGCCGTATTACAGAAATAAATCCTGCTATAGGGGATAAATTTGATCCTCACCACCACCAAGCAATTGCTTCAGTGCCATCGGACCAAGAGGCTAATACCGTCGTTTCAGTCCTGCAAAGAGGCTATTCCATTGCTGATCGTATTCTTCGACCAGCTTTGGTTACCGTTAGCGATCCCACTTAAAGCCTCAAAAACACGCGTTTTAAGAGGGTGCATCCCAAAAAGGCAGATTTCTGCCTTTTTTACCACTTTAAGCCCTTGAATTACATCTTTTTGACCCCATTTAGTCAGTATTGATTTATTTACAGCAGTTCAGAAATTACTTAATAACTTAATTTTTTGGAGCCATTATGGGAAAGATTATCGGAATCGATTTGGGAACCACTAATTCGTGCGTCTCAGTTGTTGAAAACAATGCACCTAAAGTTGTTGAGAATGCAGAAGGTACTCGTACAACACCATCCATCATCGCTTATCTTGAAGATGGCGAAGTATTGGTTGGCGCGCCTGCAAAACGTCAGTCAGTTACCAATCCACGTAACACCATTTATGCAGTGAAGCGTTTAATGGGCCGTAAATTCACGGATGCTGAAGTCCAAAAAGACATCGGTTTAATGCCTTACAAAATTATTCAAGCTGATAATGGCGATGCTTGGGTAGAGGCACGTGATAAAAAAATGGCGCCACAACAAGTTTCTGCAGAGATTTTGCGCAAAATGAAGAAGACTGCCGAAGATTATCTCGGGGAAGAAGTGACTGAAGCGGTGATTACTGTTCCCGCTTACTTTAACGATAGCCAGCGTCAAGCTACAAAAGATGCTGGCCGTATTGCGGGCTTAGATGTTAAGCGCATCATTAATGAGCCAACTGCAGCGGCATTGGCATTTGGTCTAGACAAGCAAGATAAGGTTGATCGCAAGATCGCCGTATATGACTTGGGTGGCGGTACGTTTGACGTCTCGATTATTGAAATCGCGAACGTGGATGGTGAGAAGCAGTTTGAAGTGCTCTCTACCAATGGAGATACCTTCTTGGGTGGCGAAGATTTTGACCAGCGCATCATTGATTGGATCATTGCTGAGTTTAAAAAAGAACAAGGTGTTGATTTAAGTAAAGATGTCTTGGCATTACAACGTTTGAAAGATGCTGCTGAAAAAGCAAAAATTGAATTGTCATCAGCACAACAAACAGAAATTAACTTGCCCTACGTGACAGCTGATGCCAGTGGCCCTAAGCATTTGAATCTGAAATTAACCCGCGCTAAGTTGGAATCCTTGGTAGAGGAGTTGGTTAACCGTACTACTGATCCTTGCTTAACTGCGATTAAAGATGCTGGCGTAAATGTGGCTGATATTGATGATGTCATTTTGGTCGGCGGCCAAACACGGATGCCTGCAGTGCAAGACAAGGTAAAAGAAATCTTTGGCAAAGAGCCACGCAAAGACGTTAACCCAGATGAAGCGGTGGCAGTCGGTGCTGCGATTCAAGGTTCCGTATTATCAGGTGATCGCAAAGACGTGTTGCTCTTGGACGTAACCCCATTGTCATTGGGTATCGAAACCTTGGGCGGCGTGATGACGAAGATGATTCCTAAGAACACCACTATTCCTACAAAGCATTCGCAGGTGTACTCCACAGCGGAAGATAATCAGCCTGCAGTAACGATTAAGTGCTTCCAAGGGGAGCGTGAGATCGCCACTGCAAATAAATTACTGGGTGAGTTCAACTTAGAGGGTATTGCTCCAGCACAACGTGGCATGCCACAAATTGAAGTTACCTTTGACATTGATGCCAACGGTATCTTGCATGTCACAGCAAAAGATAAAACTACAGGTAAAGAAAATAAGATCACGATTAAAGCGAACTCTGGTCTTACTGAAGAAGAAATCTTACGCATGGTAAAAGATGCGGAAGCTAATGCAGATGAAGATAAAAAAGCTCTGGAATTAGTGACCGCACGCAATGCCGCCGATGCTTTATCTCACTCAACTAAGAAGGCCTTAGAAGAGCATGGTTCTGCATTAGAGGTTTCAGAAAAAGATGCCATTGAAACTGCCTTAAAGGACCTTGATGAGGCTATCAAGGGTAATGATAAGGCGATGATCGAAGCAAAAACTGAAGTATTGGGTAAAGCAAGTCAGAAGTTAGGTGAAAAAGCCATGGCTGCTGAACAAGCAAAAGCTGGTGGTGCTGCTCCAGGTGCTGCACCTAGTGGCGCTCAGACTGCTGCGCAGGATGCCGATGTTGTCGATGCTGATTTTAAAGAGGTGGATGGCAAGAAGTAATGCCGGTCATTGGGGTCTATTAACGTAGTTTAGAAGTCATTTAATAACAAGTCGGCCTCGTGCCGACTTGTGCCATTCTGGTGGTAGAGAGGAATTGCTGTGCCTAAAAGTAAACGCGATTATTACGAAGTGCTTAGTGTATCAAAAGGAGCAAGCGAAGCAGAGCTAAAAGCGGCTTATCGTAAGCTGGCCATGAAACATCATCCCGATCGCAACCCTGATAGTAAAACATCTGAAGCTCAATTTAAAGAAGTCAAAGAAGCCTACGAAACACTGACTGATCCGAATAAGCGCGCTGCTTATGATCAGTATGGTCATCCAGGTGTTGATCCTTCGATGGGTGGGTTTGGCGCTAGTGGTTTTGGCGCTAGCGGCGGGTTTGCTGATGCCTTTGGCGATATCTTTGGAGATATTTTTGGGCAAGGCGGCGGACGTCAAGCCGGACCTCAAGTTTATAAAGGTGCCGACCTACGTTACAACATGGACATTACTCTTGAGCAAGCAGCTGAGGGTTACACCACTCAGATTCGGGTGCCTAGTTGGAGTAATTGCAAGTCATGCCATGGAAGTGGCGCTGAGCCAGGTAGCAAAGTTGAAAAATGCCCCACTTGTGATGGTCATGGCCAAGTGCGAGTGCAACAAGGCTTCTTTTCTATGCAACAAACTTGTCCTAAGTGCCGCGGCACTGGCCAGTACATTCCTAAGCCATGCAAAACCTGCCATGGTAGTGGTAAACATAAAGAGCAAAAAACTTTAGAGATCAAAATACCAGCCGGCATTGATGATGGAATGCGGGTACGCTCAGTGGGCAATGGTGAGCCTGGCGTAAATGGGGGCCCAGCTGGCGATCTCTATGTTGAGGTGAGAGTAAAGCCTCATAAAGTATTTGAGCGCGACGGTAGTGATTTGCACATACAGATGCCAATCTCATTTGCAACGGCTACCATTGGTGGTGAGATCGAAGTGCCAACACTTTCAGGGCGAGCAGAATTTCCTATTCCAGAGGGTACTCAGACTGGCAAGACATTTCGCTTGCGTAATAAAGGCATCAAAGGTTTGCGTTCAGCCATGATTGGAGATCTCTTTGTGCATGTCGTGGTAGAGACTCCGGTTAAATTAACTGATGAACAGAGAAAGATACTTAAAAAGTTTGATGAGAGTCTAAAAACTGGCGGTGATAAACATAACCCACAGCAAAAGGGGTGGTTTGAGGGTGTAAAGACTTTCTTCAGTTAAATAGCTAACCTGTGCTGGCTAATGGAGGGATTTAGCCAGCAAAGCCATGTTCTGGCTTAGGAAATTTGCCGGATTTAACTTCACGCACATAGGCTTTTACGGCAGCCTCAATAGAGCTACGACCATCCATAAAGTTTTTAACAAACTTGGGTGGCTTTCCTGGACTCATCCCCAACATATCTTGCAAGACTAAAACTTGGCCAGAGCAGTCTGGTCCAGCACCAATGCCAATAGTTGGAATGTTTAAGGAGCTTGTAATTTGCTTGCCAAGTGATGAAGGAATAGCTTCTAAAACTAACATTTGAGCGCCTGCTGCTTCGCAAGCCAAGGCTTGTTCACACATAAGCTTAGAGGCATCTTTTGTCTTACCTTGAACCTTATAACCTCCTAAAACATGAACAGACTGGGGTAGCAGACCAAGGTGGGCGCATACCGGCACATTACGCTCCACTAAATATTGAATGATCTCAATTTGCCACTCACCACCACCTTCTAGCTTCACCATGTCTGCACCAGCATGGATTAACTCTGCCGCAGAAGCCAATGCTTGTACAGGATCACCATAGCTAGCAAAGGGGAGGTCAGCAATAATAAATGCATGCGTATTGGCTCGTGCCACGCAGGACGTGTGATAGGCTACTTGCTCAACTGTGACGCGTGTAGTGCTTTTATGACCCTGAATCACATTGCCTAAGGAATCACCAATGAGGAGTGTTTCAACTCCACAGCGATTTAATAAGGCTGACATGGTTGCGTCATATGCGGTGAGCATGCTAATTTTCTCGTTCTCAGCATGCATTGAGAGGAGTTTAGTAATAGTGATTGGCTTTTCGCCTTGTAGATAACCCATGGCGAGAGTTTAATGAATTAATGCGTAGATTGGCTAGAAATGGCTTTTTCCCCACAGTTACAGTTGCGGCAAGGGAGTTTTTCAATACGTTGGTGCGCTACTTGTGGTAGGTAGTCCTTTAGCTCCCCTAGGTGGGGTAAAAAGAAGTCTGGGGCAATCTCTAGGAGCGGCAGGAGTACAAAAGAGCGTTCCGTGATGCGAGGATGGGGAAGGGTTAATTCAGAATCTTCTTGATGGATACCCTCAAAAGAAAGAATATCAAGGTCTAAAGTCCGAGGTGCATTGGTGTAAGGACGTTCTCGCCCAAATTCTTGTTCGACAGCTTGGCAAACATAAAGCAAGCCATAGGGGCTCAATAGAGTCTCTATTTCTATAACAGCATTGATATAGTCGCCACCAAGCGCCTCTACGGGGGCACTTTGATAAAAGCAGCTCTTAGCAAGGATTTGTAATTCACAGCGCAAAGCTAGGCAAACAATCGCATCAGTGATGAGCTGTCGCGTATCACCAATATTGCCACCAAATCCAATAAAAGCTCGAGCCATGCATTTTCCCAAACCAGAGTCATACTCAGATGAAACTACTTTACTCAAAATACACCAAGTTTGCTTAGTCTGTTGCACCTTCTGTGGGCATGGCTGGTTTGGCTTTTCTGCGACGGCGTCTTTTGGTAGTTGAAATCGTGTTACTGGTATCGTTTTTAGCGCCAACCATTAAAGCCTCTTGGGCAACAGGGTCAGCAGCAATAAAGCTCGTCCACCATTCCCCCAGGGCTGGATTTTGTTCCCCAGTAGCACAGCGCAATAGCATGAAATCATAGCCCGCTCTAAATCGGATGGACTCAATCAGGCGATACGGATAGCGCCCAACCCTTCTCTCAAAGCGGGGTTGCATAGACCAGATTTCACGCATATCGTTTTCAAAGCGGCGCTGTATCACCATGCCATTACTTTGGGTTGTGATGGTTTCATCCATCGCCTCGTGTAATGCAGGAATGTTAGCCATACCCTTAGCAATATTACTTTTCCAATTTAGTAAGAGGTCAGGCCAAAGTAAGGTCGCAAATAAGAAACCTGCGGAGACGCTTTTGCCAGACTGAATACGTTGATCGGTATTGGCTAGTGCAATACGAACAAATTCGTTAGCCTCTTTAGAGGCGGGGTCGCTATCTAAAACGTGATCGAGTAAAGGCAGTAGGCCGTGATGTAGACCCGCATCACGCAGACCTTGAATAGCTGCCCAAGCATAGCCCGACATTAATAGTTTGAGAATTTCGTCAAAAAGGCGCGCCGCTGGAACGTCATGAATCAGTTGGCCTAATTGGGCAATGGGGGCACGGGTAGCCGCATCTAAATCAAACCCAGTTTTAGCAGCAAAGCGAATGGCGCGCAACATCCGAATAGGATCTTCACGATAGCGCTTAGCGGGATCTCCAATCATTCTTAATACTTTATTTTGCATGTCTGCCATGCCGCCGTGATAATCAAGAACGGTTTCAGAAGCGGGGTCGTAATACATGGCATTGATACTGAAATCTCGCCGGGCAGCATCTTCATGTTGACTACCCCAAACGTTGTCCCGCAAAATGCGACCATTTTCAGCTACATGCTCTCCAGCGTTCTCCAATAAGGCTCTAAAGGTTGACACTTCAATGATTTCAGGGGCGCCTTTACCAAAAAAGGTGACATGCACAATCTGAAAACGACGTCCAATTAGGCGCGCCTTACGAAAGAGTTTTTGTACTTGTTCTGGTGTGGCATTAGTCGCCACATCAAAATCTTTAGGGCTAATGCCTAAGGCTAAATCGCGAACTGCGCCACCAACGATGAAGGCCTCGTAACCTGCTTGTTGTAGGGTGTGCGTTACCTTAACAGCATTCTTAGAAAGCAGATGCTGATCAATGTGATGCGCTTTTTTGGGGATTCGTTTAGGTGCGCCAGTATTGTGTGCTGCGGTATGGCGCACCATGGGGTCATGACGCAATATACGTTTGATAAATTTAGTGATCATGCAAACAATTCAATGATGGGCCAATGACGTTTTGTGGCCTCGACCCGGAGTCGGTCATCTGGATTAGTAGCAATAGGATTGCTCACTTTTTCTAAAAGAGGTAAGTCGTTCATTGAATCGGAATAAAAATAACTTCGGGATAATTTCTCTAGAGTTAGATTTTGGGTGCGCAGCCAATCGTTCACTCCTTGTATTTTACCTTCACGAAAATTGGGCCTACCCTTAACTTCACCCGTGAAATTAGCGCAGGGGTCATCCCCTGTTGTGGCTGGTTCTGTGGCAATGAGATGCTCAATACCAAAATGCGCGAGGATGGGGCGGGTAACAAAACTATTAGTAGCTGTTACAACACAGCAAAGATCACCAGCATCTTGATGGCGTTTGACTAAGTCAATTGCCTCTTGGCGTAAATGCCCAGTAATCACTTCTTTCATAAAAGCGTCATGCCACTCTTTAAGCTGTTTGCGAGAGTGTTCAGAAAGAGGTTTTAAAGCAAAGCGCAGAAATTCATCGATATTGAGATTGCCGTCTTTGTAGTTTTGATAGAAGCGATCATTTTGCTCCGCATAGAATTGTTGATCTACTACACCGATGCGGATTAAAAATTGCCCCCATTCGTAATCGCTATCGCAGGGTAATAAGGTGTGATCTAAGTCGAAAAGTGCTAATTGAGTCATGAAGTGTTTGATTTGGGCTTGAGGAGTTCCCGCACTAATGGCAAAGTGACAGCCCTTTTTGTTTCTAGTGAATAAGCATCTAAAGCATCCATTAAGGCCATTAAGTTGGGCATATCTCGATAAAAGCGGCTTAAAAGCCAGGGTAGTACATCTGGAGATAATACTAAGCCACGAGCTTGAGCTGCCTGTTGTAAGGCCTCTATTTTCTCATCATCCCCTAAGAGGCGGGTTTGAAAGACTAGGCCCCAGCCAAGACGGGTTCGAAGATCCTCTCTTAATTGCAAAGAGCTCGGGGCGGCATTGCCTGCCATAAAAATATAAATGGCTTTGCTAGCTGAAATCTCATTGAGAATCCTAAATAAGGAGGAAACCAAGCGCTCATCTAAGCAATCGACATCATCCACGGTAATGACCGTGGGAGTGTCCTTCTGGATCAAACCAGCTATCTTTTCTTCTAAGCGAACCCAAGAGATGGGCTCATGTGAGGTTAATGGGAAATAGTCTAGTCCTAAGTCTTCTGCGATATTGCCCAGCGCACAAAGTAAATGGGTTCGTCCAGAGCCCTCAGGTCCCCACCAATAAATCCAGCGTTGATTTAAAGGGTTAACTTCAATGTGGTGACCTAGTTTGGTTTTCCACCCCCTGACTAGTTCTTGCAAAGTGGAATACAGGGCAAGATCTTCGCCGGGTAAAAAATTATCCAAGCTTGCCTTGGGTGCGTGAGCAATATCAAGAGCAAATTGTCTAGGAAGCGAAGTGTTATTCAAGAGGGATGTATTAAACCTGAAAATTATTTCTGATACCAAGCGCTTTGGGTATAGCAAGACCATAAGTATTGCAAAAGCACCAAGCTAACCGCGCTAATGGGAAGGGCGAGAAGTACTCCAAAAAAACCAAATAACTTACCAAAAAAAAGTAAAGCAAAGAGCACGGCTACAGGATGTAGGCCAATGCGTTCACCGACTAAACGTGGTGTCAAGAAAAAGCCTTCAAGAAATTGGCCAAGAGCGTAAATAATTAAGACGCCGATAATTTCAGTGCCAGGGCCAAACTGCAACAGTGCTGCGACTACTGCTAAAGAAAATCCAAGCGTAATTCCAATATAGGGAATCACAATCATGAGCGCTGTAAATATTCCTAAAGCTACCGCTCCTTTGATGCCTACTATGCCAAGACCAACACTATAAAACACAGACATAATCGAGATCACAATTAGCATACCCCGTAGGTATTGCGATAACAGGCCATCGGCATGCATTGTTAAATGATGAATAGTTTCTTGCGCGCGTAGAGGAACCGCCTTTTTGACTAATTGGAAAAAATGATCCCAGTCAATCAGCAAATAAAACATCACAAACAAAATTAAAACGGAGTTTACAAACCCAGCAATGACTGAGCTCCCCGACATTAATACAGTGTCCAAAGTAGAGCTTAAGAGGGTATCGGCATTCTGATTGAGCTGCTCGGCAATCTTTTGGGAGGCGCTCGCTTTTAGGGTTACCCAATCAAAATTGATATGAAATTCACTGAGACGGGGTCCTAGCCAAGCTTGGGTGTTCTCAATCCAAGATGGAAGCTGGGATTTAATGAGGGGGATTTCGGTTTTGAGAAGGCCAATAAAGAGGCTTAAAATGGAAAAAAGGATTCCTAGGCCAATAATCATGGCAATTGCAGCTGCAGCTGCACGTGGTAGGCGATGCTTCTCAAGCCACAGGCAAACTGGGCGTAGAGCGTAAGCCAGAATAAATGCAGTTAGAAAAGGGGTAAAAATTTCAGTCATCTTGGGTAGATCCTCTAGAATTCAATGATTCTACTGATCAAGCTCTATTTTTACTAATCTTCTAAATCTGCCATGACCTCATCTACTAATTCCTCATCCAAAGGCCTTTCCTACCGCGACGCTGGCGTCGATATTGACGCTGGGGATGATTTGGTTGACCGCATCAAGCCCTTAGCCAAGAAAACCATGCGTGAGGGTGTTTTAGCGGGGATTGGCGGCTTTGGTGCCCTATTTGAGGTGCCTAAGCGTTATCAAGAGCCAGTATTGGTGGCGGGTACTGATGGCGTGGGAACCAAGCTAAGATTGGCTTTTGAGTGGAATCGCCACGATACGATCGGCCAAGATTTGGTGGCCATGAGTGTCAATGACATTTTGGTGCAAGGCGCTGAGCCCCTTTTTTTCTTAGACTACTTTGCCTGTGGTCAGTTAAGTGTGGATACCGCTGCTACCGTGGTTGGAGGTATTGCTCAGGGTTGTGAATTATCAGGTTGCGCTTTGATTGGGGGAGAAACCGCAGAAATGCCTGGTATGTACCCTCCTGGTGAGTATGATCTGGCTGGATTTGCAGTGGGCGCGGTCGAAAAATCCAAAATTATCACTGGGGCAACGATTACCCCAGGTGATGCTGTCTTAGCGATTGGTTCTAGTGGCGCTCATTCCAATGGGTATTCTTTGGTACGTAAAATTATTGAACGCGTTGGCGCTAAACCAAGTGATGACTTAGGTGGTCGATCTTTAGGCGATGTCGTTATGGCCCCTACAGAAATTTATGTGAAACCCCTTTTAAAATTAATCTCGCAGATCAATGTCAAGGGGATGGCGCATATTACTGGGGGTGGTCTGGTGGATAACGTGCCACGTGTGCTCCCAGAAAATACCCAAGCGGTCTTGCATCGCGATAGTTGGCAAATGCCGGCGCTCTTTCAGTGGTTACAAACAAAGGGTGGCGTAGCTGATGCCGAGATGGTTCGTGTATTTAACTGCGGTATTGGTATGGTAGTGATTGTGTCTGCCGATCAAGCAGATAATGCGATCCATTTCTTGAAAGCTGAAGGTTTAACAGCTTGGACTGTTGGTGAGGTAGTAGAGCGCCCACCGGGTGCGCCTCAAACAATTGTTATTTAACAAGGCTTTGCTTGCAGTGCTCTAGTGCTGCCTGGAATTCAGTTGGGCTAAAGGGATCAAAAGTATTTCTGCCAGCAATGGCGCGCAGCCAGGTGAGCTGCCTTTTGCCTAATTGTCTGGTAGCAGCCAAGGCTTTGTAGCGCATTTGTTCTAAATTCGTTTTGCCTTCCAAATACTCCCAGATCTGTCGATATCCCACCGAACGTATGGCGGGTAGGTCGGCGTGCAATGCCGGATTTTTATGGAGCTTTTTTACTTCCTCAATCAAGCCTTGGGCAAGCATTGCATCAAACCGCTCCTCTAAATTTTGATGCAATCTAGAGCGATCACTTGGCTCAAGAGAAACGAGATTAATCCAGGCAGGAATAGCTGATCCTGCTCTTCCATCTTCACTAGGAGATTGTGCTAGCAGGGTAGACATGGGCTTACCAGAAATCTCGTATACCTCAAGGGCGCGTTGTATCCGTTGAGAATCGTTTGGCATGAGGCGGGCAGCGGTGATGGGATCGACTTGTGCTAACTTAATATGCATTGCAGGCCAACCCAGGGTTTTACCTGCTTGATCAAGGCGCACCCTAATTGCTCGGTTAGCTATCGGCAAAGAAGAGAGGCCATGTGCCCAGGCGCGCCAATACAACATCGTTCCTCCTACCACTACAGGAATATGTCCTCGCGCACGAATTGCTTCGCACAAGCATTTAGTATCGTTGGCAAAACGTGCAGCTGAATAGGTATCGGTAGGGTCTAAGATGTCAATGAGGTGGTGCGTGACGGCAGCTTGCTCAGCTTTGGTGGGTTTAGCGCTGCCAATATTGAGTCCGCGATAGACCAAAGCAGAATCCATACTAATTAATTCCACTGTTAAGCCAATCAATTTAGCATGCTCTGCAAGAGACATTGCGAGATGGGTTTTGCCTGCGCCTGTTGGCCCAACAATACACAAGGTTGCTGGGCTGCTAGTTGCATGCGTAGGCTGAATGTGGGGTTCAGTAGGCATCTCTCATTATAAGAAGGAAAATGGCAGCCTTAGATAGCGAGCCTGTTAATATCCTTGCAATTGTTCATTGGAGCCTAAGTTGATTGATACCCTGTTGCAATTAAGCGACCTGCTGCTGCATATTGATCGCCACCTTGATGTGGTGATTGCGCAATATGGATCTTGGGCTTACGGTTTGTTGTTTTTTATTATATTTGCTGAAACGGGTTTGGTCATTGCGCCCTTTTTGCCAGGTGACTCCTTATTGTTTATCGCTGGTGCTTATTGTGCGACTGAGCATTTTAATCTGTGGTCACTTTGTGCCGGATTATGCATTGCCGCTATCGCTGGCAATACTGTGAATTATTTCATTGGGCGCTGGATAGGAAAAAGAATTTTTAGTAGCCAGTCTCCATGGATTGATCAAAACGCGTTGCGTAAGACCCATTCATTTTATGAGAAGCACGGTGGCAAAACCATTATCGTGGCACGCTTTTTACCGATTATCCGAACCTTTGCGCCATTTGTAGCTGGCGTATCTGAAATGAATTTCTCTCGCTTTCAGTTTTTTAATATTACGGGTGCTTTATTGTGGGTCTTTGGATTGGTGATTGCTGGTTACTTCTTTGGCAATATTCCCATCATTCGTCAAAACCTAAATGTCATTGTATTGATTGGCGTTGGAGCGGCAGTGGTGCCAGTGGTACTGGCTGGATTTTATAAAATATTTAAGCGCAAAAAAAAGTAATCAGTGCAGCTTAGTTTGACTTTCTAGCGTAGCAATATGATCGCGAATATCAGCGGCATCCTCTGCCTCTGGGGAATGACTTAAATAGTGGTGCATATCAGCTATAGCTGGACGGAGATATTCTAGTTGTGCAAAGATTAAGCCACGATCACGAATTTCTTCCATAGAGTCTGGTAAGAGGATAACCAAGCGTTCCTGCACTCCCAAGAGACGCTCCCAGCGCTCATGTTCTGAATAAATCATTTTTAGATTTCTCATAAAGCGTGACAAAATTTCCCTAGGGCTAGATACCCTTAAAAAGATATTGAGTGGCAGGCTCAATTCACCTCGATATCCTTTGGCATCGAGATAGGGATCTAACATTTCTTGCAATTGATTTTTGGAGAGAGATTCACCGGTCAAGGGGTCCATGATGATTTCACCTTGTTGCAAGGAGATGCGCATCATAAAGTGATTAGGAAAAGAGATCCCGCGAATATTCAGTCCGATTTGATGGCCTAACTCCATCATCAAAATAGCCAATGAAATCGGAATGCCACGACGACTCCTTAGAATCTGGTGAAGATATGAATTTTCTGGTGCATAAAAATCATTCGGGTTTGGGCCAAAGCCTAACTCGGTATAAAAGAAGTGCTTCAGAATTTGCAGGCGCTGCATCTGCGAGGTATCTGGAGTAATGCGCGTTTTAAGCTTATTGCCTAATTGGTCCATCTGATCGAGTACCCCTTGCACATCCAAGTCGGGATAGGCATGTTGGGCGACAGCAATAGCCGCTTCAGTTAAGGGGAAATGGTCGTCTTCAGCAACTAGGGAGGTGAAGTAGTCAAGTTGTCGTGTTGGCATACGAGCTATTTTGCATGACGCAGAAATTTTTGCCAGCGAATTCCGACTAAACCGAGAGTGGCAAAGTAAATGACTGCTGCTGCACCTAGCCAAGCACCCAGGAGACCGATGCGCAGCCAAGGTGTTGCTTGGAGGGTAATCCAATTATGTGCACTAGCTGCGTAAAAAAGTACCGCCGAGAAGGGAATAAGGGCTAAACACAGTTGCCCAAGGTATTTAGTCCAAGCTGAGCTAGGCAAAGCACCGCGCCGATGTAAGCCAAGCCACAACAAGGCGGCATTAAGGCAGGCACCAACGCCAATGGAGAGCGCTAGCCCAGCATGGCCGAGCCAAGGGACAAAAACTAGGTTGGCTAACTGGGTTGCCACTAATACCAAGAGACCAATTTTTACAGGGGTGCGAATATCTTGGCGGGAATAAAAACCAGGAGCTAAGATCTTTACTA
Organism: uncultured beta proteobacterium; assembly: GCA_903935355.1. Lineage (GTDB taxonomy): Bacteria > Pseudomonadota > Gammaproteobacteria > Burkholderiales > Burkholderiaceae > Polynucleobacter. The sequence continues at coordinate 6,732 of CAIZRK010000002.1, read as the reverse complement.
AGATCAGGCCAATCAGGCCAACTCCGTAAGCAGCCAATGCGCGTTGCGTCATTAAGACATCAAGCGCAGTAAATTTACCGTAGTGATACAACACCGCTGCGAGCGGTTCCCCAAAAATAAAAAGGGTTATTGCACAAGGTGCTGCCAATAAAAAAGTGAGCTGCAAGCCCCAAATTAGGAGTTCACCGGCATGTACCAAATCATTTTTTGCATTGGCTTTGCTTAAGCTTGGTAGCAGCACGGTTCCCAAAGCCACACCCAATAATGCGGTTGGGAACTCCATGAGGCGGTCTGCATAAGAAAGCCAAGAAACACTACCTGTTTGTAGGCGGGAGGCAATATTGGTATTAATGATGAGTGAGATCTGGGCAACTGATACTGCAAAGACCGCCGGTCCCATCAATTTCATTACCCGTTTTGCTTCTGGATTTTGGATAGCGGCTTTGATTGCGCCTGGCAGTAATCCTACTTTTGGCAGAAGTCCAAGACGAGATAGCGCAGGAAATTGAATGGCAAGCTGTAATACTCCGCCAAGCAAAACACCAATGCTCAGGGCGTAAATCGGTTGTTCTAGGTGGGGCGCCAAAAAAATAGCGCTAGCTATGAGGGCTAAATTGAGTAAAACTGGAGTAAAGGCGGGGATAGCAAAGCGTCCGAAGGTATTGAGGATCCCTGCCGAGAGAGAAACCATGGAAATCAGGCCAATATAAGGGAACATGATGCGCGTCATCACCACGCTAGCTTCGTAGGCAGGCCCGCCCTTAAATCCTGTAGCAATCACCAAAATCAGCAAGGGGGCGCCGATCACTCCAAGTAATACCGTCAAGAGCAAAGCCCAAAATAAGAGTGTGGCAACGGCATTTATCAGGGTTTGGGACTGTTTTTGATCTCCTTTGCTAGAGATTTCTCCTAGAATGGGCACGAATGCCTGAGAAAACGCCCCTTCGGCAAAGAGGCGGCGTAGCAGATTGGGCAGCCTAAAAGCGACATTAAATGCATCAGTCCACTCTGAAGCCCCGAAACTGCGTGCAATCAGGGTCTCCCGGAGAAGGCCCGTAATGCGTGACAACATCGTGAGGGAGCTTACCTTGGCGGCAGCAGAAAGCAGATTCATGGGGTAATTTTCCCCTATTTATAAAGCGACTGGGCTTTTTTAGTCCTTTAATGTAAAATCTTGGGTTTTGGTGCGTCCGCTAACAAAAGCGGGCCAACCCATACCAATTTTTAGTTAATCGTATTTTGTAAATTTTATATAGCAAGGTTTAAAGATGGCCAATACCGCACAAGCGCGTAAACGCGCACGGCAGGCAGTAAAACAAAATGAGCACAACTCTAGTTTGCGTTCAAAGCTTCGTACTTCCATTAAGGCAGTTCGTAAAGCGATTGAAGCTGGCGATAAAGTTGTTGCAACTCAAATATTTGCAGCAACCCAAGCCACAATCGACAAGATTGCTGACAAAAAGATTGCTCACAAAAATACGGCATCACGTCAGAAATCACGTTTGTCTGCTGCTATTAAATCAATGGCGGCGTAAGCAAGTATTTGTTCTAGGCTGGCCTAGAGTAATCTGGGCCTAAGCCCGCTCCTGATCAGAGCGGGTTTTTGTTTTTAGGGTTAGGTTTGTGGTTTGGGGTCAAATTCACAAGCTTCTTCGATTGGTAGACCGTTGTCTTTGGCAAAGTTCATGACAAAGTCCAGCGCTCTCGGATCGAGGTCACCTAGTCTGGTATCGATAACAACGCATTTCACATTTGTAATGAGTACTGGTCTGACATAGGGCGAGTAAGTAAAGCGGGGATCGCCAGCATCGCCTGGCGGGCGAAAAGTGGCCATCACTCCGCACAAACGCTCAGCCCAATCGCTGGGTCGAAATGGTTTGCCAGAAGCGGTAATGCCTTGAATGAAAAGCTTTTTGTGGTTCAAGTTGGCGTAAAAATCGTAGTATTGAATCAGTATTGCTAAGCCCTATAGCTTAACAGTGTGTGAAGGCCTTAAGATGTCTTTAGGAACTATTTTCGTGCAGTAAGTCTGCTCAAACAAAAAATGCAAGCTAAACTTTAGTAGAAAACTCAACAATGACATCTTTGGCAAAGCCTCAAGTACCTGGTCAAGTTAAGCATTATTTGCAATTTTCTGACCTCACTCGTAAAGAGTATGACTACTTACTGAAAAGATCGGCATGGCTTAAGACCAAGTTCAAGAGTTATGAAACTTGGCACCCCTTGCACGACCGAACTTTGGCGATGATTTTTGAGAAGCACTCAACTCGCACTCGCCTTTCTTTCGAGGCGGGCATACACCAGCTTGGCGGACATGCGGTATACCTCAATACCCGTGATACCCAATTAGGCCGTGGTGAGCCTGTGGAGGACGCTGCGCAGGTGATTTCTCGTATGACGGACATCATCATGATTCGCACCTTCGGTCAGGAGATTATTGAGCGTTTTGCGGCAAATTCTCGGGTGCCAGTAATTAATGGCCTTACAAATGAATACCATCCTTGCCAAGTATTGGCCGATATCTTTACCTTTGTAGAGGCGCGCGGCCCTATTCAGGGTAAGACAGTCGCTTGGGTGGGGGATGCCAATAACATGGCCTATACCTGGATTCAGGCGGCTGAGTGCTTAGATTTTCAAATCCGTTTTTCGGCGCCTGGCGGTTATCAGCTAGATAGCTCTAGATTAACGAGCGCTGCTCTTGCGCATTTAACAGTTTGCTCAGATCCAAAAGATGCCTGTAAGAATGCTGATTTAGTGACTACTGATGTGTGGACTAGCATGGGTTATGAAGATGAAAATACTTCGCGTATGTCCGCCTTCAAAGACTGGATGGTTGACGAGGAATTAATGTCTTTAGCAAATCCAGATGCCTTGTTTATGCATTGCCTACCAGCACATCGTGGTGAAGAGGTGGCTGCGGAAGTGATTGATGGCCCGCAAAGTATTGTTTGGGAAGAGGCAGAAAATCGTTTGCATGTTCAAAAAGCCTTGATGGAGTATTTACTTTGTGGCCGTTTGGATTGATTGGTTAAGTAGTTAGTCTTTGTTGGTTATTGGTTAATTTTTTGATTGAATAGAGATCATGTCTGATATTAAAAAAGTAGTGCTAGCTTATTCCGGTGGTCTTGACACTAGCGTCATCTTAAAGTGGCTGCAAGACACCTATCAATGTGAAATCGTGACCTTCACTGCTGATTTGGGTCAGGGCGAAGAGCTAGAGCCAGCACGCGCTAAAGCGCTGCAATTTGGCATTAAGCCAGAAAATATTTTTATCGATGACTTGCGTGAAGAGTTTGTCCGTGATTTTGTATTCCCAATGTTCCGTGCCAATACGATTTATGAGGGCGAGTATTTATTGGGTACCTCCATTGCACGTCCATTAATTGCTAAGCGTCAAATTGAAATTGCGCGCTTGACTGGAGCAGATTCTGTTTCTCACGGTGCAACTGGAAAAGGGAATGACCAAGTTCGCTTTGAGTTGGGTTATTACGCACTTGAGCCAGGCATCAAAGTGATTGCTCCGTGGCGCGAGTGGGACCTCCTTTCTCGCGAGAAGTTAATGGCCTATGCAGAAAAGCATGGCATTCCAGTGGAGATGAAGCACAAGCAAGGTGGCTCGCCTTACTCAATGGATGCAAACCTTTTACACATCAGCTATGAAGGCCGTCATTTAGAGAATCCCAATGCTGAAGCTGAAGAATCTATGTGGCGTTGGACGGTCTCCCCTGAGAAGGCGCCTGATGCTCCAGAGATTATTGAAATTGAATTTTGTGCCGGTGACCCAGTGGCAATCAACGGTAAATCCTATAAGCCTCATGAGCTCTTAGCTGAGCTCAATCGTATTGGTGGCATGCACGGCATTGGTCGCTTGGATTTGGTAGAAAACCGCTTTGTTGGCATGAAAAGTCGTGGCTGTTATGAAACCCCAGGCGGCACCATTCTTTTAAAAGCACATCGCGGTATTGAAAGTATTACATTGGATCGTGAAGTTGCCCATTTGAAGGATGACTTGATGCCACGCTATGCCAGCTTGATTTATAACGGCTATTGGTGGGCACCAGAACGCGTTGCGCTACAAACCTTAATAGATCACACACAGCAATCAGTCAATGGTACGGTTCGCCTAAAACTTTACAAAGGATCTGTTTCTGTCATTTCACGGGATTCAGCTAATACTTTGTTTGATCAAAATATTGCAACCTTTGATGATGATGGCGGCGCCTATAACCAAGCCGATGCTGGTGGCTTTATTAAGCTCAATGCATTACGCATGCGGATTGCTGAGACAGCAAAGCGCCAGCGTGCTAAATAATGAATATCAATTACCACTTAGCCATTTAGATGAGAAAGAATAAAGATGCAATTTGATTTAGTTTCTGTAGGCAAAAAAGCCAATGTATTTTTTGATGGTAAATGTGTATCTCATACTGTTACATTGCCTAATGGCATTCGTAAATCCGTTGGCGTCGTACTGCCAAGCACCTTACGTTTTGACCTTAGCACTAAAGAAATCATGGAAGTAGTCGATGGCAATGCTTTTGTGAGTATTAACGGCGCGCCTGAAGTGGAGTTTAAAGCTGGGCAAAGCTGGGAAGTAGAAAAGGGCGGATATTTTATTATTCGCGCTGAGTCTCCCGTGCATTATGTTTGCCATTTCGAGTGAGTATTTATGCTGGGATGATACATTTGCCTTTATTGGCAAAAGTATCAAAATAATTAATCACTAGCAGTGCAAAAGCATCTGAGCTCATAAAGGGAGACTGGGATAAAGCCACTAGTGAAAAATAAATCCCAGATAAATTCATAAGAGCATTGTCTAAAAGCTACACTTTTTGGTTCATAGATTAATTTCTTGCTGCCACTATTGCGCGCAAGAAAAAGAGCGACCAGGAGAGCGATTGATATGGACTACTACGGACACCATCTTGGCGATTGTGCAGTTGCCACAGACCACCTCACTTTTATTAATGATTCAACTTTTAGTGGCCTCTTAAGAAGCTACTACGCCCCTCAAAATCCGCTACTTAGAGTGATGAAAGTAGTCAAACGATGGATCATAACGAGAATAAAAAAAGAAAAAATTGCAGTGGCTATCATTATTAAAAATTTTTTTTCTCTCACTCCAAGGGGTAGTAGACAGTCTGGCTACGATCAGGAAATCACCTGCTCAAAAAATAAGCAAAACCAGGGCGGGCTGGGCTCGCACGGTCGTTTTGAGTCATTTTTAAATGGGCATATGAGCTTAAAAACACCGACTCTAGCAGTATGCGAACGCATTGCTCACCATACACCAGACACCAGACACCAAATACCAAACACCATTCTCCATACACCAGACAAACATCAAAACAATGGTTGGAAAAATAAAAAAATTTCTCTCAAGGCTTACCCATGTCGTCTCAAAAAAAATGAAAAAAATTTACCAAGGATCACTTACGCCACATCAGAAAAGCCAGTTTTTTATGATCGACTCGAAAAGCACCCCCAGTGTTATGCCAAGCAGGTAAGACCTAGTGGCCTTGAGAAAGTCATGCTGATTGACCCGCTTAGGCCTAACCCAGGCTTGCTCGTAAACCAAGAGAGTGCTCACAGACGATCCCTGCAAGGGCGTTCAAGGCCCGATACAAGCAGGGCTCACCCCCTTGCCTTTGGGCAATACAGCTTTGCTGCTACACCAGCCTTGGATGCCATTGTGAGTAGGTTTAGACAGGCCTTTGTATCAAGGTGGAGGGCTTACCTAACGATGCCAAAGATGCGCTGTGCTGAGCATTGGTAGCCAAGATTGCCCCAAGGGCAAGCAAGGCTCTAGACCCGTTTTACGGAATGATTTTTGATGAAAGACACCACAGCTATGACAGGAAGAAATGAATAAAAATAACGATGATTTACTTTGGCAACAGCATGCTACGTTTGACTCTAAGCTCTATTGCTTGGGTAAGCCCTGAATGACGCTACCGGGCACAATCACTCTCTCTGAGAACCACTGCTTGTTCATCTCTAGGGCGTACCGTATAGCCGCTTTAGGGCAATGACTGTTCGTGGTCTGAGCTTGCATCTCTTCGATGTTTACGATCTTGCCATCGTCTGCTATGAAGGCAATAGACAGAGGAATTTTAGTGTTGTTCATCCAGAAGCAATGCCCTGACTTTTGCTCGAATACAAATAACATCCCTGAGCTTGTTGGCATGCTGGTGCGATTCATAAGGCCCACCTCGCGCGTTTTGGGGGTGTTAGCCAGCTCAGCCTGAATGCGATAGATGCCAACCTTGAGTTCAATATTTGGCAAGCCTACGTTTTGCTGGGCATACACAGTCATTGAAAGAATACTGAAAATAGCCGCAGCTAAGAGAGAGGTTTGTTTAATGTAATGTGGATGCATGATGTTTTGGGTGCTTGCTATGGGGTGATTTTAAGGGGGCATTCATTTTTAGGCGAAAAAAAACCCAGGAACCAGTCCTGGGTTTTTAATAATGATCTAAGGTTGATCAAGCAGCTTGAATATTAGTAGCCTGCTTGCCTTTAGGACCTTGGGTAATATCAAACGTTACCTTTTGGTTTTCCTTGAGGGTTTTGAACCCCGGCATAGTGATTGCGCTGAAATGCGCAAACAACTCTTCTTCACCATCATCAGGTTTGATAAAGCCAAAACCTTTTGCATCATTGAACCACTTTACAATTCCGGTCGCCATGCGAACTCCATTACATAATCTTAAAACAACCGTGATGAGGGTG
>CAIZRK010000001.1 GCA_903935355.1 uncultured beta proteobacterium | reverse complement strand
GCGAATAAGCCAGATACTGCAAGAGCGATGGCTGTCTTTTGTAAAGTTTTCATGTGTAACTCCTTACTGGTTTAAATAAAAAAGGTTTAAATGCCTTAATGCATGGAGTGATCATGAATCTCGAGGGGTTCACGGCTTTGTCACAAATCCCTTTATTAATGCAAATGCCCTTTTTTAGTGCCCTTATCTGCACCAATAGCGGACATTTTGGTGCATTTCCCCAGATTTAAGCCCTTTTTGGCAAATCTTAGTGCTTCAAATTAAAATAAGAGCTGTGTCTTTTTCGCAACTCTTAATGGAACGGTAAACCCCAATCATGCAAAAACCAGGCGAAATCCTCGAACAAATTCAGCGCATTGCCAGTGACATGCAAAACAAGGTTGGAGATGCCATTCGTAATTCACCAGCACAAGAAATTGAAAAGAATGTGCGGGCCATGATGAACCAAGGTTTTCAGAAAATGGATTTAGTGACTCGTGAGGAGTTTGACCTGCAATCCAAAGTGTTATCTAAGACTAGAGAAAAATTAGAAGTGCTTGAAGCTAAAGTAGCTGCTTTAGAAAAAACACAATAAATGATTCAATCTCTAATCTGGATGAAACTCGTCAAAGAAGTTTGAGTACTGCTCTTCTGAGAAGAATTTCTTAGCCTCTACTCTTGCAGGGGCTGTATGCAAAACTGAAAGTTGATAAATCCAAGCGCCGTTATCAGGGCTAAGTTTAGTAATCCAACGTACTCGCATCGATTGCTGTACTGCACCTGCAGACATAAACTCCAAAAAATAATCTTTTGTGGGTTTACGTTGGCGATCAGCAGTTTGATAAGTGGCATCGCTACTTATAGCAGTTGCAAAATCTACGCCTGCCCTTTTCAAAAGATTGTCCTGTAACTGCCCTAATATTTTTGGCAGCAAAGATATCTGTTCTTTGCTTAAGTAAATGGTGCTAACAGAGTAAATATCGTCATCTACTTTTACCGCTTCCAATGCTTGTGGAATTTCTTGGTTCTGGTAAGGAAGCTTTCTTTCCATCCTCTCAGGCTTACCCGGAAATAAAGCAGTGTAACCATCTTGAGCAGATTGGACTGTTCGCCAATCGAGCTTGGGAGTGCAAGCGGCCAGGAAAAGAAAAGTTGCAAGCGTCAGGCAATCTTTCATTACACCCCGTCTAAACAACACCAGCTCCATGCGCCTGTTGATCAGCGTGATAGCTAGAGCGCACCATAGCGCCAACCGCAGCATGCGAGAAGCCCATGGCATAAGCCTCTGCTTCAAAATGCTTAAATACGTCTGGATGAACATAGCGCTGCACTGGTAAGTGGTGTCCGGATGGTGCCAAATACTGGCCAATCGTCAGCATACCAATATTGTGTTCACGCATATCGCGCATGACCTCCAAAATCTCTTCATCAGTTTCGCCTAATCCTACCATCAAGCCACTCTTGGTGGGAATATGTGGAAAGCGCTCTTTAAAGTCCTTCAATAGTTTTAAAGAGTGGGCATAGTCTGCACCAGGTCGAGCCTGTTTGTACAAGCGCGGCACTGTTTCCATATTGTGATTCATCACATCAGGCAATCCCATAGGGGCATGCTCAGAAAAAATGTCTAGGGCTTTTTCTAGGCGCCCACGAAAATCTGGGACCAAGACTTCTATCCTAGTGGTTGGTGAAAGGGCTCGCGATTGAGTAATGCAATCCACATAGTGCATGGCTCCACCATCACGCAGATCATCGCGATCTACGCTGGTAATCACTACATAATTCAGTTTTAGGGCGGCAATTGTGCGCGCTAGATTACCTGGTTCTTTTTTATCTAGAGGATCTGGGCGGCCATGCCCTACATCACAGAATGGGCAGCGACGAGTGCACTTATCACCCATGATCATAAAAGTAGCGGTGCCTTTACCAAAGCACTCACCTATATTGGGACAACTCGCTTCTTCACAAACAGTAACCAATTCATTCTCACGCAAAATCTGTTTGATTTCTGTAAAACGAGAATGATTTGAAGCAGCCTTAACTCTAATCCAATCTGGCTTCTTGAGTACTTGCTCTATAGGGATAATTTTGATGGGAATACGGGCAGTCTTCTCACTCGACTTCTGCTTGCGTGATGCATCGTAATGGATATCTTGGCGAGCCTCAATGCTGGGGCTAGCACTAGTGTCTGTATCTACTTTATTTGTGGTCATGATGTTTCAATTGCTGTTGCAAATGGCTTACGAGTATTTGGCTAATATTCTCCATATTGTCCTTGATCCCAAGGGTTTGCATATCTACGGTCTTTAATCCCTCATATCCACAAGGGTGGATTCGGGCAAAAGCCTCTAAATCAGTAGCCACATTGAGAGCCAAGCCATGATAAGAGCAGCTTTTAGAGACCTTAAGGCCGAGCGCGGCCACCTTAGCACCAGTCCATTCCGCTGAAATGCCTGCTTGCTCTAAGACATAAATTCCAGGCGCACCAGGATGTCTCTCAGCTTGGATACCGAAGTTGGCCAAGGTATCAATGAGCGATTGCTCTATGCGAGACACCAGCTCTTTCACAAATAAGCCAAGTCTTCGCAAATCCAATAATAGATACACTACTATCTGCCCTGGCCCGTGATAGGTAATCTCACCCCCACGATCAACCTGAACTAAAGGAATATCCTTACTAGGAGAGTGCAAGTTCTCTAGATCACCCGCTAGGCCTAGAGTAAAAACAGGCGGGTGCTCTAAAACCCAAATCTCATCTGGCGTCTCACTTGTGCGTTTGTGAGTAAACGCCTTCATCGCCTCGTAAGTCAAGGCGTAGTCAGCGAGGCCTAGATGCTTTACTAAGATTGTCATTAATTCAGATTAGAGAACAACGCTAACTAATGGATGGGTAGACAAGGTGCGATAGAGCTCATCTAATTGCTCTCGACTAGTTGCAGTAATCGGCAATGTAATGCCTAAATAATTTCCATCCTTAGAGGGTCTTTGCTCAACCTTGCTCTCATCAAATGTAGGATCAAATTGACGAGCAATATGCAAAATGGCAGGCAGGTATTCAGGGTTAGATTTTCCCATCACTTTAATCGGAAATTCTGATGGGTACTCAATAAGGGATTTTTCTTCAGTCATCATTTAAATCCTTCCTTCACATTTTTTAGATATTCGTTTTTTTGCTTTAACTAACTTAGAGCCGACGATGATCAGGCATCCCCGACCAAGCGCCAATGATAATGTTGCGTATGCAGTGCAATCTGCGATGGAAAAAATGATCTGCGCCTGGCACCACCTGAACCGTCAACTCTTGTGGTCGCGCCCAATCGAACACATCAATCAACGGAATGGTCTCATCCACCTCACCATGAATCAAAATTGTATCTGCCGGAACTGGAGCTAATACCCATTTACCCGCCGCACTGCCAACCATTACCAAACGCTCTGCTGGGCGACCCAATGCGGCTAGTTTTTGAACTAGATGCGATCCCACAAAACTACCAAATGAAAACCCAGAAACCACTAAAGGTAAAGTGTTGGCAGTGCTAATCCAAGATTGATTTTGCGCGCCCTCAAATTGTGCCCAATTAAAAGGAGTGCGCATCCAGTCAGTCACATGAAGCAAGTCTTCCATCTCGCCTACGCCATCATCATGGACGCCTGCTGTGCCGCCAACACCACGAAAGTTGGGGCGTACACTGACATAACCCAATTGATTAAATGTACGCGCCATGGTTTGAGCAACTTTATTATCCTTCGTACCTCCCATCAAAGGATGTGGATGAGCAACAAGGGCTAAGCCTCGCACGACATAATCAGCATTACTTTTTAATTCATCAGGCAAATCAATCGACATCTCAATCTGACCAACTACACCATCGATGTTCATTATTTTTGTACGACTATTCATGAAGTGAACTCTCTAAAATAAAACTATGCCAACTGCAGGCGACTTACAGTGCATCCTTTAATCAAATGAGACTGAATAATTTCTTCAATATCTTCTTCATCTACGTATGTATACCAAACTCCTTCTGGGTAGATAACTAGTACAGGACCATCAGCACAGCGATCTAAACAGCCCGCTTTGTTTATACGAATCTTGCCTGGGCCAGCTAACCCAAGTTCTTTCACTCGACTTTTTGCATATTCGAACAATGCAAAAGCATTGTGTTGATAGCAGCAATCTTCCCCATTACCGCGTTCATTCAGACAAAAAAATACATGGTGTTTAAAGCTCATAGATTCACAATCAGGGTTTTAATTTAAAAGCAAAGGTATTGCGCACAATCCATAACAAAGCTAATGGTAACCATACTACTGAAACCCATTGCATGAGTTCATTAAAGTGTAATAAACGCCCCTGATTCCAATGACGCATCGTGAGCACAAAGTAGGGATTATCAGGCAATAGGTTAATTGCAAGAGTGGCACCAATCAAGCAACCAAGCGACAGCCAAAATTTAGTGCTATCCGACAATCGAAGTGCCCACCTCAATAAAAGACTGCCCAAGAGCATTCCCCAGATGGCTCCCGCAGTGAGCCAGAGAAAGCTAAACTCCGCTCCAAATTGAAGTGCGGTGAAGATCATTTTGATCAGGACCGTCCAACAGAGTAATCCGTTCAATATTTTCCATTGCGGGGCTTTAGGGCGCATTCCTAAAGAAAGCAAAAGACCGGTACCAAGCCAACAAAGAGCTGTTATTACGGTTTCTTGAACTAGGTGATTGATAACGATAGTGCCCCAGTCTATGGCGCCAAAGATTGCGTGACCCCAAACTCCGGTTCCCAACCAAGAACTCTGGGGGTAGATTTGAGTCCATGGAAACAATAAAAATAATGCACACGCAGCCCAGTTCAACCCAAACCACTGATCAAAACGACGCCGGATGGCACTGCCTGATAGCCATTGAGGGCCCAGAGGAATAGCTAACAAGCCTCCCAATAAACCACCTAATACATTGGCCCACCAGTCCATCTGACTCGGTATGCGCGTAGGCAGCCAACTCTGCAAAGACTCCACACTCAAAGCTAGACTTGCGCTAAATAACAAGGCGACACCTAAGGCTACAAAATTACGCCAGCGCGGGTAGGCAGTAAATACAATCAAGAATCCCAGGGGAATATAAGCCAAAATATTGACCGAAACATCAAATAGAGTAATAAACCGGGGTAATGGGGCATTAAGCCAAGCCCAAGCAGAAATACCGTTGTGAAAGTCAAAATCAAAGGGGTTTAAGCTCACATACACAATCAAAAGTGCATAGCTTAGGCTAATGGCTCGAGCCAATGGCATGGCTTGGAGAGGCCAAACAAACTTGCGGGGGCGCAGATCTTCTTGATGCATTCCCCAATTCTAGGTCAGACCTTTCTACAATGGCGAAATGAACTGGAATTGCATCCTTGAACGAGTAGCGCAAACAAGATCAACAAATGATGATTTATTGGCACGTTGGCGTGCCGGCGAATTAATCGACCCAGTAGCCAGAATTGCGCATAAGCAAACAGCTGGCAAAGGCAGAGCGGGGCGATCTTGGCTAGCTAAACCCCAAGACACGATGTGCTTTTCATTGGCCTACCCCTTCGATCGTCGCCCCGCTCAATTGAGTGGGCTGAGCCTAGTTATTGGCTTAGCGGTCATCCGGGGTTTAGCGGCAGCCTTAAATATAAGCGAAGCAGATTTATATGCCCAAGGTCTGCGTCTAAAGTGGCCAAACGATCTTTTGCTCAATAATGCCAAGCTCGGAGGCATCCTGATTGAGGGAGGCCAAGCCAATTCAAATGCGCCGACCTGGATGATCATTGGAGTAGGCATTAATCTACGTCATGCTAATGCCATTGAAGATCTCTTAGGAAGTGAAATGGGTCTCAAAGTAAGTGCATTAGATCAACTTATTTCTGATAAGACAGCATTGCCTGACATTGAGTATATTTGGCTAAAACTGATTGAGTCTTTTGAAAAGCACCTATCAGAATTTGAGCACAGCGGATTTGTGCACTTCCAGCATGCATGGGAAAGGTGGGATGCCTTTCAGGGGCAATCTGTCTGTGTCTCTGGAGCCGGGGAAGAACCTATTTTTGGCTCTTTAGTGGGCGTAGACCAAAGTGGGGCATTGCTTATCAAGCAAGATGGGCAAAACATTACAGTACATGCTGGTGACGTTTCTTTGCGAGTGCAACCATGAGTCTTTATTTATTATTTGATGTGGGCAACACTCGTCTTAAGTGGGCCGTTGTTAACGCAAACCAAAATCCATCTGATCGCAATAAAAAGCTATGGGCTTATTCAGGATCCATTAGCAGTAAATCACTGCAATCTACCGAGCTTCGTGCTGAGCTCTCGGATTACATTACAAAAACCTTACCCAAACCTGATGCAATTGCCTTTTGTTGTGTTGCCGGGGAGACTGCAATTGAAAACCTTAAGATGCTTTTTCCTCAGTGGAACGATATATCTTGGAATCAATTAGATGGAAGTAGCCCATTCCAAGGTGTGCGCACGCTCTATCAAGAGCCTAATAAACTAGGTGCGGATCGCTGGGCTGCTATCCTTGGTGCTAGAGCGCTATCCGCCGCCAATACCTTGATTGTTAATGCCGGAACAGCTAGCACGATTGACATGCTCGGCAGCAATGGTCTGCATTACGGAGGTTGGATTTTACCGGGCCTAGGCTTGATGCAAGAAAGCTTGCAAAATAATACGGCGCAGCTACCCTTGGCAGTTCGTACAGACACTATAGGCCAGCCCAGCTTTGGCATCAACACTAATGATGCGATTATTGGAGGATGTGACGCAGCCCAGATCGGTGCAATTTTGCGAGCCACACAATTAGCAAAAGAAATGGGGTACCCTATTGAACGCATTTGGCTTGACGGCGGTAATGCGAAGACTTTGTCTGCAGAACTTCAAAAACTTACAAAGGAACCGCTGTTGCCCGTGGAACCCATTGAGGGTCTAGTTTTACGTGGGCTATGGGCTTGGTTAGCGCAAACAATTTAAGCGCGAATCTTACCCAGCAAAGTTGTTGTTGATCGCTCATATAAAAAAGGGATAGCAATCGCCTTACCGCCCCAGGATTTGACTAAATTGGCTTCTTCCAAGGTATCAATTTCATAATCACCGCCCTTGACATATATATCGGGTCGGATTTGTGTAATGAGATTGACGGGGGTCTGCTCAGTAAACAACACTACCAAATCTACGCTAGCCAATGCTGCTAATAAAGCCTGACGATCTGCCTGTGTATTGATAGGTCGATCATCGCCTTTTCCCAGCATCTTCACAGATGCGTCGGAATTAACTCCAAGCACTAAACTGGCGCCGAGCTCTTTAGCCTGGGCGAGATAACTGGCATGGCCGCGGTGGAGAATATCAAAGACGCCATTGGTAAAGACTAAAGGTCTTGGTAAATTCGCAATCCGAGCCGCCAAGTCATTTGCGATACAAATCTTGGCTTCAAATGAGGGTAATGGCAAAGTGGTCATGACTCAATATTAATGGCATTGCAGGGTGCTCAACGAGAAACGTCAGAATGTCTTAGACTTAATCATCCCAAACCCTTATTAAAAGGTGCGTTATGTTTCGTATTTTGGCCAAGTGGCTATTAGCTATCATCCTGGTAATACCAGCCATTCAAGCCACCCTAGCTGCTGGACCAAGCCCAAGCGTCTGTAGCCCCCTCCTCTCGCACACCTTCCCTCGCCTACAAGATGAGGCTCCACAAAATCTCTGTCAATACCAAGGTAAAGTCATTCTGGTGGTCAATACTGCCAGTTTTTGTGGCTTTACCAGTCAGTACGAGAGCTTAGAGAAGCTGTACGCTAAATATAATGATCAGGGATTGGTTGTTTTGGGGTTTCCATCTAATGATTTTGGGCAACAAGAGCCTGGATCGAATAAAGAAATCGCTGACTTTTGTAAAAATACCTACGACGTGAAGTTCCCGATGTTTGCCAAAAGCGTTGTTAGCGGAAATAATCCAAACCCCTTATTTAAGATGCTGATTGCCAAGACTGGCACCACTCCAAAGTGGAACTTCTATAAGTATCTGATCGATCGTAATGGCAATGTAGTGGACTCCTTTGGCAGTATGACTAAGCCTAATAGCAGTAGTCTTACTTCACAGATCGACAAGCTCTTAGGAGAAAAGATTTAATGAGCAAGAAAAAGGTTGCCATTATTGGTGCAGGAATTTCTGGCCTAGGCTGTGCATATGCCCTGAGGCAACATCCCAATCTAGACATTACGGTGTTTGAAGCTGGAAGTCATATTGGTGGCCATAGTAATACCGTTGATTTCAGGCTAGAGACTAAGCAAGGCTTCATCACTTATGGGGTAGATACCGGTTTTTTAGTATTTAATCGAAAAACTTACCCTCGCCTAGTACGCCTTTTTGAAGAGTTGCAGGTACCTCTCTCCCCTTCAGAAATGTCTTTCTCAGTTTCTATTGATGCCAGTGAAAATAGGAAGCGCCATCAAAAAATTGAGTGGGCCGGGAACGATCTCAACTCATTCTTTGGTCAAAGATCTAATCTTCTATCGCCCTCCTTTTGGAGGATGGCCTATGACATCTTGCGCTTTAATCGACTTGCCACCGCACTAGCAGAAGAACAAATAGATGCTGGGCGTGAATATTCCCAGCCTGATGAATGCATTGCCGACTTTCTCAATCGCCATCGTTTTAGTAAAAGCTTTCGAGAAAATTACTTTCTACCCATGATCGGTGCTATTTGGTCTTGCTCAGTTGAGCAAATGTTGGAGTTCCCCATTCAAACTATGATTCGATTCTGTCATAACCATGGTTTATTACAAATTCAGAACCGCCCCCAATGGCTTACTGTGACCGGTGGATCGCGTGAATATGTAAAACGTCTTGTCGCCGCCTTAGAGGGCTCACAAGTAAAAATAGTGCGCGATGCCATTGTTAGAGTGAACGCTAGTGCAGATAAAATTTCTCCAGTAGAAGTACTTACAGCAACCGGTTCTGACTGGTTTGATGAGGTAGTAATGGCATGTCATAGCAATGAATCCCTCAATTTAGTGCATGGCATTGGTCAGGATGCTCAAAATATTCTGGCATCGATTCCGTATCAAAAAAATCGAGCCATTTTACATACCGATAGACGTTTTTTACCTGAAACAAAGCAATGTTGGGCTGCCTGGAATTACACCGCCAAATCAGGATCCACTCCTTCTGCCAAACAACATGTCAGCGTCAATTACCTGATTAATCGCTTACAGCCTTTACCGGCAGAGTTAAAGCAGATACCCATTATTGTGAGTCTTAATCCCTCAAGTGATCCAGACCCCACGCTAGTTCAGCAGGAGATATATTATTCCCATCCCGTATTTGATATGCGCGCCATTCAAGCTCAAAAAGAATTACCGCTGATTCAGGGGAGTTCCTCAATTTGGTATTGCGGAGCTTGGACTGGTTTTGGTTTTCATGAAGATGGCTTACGCTCAGGTGAATTGGTTGCCAAAGACCTTTTAGAAAGTATTCGGCCTCCCATCAAATCTAATTCTATTCAGCTATCGAATAAATGAATCAAGCGAAGATCAACTTTGGGGTAGTGCAACATCACCGCTTTCGCCCAGCCAAAAATGCTTTTGGGTATGGGGTCTTTACGCTATCCATTCCAATGCGCTCTAGAAAAGCTAATCCAGGATTACTTAAAAACAATGGTCTTGGCGACAACCAGTTCAGCTTATTTTCTTTTTTTGATAAGGATCATGGAATTGGTGATGCAGATAGCTTGAAGTGGATTGAACAAATTTTGCTAGAAAATTGTATTGATAATATCGATGGAGAAATTTGGCTACAAACCTTTCCCAGAGTGCTTGGCTATGTATTTAACCCAGTGAGTTTTTGGATCTGTACAAGAAAAAATGGCCAAGTGCAAGCAGTATTGGCTGAAGTGAATAATACTTTTGGAGAGCATCATTGCTATTTACTTCATAAAGATTCTGGCGAAGTGTTGCGCTCTGGTGAAACCCTCAAAAGTAAAAAAGTATTTCATGTCTCTCCATTTTGTGATGTGAGCGGTGAATACCATTTTCGGTTTCTCTTTCCCCAAGACAGTAAATCCAGTAGAAATACCGTTTGTCGCATTGAACTGCATGAGGCCGGCTTGCCATTGATCAATACTAGTATTAGCGGCCTTAGTGAGCCCCTGACTAAAAAAATACTCCATTTAGCCTTCTTACGTTACCCCCTAATGAGTCTTGGTGTTATTGCTCGCATTCACTGGCAAGCATTGAAACTTTGGCTAAAAGGTGTACCCTTTCATACAAAGCCAACGCCACCTAAACTTGAAGTCAGCCGATGACCCGCCCTGGACAATCTCTACTCTCTCGTCTGAACTTTTCTCAAACTAGAAAACGAGAATCTAGGTCACAACCCCATCGTATAGCTAGTGAAGTTTTATTAGGATTATTTTCTAAATTGCAAAGTGGGCATCTAACAATCTCACTTCCCAATGGTGTAGTTAGAGAATTCGGGGTTAGTACTGATGCATTACATGCTGATATTCAAGTGCTCGATTGGTCCGTATTCAAACAAGTGCTCTCTCATGGAGATATTGGTTTTGCTGAAAGCTATATTCGCGGGGACTGGAATACTAGTAATCTCAAAGCTATCTTGGAATTAGCCATCCGCAATCGCACGATTCTGGAAAAGGCCATTTATGGTAGCTGGTACGGATCCTTGATCTATCGCTTTAAGCATTGGTTAAGAGATAACTCCAAATCAGGTAGTCGAAAAAATATTCATGCCCACTATGACCTAGGAAACACCTTCTATACTTTATGGCTCGATCCCACAATGAACTATTCGAGCGCTTGGTTCAACCTAGACGATGGCCAATCTCTTGCGCAAGCACAAAGGGCAAAAATTGCTCGAATTCTTAATTCAATTCATGCAAAACCGAATGATCGCATACTAGAAATTGGCTGCGGCTGGGGCGGGTTTATGGAAGAGGCGCTTCGAAGTAATGCAATAGTAACTGGATTGACCCTATCTACTGAGCAACAGATATTTGCCCAAAATCGACTCCAAAATGTACAGCCCATCATATCGAACCCTCAATCCTTTGAAGTACGTTTACAAGATTATCGGGACTGTAATGAACAATTTGATGGCATAGCCTCAATTGAAATGTTTGAAGCAGTAGGTGAAAAACATTGGCCAGAGTACTTTCAAACAATTGCGAAATGTTTAAAAGTGGGGGGTAAAGCTTGTATTCAAACGATTGTGATTGCAGAAGAGCTGTTCGACCGGTACCGCAACAATACCGACTTCATTCAACAGTATGTGTTTCCTGGGGGCATGCTGCCCTCCAAAAAAAGGTTTGCAGATTTAGCTGCTAGTGCAGGCCTAAAAGTAGATGCTGAATTTGCTTTTGGGTCTGACTACGCAAAAACCCTTTGCCTCTGGACGGAAAGTTTTAACAGCAAGCTCCAAGAGATTACACACTTAGGCTTTGACGAAGCCTTTATCCGACTTTGGAATTTCTATCTCATGTATTGTGCGGCAGGATTTACAGAAAAAAATATTGATGTTGTCCAATTTACTTTAAGCCATAAACCTGCCACTCCTTCTATCGACTCATTGACAGCATGAAACAAGTAGGCATAGCTAGTTGGTCTGGAAAACGTATTTGGGTCATCGGCGCCTCTAGTGGAATAGGTGAGGCATGCTCAAAATCATTGCTTGCAGCAGGGGCAAAAGTTGCTCTATCAGGTCGTCGTATTGAACGACTTACACAATTAGCTGGTGCGGCGCCGATAAACCAAACTTTAGTACTGCCTGTTGATGTGAGCCACGAGCAGCAAATCAGTAGCGCCTATCAACAGATACTAGTAAATTGGGGTGGCCTTGATGTATTACTTTTTGTCGCAGGAATATATACTCCTTTGCGGGCAGATCAATTTGAAATTAGCATTGCTGAGCAAACGATTAACGCTAATCTTTTAGGGCCCATGAGAGCAGTGGCTATTGTCTTACCGGAGATGCTCAAAAATCATGCGGGGCATATTGCGATTGTTGGTAGCGTCGCCGGATATAGTGGACTCCCAAAAGCGCTAGCTTATGGTCCGAGTAAAGCCGGTATTATTAATTTTTGCGAAACACTGCACTATGACCTACTACCACTAGGGATTAGCGTGCATATGATCTCGCCAGGCTTTGTGGCAACTGAAGCTACTGCAAATAATGATTTTGAGATGCCCGCTTTAATCACTGCAGAGCAGGCAGCTCAAGACATCTTAAATGGTATGGAGAAAGGGAAGTTTGATATTCACTTTCCGAAACGATTTTCCCGATTTCTAAAATTTCTCAGAATCTTACCCTACCCACTGTATTTTTGGATTGTGCGACGCTTCGTTCAGATTTAAGTTAAATACCTTGTCAGTTATTGGTATTTATCTTTACGAATCTTTTGCTCTAAGTAGTCCATCACCAGTAATGCCTTAGCCTTGGTGCCTGCAATTGATGGTGAGGTGACATAACGACCTTGCATCACAATGGTTGGCACTCCATCAATACGATAAGCATCAGCCAACTGCTTTGCCGCACGCGCCTTTGACACTACAGCAAATGAACGATAAGTCGCTAAAAAGGTGTTGCGATCGATACCTTGAGTGGCGACCCAGTCAGCAATTTCATTCTCGTTCATGAGACGCTTATTCTCTTTATGCATGGCATACATTACTTTTTCATTCAAAGCATCCCCTTTACCCATTGTCTCTAATGCATAGAACAATTGACTGTGGGGCATGAAGTCGTCACGGAAAGCCACTGGCACTCTGCGTAATATGACATCCTTTGGCTGTCGCTTTATCCAGGCTGTTAGCTCAGGCTCAAAATCATAGCAATGGGGGCAGCCATACCAAAAGAATTCAATCACTTCTACTTTACCCTTTACCTCTATGGGCTGTGGTATTGGCAGCACTCGGTAATCAAACCCCTCCTCAATCTTAGGGCTTTGTGCACTAGTAAAACCTGAAAATGAGAACGCTAGCAGTAGCGTGACGCTAAATGAGAGTAGTTTTTTAGATAATGAAATCATGATTTATTAGATTTAATAACGGTTGGTTTTATGCCAAAGCCATTTAATTTATCGCGCACAGAATTGCTTTCTTCAATGCTATTGAAAGGCCCTATACGAACACGCCAAAGTGTATTGCCCTCACTAGTAAGCTCACTTAACTGCGACTGAATGCCTTGAATTGCTAAGCTGGCCTTTTGTGCATCTGCATCTGAGCGTTTTACAAAAGCACCAACCTGCAAGAAATAAATTGCATCTAATTTAGCAGCAGGGGGTTGGGTGGCTAGGACCTCGGGGGGCTTTTTGCCAGTAGCCAAATCCCCAATAGGGTCTGCTGCTACAGATGGGGATAATGCCCTTCCGTGCAAGGGTTTATTTAAATCCAACGGTTCTGCTAGAGCTTCTATTTCGCCTTCCGCTGGGGTAGGGCCCGGTTTAATAGTCAGAGGAAGATTGGGCGCTCTCATTCCAGGACGTTCTTGGGGGGTATTTTTAGAAAGATAAAAAGCAATCAGAAAGGCAACCCCCAAACCTACGCCTAGGCCTAATATAAAGCCAAGAATCGTGCCACCATATTCAGGACTTGTAGTTATGGGTCGGTGCATAAAGCGGGTTTGTTGATTCGTATTTTTCATCTTGTCCTCATCCTGCATTTTCACTTCCACCTATTTACTGCTGACCTACAGCTTACATCTTAGTGGGCGCGGATACACCTAATAGTTTTAAACCATTTTCAAGTACTTGACGGGTAGCGGCTAGCAAGGCTAACCGCGCTAATTTGAGCGCTAGATCATCAACTAGCACGCGATCGGCGCTATAGAAGGTATGGAAATCTCCTGCTAAATCACGCAAGTAAAACGCTAATGTATGAGGGGCTAGCTCTGCCGCAGCATCAGTTAAGACTTCGGGATATTCTGCTAAGCGGCGCAATAAATGATCTGAAGCCTTACTTTGCAATAAGGATAAATCAACTGATTGCAAATCGGCGAGCTGACCTCCCCACTGAGTCAAAATTGAGCAAATCCGCGCATGCGCATATTGCACATAGAACACAGGGTTCTCGTCATTTTGCTGCAAGGCTAAATCAATATCAAAAACAAATTCGGTATCAGCTTTGCGAGAAATCAAAAAGAAACGCACCGCATCACGACCACGCTGCAATGAGATCTCACGTTCCTTTGCAGTCATTTCGGGAGTAAGACCGCCAGACCATTCCACCAAATCACGGACAGTGACGTAGGATCCTGCGCGTTTAGATATTTTTACCTCTTCACCATGACGCATTACTGTTACCATTTTATGTAAAACATATTCAGGGTAGTTTTTGGGGATAGTCCACCCACGCTGTTGGGCCACCCCTTGCAGGCCAGAGCGAACGCGAGCTATGGTACCGTGGTGATCGCTACCCTGCACATTAATGACCTTCTCATAGCCACGCTGCCATTTACTGGAGTGGTATGCCACATCAGGTACGAAGTAGGTAAAACTGCCATCCGACTTACGCATCACGCGATCTTTATCATCGCCATCATCAGTCGTTTTTAACCACAAAGCGCCTTCACTCTCATAGGTTTTGCCAATATTTTGTAAATCTTTAACAATTTGAGCCACACTACCATCCGCATATAACGAGGATTCTAAGTAATAGCAGTCAAATTGAACGCCAAAGGTTTTTAAGTCAATGTCTTGCTCATTGCGCAAATAAGCCACTGCAAACAGACGAATGGCATCTAGCTTGTCAAATTCAGATAAATCATCGAGATACTGAGCGCTAGCCCGATATGCCACGGCAATTTCAGCAATATATTCTCCGTTGTAAGCATTCTCTGGCCAAGTAGCATCCCCAGGCTTTAAACCATTTAAGCGAGCTTGTACTGATAGGGCTAAATTGGCGATTTGCACACCCGCATCGTTGTAATAAAACTCCCGATGAACTTGGATGCCTTGCGTTGTCAATAAATTAGCCAGCGCATCACCAAGAGCAGCTTGGCGACCATGGCCGACATGCAGTGGTCCTGTGGGATTAGCTGATACAAATTCAATCATGGCACTTGCCACTGATCCTGAGCCGGGGGCTAAACGCCCGAATTCGGCACCTGCCGTCAGTATCTCTTGAATAACCGATATTTTGGCAGCATTACTGAAACGAAAATTAATAAATCCTGGGCCTGCGATTTCACAAGCAGCAATCAGATCTTGAAAACCGGGCTGTTGCTGTAAACGCTCAACTATGGATTGCGCTAAATCTCTGGGACTGAGCTTCCATGCCTTAGCAAGCTGCAGGGCGATATTGCAAGCTACATCACCATGATCTACTGCCTTTGGTCGCTCTAGGCGTGGAAGCGGCACTTCGCCCAAGCTGCGATCCTGAGCGAGGCCTTGAAGTGCACTGCTCAGCATTTCAATTAAACGATTTTTATTAGTTAACAACATAGATAAGTGAGTTTATCAGGTGGTAAGCTACGGAAATGATCTATCAATTTCGCTCTAAAGCAGGGCCAGACGTCATCATGCTGGCTGATCTAACCAAACGGATATTTGATATTTTGGCTTGCCCTTTAGAGCCTAGGGGCATTCTCACAGTTGAACAACTGCCCAAACTCATCTTTGTCCTAGAGTCTGCCATTCTCAAAGACTTAGAAGAACGGGCCCAAACCAAAGAATCTGCCCAGGCGGGTGCTGAGAAATCCAAATCAACCGACCGGCTTGGGCAAAGAGCCCACCCATTTTTAGAGCTCATGAGACAGGCTAAAGCCAAGGATGAGCCAATCATGTGGGGCATTTAAGACCCCACATGATAGAGTAATTAGTCGATTGAGCTCGCTAATTGGCGGCGAACGTCATCAACAGATTGACCTCGGCGCTCAGCCAAATCCTTCACCTGATCTTTTGATACCTTGCCCACATTGAAATACCGCGCATCTGGATGGGCTAAGTAGAAGCCACTCACGCTTGATGCGGGATTCATAGCCATGGATTCAGTCAAGGTCATACCAATATCTTCTGACCCTATGACGCGCAATAAATCTTCTTTAACTTCATGGGCAGGGCATGCAGGATAGCCTGGTGCTGGACGAATGCCACGGTATTGTTCATTAACCATTTGTTCATTTGTCAAAATCTCATCGCTTGCATATCCCCAAAGATCTGTCCGCACACGATGGTGCATAAGTTCAGCAAAGGCTTCGGCCAAGCGATCTGCCAAGGCCTTTAACATGATCGCGCTGTAATCGTCATGCTTGGCTTGAAACTCCGCGACTTTCTTTTCAACACCATGACCTGTCGTTACAGCAAAGCAGCCCAAGTAATCAGCAACCCCTGAATCTTTTGGTGCAACATAATCTGCCAAACACCGATTAGGGCGCTGGACACCATCGACCACTGGACGCTCTGCTTGTTGACGCAAGTTATGCCAAACAAATAAGGGGTGGGTGCGCGTTTCATCCGTATAAAGCACGATATCGTCGCCCACAGTATTGGCGGGGTAAAAAGCAACTACCGCATCAGCCTGAATCCACTGCCCTTTAATCAACTTCTCTAAGAGAGCTTTTGCATCCTCAAATACTTTACGTGCCTCAATACCGACCACTTCGTCATCAAGAATTGCGGGGAACTTACCCGCTAAATCCCAAGTTTGAAAAAATGGTGTCCAGTCAATATACTTGGCAATATCGTTTAAAGCGAAATTTTTAAAGAGGCGGCGGCCAATAAACTTGGGTTTCTCGGGCGAATAAGCATCCCAATCAATCAGTTCACGATTTTTTCGCGCAGCTTCTAATGAAATCATTGGCACTGCTTTTTTGTTTGCATGTTGTTCCCGAATACGGATATAGTCATCACGCAAGTCTTGAATAAATTTCTTAGCACCCTCGTCTGAAAGTAAACTTGAAGCCACCGAAACAGATCTAGAGGCATCAGGGACATAGACCACAGGGCCATCATAATGAGGCGCAATTTTCACAGCAGTATGTACTCGCGAAGTCGTTGCACCGCCAATCATCAATGGAGTTTGGCGCTCACGGAAATAATCATCGCGCTGCATCTCTTGAGCTACGTAAGTCATCTCTTCAAGTGATGGGGTAATCAAACCAGACAAGCCAACGATATCGGCCTTCTCTTCTTTGGCTCTCTTGAGAATTTCTGCACAAGGAACCATGACGCCCATATTAGCAACTTCAAAGTTATTGCATTGCAAGACCACGGTAACAATATTCTTACCAATATCGTGCACGTCACCCTTAACAGTGGCCATCACAATCTTACCTTTAGCTTTTGCCTCTCCGCCAGAAGCAATATGTAAACGCTTCTCTTCTTCAATATAAGGAATCAATATGGCAACAGCTTGTTTCATGACGC
The DNA here is from genome assembly GCA_903935355.1 of uncultured beta proteobacterium. GTDB lineage: Bacteria > Pseudomonadota > Gammaproteobacteria > Burkholderiales > Burkholderiaceae > Polynucleobacter. The sequence continues at coordinate 29,847 of CAIZRK010000001.1, read as the reverse complement.
GCGCACTTTTGACTACTTGGGGTAAGAACATCTTTCCAGTACCGAATAGATCACCAACGACATTCATACCGTCCATCAGTGGGCCTTCAATCACCTCAATAGGTCTACCACCAGCGCCCATAATTTGGGCACGCAATTCTTCAGTATCTTCTTCAATAAAAGTTGTGATGCCATGAACTAATGCATGAGTCAAACGTTCGCGTACTAGCGCCTCGCGCCAAACTAAATTTTCGACTTGCTTAGCACCACCGCCTTTAAATTGGTCGGCAATATCGAGCAAACGCTCAGTAGGCGTTTTGCCGTCTTTTTCTTTAAAGCGGTTCAGAACTACATCTTCAACTCGCTCACGTAGCTCCTCATCTAAATCAGCATAAACGCCCAGTTGACCTGCATTAACTATTCCCATATCCATGCCCGCCGAAATAGCGTGATACAGAAATACGGTATGAATGGCCTCGCGCACGCGATCATTTCCACGGAAGGAGAAGCTCACATTTGAAACACCGCCGCTAACTTTTGCACCGGGTAGGTTTTCTTTAATCCAACGAGTCGCATTGATAAAATCAACCGCATAGTTATCGTGCTCTTCAATACCCGTTGCAATAGCAAAAATATTCGGATCAAAAATAATATCTTCGGCTGGAAAACCAATTTCATTTACGAGAATATCGTAGCAACGTCGGCAAATTTCAGTCTTACGTTTAAAGGTATCTGCTTGACCTACTTCATCAAAGGCCATTACTACGCTTGCAGCTCCATAGCGACGTATCAATCGTGCTTGTTTTCTGAAAGGCTCTTCGCCTTCTTTTAAAGAAATTGAATTAACAATTGGCTTACCTTGAACACACTTCAGTCCAGCCTCTATCACGCTCCACTTAGATGAGTCAATCATGATAGGGACGCGCGCGATATCGGGCTCAGAGGCTATCAGATTTAAGAAGCGGGCCATTGCCATTTCAGAATCCAACATGGCTTCATCCATATTGATATCTATGACTTGAGCGCCATTCTCGACCTGTTGACGAGCCACTACCAAAGCCTCATCAAATTGATTGTTCAAAATCATGCGGGAAAATGCTTTTGAACCAGTAACGTTTGTACGTTCACCGATGTTTACGAAGCCCACGTCCACAGTTACGTTAAACGGTTCCAACCCCGAGAGCTTCATAGGCGGCATTATTTTCTTGCTCATGCCACTTCCTCAGTATCTTCACGATAAAACGCGCGAGGCTTTCGCTTAGCAACCGCATTGGCAATCGCCCGAATATGATCAGGCGTAGTGCCACAACAACCACCAACTAGATTGACTAGGCCATCTTTTGCAAAGCCATCGACTAAGCTAGATGTAATTTCTGGAGTTTCGTCAAAGCCGGTATCACTCATAGGATTTGGTAGGCCGGCATTGGGATAACATGAAACTGCAGCATCACAGATACGTGCAAGTTCTGCAATATAAGGGCGCATGAGTGCTGCACCTAAAGCGCAGTTCAGTCCAAAAGTGAGTGGTTTGATGTGGCGTAGGCTATTCCAGAAGGCCTCCACCGTCTGTCCAGAAAGAATGCGCCCCGAGGCATCAGTCACTGTTCCAGAAATCATCACTGGTAAACGCTCACCGGTCTCTTCAAAAAATTCATCAAGCGCAAACAAGGCTGCTTTGGCATTGAGAGTGTCAAAAATTGTTTCAACCAAAAATAGATCAACGCCACCAGCAAAGAGTCCTTCAATCTGTTCGCGGTAAGAGGCGCGTAAGACATCAAAGGTCACATTACGGGCACCTGGGTCATTAACGTCTGGTGAAATACTTGCAGTCTTAGGTGTTGGCCCAATTGCACCAGCAGCAAAACGGGGTTTATCTGGAGTGCTATATTTATCGCAAGCAGCACGCGCAAGTTGAGCAGAGACAATATTCATCTCCCGCGCCAAGCTAGCCATCTTGTAATCTTCTTGGGCAACCGAGGTAGCACCAAAGGTATTAGTTTCAATAATATCGGCGCCCGCATCAAGATATTGCTCATGAATTTTGCTAATGATTTGGGTCTGCGTCAAAACTAAAAGTTCATTATTGCCTTTGACGTCGCTAGGGTGATCAGCAAAGCGAAGATTGCCGGGTAGACCGCGATAATCTGCTTCAGACAGTTTGTACTGCTGAATCATCGTTCCCATGGCGCCATCTAAAATCAGAATGCGCTGCTTTAAAAGCTCAGGAAGTGCCTGACCACGGGTGTAGGACTGGGATAAACCATTAAATTGCATTGCTTAACCGGAATTAATCTCTAGAATCCCTTATTCTATTGGTAAATGCCACTTTCCATCTAATCCGGAGCCCCTATGTTTGGAACCATTCCAGAATTTAATCAAAGCCTTGATATGTTTAAAACCATGTGGGGCCAAAATGCGGCGGGCCAAATGCCAGGGCAATTTCCCTTTACTACCGATGCCTCCAAGGTTGCCAGCGGATTTAGCTCGGCGTTCCCAGGCCTTGATGTAGATGAATTAGAGAAAAGAATTAAAGATCTCAAAAGTGTTGAGAATTGGCTAAACATGAACCTGAATATCCTTAAATCGACCATTCAGGGGCTTGAAGTCCAACATGCCACCATGATGGCGCTTAAATCCTTCGGGGATGCCGTATCTGCGGCAGGGGCTGCAGCAAGTGCTTCAACCGAAGATTCAGGTACTAAGGCCCGTTCTAAATCGCGCAAAAGCGCAACATCCCGTCATCGCAAAGCTGGCGGCTCAACTTTCCTCGACGAAGTAGGTAATTCAGATGAGCAATAGCCTCACCCATGGCAAAAGTCATTTGGTGAATATCTAATTCCCGCTTAAACAAAACCGGCACAATCTCCCTAGCATGTGCCGGTTTTTCACATGCAGCGATCGTTTCAGCCAAACGTTCTTCATGATGTGCTTTTAATTGTGCAATCCGTGTCTTCATTCCCATAAATGGCTTCCCATGAGAAGGCAAGACAAAGGTATTCACCGGCAAACAATCAATCTTTTCTAAAGAATCTAAATAAAGGCCTAGGGGATCGGCATCAGGATCGGCATCATAGACACTCACATTAGTCGAGATACGCGGCAAAACCATATCTCCTGAGATCAATATTTCTAATTCTTTGCAATATAAGCAGGCATGCTCGGGTGCATGTCCATACCCCATGATGATTTTCCAATCGCGACCACCAATCAAAATGGTTTCTCCATCCATGATGCGTCGATATTGACGAGGGAGTCCGGGCACCATATTGCTATAGTAATTAGAGCGCGCCCGAATCTTTTCCAAGTCTTCGGGCGTACTTAAACCATGCTTTAGAAAGTGATCTGCAGAACCACCACTGCCTGCACGCGAGCCAGTCGCAGCGCCCCCTTCTTTATGACTTAACCACTGGGCTGTTAAATAATCAGTCATTGAAATCCACAATGGCACACTCCATTTTTCACATAACCATTGTGAGAGGCCTACATGATCGGGATGCATATGCGTCACGATTACGCGCAATACCGGCATGCCTTCGAGTTCTGTTGCAAATACTTGCTCCCAAGCAGCCTTGGTCTCATCATTAGCAATGCCACAATCGACAATGGTCCAACCTGAGATACCTTCAATAGTGTCACTTAAAAGCCAGAGATTGATATGATCTAGGGCAAAAGGTAGGCGCATCCGCAACCAGCGGATGCCAGGCGCTACTTCAATCGTGCCACCCGTCTTGGGCAAAGCCTCACCTAAGGGATAATGGATGGCACTAGCAGTACTGGATTGGATTGGTGTATTCATATTTTCTAGGCTTACTTTGACAACAGTACCATCCCCTTGCATCAATTGGTGCGATATCAACCCTGTAAATGGATATTGTCGCGGCTGTTTTCGCACTCTAGCTGAAATCGCTTGCTGGTCTGAACTTTCCAATACCGAGAAACTCAAAGTTTGTGCGCAACTAAAAGCGCGCAACCCTCAAACAGAACAATAAGCGCGCTCCCATGTAGTTATTTTTATTTATTTACATCAACGATTAAACGCCCACGCACATCCCCCGCCATTAATTTATCAGCATACTTAATCGAGTCCTCTAGACTAATTTCATGAGAGATATCTTCTAAGGTTTTGAGGTCTACCAATTGACTCAATTGCTCATAGGCAGCAATGCGTTTTGCCCGTGGCACGGTGACACTATTAATTCCGTATAAAGTAATCCCGCGCAAGATAAATGGCGCTACTGTCGAAGGAAAATCCATGCCTTGTGCAAGTCCACATGCCGCTACTGCCCCTTCACTCTTAGTTTGTGCACAAGCATTAGCTAAGGTATGGCTACCAACGCTATCAACTACCGCTGCCCAACGCTCTTTTGCTAGTGGCTTGCCTGGTGCAGATAAGGCCGCCCGATCGATCACTTCAGCTGCTCCCAATTTCTTCAGATAGCTTGTTTCTGCCATGCGACCCGTGCTAGCTACAACGGTAAAACCCAACTTGCTTAAAAGGCTAATGGCAAAACTGCCAACGCCGCCCGCCGCGCCAGTGACTAAAACCTCACCATCGATAGGCTTAAGGCCATGCTTTTGCAAAGCCATCACGCACAACATAGCTGTATAGCCTGCCGTACCTATCGCCAAAGCTTGTTTTGCTGTAAAGCCCTTAGGCAGCGGAATCAGCCACTCAGCTTTGACGCGGGCCCGTTGAGCCAAGCCACCCCAGTGCCCCTCACCAACACCCCAGCCATTGAGTAGAACCAGATCGCCCACCTTAAAGTCTGAACTACTGCTTTCTAAGACTTCACCAGCAAAGTCAATACCCGGAATCATCGGAAAACTGCGCACGACAGGGCCTTTACCTGTAATTGCTAAGCCGTCTTTGTAATTCAGGGTGGAATACTGAACTTTGACCTTGACATCACCCTCTGGCAGGCTAACCTCATCTACTTGCGCCAATTGGGCGCGATAGCCCTGATCATCCTTATTTACCAAAATAGCTTTAAACATGTTTCTCCCTTTTTAAACTGAGCAAATCCTCGCGACAATTGCTTAATAGGTTTATCCTAACGAGCATTGCTGATTATGGAGGCTTCCATGAAAAAAATTCTACTATTAACCACGATTTCTGGCTTAACGCTGCTTGGTTGCTCTTCAACCCAAATTAATATGTCAATGGGCAATATGCGCTTGATCAATTCGAGCGCCACAGCCCAGGAAGTGATGGACTTTGCGAACACTACTTGTAAGAACGATTTTTACCAAGGGGCTAGTTTCTTATCTAAAGCGGGCAAGGAATATCGCTTTAAATGCGTCAAACCAGAAGAAAATGAAATCTTAATCCCTATTCCAGGCACCACAATCTCTGCAGATACGCCAGTGAGCGGCAAGTAAGCAAGTCTTAATGGCCCCATTTACTTCCCATGAGCTACGCAAGGGGTTTTCCTCCTTTGCGACTGGAGTGACCGTTATCACCTGCCTTGATGCCCAAAATAATCCGCATGGCATTACGATCAGCTCTTTTAATACCGTTTCACTAGAGCCGCCTCTTATTCTGTGGAGCCTTAAAAAGCATTCTCGTTTGATGCCTTACTTTGAAGTCGGTCATATGCAATTAATTCATGTGCTCGAACGCTCACAAGAAGCGATGGCCATGCATTTCGCCACAGTTAAAGATAATCAATTCTTCAATATTCCGCACACAGTTGCAGCAAGCGGCCTGACCCAAATTAATCACTGTATTGCCTATTACGAATGTGAGACTGTTTCAGTACATACAGGCGGTGACCACAACATCATCGTGGCAAAAGTTCACAATCTCAAACATGATCCTGCGGGACAGCCTTTGATCTTTGCCCACAGTAAATTTGGAGGGATTGATTTCTCATGAAAATACTGAACTATTGCTGCTTAAACTTCTTCTCATGGTGATCTGCGCCAATAAAAAGATACATCGCCGGCACCACAAATAAAGTAAAGAGTGTGCCAATAGATAAACCAGTAAAGATCACGATACCCATCGATTGACGGCCTGCAGCACCAGCACCAGAAGCCACCACTAGAGGGACTACGCCTAAAACCATCGCAGCGGTAGTCATCAAGATTGGGCGCAAACGAACGCTACTGGCTTCAACAATAGCATCTACCTTACTACGTCCAGCCTCTTGTAACTCATTAGCAAACTCGACAATCAAAATGCCGTGCTTACTAATTAATCCCATCAGCGTAACCAAGCCAACTTGCGTATATACATTTAAAGTTGTAAAGCCTAAGTTGATAAAAATCAGTGCGCCAAACAGGGCTAACGGCACTGAAACTAAAATCACAATTGGGTCTCGGAAGCTTTCAAACTGGGCAGCGAGCACCAAGAACACAATCAAGATCGCAAAGAACATGGTGACTAAAAATCCCCCAGATTCCGCCATAAATTGACGTGAGGGCCCGGCATAATCCATGGAGTACCCATTGGGTGCAGCCTCTTTTAAGGTCTGACGCATAAACTCCAATACATCAGCTTGAGAAATAAATGGTGTACTCACACCAGAAATAGTTGCAGAGTTAAGTTGCTGGAAATGATTAATGGACTGAGGCACAACCTTTTGCTTAATGCTAGCGATCGTACGCGCCTGAATCATCTGCCCACTTGGCGTACGAATGTAATAATCCAAAATTTGATCCGGATTTAGACGGTCTACTTGTTTTACCTGTGGAATAACCCGATAAGATCTACCCGCTACAGAAAAATAATTTACATAGCCCCCGCCAAGAGCAGCAGAAAGTGCCGCCCCCACTTGTTGCTGGGTCATCCCTAGTGCGGCAACTTTTTCACGATCAATTACCAATACATCTTGTGGCTTATCAATTTTTAAATCTGAGTCGACAAAAAAGAAGTTTCCGCTACGTCGCGCTTTATCAAGTACGGCTTGTGATACTTCATTTAATTGCTCATATGATTCAGTTGTATTAATCACCACTTGCACTGGCAATCCTTGCGCGCCTGGGAGCGCCGGAAATTGGAAGGCAGCTATACGAGCGCCAGCAATCGTATTCCACTTGCTTTGCATATCCTCTTGAAATTTAGTGGCATTACGACTACGCTGATTCCAATCTTTAAGTAACACGCCACCAAAGCTACTAGTAGGGCTGGTAATTTGAAACATTTGTTCGTACTCAGGTTCTTGACTAGAAATTTGATAAATCTGATCTGCATAAGTCTGCATCTGATTAACGGTGCTGTTTGGTGGCCCAGAGGCCTGCATCAAGACGATGCCCTGATCTTCAGTTGGGGCTAGCTCGGCACGGGCAGTGGCATATAAATAAGCAACACCACCCAAGAGAATGGCGCCCATCACAATGATGACCTGCCATGTGCTGAGTAATTCACGCAAGGTACTTTGATAGCTATGGTGGACCTTATCAAAGATACGATCGATCTTTTGCACAAAAGGTGATACCTCTTGCTCTTCAGTAAAGATCCGAGAGCACATCATTGGTGATAGTGTCAACGCAATCAAACCCGATACTGCTACTGCACTTGCTAAAGTAAATGCAAATTCAGTAAAAAGTGCTCCAGTAAGGCCACCCTGAAAACCAATCGGGATATATACAGCGATTAACACTACCGTCATCGCCAAAATAGGACCGCCAAGCTCACGAGCAGCAATCAATGATGCCTCTAGCGGAGACTTTCCTTCTTTCATATGGCGATCGACATTCTCCACCACAATAATGGCGTCATCTACCACCAATCCAATCGCAAGAACTAGAGCCAACAGTGTTAAGAGGTTGATAGAGTAACCTAGCACTTGCATAAGAAAGAAGGTGCCAATTAAGGAAAGCGGCATAGCAATCACTGGTACCGCTACCGCTCGAGCACTCCCCAAAAAGAGATAGATCACTACAGTAACAATCAAAAGCGCCTCAATCAGCGTAGTGACCACCTCATCAATTGAGCTCGTAATAAACTTAGTCGAGTCATAGACGATTTTTCCAGTCATCCCAATTGGCAATTGTTTCTGAATCCCTGGAACCACATCGCGTACACGCTGAGCAACATCCAGCAAATTTGCTTGCGGGGCTACTTTAATGGCAATAAATACGGATTTCTTGCCACTAAAGGCTACATTGGTGTTGTAGTCCTCAGAGCCCAGACTCACCGTAGCAACTTGTTCCAAATAAACCAAATTAATGCCATCTTTTTTAACAACTAATTTACGAAACTCATCTAGAGTATGCAAATCGGTACCGGCGACCAAGTCAACAGCCACCATTTCACCCTTGGTACTACCTACAGCGGAAAGATAGTTGTTAGCAGACATTGCGCTATATACATCATCAGCGCCTACCCCTAGGCCAGCCATTTTTTCACGATCGAGCCACGCGCGTAAAGCAAACTTTCTGCCACCCGTAATCTCTGCGTTTTGAACGCCATCCACCGAATCAAGCGTTGGCTTAACTACGCGCAATAAGTAATCTGTAATCGCATTATTCGGAATCTCATCGCTATAAAAACCCATATACATTGCAGCGGTAGATTGGCCAATCTGCACTGTCAATACTGGTTGCTGGGCTTGTGGAGGCAACTGGTTCTTAACAGAACTAATCTGCGTCTGAATCTGCGTTAAGGCCGCATTAGAGTCATAGTTCAGCTTTAAGGTGGCGGTAATAGTTGAGAGGCCGCTCACACTCATAGAAGATAAGTAATCAATTCCTTGAGACTGCGCAATTGCTGCTTCTAGAGGTTGAGTAATAAATCCAGCAATGGTTTCTGGATCAGCCCCGTAGTAAGCGGTAGTAATAGTAACGATCGCATTTTGGGTTTGGGGGTATTGGTTTACTGGCAGTGATCCAACCGCCTTTAAGCCAAATACCAAAACGAGAGCACTCACTACCAGCGATAACACTGGTCTACGAATAAATAGGTCAGTCCAATTCATTTAGGACTTATTCCTGTGGCTTTGGGTCTGGTGAATTTGATGGCTGAACTTTATTATTCACAATTAGTGGGGTCCCGTTCTTAATCTTTAGTTGCCCACTAGTGACTACCGTAGCACCCTCCTCTACTCCCTTTATTATGGCCACTTGGTCACCACGAGTCGCGCCAGTAGTCACAAATACTTGCTGGGCTTCGAGCGCTAGATTGCCTTGTTTATCCTTCTTTCCCGTTGGCTTAGCAATAAAAATTGTTGAGCCATAAGGGTTATAAGTCACGGCGGTTTGTGGCAGAGTAACTAATTTAATCTGCTCACCCACCTTGATATTCACATTAGCAAACATACCGGGTAAGATTTTTTTATCTGGATTAGCTAACTGCGCCTCAACTTGAATGTTGCGGGTATTGGTATCCACCTTTGGACTTACTGCAGTAATTTTTCCTGTAAAACTGGACTCTTTAAATGCGTCCGTAGTAACAACGATTTCTTGACCCACCTGAATTTGTTCAGCATTACTTTGCGGCAAGTTAAAATCTACAAAAATAGGATCTAGGGTTTGCAAGGTTAATAACTTATCGCCAGGATTAACGAATTGACCCGGATTTATTAACACAATGCCAACACGCCCACTAAATGGGGCTTTAAGGTTTTTCTTAGCAACTAGAGCGGTCTGCTGCTCTACCTGAGCCTCTTTAGATTTTGCATCAGCCTTACTTGTATCAAACACATTCTTGCTGATTGCTTGAATAGCTAGTTGCTGTCTATCGCGTTCATTGATTATCTTAGCTAAATCAGCCATAGCTTTAAGAGAGTTCAATTGCGCCACATCAGAAGCATCGTTTAATTTAATAAGGAGCTCGCCCTCCTTGACATCCATACCAGACTTAATCGGAACAGTTTGTACCAAACCTCCGATTTCGGTGCTCAACTCAACTCCTCTGTATGCTCGTATATTTCCAACACTAGTCAACTTAGGTTGCCATTCAGTACTTGCCACTACCATGGTTGAGACAGTGGCTGGAGGCAATCCCATGCCAGAAATAAAATACTTAATCATGAAAGTCTTTAACTGATTAAAGCCAAAGATCAAACCGAGCAATAGAAAAACACCGCATAACATGACCGTCATACGACGGTGCAAGGGGGACATTGCTTGTAACTTAGCATAAGCCTTCGTTCTCATAAAACGTTCGCGCGGACGCAATTTTTGCCCAATACGCACCCCTAAGGCTTTTGCTTTTTCCCAAAGAGTAATCAACTTCTCACGAAGCTGCCAATCTTGTGCTTTAGCTAAAGCACATGACTTTAGCGCCATTGCAGCATCAATTGCCTTAGTTTTAATTATCTCGAGGAGTTTCATTTGGATCTTTGTTAGCTACTTCTTTTAGTTGAAATGCAGGGCCAGTTCGATTCCACCAACCGCCCCCTAGCGCTGCAAATAATGCAGCGGTATCAGAAAAACGTGTAGCTTGCGCAGCAACGGACTTTACCTTGGCTTGCTGATAGAGGTTTTGGTAATAGAGCACCGCCAAATAACTTGCAGTGCCTAATTTATATTGTTGCTGGACTAGGTCAAGTGTTTCAAAGGAGTATCGCTCTGCATCAGATGCCGCCTTCAATGCTTGAGCACCGGTCTCTAGTGCTCTGAGCGCATCTGCTACCTCTTGAAAAGCACTCAATACCGTTGCTTGATACTGATATACCGCTTGCTCATAATTGGCCATCGCGCCACGCCGCTGGGCCAATAACTGTCCACCTTGAAATAGAGGCTGAAAAATACCACCAGCGACTGACCATAAAGCGGCATTAGGACCAAATAACGCACCTGTAGAAAGTGCCGCAGATCCAATAGCGCCCGTAATAGTAAATTGCGGCAATAAGTTTGCAGTGGCAACCCCCACCAGCGCATTAGTGGACTTGAGCTGCGCTTCTGCAGAACGCACATCAGGACGCTGACGCACCAAGCTAGAAGGCACAGAGAGGGGTAGCTTTTCAGGTAAATGCAATTTGCTTAAATCAAATTTAGTAATACTGGCATTACTAGGCAACTCACCTGTAAGTACCGCTAGTTGATTACGGGCAAACGCCAGATTGCGTTCATAGTTATATAAATCAACCTGAGAGCTTGCCACTAAGGATTGTTGTGAGGTCAGATCGACTTTATTAACAGAGCCAATCTTTAACTGTTTTTCCGTCACATCAGCCAAATTTTGTTGTGCCTTCAAAATTTCTGCGGTAGCTTGCAATTGCGCACGCAGAGCTGCTTCACGAATAGCTCCCGTAACAATGTTGGCAGTTAAGGAAAGGTAAGCACTCTCTAATTTGAACTGTTGGTATTCCGCTTGTGCTTTAGCACTTTCAACCGTCCTGCGACCACCACCAAAAACATCTATCTTGTAAGTAACATTAACAGTTGCGTTATACAAGTTGTATGTATCTGTACCATTTTGTAAACCATAAACTGCGGAAGGTTGCTTTTCTCTACCGCCAGATAGTCCAGGCTGCCCCAACGCTCCAATACCAATGGCTGGGAAGTATTGGCCGCCAATTTGAGCATTCACGTTTTCCTGGGCAGCTCGCAAAGCTGCATCGGCAGCACCTAGATTAGGATTTTTCTGCAAGGCTTTCTTGATGAGTACATCAAGTTCTGGAGATTTATAGAGCTCCCACCACTGGGCTTCAATATCAGCGCCATCCACAAAAACTTGATCTGTACCCCCAGGGACACCAGGGGCTATAGTTAACGTTTTAGAAAGGGGCTCTTCAGTATAGGTTAAAGTTTTCGGCGCCTCCGGCTGTTTAAAATCAGGGCCTACTGCACAGGCAGAAAGAAGTCCTACAGCAATTAGTAGAAACAACTGCAAACGTGGAATAAGAGAAGTTATGGAAAGAATCATGGGTTGTTACAAATATCCTTTTCTACAGCAGATATTTGAACATACTTTACAAAACCATGTTCTGTAAAGCCTTGATTTGACTACTGAATTTTGTTCACAACTCGATACAGAAGTCAAACTCAATTTTTTTATCAGAAATCTGGGGTTAATGAATACCTTCATTAAATCGATTGACCCCTTCGACTCCCTTCATACAGAACCATATGACTAAAACCAAGTTTACGATAGGAATTAAGCCCAGCAATAACCACCAAGCACTTTTATTAATGTCATGAAGTCTTCTAGTAGCGACTGCAAGATGCGGGAGGAGCAAGCCTAAGGCTACTAAGCCATAGACTGTGTCATTAATAGAGATAGCAGCTGCACTGACCAGAAAAATAAACAACATGAACCACCAGTACTCACTTCTACATGCTCTACCACTAAACGTTGCATACTTTGCAAAGCAAACGCTAATGGATTCACCTAATGTCATTGTCATTCCTTTTTTAAGTTTGCAAACCAACAATTAGTGACTGCTTCTACTCACTCCACCGTAACGCTCTTGGCCAAGTTTCTGGGCTTATCTACATCAGTACCTAGAGCGCATGCCGTGTGATAGGCCAGCAGCTGCAACGGCACAACATGCAAGATTGGCGAAAGATTGCCATAATATTCAGGCAGGCGAATAACGTTAATCCCATCACTCGTAGCCATATCTGTATCTTGATCGGCAAAAACATACAGCTTGCCACCGCGTGCTTTTACTTCTTGCATATTGGACTTGAGCTTTTCCAGTAATTCATCTTTGGGAGCAACCGTTACCACAGGCATCTTATCTGTAACCAGTGCGAGCGGGCCATGCTTGAGCTCTCCTGCTGGATAGGCTTCTGCATGAATATAAGAGATCTCTTTTAGCTTAAGGGCGCCCTCTAGGGCGATTGGGTAATGCAGACCGCGACCTAAGAACAGAGCATTTTCACATTTGGCGAAAGCTGCACTCCAACCAATAATTTGTGGCTCTAGTGCCAACACTGCCTGCAAAGCTTTAGGAAGGTGCCGTAGCTCTCTGAGGAGTTCTTTCTCTTTTTCAATGGAAATTCTGCCAGCGCGCTTAGCTAAAGATACGGCTAATAGATACAAAGCGACTAACTGGGTAGTAAACGCTTTAGTTGAGGCCACGCCAATTTCAGTACCAGCCTTGGTAAGAAAATTCCATTTAGTTTCCCGAACCATGGCACTACTTGCGACATTACAAATTGCTAAGGTGTAGTGGTGTCCCAAGCTCTGCGCGTGACGGAGTGCCGCTAAAGTATCTGCAGTCTCACCAGATTGAGAAACCACCACAATTAAGGTATTCGGGTTTGGCACCGAAGTGCGATAACGATATTCACTAGCGATTTCTACCTGGGTGGGAATAGCAGCAATATCCTCAAGCCAATATTTAGCAACACAAGCAGAATAATAGCTAGTGCCACAAGCGAGAATCAAGATCTGGTCAAACTGCATCCACTCTTTGGGATCAGCATTAAACAACTCTGGTCCAAAGCTAGGGATATTGGTAAGTGTGTCGCTAATTGCCCGTGGTTGCTCAAAGATTTCTTTTTGCATGTAATGCTGATAAGGCCCCAGATCAACAGAGTCTGCCTGTGCAGGCATAGGCTTGCGATCTCTTTGAGCTGCATTACCATTCTGATCAATAATCTCAACGCTTTGGGCCTTTAGTACGGCTACATCGCCCTCCTCCAAATACAGCATCGAGTGTGCTCTGCCTGCAAGAGCAAGTGCATCAGAAGCCAAGAAATTTTCGTTATCGCCAAGCGCAACAACTAAAGGTGAACCAACGCGGGCGCCCACCAAAATATCTGGGCGGTCTTGCGCAATTACACCAATCGCATAGGCGCCATGCAAGCGCGGCAATACTGCTCTGACTGATTCCACCAAATCGATTTGCTTGCTAGATGTATATGCTTGATGTATTAAATGCGCAATGACTTCAGTATCAGTCTCTGAAGTAAACACATAACCTGCAGATTTTAGTTCTGCGCGAAGAGTTTCATAATTCTCAATAATGCCGTTATGGACAACCGCAATCAAACCATCAGAAATATGGGGATGGGCATTTTGGGTGTCAGGCTTCCCATGGGTTGCCCAACGAGTGTGCGCAATACCCAAAGTGCCATAAAAATCCTTGCCTTGCTCCGCTAATTCAGAAACACGCGCTGTCGTTCGAGCACGCTCAATCAAATGCTGTGGATCGTCGCCATTAATCACGGCAAAACCACAAGAGTCGTAACCTCGGTACTCGAGGCGACGTAGCCCTTCAATCAAGACATCAACTATATTCTTGCGCGATGCTGCGCCAACAATTCCACACATTACTTTTTGGCCTTTACAGATTCAGCGGCCAACTTCTTCGGCATTTTTTTGCTCACTGATTTCTCTATTTTGACTGGCCGTTGCCACTGCAAAGAAATTTGCTTTGCTCTTGTAACCGTTAATTGGTTTGGTGGAGCATCCTTGGTCAAGGTTGTACCTGCACCTAAAGTAGCACCTCGTCCGACCCGAACCGGCGCTACTAATTGAGTATCAGAACCAATGAAAACATCGTCCTCAATAATAGTTTGGTGTTTATTCACCCCATCATAATTACAGGTAATCGTGCCCGCCCCAATATTGACTCGAGATCCCACGATGGAATCACCCACATAGGCTAGATGATTTGCTTTGCTCTTGGATGCTATCTTGCTATTCTTGACTTCAACAAAGTTACCAATATGAACATCACTGGCCAAGTCAGCTCCAGGACGTAAGCGAGCATAAGGCCCAATGATGGAATTAGCACCTACCTTAGCACCATCAACATGACTAAAGGCATGAATGACTACATCTTTACCAATCACACTATTGCGAATAAGGCAGTAGGGCGCAACTTTAGTACCAGCGGCTAAAGTGACGCAACCCTCAAATACGCAGCCGATATCAATAAATACATCTCTGCCACATTCAAGGGTTCCGCGCACATCAATACGTGCTGGATCAGCAAGCGATACCCCCGCATTCATGAGTACGTTAGCAATATTGAGCTGATACACACGCTCTAAGCTTGCTAACTGATCGCGACTATTTATACCAATCGTTTCATATTCTGCATCTGCTTGGACAGTACGAATTGGTACGCCATCCATCACGGCCATCGCAATGACATCAGTGAGGTAATACTCACCCTGTGCATTACTAGCTCTTAAAGCTTTTAGCCATTTTTTTAATGTATTGGTTGGCAACACCATAATGCCGGTATTAATTTCTTGAATGGCTTTTTGTACTGAAGTAGCATCTTTCTCTTCGACAATTGACCTAACGGATCCATCGGCTTCACGCACAATACGACCGTAACCCGTAGGATTGCTTAGATTCTGGGTCAGCAGAGCCAATGCAGAATCTTGGCCATGCACTCCATCAGCTAATTTGGTTAACTTGGCAAGGGTCTTTTTAGTGGTAAGGGGCACATCGCCATAAAGCACCAAGGTAGGCTCTCTCACATCTAGTTTGGAAAGGGTCTGTAATAAAGCATGGCCCGTCCCTTTTTGTTCCGCTTGTAATACCGTAGTAACTTTGGCAAAAGTAGAGTCAGCCTGAATTGTGGCAGCTAGAAATTCTTTAACATCGTTGGCACCATGCCCAATAACCACAATAGGGCCAGTTTTAGTCTGTTTTCCCTGTAAGGACAGGGCCGTTCTTAGCACATGCCAAAGAAGGGGCTTGCCAGCCAGAGTTTGCAGCACCTTTGGCAAAGCGGATTTCATCCGCTTTCCTTGCCCGGCAGCCAAAATAACGATGTTCATAAAGAGAGATTATAAGTCCCTTGAACTAGGCTTTTGCATGCCAATTCATCCATTTCTGCCTCATCAATCGCTTTATCGCCTGCCGATCTTGCGGCTATACCTGATAGTTCAGTGGAGACCTTTAAATTCTGAAAGTCAAAAGCTTCGCCATCCATTAGATGTGAAGGCACAATATAGTGCATTGAGCGAAAGAGATTTTCAACGCGACCGGGGTGCTTCTTTTCCCAATCCCGGAGCATTTCTTTCATGGCACCCCGCTGTAAGTTGGGTTGACTACCGCACAGATTGCAAGGAATGATGGGAAAGTTCATATCTTGAGCATACCTCTCGAGCAATTTCTCAGGAACATATGCCAAAGGTCGGATCACGATATGTTTGCCATCATCAGAACGTAATTTTGGAGGCATCCCCTTGAGCTTGCCAGCAAAGAACATATTTAATAATAAAGTTTCCAAGATATCGTCGCGATGGTGCCCCAAGGCAATTTTAGTAGCGCCTAATTCATCGGCTACGCGATACAAAATGCCACGACGTAAGCGCGAACACAAACCACAAGTTGTTTTTCCTTCCGGAATCACCCGCTTGACAATACTATAAGTATCTTGATTCTCAATGTGAAACTGGATACCTAAGCTACTTAAATAATTAGGCAATATTTCTGCTGGAAATTCTGGTTGCTTCTGATCAAGGTTGACCGCAATGATTTCAAAATTAATTGGCGCCCGCTCACGAAGCTTAAGCAAGATATCAAGCATGGCATAACTATCTTTACCGCCAGATACACAGGCCATCACTCTATCGCCCTCTGCAATCATGCCAAAGTCGCCAACCGCTTGACCTACTAAACGGCATAATTTTTTCTCGAGCTTATTTTCTTCAAAAATCACTTTACGGGCATCACTCATGGTTACGTCAATTCTTTTCACAATTCATTTATTTAAATCGGTTTGATGCGAAATACTTCAACGCCTACCGAATGACAATCTGGATAGACATCTGGCTTAGCAGTGCTCACCCGCACTGCCAGAATCTTAGGGTGCAAGAGCATCGCAGTGATAATGTCATCACAAAAGGTTTCTTGTAAATGAATATGACCCTGGGAAGCACGTGCCTTAATAGTTTGGCGCATGAAGTCATAATCGACCACTTCATCTAATTCATCATTACTCGGGGTATTGATAGCTAGTGGAATATATAAGTCCACATTAAGAATGACCCTTTGCTCTGCTTTCTTTTCAAAATCATGAACGCCAATATTGATATAGATCTCATAATCCCGTAAAAAAAGGCGGCGGCAATCAACTAAAGCGGGATGAGAGAGTATTGCATGCATGGAGTTTTTTCTTTAATAACTTTTACTAAGATAACAAATGGGTTTTGAACATTACATCCCGAGCAGAGGGTAATAAGTGCTGTCCACCATCTACATAGAGTGTAGTGCCTGTAATGGCATTCGATTGGGCTAAAAATACAGCTGCTTTTGAAACATCGCTAGGTGTAGAAGATTTTCCTAATGGCGTCATCTGATGCGCCTTGGTAAAACCATCAATGGATTGGTCTCCTGATGGCAAAGAAATGCCCGGTGCCAACCCCACCACCCTTAAATAAGGCGCAAAGTCCATTGCCAAGATTTCGACTGAAGTTAATAAGGCGCTTTTAGATAGGGTATAAGATAAATAGTCAGGATTAAGATTCATCAGCTTTTGATCGAGTAACTGAATAATAGACGGCAAGGTCATTTCTTCATCGTCTGCACCGGTATTCTTCTTTGATTTTTGTTGCTCTCTCTTAAACATGAGTTGGGCTAACAAAATAGGTGCGGTCAAATTTACCTGCATATGCTCTAGCAAATTGTTACCGCTTAATAGTGATGGAGAGTTAGCGCGATCATATTGAAAGATGGAGGCGTTATTCACCAAGCAGTGCAGGTTTTCAAATTGGGTACTGACTGCCGCGAACAGATTTTTAATATCTGCCTCATTTGCGAGGTTCGCCTTAAATGCCTGCGCCTTACGGCCCAATCCCTCAATTTGTGCCACAGTGGCTTGGGCTTCTGTCTCAGATTGGCCATAATGTACAGCTACGTCCCACCCTTCCCGTGCGAACTCCAAGGCAATTTCACGACCCAGACGCTTAGCAGCGCCAGTCACTAAAACTGCTTTATTTTGCTGGGAGGAGTATTTTGAAATAGGGTTCACAGAAAATTCTCTTAGACTAGCGAGCTATGGATATTACCTTGACCAGCCTTGAAAAGGAGCATAGCGCGCTCCTAAGTGAAAAAATTGCTGCAGAAATCGCCTCTCTAGACGGCTGGATGCCCTTTTCTCGTTATATGGAGATGGCTTTATATGAGCCGGGAATGGGCTATTACAGCGCCGGAGCACATAAATTGGGTGCTGGCGGAGACTTCACCACCGCCCCAGAGCTCTCTCCCCTCTTTGGCGCGGCTATTGTTTCTACCCTTTTACCAGTTCTTGAGGGTCTCAAGACCCAAGGTTCGAAGATCCATATTTTGGAGTTTGGCGCAGGTACTGGCAGATTAGCTCAATCCATTTTGGCCCGCTTACACGTCTTAGGCTTTGCAGTAGATCGCTACGACATTATTGAAATCTCACCCGATTTAGCTCAAAGACAGGAAGAGCTATTGACTAGGTTGAGTTTAGATTTAGACTTAACTACGCAATTTACCTGGTTAAGCTCCTTACCTCATCAGTTCAAAGGAATTATTCTGGCCAATGAAGTGATCGATGCCATTCCTTGTGATGCCATCATTTACCAAGGTGGTTTTTGGTATTGGTACGGGGTTACTTTTGAAGGGGGTCGATTGCTGTGGAAAAGAGGCACGCCAGTTGAGCAATGCTTGCTTCCTGAAACTTTACTCACTGGCAATTTTTCAGATGGCTACGTCACCGAGTTGCATACCCAAGCTAATGCGTGGATTAGTCACATCGCAAAGCAACTTGACGCTGGGCTATTTCTTGCCTTTGATTACGGCTTTCCAGAGATCGAGTATTACCACCCGCAAAGACTTGAAGGAACACTGATGGCACATCATCGCCATCACGCCATTCAAGAACCCTTTTATCTTCCGGGACTTTGTGACATAACCACTCATGTAGAGTGGGCACAAATAGCACGCAATGCCTTAAAAGAAAAAGTAGATGATGTCTTTATGACTAACCAAGCAGCCTACTTATTGGATGCTGGCATTGGAGATATTGCACTAGAGATTGGCGATCCTCGCGATCCAGAAACCTTCTTACCGATTTCTAATGCATTACAAAAGTTATTGTCTGAAGCCGAAATGGGCGAACTCTTTAAAGTCTTTGTCTTTTCAAAGAATTTATCAAACATATTGCCAGCTTACTTACTTGAAGATCTGCCAGGCCTGCGGGGGAGAAACCGACTTTAACTATTGGGCTTTAAAGCGCAGCAGTAATTGCAGCAAGTCTTGCTATTTCAATATCACTACGAATTCTTTCGCCATTAGAGCGCTCCTCAACTGGAATTATAGAAATAATCTGAGCAAGATTAAGCGCTTGCACTAATTGCATTGCCTGAATCAACTGGGCCACATTCATACCAATAGATTGAGCGAGATTAAGTAAGTCATGAGCCCGCTCTGGTTTACGCCAAACATCAGCGCGATTAAACCAAGCCAATACATCTTTAGCTCGATAATTTCTACCCCCACTCAAATAGACGAGTTGATAGAGTTCACTAAAGATCTCACTAAAGTCTCGTACTTCATTGGGCATACGAACGCATTCAGACCAAGAGCGCATCTCGCTTGCAGGTAAATGCATTAAAGTGACGGCGCAACAATCTTCCAAGCGATTGCCTGCTGTATGTAAATGTGCAATCAACTGCTCACGGAACTCTTCCTTAGCTAAATCAGATGTCAGCAGTGCTGGCAGCAGCGCTGAAGCCGCACCTGCATCCAGCAAAACTTGAAACATCCGCATTGGCTTGCTGGCAGTAAAACCTCTGGCTAATTCCTGCCAGACTCTTTCAGCCGACAGTGCAGACAATTCATTAGAGAGAACAATCGCCTGCAAAGCATCCATCGTTTCTGACGCTATCGTGAACTCAGGAAAGCGCGCTGCAAACCGTGCCACTCGCAATAAGCGCAATGGGTCTTCAGCAAAGGCATCCGAGACATGACGAAATACTCTGGCTGCCAAATCTTGCTGACCGTTATATGGATCCAAAATCGGGCCAAGCCATTTGCCATCGGGACCCACTTCTTGCGCCATTGCATTAATGGTTAAGTCACGGCGCGCTAGATCTTCTTCTAGAGTAACGCTTGGATCCGCGTAAAACAGGAATCCTTTATATCCTTTTCCTGTTTTACGCTCGGTGCGTGCTAAAGCATATTCCGCTTGAGTAACTGGGTGTAAAAAAACGGGGAAATCTTTTCCTACCGGACGAAAACCTTGAGCAATCATTTCATCTACACTGCTACCCACAACAACATAATCAATATCATTAATCGGTAAACCCATGAGGGTATCCCGAATAGCTCCACCGACTGCATAGATCTTCATTTATTACTTCATACCTTCTAATGTGCGCCGGCTAATATTAAATACTTTGGTCAAAGCATCTTGACCATTCATCGGTAAAATATTAGGTAATTGCATAGAAGCAATGTTATCTCGTGACATCAAAGTAGGAATCGGCAAAAACTCAAATGCCAGAGCCTGCAGATACCCAACAAAGGCAGGGGCAGGAATGATTTTGCACTTAGCACCCACTTTCTGGGCTGCAAACTCTACGATTTCTTTCATGGTGTAAACCGTTGGTCCAACTAAATCATAAGACTGATGGATAGTCCCAGGCATTTTGAGGGACTTTGTAAATGCACTCGCTACATCATCTACGCTTACTGGCTGAAACTGCGCATCGGAATTTGCTAGTGGCATTGCTGGAAATAATTTAGTGAGCTTAGAAAATAGGTTAATAAATTGATCTTGGGCACCAAAAATAACCGAAGGTCTAAAGATCGTCCAATCTAAATTACTTTCTTTCACGATCACTTCACCATCACCCTTACTTCTTTGATACATCGATGGACCTTTAGATTCAGCACCCAAGGCGCTCATATGTAGGTATCGCAAAAGACCATGCATCTGCATGGCAGTAATAATATTTTTCGCAAGATCTACGTGAGCCGCTTTAAATCCCTCACCATAGGGTTTAGCAGGCTTATCATGCAATACGCCCACTAAATTAATCACAGCACCATTTGGTTTGATGCGCGAGCAAAGCGCTTGCAAGTCATCAAACTCATGTACATCTGCCTCTTCTAAATATACTTTTGGCAATAGACGCAG
Source organism: uncultured beta proteobacterium (assembly GCA_903935355.1). GTDB lineage: Bacteria > Pseudomonadota > Gammaproteobacteria > Burkholderiales > Burkholderiaceae > Polynucleobacter. Next base: position 8,893 of record CAIZRK010000001.1, on the reverse strand, counting down.
TTCGCGAGCACTTGTTAGATGGCGAGTAGGCAATAGAACGCTATAGCCGTGTGCTTGTAATTGAGCAGCCAATACTTTTCCAACAAAGCCATTACCGCCAATTAGCAAAATGTCATATTTCATGAGGATCCGATACTGATTTCAAGGTTAAGGTAATTCCGATTGATTAGCTGCTTTGGGCGTAATCACGCCTAGACGCTGTTTTAATGATTGCACTTGACCGCTCATCACTGATGAATAATATGTCGCATTAGCAAGCACGTTTTTCACGTAGGTGCGTGTTTCATTGAATGGAATAGTTTCAGCAAAGATCGCACCCTCAGTTGGGCTGGTAAGTTTTTCACGCCATGCTTTCGAGCGTGATGGGCCAGCGTTATAAGCTGCGGACGCTAAGACCCATGAGCCATCTAAATCAATCAAGACCATATTAAGATAATTACTACCCAATGTCAGATTGGTATTAGTATCACTTAATTTATCGCTTGTATAAGAGCTCATGCCAATTTTCTTAGCCACATACTTAGCCGTATTGGGCATCACCTGCATTAACCCCGAAGCACCAACTGATGACGAGGCATTAATGATGAAGCGCGATTCTTGCCGAATCAAACCATAAGCCCAAGCTAAGTTCAAATCAATTTGTTTTGCAATAGGCGATAACTCGTCACGATAGGGCGTGGGATACCGCAAGCTAAAATCATGTTCTTGTTTTGTGCGGTCTGCCGTATTCACAACGCGGTCATATAAAGCAATCCGCTTGGCATATTCAGCTGCCGCAAGCAGCTGTTTATCAGTCATATTACGCAATTCCCAATTCCACTCACGATTTCCTTCAAAGCGTAAGTTCATAGCATATAGATGCTCCCCCCGAATAAAGCCCTTGCGGTTAGCCATCACATCAATTTCTTGCTCTGTTACCTTGGTTTTAGCGGGGGCATGATTTGATTTACCCAATTCTTCGCGAGCTAACTGACCATAAAAGTTGTATTGATCAGCAATCAGCTCAAAGCTTTCTCGGGCTTTTTCATTTTGCCCATCTACTTTTAATGCCCGGCCGTACCAGTACGTCCAAGCAGGGTCTTTAGTACGAATAGCAGGGCTCATGCCTTCAATGGCATTTTTAACTAGCGTCCAATCTTTTGCACGTAAGCCTGCGCGCACTTTCCATTCTTGGCCCTCGGTTGAAAGAAGTTCGTTGTAACCCAAATCTTGTTGTAGCCGATAAGCGTCATCCGCATTGGCGTCTAATTTCTTTGCTAAAAATTGACCAATCACCCCCCAAGCCACCGCTTGGTTCTCCTTGCTATAGCGTGATGCGTTCTGTAAAAAATCTCTATACGCTTTCGCTGGATCTGCTTTGGCAGCCCTCACTATCTCAGCAACTGGATCATCGCCACCTAAACGGCGAGACATGGTGTCAAACCCCATTTCGCTAGCGGCACGTCCTATGGCTTTTGCTTCACTAGGAGTCATGCCTTCGGCAGCAACTATTGCCGGCACTAATTCTTGGCAAGCCAGCCCAAAATAGCGTGGATCAAGCAATACCGCGCGGGCATCCATACCAACCTTAGTTGGATTTTCACCCTGGGCAAGTTTAGATTGCAGTGCATAGCACTTGACCTGAGTATCGTCATCTAATACAAATTTGGGATATTCCGCATCAAATCGAGCCCAATCTTTACGTTTACCTAGTACCAACAACCAATCATTACGCATCCGATCAGAAAGTGCGGTACCTTGGTATTGGTTTAAAAATCCCATGACTTGTGAGTCCGCACTCGAATCTGCCCGCACTCCACCAGCGCTATCAAATAACTGAGGCTTGATCCGAAAATAGGCTACATAGTCATCATAGGGGTAATTTGGCAAGCTAGCAGCGAGTTGCTGGGTACGAAATACATCATTCTTTTTAGCTGCCTCGCGCAACTCGATAAACGTGCGATCACTATCTGTAATTTCTGTTGGAGGTGCCTTACTGGCATATGACTTGGGCAAATTTGTTTTTTTTAACTTTTCAGCAGAAATACTAGGCGCAGTAATACCAAGGGCTAAAAATAAAATCCCGCCCAATAACTGGTATTTGCTTTTCCGAATCTCAAACTTCTTTTTCACTATCCCACCTTATCTTTACTAAATTACTATATCTGTTAATTTTCGCCTGATAATGAATGATATGCACGGCAATTCTCCAAAAACTCTACGCAAGGATTTATTAGCGCAAAGAAAGCAATTTGCCGCTGAACCGGGCTATCAGCCGTCTAATCAGGCTTTGCTCTCCCATCTCCAGCACTTCTTGGAGAGCTCCCGGGGGAAACTTCAAACCATCGCCCTATATTGGCCGATTCAAGATGAGGTGGATTTACGGCCGACTTTGCTGGCCTGGGCAAAGGTAATAGCAGATCGTCAATTAGCCCTACCATTTGCACGCCCCGATAAACATCTCGACTTCTTCATTTGGCAAGCAGGTGATACCTTAATTCCAAGCCAACATGGTGTACTGGAGCCAGACCCCAATAATCCCCGCAGGCCTCAAGCAATTCCAGACTGCATTTTAATTCCCTGTGTAGGCTGGTCAGAATCTAAAGGAGGGGGTAAACCTTACTATTGGCGCCTAGGTTATGGTGGTGGATATTTCGACCGCACCCTAACTCATTTAAGAAAAGCTAATCCAAGCCTACTGTGCATAGGCATTGGATTTAGTTGGCAAAAATTAGATGATGCTCAGTGGCAAGCCCAAACACATGATGAGCCCTTAGATGCCATGCTGACTGAATCAGGCCTCTTAAGCTGAATTAGTGAGATTGAGATTATCGGCAATTGCCAAGACAGCTTCCGCTTGGTTGAGCGAATAAAAGTGAATGCCAGGAGCACCAGCCGTTAATAGCTGATCACAAAGATCGGTAACAACCTCCTCACCAAAGGCACGAATCGAGGCAATATCATCTGCGTAGGATTGCAAGCGCAAACGAATCCATCGAGGAATCTCTGCACCGCAAGCATCAGAAAAGCGCAGTAATTGACTGCTATTGGTAATCGGCATGATTCCCGCGATGACTGGCTGAGTAACACCCAAATCATAAGCCTCATCAACAAAACGGAAATAGGCGTCGCTATTATAAAAATACTGAGTGACGGCTGAGTTAGCGCCTGCCTTCATTTTTTGCACAAAGAAGTCGATATCGCTTGCAGGGGATTTTGCTTGAGGATGGGTTTCTGGATAAGCGGCAACATCTATATGAAACCAATCGCCTGTCTCACTACGAATAAATTCAACTAATTCATTAGCATGATGGAATTCACCATACTGGCCCATACCAGAAGGTAGATCGCCACGTAATGCCACAATGCGTTTAATGCCTAAGGCTTGATACTGCTTGAGCATCTCGCGCACGCTTTCACGTGAGCTACCAACGCAAGATAAATGTGGGGCAACGACAGCACCGCCAGCGTGAATCTCGCTCACTACTTTTAATGTGCCTGATTGAGTAGAGCCGCCGGCACCAAAAGTCACAGAATAAAAAGCAGGTTTGAGCATTTCACTCAAACGCTCACGTACCAGATGCAGCTTGTTCTCACCTTCAGTTGTTTTAGGAGGGAAGAATTCGACGCTTAATTCCATGATCTTGGGCCTATTTATCAATTAACGATACAGCAGATTAATAGCGATAATGGTCAGCCTTATAAGGGCCTTCCTTCATGATGCCAATATAAGATGCTTGTTGATCAGACAATACAGTCAACTGTGCATTAAGTGTCTTGAGTTGTAAGCGAGCCACTTTTTCATCTAAATGCTTGGGTAAGGTATATACACCGATGGGGTATTTAGTTGTACCAACCGCGCCCCACAACTCAATTTGCGCAATCACTTGATTTGCAAAAGAGGAGCTCATGACGTAGGAAGGGTGGCCAGTACCACAACCTAAGTTAACCAAACGTCCTTTTGCCAAAATGATAATGCGTTTCTCAGGCAAGCCATTAGCTGCTGGAAAAATTACATGATCTACTTGGGGCTTAATTTCTTCCCATTGATACTTCTCGATTCCAGCAACATCAATTTCGTTATCGAAGTGGCCAATATTACAGACAATGGCTTGATTTTTCATTTTTGCCATATGGTCGTGGGTAATCACATGGTAGTTACCAGTTGCTGAAACAAAGATATCAGCCTTATCAGCCGCATAATCCATTGTCACAACACGATAACCTTCCATTGCAGCTTGCAAAGCGCAGATTGGGTCTACTTCAGTGACCCATACTTGTGCTGACAAGGCGCGCAATGCTTGTGCAGAACCCTTACCTACATCACCATAGCCACAAACTACTGCAACCTTACCAGCCACCATCACATCGGTAGCACGCTTGATCGCATCAACCAAAGACTCGCGGCAGCCATAGAGGTTATCGAACTTGCTCTTAGTCACTGAATCGTTCACATTGATTGCTGGAAACTTTAAGTCGCCCTTGGCAAACATTTGATATAAACGATGTACACCAGTTGTGGTTTCCTCAGTAACGCCTTTTACTTTTTCTAAGCGTGTGGAATACCAAGTAGGATCTTGCTCTAATTTATTTTGAATGGCTGCAAACAAAATGGTTTCTTCTTCGCTAGTTGGATGATTCAAGCACGCTTGATCTTTTTCCGCACGAGCACCCAAGTGCAATAACAAAGTGGCATCACCGCCATCATCCAAAATCATATTGGTATAGCCGCCATCAGCCCACTCGAAAATACGGTGGGTGAAATCCCAATACTGCTCAAGAGTTTCGCCTTTAATTGCAAATACGGGTGTACCGTTAGCAGCGATTGCCGCAGCCGCATGATCTTGAGTTGAGAAGATGTTGCAAGAGGCCCATTGTACTTCTGCACCTAGAGCTTCGAGCGTCTCGATCAGAACTGCCGTCTGAATCGTCATATGCAAAGAACCTGTAATACGTGCACCACGCAATGGTTGTTGCGCAGCAAATTCATCACGAATTGCAATGAGGCCCGGCATTTCAGTTTCGGCAATCGCGATTTCTTTACGGCCAAATTCAGATAAAGAGATATCTGCAATTGCGCAACGCGTTGCAACAAAATGGTTTAAATCAAAAACGATAGTCATGACTGCTCCAGCTAAATACGATCCAATGCTGGAGTAGAAACTCGCTAGCCATTGAATCATGGGTTAGCGAGCGCAGTTGCAATTAGCAAACTCCGTTTAGGAGTCCACTCCCTTCAAGCCTGGGGAAATGCTGGTTCTCAACATTCCTTGCAACGCTCCTTGAAGGTATGTAGTAATTGTAAACAATTACTACATATTTGGCTTTAGTACCTCTAATTACTGATTACAACCCTGCTGCTGCCCGTAATGCAGGCGCCTTGTCACACTGTTCCCAAGTAAATTCTGGCTCTTCGCGACCAAAGTGGCCATAAGCAGCGGTTTTACGATAAATGGGCCGTAAGAGGTTGAGCATCTTGACGATACCTTTTGGACGCAAATCAAAGTGCTCGGATACTAGTTGTGCAATCTTTTCATCTGAGATCTTGCCTGTTCCAAATGTACTAACCATCACAGAAGTGGGTTTCGCTACCCCAATCGCATAAGATATCTGAATGAGGCACTTGGATGCTAATCCAGCAGCCACAATATTCTTGGCCACATAACGTCCTGCATATGCTGCAGAGCGGTCTACTTTTGAGGGATCTTTTCCGGAAAAAGCGCCACCGCCATGGGGGGCTGCGCCACCATAGGTATCTACAATAATTTTGCGCCCAGTTAAACCGCAATCGCCTTGTGGACCGCCAATAACAAATCGACCGGTTGGGTTTACTAAGAAGTTAATCGCACCTTTGATCAAATGCTTTGGTAATACTGGCTTGATGATCTCTTCAATGACAGCTTCACGCAATTTATCAAGAGAAATTTCTTCATCGTGCTGAGTCGAGAGAACAACAGTATCGATAGAGTCAGGCCTGCCATCGACATAACGCAAGGTAACTTGGGACTTTGCATCAGGTCGCAACCAGGTTAAACGGCCATCACGGCGCAACTGGGATTGACGCTCTACCAAGCGGTGCGATAAATGAATGGGTAAAGGCATGAGCTCATTAGTCTCGTCACAAGCGTAACCAAACATCAAGCCTTGGTCTCCCGCGCCTTGATCTAGACCATCGTCATGGGCTTTATCAACCCCTTGAGCAATATCGGGACTTTGCTTGTCATAGGCAACCAATACCGCGCAGCCTTTGTAATCAATTCCGTAGTCGGTGTTGTCGTAACCAATTTCACGTAAAGTGTTGCGAGCTACTTGGATGTAGTCTACATTTGCATTCGTAGTGATCTCGCCAGCAAGTACAACCAAGCCGGTATTGCACAAAGTTTCTGCGGCAACACGTGCTGTTGGATCTTGAGCCAAAATGGCATCCAAGATAGCATCAGAAATCTGATCTGAAACTTTATCGGGGTGACCTTCAGAAACGGATTCTGAGGTAAAGAAGTAATCATTTGCCATTGCATATTCCTTTTAAAATTAACACGATCTTTGGGACAACTCGACGTGCCAGGAATCACAACGGCGACGCTTTAGCAGAATTTATGAATCGCCCTGCAAGTTGTCTTAACTCAGCGATTTGGTAATTCTATCCCAAAAATGGGTATTTCTTCAAGTGGCACATGAAATTTGGTTCTATTGCCAGCATTGAATATCATTACACTGTGCAAAGCTTATTTCTAAAGTTTCTATTTAACGGCATTGGGGCATTACCCCTTGCTGCTGCGCAAGCTATCGGCGCTTTTTTAGGGGTATTCGCCTTTCTTGTTTCTAGTCATTACCGAAAGCTCTTTAAAGCTCACTACCTAGCCGTTATGGCCAAGGAACAGCTTCCAGTCAAGCTATGGTCTGCTGCCGCAGGCTCAGGAATGCTTTTTGCTGATAGCTTGTGGGCCTGGAAAAACCCTAAAAAAGCCCTTGATTTAGTAGAAGTGCTAAATTTCGATACGGTGGTATCTGCCTTTAATGAGGGACATGGCATGCTGATGCTTACCCCCCATATCGGCTGTTTTGAGGTCATTCCACGGATAATCGCGCGGCATTACCCAGCCACGATTTTGTACCGTCCAGCTAGGCAAGAATGGCTCAATGAGATTGTTGAGTCTGGTCGAAACTACCCCAATTTGCATTTTGTCCCGACCAATTTACATGGGGTTCGACAAATGACTCGGGCGCTGACTCGCGGAGAGGCTATTGGCATTCTTCCAGATCAGGTACCTAGCGGTGGAGAGGGTATTTGGTCGCCCTTCTTTGGGCGCCTTGCCTATACCACCACATTACCTGGTCGCCTTGCTAATCGCCATCAAACACCTGTTGTCATGTTTACTGCAACACGAAAAAAATGGGGCACTGGATGGCTGATGCAAGCCAAGCGGATCGAGCCTTTTTCTCAAGACCCCCAGATTGCTGCGCAGGAATTAAATTTAGCCATTGAAAACGCTATCTTACGTGCGCCAGAGCAATTTCTATGGGCTTATAACCGCTATAAGCACCCGACTGGTGCAGAGTTGCCGCCTCAGGAATAAATAGTTAATTAATCAATTGATATTTCATTTGAGATGATCTGGTTACATAACATTTTTAATTTTTTAGCGCTTAATCTTCTGCGCCTTTTTGCCTTTTTGCCTTATGCAATCACGATCTTTATTGGATACGGTCTAGGCTGGCTTGCCGCCCATACTCTCAATGAACGCGCAAGGGTTGTTAAAACCAATCTTCGTTTGTGCTTTCCAAACCTAAATGATGATGAAATCAATCACTTAGCAATAGAGCACTGGAAGTTATTTGGACGCAGTGTAATAGAGCGCAGTCGTATTTGGCTAGGAAGTGGCAAACAAATAACCGATATGGTCACCATTAACTCCGCCATTACTTTAGGCGACCGAAAACCACGCTTATTAATCAACCCTCATTTTGTAGGGCTTGAAGGTGGCTTCATGGCGCTTTCTGTCTTAGCAAATCAGCATGACTGGCCACGTGGTGCGGGCTTGTATCAGAATATGAAAAACCCCTATCTCAATCAGAAGATGATTGAGTGGCGCAATCGCTTTGGTGGTAAATCGATAGAAAGGCAAAGTAGATTGCGCGATCTTATTCGGGAAGTTAAAAATGGAAATGCCGCAATTATTGCTCCTGATATTGACCTTGACCCACGAGATTCGGTATTTGTGCCCTTCTTTGGCATCCAGGCCAATACCATCACTTCTGTCTCTCGCCTGGCCAAACTCAGCGGTGCTGAAGTCTGTTTTATGACCACTACATTAAACAAAGATCGTAAAGGCTACACCTGTAAGATCAGTGCGCCACTTCCCAACTTCCCTAGTGATGATGTTGAAATGGATACGGCACGCTTAAACCAATGTATTGAGGAACTTGTTAGAGAAAGACCGGCAGAGTACTATTGGGTACACAAGCGTTTTAAACATCGCCCTCCTGGTGAGCCCAGCTTGTACACATAAAATTGCCTTATTTCTAAATGGAAATCTTTTGAGCACGAATTCAAGCACCCCCAAACGCAAACTGCGCTTTACTAAAATGCATGGTGCTGGCAATGATTTCATTGTGATTAATGGTATTGATCAAGACCTCACTAATATTACTAGTGAGCAATGGAAAAAATTGGCTCACCGTCAATTTGGTATTGGTGCCGATCAAATTTTGCTAGTTGAAAAAGCGACTCGCCCTGATGCTGATTTTCGCTATCGGATTTTTAATGCGGACGGTGGTGAAGTAGAGCAATGCGGAAATGGTTCACGCTGTTTTGTTCGCTTTGTATTGGATCAAGGCCTCTCCAATAAAAATCCATTGCGGGTTGAACTTGCCCACACTGTACTGACCCTAAAATCTTATCCCGATGGTCAGG